>NZ_JMLO01000001.1:0-755649 GCF_000686785.1 Rhodococcus sp. UNC363MFTsu5.1
CCGACTCGCCGACGCCGGTCCTGCTGTGGCCGCTGATCGATGCCGCAGCACCACCGCCCGCTACGACGGAGGGGTTCGTACGCAACGGCGGCGGAATCTCCCGGTCGCAGCGGATCACCGTGTCTGACTACGCGGCGCTGGTGACCCCGGACCCGGAAACCGCGTACCTAGTCGTCCCCGACTAACCCCCAACCTCAACTTCCAAGCCCGCCGTACCGACACGGCGGGCTTTCGCATTTCTAAGGAGCCCCCATGGCTGTCACCTCGAAGTACTACGGCAAGGCATTCCTGTCCGCGTTCAACAAGGAAATCGACTGGGACACCGACACCATCAAGGTGATGCTGTGCACGTCGGCCTACTCTCCCGACCAGGACACACACCAGTACAAGTCCAGCGTCACCAACGAGATCACCGGCACCGGCTACACCGCAGGCGGCGTCACCCTCACCGGCGCGACCGCCACCTACACGGGCGGCACCAACGTGATCGCCCTCGATGGCGGCGATGTGTCGTGGGCTGGCTCCACCCTCACCGCCCGGTACGCGGTCGTCTACGACGCCACCCCCGGCACCGATGCCACCCGCCCCCTGATCTCGTACGTCGACTTCGGCGCTGACGTGTCGACCACGGCGGGCACCCTGACGATCACGTGGGACGCTGCGGGTGTCGCCACCGTGACGGTCGCCTGATGTGGCGGGCATCTTCTCTCGCGGCGTCGCCGTAGAGGCCATCTACATCGGGACGGAGCCCGTCCTCAAGGTCTACCTGGGCGAAGTCCTGGTCTTCGATGGCACCCGGTCGGCGTTCGTGTCTGCCCCGAAGGCGTCCGCGTCGGCGACCGCGAAGGCGCCGGCAGTGTCGTCTCAGCCTGATGCGATTGTGGCCCCGTCCGCGGCGGCTGCCGTCGATGCTGTTGATCCTGTTGTGTCGGGGTCTGCGTCGGTGGGGGCGTCTGCTGCGGCTGCGGCGGTGTCGATGAATCCGACTCTGTCGTCGGACTCGACCATCGCGGTGCCAGCTGCGACGGGTGCCGGCTCGACCGGAACGCCGGTGAGCGATGCGGCCATCGCTGCTCCGTCCGCGGCGGCGTCGGCGCAGGCCCCCGTCCCTGGTATCGCCACCACGGGCAGCAGCAACGTCGGCGCTCCGGCAGCCTCGAGTGCGGCTCAGGCTCCGACGCCTGGGGTGGCCGCTTCGGCGCCCGTCGCTGCGGTTCCGGCCACGGCATCGGCCGCCGCGCCGGTTCCTGCTGTCGCAGACAACGAGACGGTGTCCGCGGTGAAGGCCGCCGCTTCCGCCTCCGCGCCCACGCCAGGAGTGGCCGCAATCCATGAGGTCCCGATGGGCATGGACAAGTCGGGCGCCAGTCAGACCATTGGCGCGAACGTCTGGACTCTGCTCACCACTTGGGTGGTGCGGTCCGGGTATCCCGACACGGTCATCTCGAGCAATGCGCTGCGACCCACGGCAGGCGATTACTACTTCGATGCCAAGGTGGCGATCAACACGGCGCGTCAGCTCCGAGCGAGGATCGTCCGAAATGGCTCCGAGGTACTCGCCACAGTCGACTCGGGTACCAGCGTCACGAGTGTCACCGTGTCCACGGCATCGCCGGTCACCATATCTAGCGGTGACCTGATCACAGTGGAGGCGAACCCGACCGCGGGCCGCGACGTCATCTCTGGCGCATCGAACACGTACCTCACTGCGACGCCTGCCTAAAGCTAGGCACGAAACAGCCCCCGTCCTCTTCGTGAGGGTGAAATCGCATCTCTACCAGCAGATTTCGGCGATTAATGGGGCTATAATCGGAGACGTAGAGACCCCGGCGACTGCGTCAACAGTCCCGGGGCGTGGCCCACCTAGCGAGAGGTGAACATGGGTAAGCCTACGTGTATCGAGAGGGGCTGCAAAAGCCCCAGTCTGGCGCGCGGAATGTGCAGGCGTCATTACGAGAAGTCGCGTCGTGACGGATGTCAGACAATGTTGGAATTCACCCCGAAGCATCGACTGACGGATATCGATGCGACCACAAAGACCGCAGTGTGCTCAGAGTGTGGACCGACCAAGATCCGGGTGCGCCGTGGCGATCGTGGATCTGAATGCATGACAGTTCGCCGTAGGAATCGCTCGACCGCGGAGGCTAAGAGACGGCAAAGGGTTCGGTTGAAGTACGGACTCAGTGGCGATGAGTATGACCAGATGGTGAAAGACCAGGACTCGCAGTGTGCGATCTGCGGGGTTGAAGCCGCGCTGGTTGTCGACCATGACCACTCCTCAGGGTCGGTACGACAGTTGCTCTGCTCGCACTGCAATACCGCACTCGGGTTCCTTCGCGATAATCCGGAGTCAGCCGATCGAGCGGCTGAGTATCTCCGACGTCACGCGGCGTAGATAGACCAAAGCCCCCAACCATTCGGAAATTCCGAATGGTTGGGGGCTATTTGTCGTTGCGGGCTATTCGCCGGGGATGATGAGCTCGTCCGTGGCGAGTCAGCGGCGCGCACCGAGGGGACGTTTACGGGACGTAAACGCTTCGGCATCTGCTGGGTTTCTACGCACGGGATAGTGAGTTCTTGAACGGTTGACCTTTGCAGTGCAGGCAATATGACTGTTCATGTGCACACAGTTTCGAGTTCACGAATTCGCAGGTCGCCTTCCAGTGGAGAAGCCCTAGCGATTCGGCGGAGGACCCGGGTTCGATTCCCGGCAGCTCCACTTCAGGCCCCGGTCAGGCCCCAGAGATGGGAACCCTGACCGGGGTTCTTTTTGCCTGCGTGGGCCGGCCGCCGAGCTACGGTCGCCCGCAGGCCTCGTCAGCTTCACCCCGATCGCATGAGGCGGCGAGCCGAAGCGAGCCCATAGCGTGGCGGCACAACATCCGCGTTCTCGTTGGAGGTGCTGCGTAATGACAATTGGCAATTCCGGATCCGTGTCGACATCGGCCGACCTGCTCGCCGCGATCGAGTCCGTCTCCTCGCCGGACACCGTCGACACGCCCTTCGGGCAGCTGAACTTCTTCGACGGGGTCCCGCTGCCCGAGTCGGTGTCGACGATCTACGACGCGCTGGACCTGATCCGCGGGATCGACGTGTTCCTCAACTGCGTGCCCGGCGCATCGCTGGTCGCGTTCCGTCGCGGTATCCGCGAAACAGGCATCGACTCCCCGCGCACCATCGGCTATTCGGATCCGCGGGCCAACTCGCGCGGGTTCGCCCTGACCCCGAACACCGAAACCACCTACGGCACCACGTTCCTCGACCTGAAGGCCTGGGGTCCGACGGTGATCGAGGCGCCACCCAATTCGATGTGCGTCGTTGACGACTTCTGGTTCCGCTACGTCACCGACATGGGCATCCCGGGGCCCGACCACGGTCTGGGCGGCAATTACCTCTTCCTCCCGCCCGGCTACGCGGGCGAGGTGCCGGACGGCTACTTCGTCCTCCGCAGCCCGACCTACACGAACTGGGTGGTCCTGCGCGCGCTCGGTGGCGTTCCCGACATGAAGAAGACGCGCATCTACCCGCTGAGCGAGGCGGATTCCCCGGGCGCCAACGAGTGGATCAACTGGGTGGAGGAGAGCTTCAACACTGTGCACGCGAACGACCTGTCGTTCTTCTTCGAGATCGACGAGCTCGTCCAGGAGGAGCCGGCCGAGGCGCTCGATCCGGAACGCGCCGGGCAGCTCGCCGCGATCGGGATCGTCAAGGGGCGACCGTTCGACCCGGACGAACGGATGCGCGGCATCCTCGACAAGGCGGCACGCATCGGTGCCGGCATGGCGCGGGCGCTGTCCTATGCGCCGCGGGACCCGCAGGCCTCGCTGTACGGGTCGTGGAACAACGCCTTCGTCGGGGGCAGCCACGAGTTCCTGCGCGACGGCGCCCGGCTGCTCGACGCCCGCACCCAGTTCCACTACATCGCCACGGTCATCACCCCGGCGATGGCGCGCGCCAGGGCCGGCGCCGGCTCGGCCTACGCCTACACGGTGCACGACGCGCGAGGCGCGATACTCGACGGCGGCCGCAGCTACCGGCTCCACGTGGACCCGAACCCGCCTGCGAAGAACTTCTGGTCCGTGGACGTCTACGACACGCAGACCCGGTCGCTGATCCAGGTCCCGTCGACGATCTGGCCCGCCGTGGCGAGCAACTCCGGCCAACTGGTCGCCAACGACGACGGCTCGCACGACCTGTTCTTCGGCCCCACCGCACCGGAGGGGAGGGAGTCCAACTGGGTCGAGACACTCCCCGGCAAGTCCTGGTTCCCGCTGTTCCGTCTGTACGGTCCGCTCGAACCATGGTTCGACCAGACCTGGAGGCTGGGCGAGTTCGAACCACTGGACTGACGGCGACTCGCCGTGGTGTTGCCGATGCGTAACGCTGGGTTACGAAAAGCTACCGGGCGGTTTCTATCTTGTAATGCATTGCGCCTCAGCATGTTCAGGGCTTGGTGATGGTGCTTTCGCTCGGATAGAAATGCAGCAGCGCCGAGGTGGCGTCACACCGAAGCAACGCTTCACGGTCGAAAAGGAGTGATCACATGGGATCGACAGCAGAGGATCTCACCATGGTCGCGGCAGGGGCGACCTTGGTGTCGGCAGTCGTTGCGGTGGTCGCGGGCATCGCAGGCGTCGCTTCGCTTTCTGCGTGAGCGTGACCACGCTCAACGCCAGCTGAGGGGCCCCGCAGTCGAGATCGACTGCGGGGCCTCGCCATGTTCGGTGCCGTTGCCGATTCGCGGCCGTGGTCAGCGCGGCGGTGGGAGCGCGGTGGTGAGAAAACCGGTCGTGTCCCGGTCCGCGGCGGGTACGACGCTCCTGTGGTCCGTGCCGGGATAGACCATGAACCGCGAGTCGGCACCGCCCGCGGCCAGCTGCAGTTGCAGGGCGATGCTCACCGGGATGGGGACCGTCAGGTCGTCGGTACCGTGCACGATCATGATCGGCCGGTCCCAGCCGGTGGTCGGCACGGCCATGTAGTCCTGGAGCGCGGTGACGACGGCAGGATCGAGCAACGGCCTGGCGAACAGCGCACCGACCGACCGCCCCCTCAGCATGCCGAGGTCGTCGCCGCATCCGAGCTCCGCCGAGGCCATTGCGCGCGCCCCGAAGTCGGTGAGGTATCCGGGTATCCCGAGGTCCGGCCTGGCGGAGTGTAGGCCGGCGAACAGCGCGGCCTGCCCGCCCTGGGAGTGTCCGACCGACACCCAGGACGTCGAGATGTCGGGGCGGAGGTTGCGCCCGGCGCGAACGATGTCGATCGCGGCCTGCCCCTCGGCGCGACCGGCCAGATACTGATGGAGGCCGGGTGTGCCGAGGCCGATGTAGTCGGTGGCGGCGACGGCGTATCCCCGGCGAAGGTAGTCGAGCAGCAGCTGTGTCGTGGTGAGGCTCCCGGTCACGCTGGGTGCGCACTGGTCGCCGATCCCGGTGGTGCCGTGCGACCAGGAGACGACGGGCTAGCCTCCCGGTGGCGCTGTGCCCTCGGGAACGAAGACCTGTCCGGTGCTGAGGGCGGGCCTGCCGTTCTGCCCGGTCGTGTTGTAGGTCACCAGGTATCCCTCGGCCGCGCCGTCGATCAGGTCCTCGCTCGGAAGGACGGACGAATTCACGATCGAACCGGGGACGGCCGGGGGAGTCGTTGCGCGAGCAGCGGGGGCGCAGACACCGACCGCGATGAGTCCGGACACGATCACCGACATCGACCGACCGAGGTGCATTGAGCGGACGCTATCAGCGCCGAGTCGTCAACGGGGGAGCCACGAATCGCTCACCTGGGGGCGGGCCGCCGACCTCAGCAGTTACTCGGCGCTGGCTGGCCGGCGAACCTGCCGTCGAGCCAACCGAGGACACCCGGTAGCCCCTCGAGGCTGGCCGGGCCGTGGTCTGCGGGGAACACGGTGAACTGAACAGGCACCCCGGCCCCGCAGTACCGGCCGACGGTCGCCGCGATCGAATCCAGCGGGGCCAGCTGATCGCCGCTGCCGTGCCAGACGAACACCGGAGCCCGGGGAACTCCCGGGTACATCATCAGGCTGTTCTCGTCGAAGATCGCCCGCACCATCGGCGCGTTGATCCGGGCCGGATCGGCGGACACCTCCGCCGCGCTGTGGTTTGCCCCGGCGTCGATGATCTCCTGGGAACAGGCGTTGGCGATCCGGTCGCGCAGCGCCAGGCCCGCACCGGTGAGGCCGCTGGCCAACGGGATCGAAGACGGGTACTCGCGTTCGAGGCCGAGGGTGGCGGCGAAGCCGAGGCCGAACAGCGGATGCGGCGCGGTCCCCAGCCCGTTCGCGAGCTCGCTCAGGTTCGCCGGGACGCCGCCTGCCGCGACGCCGACGATGGGGAGCTCGGGGGCGTAGGTCGGTGCAAGCGCGCCGGCCCAGCCGCTGGTCATCCCGCCGCCCGAGTAGCCGGCGAGTCCGACGGGGCTGTGCCCGAGCCTCGCCTCGGGCAGGTGCTGCACCGCCCGGATCCCGTCGAGGACGATCTGACCTCCCAACCTGGCGGCGCCGTACGCACTGGTCGGGCCGAGGTGGTCGGGCAGCGCGATCGCCCATCCCCGCATCAGCGCGAGGTTCACCACCGGGGCCTCCTGGAGCTGCCCGTTGAACAAGGTGTGCGACGGTCCGCAGCGGGTCCCGAGCGCGTTGATGATCGCCTGGTAGGACAGCAGTGGCCGATCCACCCCGCCGCGCGGCACGAGGACGGTCGTCACGGCGGCAACCGGGTGGCCCGACGAGTTGGTGGAGCGATAGGTGATCTGCCAGCCGTCCGCATTCCCGAATCGGGACACGTCGACCGGTCTGCTGCGGAGGATGTCGCCGTTCGGTCTGGCGGCCAGGTCCGGCGGCGCCCAGTAGAACGGGTCGGGGTCGGGCGCCGGCATCAGCGGCTGCGTCTGCGCGGCCGCAGGCGGCGCGGTGATCGCCGCCGGGAATGCCAGGGCCAGTGCCGCGAGGAGAGCGGTAGCGGAATCTCTGAGCGTGATTCTCATCGAAACCTCCGATGGCTGGTGGCAGACACCGGACTTGCGCCCAAGGGCGCGGCCCTGTGCCAGAGTGACGCACTCCGCAACATGTGGCTCACCGCCGTTCGTCAAGCACTTACGCACAATGACGTAGCTCACACTAGCGAAGATCGGCGTGGTCTTTCGCGGTTATCGGCGCGACATCCGGATCGGGGGCATGCTGTGACCGTGGATGCTCTGCCGATGTTCCCGCTCGGGTCCGTGCTGCTGCCGGGTGAACTGCTGCCGTTGCAGGTGTTCGAGCCGCGTTATCTCGAGATGGTCGCCGACCTGACCTCGTCCCCGGACCGGCGGCGATTCGGCGTTGTTCTCATCGCCCGCGGCCACGAGGTGGGCGGCGGCGACGAGCGCGTCGACGTCGGGACCGTGGCGCGGATCGTCGACTTCGAGCAGGCGCCGGGCGGGCGACTGCTGCTCGGATGCGTCGGTGAGAGCCGGATCCGGGTCCGCCGCTGGCTGCCGGACGATCCCTACCCGCGGGCTGACGTGGATATCTGGCCCGACGAGGGCACGGACTGCGGGTCGGACTCGATCGACGAGGTCGGCGCGCTGGTGGACGAACTCGATGGGCTGCTGAGCCGGTCCGCGGCGGTGCGCGGCATCCCGGCGCCGGGATTCCCCAGACTGGACGAGCTGCCGGGCGAGATGGGCGACCGTGTCTACGCCCTCGCTGCCAGTCTCCCGCTCGTCGCGGTGGATCGGCTGAGACTGCTGTCCGCGCCGGGGCCGGGGGAGCGGCTGACGGTCCTGGCCGAGGCCCTCGGTGACGTGATCGCCGCGGTGCGGTTCAGGCTGTCGGAGTAGGTGATCGACTTGCGTGGTGAGGGATCGCTCCTCGCGGTGGTCGCGCTCGGCGGTGGCATCGGTGCGCTCGCGAGGTACGGCATCGCGCATGCGATGCCGACCAGGGAGATCCCGTGGGCGACGCTGATCACCAACGTGATCGGCTGCCTGCTGATCGGCATCCTGATGGTGCTCATCACCGAGGTCTGGACCGCGCACCGGCTGCTGCGGCCGTTCCTCGGGGTCGGGGTCCTCGGCGGCTTCACCACCTTCTCGACCTATGCGGTCGAGGTGCGGGGACTGCTCGCGTCCGGCAGCTATCCGATCGCGTTCGGCTATCTCTTCGGGACGGTGGTCGCGGCGCTCACCGCCGTCCTGGTGGGGGTGTGGGGCGCACGGCTCGTCACCGGTGCCTTCGTCGGGAAAGGAAGCTGACATGTCTTACTCGCGCACGGAGATGCGGCTGTCGATCATCCTCGGGCAGGACGACCTGTGGCATCACAAGCCGAAGTACCAGGAGATCGTCAAGCGTGCCCGTGCCGCGGGGCTGGGCGGCGCGAGCGTGTGGCGGGGTGTCGAGGGATACGGCGCGTCCTCGCACATCCACACCACCCGGCTCCTCGACCTGGCCGACGGGCTGCCGCTGCTGGTGGTCGCGGTGGACACCGAGGAGCGGATCCGGGAGTTCCTGGACGGCATCGGTGAACTGCTCACCGAGGCCACCGTGACCCTGGAGGGTGTCGAGCGGGTGCACTTCACCGAGGAGCGACCGTGACGGTGGTGCTGGTCGTGGTCGGCGGCATGATCGGCGCGCCCGTCCGCTTCCTGCTCGACCGCGCCGTCGGTTCCCGCACCGACAGCGCGTTCCCATGGGGCACCCTCACGGTGAACGTGATCGGATCGCTGATCCTCGGCGCCCTGGTCGGTGCCGCCGCTCATGGCAGCCCCGTGATGGCCCTGGTTGGCACCGGATTCTGCGGCGCCCTGACGACGTACAGCACCTTCGGTTACGAGACGGTCCGGCTCGTCGAAGACGGGGTGCGGCTGTACGCGCTCGCCAACGTCCTGGTCAGCGTCGCGGCGGGAATCGCGGCGGCGGCGATCGGATTTGCGGGGGCACACGCGCTGTTCGCGTGATCGAATGGCGCGGTGCCGCTGCAGACCGACGAGAGGTTGCCGATGACCCGCGCTCCTTCCCGTGCTGACACTGCGATTGGTCAGACTTTCGACGTGATCCAATGGCGCTGACCGACAATCACCGAACGAGGAGGCGCGCCGTGGCGCACGATCGAGCAGGCACGCTCGCCCAGCCGCAGGATCTCGAGGACCTCGCGCAGCTGGTGACGGCCTACTACAGCCGGATGCCGGACCCTGAGAACCCGGACGAGCGGGTCGCGTTCGGCACCTCCGGGCACCGCGGATCCAGCCTGGACGGCGCCTTCAACGAGGCGCACATCCTCGCCACCACGCAGGCCATCGCCGAGTACCGGGCGAGTCAGTCGATCACCGGACCGCTGTTCCTCGGCCGCGACACCCACGCGCTCTCCGAGCCCGCCTGGACGAGCGCGCTCGAGGTCCTCGCGGCCAATGACGTTGTGGTGCTGATCGATTCCGGCGGCCGCTACACTCCGACCCCCGCGGTGAGCCATGCGATCCTGCGGCACAACGCCTCCGGGCCGGCTGCGAGGGCAGACGGCATCGTGGTGACGCCCTCGCACAACCCGCCGCGCGACGGCGGCTTCAAGTACAACCCGCCGCATGGAGGGCCTGCGGACGCCGCGGCCACCTCGGCGATCGAGGCCCGCGCGAACGAGCTGATCGCGGCAGGACTGGCCGGGGTCAAGAGGGTCCCGCTCGCCGCGGCGCTCGCGGGCGCGGCCCGTCCGTACGATTTCCTCGCCACCTACCTCGACGACCTGCCGAACGTCGTCAACCTCGACGCCGTCCGCGAGGCGGGCATCCGGATCGGTGCCGATCCGCTCGGCGGGGCCAGCGTCGACTACTGGGGTGCGATCGCCGAGCGGCACCGCCTCGACCTGACCGTGGTGAACCCACTGGTGGATGCGACATGGCGGTTCATGACCCTCGACACCGACGGCAAGATCCGGATGGACTGTTCGTCCCCGGACGCGATGGCCTCGCTGATCGGCGCGCGGGACCGGTTCGACATCGCCACGGGCAACGACGCGGACTCCGACCGGCACGGCATCGTCACTCCGGACGGCGGGTTGATGAACCCGAACCACTATCTCGCGGTGGCCATCGACTACCTCTACGCGAACCGGCCCGGCTGGGCGCCGGACACCAAGGTCGGCAAGACGCTGGTGAGCTCGTCGATGATCGATCGGGTGGTGGCGGGTCTGGGCCGGGAGTTGGTGGAGGTCCCGGTCGGGTTCAAGTGGTTCGTGCCGGGCCTGCTGACCGGGGAACTGGGCTTCGGTGGCGAGGAGAGTGCGGGGGCGTCGTTCCTGCGCACCGACGGCCGGGTGTGGACCACGGACAAGGACGGCATCATCATGGCGCTGTTGGCCTCCGAGATCACCGCCGTCACGGGGCACTCGCCCTCGGCGCGGTACGCCGAGCTCGCGCAGCGGTACGGCAACCCCGAGTACGCACGGGTCGACGCGCCGGCCACCCGTGAGCAGAAGGCCGCCCTTGCCGCGTTGTCCTCGGATCAGGTCACCGCGACCGAGTTGGCAGGCGAGCCGATCACCGCGACGCTGACTGCGGCGCCCGGCAACGGTGCGGCGCTCGGCGGGCTCAAGGTCTGCACGGAGAACGCCTGGTTTGCCGCGCGGCCGTCCGGTACCGAGGACAAGTACAAGATCTACGCCGAATCGTTCAGGGGCAGGGACCATCTCGCGCAGGTGCAGGACGAGGCGCGGGAGCTGGTGTCCCGGGCGCTGGGAGCTGACGGCTGAGCCGTTTCGCCGCTGGCTAGGATCGGTGGCAATCATGCACACCACCGCAAATAAGCTGCCACGCGAGATCTGGGTCCTGGTCTCGGCCAGTTTCGTCATCGCCCTCGGGTTCGGCATCGTCGCTCCTGCGCTGCCCCAGTTCGCCCGTAGCTTCGACGTCGGGGTCACCGCCGCGACGGCGGTCATCAGCGTGTTCGCCCTGATGCGACTGCTGTTCGCGCCGCTGAGTGGGGCGCTGGTGCAGCGGCTGGGGGAGCGTCCGACCTATCTCACCGGACTGCTGATCGTTGCGGTCTCGTCCGGCGCGGTGGCCTTCGCGCAGGGCTACTGGCAGCTGCTGCTGTTCCGGGCGATCGGCGGCATCGGATCGACCATGTTCACCGTGTCCGCACTCGGACTGCTGATCCGGATCACACCGCCTGGCATCCGCGGACGGGTGTCGGGCCTGTACGCGACCTCGTTCCTGTTCGGCACCATCGGTGGCCCGCTGGTCGGGGGTGCGCTCGCGGGCTTCGGGCTGCGGACGCCGTTCCTGATCTATGCGGTGGCGCTGCTGATCGCGGCGGCGGTGGTGTATCTGAGCCTGCGCGAGTCCGCGCTGGCCGCACCGGATTCGGGCGGCCACGTCGTCACGATGACGCTGCGCGAGGCGCTGGCTTCGGCGACCTACCGCGCATCCCTGGTGTCGAACTTCGCCAACGGCTGGGTGTCGTTCGGCGTTCGGGTCGCGATGGTGCCCCTGTTCGTGGTCGAGGCGCTCGGCGAGGGCACTGCGCTGGCGGGCGTGGCGCTGACCGTGTACGCGATCGGCAATGCGCTGGTGCAGATCCCCGCGGGACGCCTGTCGGATCTGCGCGGCCGACGGCCGTTCGTGCTTGCCGGGCTGGCGGTTGCAGGCGGGGCGACGATGTTCCTCGGGTACAGCGAGAACCTGCTGGTGTTCCTCGCGCTGTCGCTGGTCGCGGGGGTGGGGTCCGGGCTGATGAACCCGGCCCAGCAGGCCGCGGTCGCGGACGTGATCGGCTCCAAGGCCAGGGGCGGTCCGGTGCTGGCCACGTTCCAGATGGCCTCGGACGTCGGGGTGGTGGCCGGTCCGCTGGTCGCCGGGCTGCTGGCCCAGTACCTGTCCTACGGGGTGGCCTTCGCGGTCACGGGCGCGCTGATGCTGCTCCCGATCGCGTTCTGGGTGGCCGCGCCCCGGACGATCCCGCAGGCGTCAACCGGGGATGCCGACGCCGATCAGCGCGCCGACGAGGTAGGTGGCGGCGACCGCGATCGCGCCGAAGGCGAGCTGCCGGATCGCACCGCCGACCTTCGACTTGGCGGTGAAGCTCGCCGCGAGCGCGCCGACGATCAGTAGGCCGATCCCGCCGACGGCCAGCCCGGCGACGAGCGACTCGAAGCCGAGCAGGTACGGGATCAGCGGGATGATCGCGCCGACACAGAACATCAAGAAGGAGGAACCGGCGGCCACCAGCGGTGAGGGCTTCTCGCTCGGGTTGACGCCGAGCTCGTGGGTGAGATGGATGTTCACCGCGTGTGCGGAGTCGTCGTGTACCTCGGCGGCCGCCGTCGCAGCGGTGGCCTCGCTCATCCCCATCGCGGTGAAGGTCTCGACCAGTTCGGCCTGCTCGGCCTCGGGATAGTGGGCCTGCGAGCGGGTCTCGACCTTTACCTCCGCCTCGATCTGCTCGTTCGCGGTGAAGACCGAGGCGAACTCGCCCAGGGCCATGGAGAACGCGCCCGCCACCAGGCCTGCGACGCCGCTGAGGATGACGGTGTGCGCGTCGACGCCCGCGCCGCCGACACCCGCGATCAGCGAGGTGTTGGTGACCAGGCCGTCCATCGCCCCGAACGTCGCCGCCCGGAGCCAGCCGCCGGACACATTCGAATGGGTGTGATCGAACTCATGGGGGAGCGCGTTCCCAATGGCGTCGGGGCCGGGCTGCGGCTCGCTCATATCGGTGAATCTACGCCGATCGGTACCGTGGGCCGGGTGTGGATTCGTATCGTCAGTTTGTTCGCCAGGATCGGGCTCGCCGCCGTCTGGTTGATCTCGGGAGTGCTCAAGGCCGCCGACCCGGCGGGAACGGTGATCGCCGTGCGCGCCTACCAGTTGCTGCCGGAGTCGCTCGTGCGGCCGATGGCGAACACGCTGCCGTTCCTCGAGATCGCGCTCGGCCTGCTGCTGCTGATCGGCCTCGGGGTCCGTCTCGCGGCGATCGTGTCGGCACTGCTGTTGGTGGTGCTGATCGGGGTGATCGCCTCGGTGTGGGCCAGGGGGCTGTCCATCGACTGCGGGTGCTTCGGCGGAGGCGGCGCCGCGGATGTCGACGGCTGGGACTATGCCCGCGAGATAGCCCGTGACGTCGGGTTCCTCGCGCTGGCCGGGTGGCTGACCGTGTTCCCGCGTAGCCCGTTCGCGCTCGGTCCCGGGTCGAGGCCCGCACTCTCAGTGCCCGCTCAGCATGAGATGGCAGAGTAAAGCCACATTTGAATCTCGGAGCGAAGGACTGCATCTGTGAATGCGAAGAACAAGCCCGTCACCTCTCTGCAGCCGACGTCGAGTCGGTCGACGTACATCCTCGGAGGGTTGGCGGTCCTGGTGATCGCCGCCGTCGTGATCGGCGGGGTGATCTGGCAGAGCAACCGCAGCAAGCCGCGCAACGAGGGCTATGGGGCCGTGTCGAACTCGGCCGTCCAGGTGGCGGTGGTGGAGAACGGCGCCGTGCGGATCGGTCAGCCGGAGGCGACCACCACGATCGACGTCTTCGAGGATCCGATGTGCCCGTACTGCGCCGAGCTGGAGAACACGAACGGCCAGGAGGTCGCGCAGAAGGTCGACGAGGGCAAGCTCGCGGTGCGGTACCACATCCTCGACTTCCTCAACCGGCTCTCGGCCAGCGGTGACTACTCGACCCGCGCGGTGGCCGCGTCGATGTGCGTGGCGGAGAGCGGCGACGCGGTCGCGTACTCGAAGTTCCACGCGGCGCTGTTCTCGCCCGAGAACCAGCCCGCGGAGAACGGCTCCTCGGATCACTCCAATGCAGACCTGGCCCAGATCGCCAAGGACTCCGGCGCCAACGACGCCGCGGTGGCGTGCATCTCGGACGGCGCCAAGGTGAACGAGGCCGCCGCGGCGGCGCAGAAGGGCCGTGAGGCGCTCGCGGCCAGCGGTGCGGCGGGCACGCCGACGGTGATCGCGAACGGCACCATGATCGATGCCCTCGGCAACCCGAACTGGGTCGCCGAGCTGAACTGACTCGGGTCTCGAGGGGCGGGCGACGCTAGCGGGTCGCCCGCCCCTCGCTCCATCAGAGTAGGCTTTGACCAGGCAATTTGTTGGCCGGAGTGGCAATGGTGTAACTTTCTTCGAGCACGGAGGAGCACGCACTCCGGTGCGGAGAAACAACCGAATACGGGGCTATGGCGCAGCTGGTAGCGCACCACACTGGCAGTGTGGGGGTCAGGGGTTCGAGTCCCCTTAGCTCCACCCACAACGAAACCCTCATCTCGCGAACCGCGAGGTGAGGGTTTTGTCGTTGTTCAGCCGAGCAGGAGCGCCCTGGCGTTGCGTACCTCCGGCACGCCGATCGTCTTGGCGGCGAGCAGGAAGGCGGGCACGGCGAAGGCCGTGGCGGCCAGCAGCGTGATCGCCGCGGCTCCGCGGGGGTTGTCGATGAACCGGTGGGAAAGCCCGACGGACGCGACACAGAACAGTCCCGCGACGACCGATGCCCACAGCACCCGGGTGAACGTCTCGAGCACGGCGAGGAAGCCGAGCAGCCCGTAGCGGCGACGCAGCGCCCAGTGCCCACACACGGCGCCGACGAGATACGACAGGGAACTCGCGACCGGCAGCATCACCACGACAGCCTGACTCGGGAGGGTGGCCGCGCCCAGTGCGACGACGGTGATCTTCGTCGCCACCATCGCGACGTTGATCAGCGCCGGTGTCCGCATGTCGTTGCCCGCGTAGAAGACACGGAGCTGGAGCATGACGAGAGCGAACGGCGCGAGGCCGAACGCCGACAGCGCCAGCGAGGTGCCGATGAGCCGCGCGGCGTCGACGTCGACGCGACCGATGAACATCACCGTGGTCAGCATCGGTCCGAGCAGGGTCATCGCGACGCCTGCGGGGACCAGCGCGACCACCGAGTACCTGGCGGCGCGGCCCATGTCGGCGATCAGGGCCGCGCGGTCGTTGTCGGCGACCGCGCGGGCGATGCGCGGCGTGAGCACGGTCAGCAGGGATACCCCGAGGATTCCGTACGGGACCTGGAACAACAGGTCTGCGTAGGTGTAGGTGGAGACGCCGCCGTGATCGAAGGCCACCCGCAGCACGAACGCCACACCGACCTGGCTTATCGCGACGTACAACACGATCCAGCCGAGCAGGCCGACCCCGATCCGTACTGGACGCCACGTGTACGGCACGGGCCGCACCCGCCAACTCCACCGGAATCCGGTCCGGCGCAGCGCCACGACCGTCCACGCGGCCTGCCCGACGATTCCTGCGGTGGTGCCGATGCCGAGCACGAGGACCTGGGCGGTGGTCATGGCCGACGGTGTCAACGTCACCGGACCGGGCATCAGCACGAAGACGCCGACCGTGGCGAGCACCATCAGGTTGTTGAGGACCGGCGCCCAGGCCGCAGGCGCGTAACTGTCGCGGACGTTCAGGATCGCGGTCACCGTCGCCGCGAGAGCGTAGAAGAAGATCTCCGGAAACAGCAGATACGCCAGCACGGTCGTCAACTGCGATTGGTCAGAATCCGATACCAGCGCCGCGACCAGCAGAGGGGCGCACAGCACCGCGGTCACCGTCGCCGCGGCGGCGCCGATGATCGTGGCCAGCAGCAACCGCTGGGTGAACACGCGCGAATGAGCGCGCCCTCGCAACCGGGCTCGCGCCAGCGCCGGCACGAACACGCTGCTCATCACCCCTCCGAGCAGGAGCTCGTAGACCATGTTGGGCAGGCTGTTCGCCCCGTTGTACGCGTCGCCCACCACGGCGGTGCCCAGCACGGCTGCCAGCGCCAGGGTGCGGATGAAGCCTGTCGCTCGGCTTGCCACGGTCGCGGTGGCGACGGCGCCCGTCGAGCGCGCCAGCGTGCTCTGAATGTCCCCCACGCCACCATGGTGCCCCACCGCATGGCCCGCACTCGGGGATACCAGGCGCCAGGTCACGGAAACCCAACGGTTGTCGCGGATGCTCGCCTGCCGGCGAGACATCTGATTCACTTGGTGCCGAATGTGACCTGAGTGACTGGTGTTACCTGTGTGGAAGGAGAGCGGCGCCGGCGGATCACCCCGCATCCGGCGCCCATCCCGAAGATGAAGATGACCACGATGATGGCCGGGCTGGCCGCCGCGACCCTGACCGCGATGGTGCTGCCCGCGGCGGCGTTGGCCGAACCCGCGGCCGACACCGCCGCCGAGACCCCGCTGACCGGCAAGACGGTCTTCCTCGACCCCGGCCACCAGGGCACCGCTCACACCGAGAACCTCGCCAGGCAGGTCGACGACGGCCGCGGGGGCAAGAAGGACTGCCAGACCACCGGCATGACCAGCCAGGGTGGTCTCGCCGAGCACACGATCAACTGGGACGTCTCGCAGCTGGTGAAGACGAGCCTGGAGACCCTGGGCGCGAAGGTCGTGCTCAGCCGTCAGGACGACTCCGGCTGGGGCGGTTGCGTGGACGAGCGCGCCAGGGCGGCGAACGAGTCGGGCGCGGACCTGGCCATCAGCATTCACGCGGACTCCACCACCGCGGAGGCGGACGCGACGCGACACGGGTTCCACATGATCATCCCGGAGCTGCCGGTGCCCGACCCCGCCGTCGACAAGGCGCAGTCCGGCAAGGGCCTCGAGGCCTCGCGCGCGATGCGCGACGTCTACGTCAAGAACGGCTTCACGCCCGCGAACTACGCCGGGGTCGTCGAAGGACTGCAGACCCGCAGCGATGTGGCAGGCCCCGCGCTGACCACCGTCCCGCTGGTCTTCGTCGAGATGGGCAACGGGTCCAATCCGGAGGATTCGGCCGTCCTCGACAGCCTCGACGGCAGGCTCAAGCACGCGATCGCGATCACCACCGGCGCCGTCAACTTCCTGATGGACGCCGCGACGGTCGCCTCGACACCCGCGACGGGAACCACCACCACCACGACCGCTGCGCCCACCACGACCGCTGCGCCCTCCACGACGACCGCCGCGCCCTCCACGACCGCGACGGCCGACGAGCAGGCGACGCCCTCCACCACGACCACGACCACGACCACGACGAAGCCCGCACGGCCGAGCACGACGGCGACCGAGAAGGCCGCTCCGGCGGACGGCGGTCTCAGCCAGGTGCTCGTGATGCTGCAGCCGCTGCTCGAACAGCTGGGCCTCGGCGGCTTCTCCGGACTGGCCACCGACGAGAACCTGGGGCTGGTCTCGAAGCTGCTGAGCGGGCTGCTCGAGACGTTGACGGCGCAGGGCGCCACGCGCTGACCCCAGACAGGGCCGCATCCCAGCCTGTTTCGACCGACCTAAGATGGGTGGCCGGTCGAAACGGGAGGTGGTGCGGTGGCAAAGCGGGCGATACCGGTGGTCCTTGTCGCGGGATTCCTCGGCGCGGGCAAGACCACCCTGCTCAACCACCTGCTGCGCAACAACCGCGGCGTGCGGATCGGCGTCATCGTCAACGATTTCGGCGCCGTCAACATCGACTCGATGATGGTGGCGGGACAGGTCGATTCGATGGTCTCGCTGAGCAACGGCTGCCTGTGCTGCGCGGTGGACGTGAGCGAGATGGACTCGATGCTCGACCGGCTGGCTCACCCCCGCTCGGACATCGACGTGATCGTCGTCGAGGCCAGCGGGCTGGCGGAGCCGCGGAACATGGTCCGTCTGGTGCTCGGCAGTGAGAATCCGCGAATCGTCTACGGCGGGCTGGTGGTGCTGGTCGACGCCGTGGAGTTCGAGGACACCAGGGCGGCCAACCCCGAGCTGGATCTGCACGTGCGGATGGCGGATCTGTTGGTGCTCAACAAGACCGACCGGATCGCCGAGCCCGACCTGCGATCGGTGCTGGCCCGCGTCGAGGAGCTCGGCGGCCGGTCGCCGGTGCTGCCGACCGCGCACGGCCGCATCGACCCGAGGTTGCTCTTCGACGAGGTGACCAGGGTCGACGAGGGCCCGCGTCAGCTCAGTCTCGACGAATTGCTCGCCGATCCGCACGACCACGACTGCGGGGGGCACGAACACCTGCACGACCGCTACGAGGCCGTGACGTTCACCAGCGCGCAGCCGATGGACCCGCGGGCCCTGATCCGTCTGCTGGAGGACCCGCCACCCGGCCTGTACCGAGTCAAAGGCTTTGTGTACTTCGGCATTCCGGGACACACCCAGCGGTACACCCTGCAGACCGTCGGCAGGCAGATCCGGTTCGAGACGGGTCCGTGGGGCAGGCGAGCGGCTCGCGTCACCGAGCTGGTGCTGATCGGTGCCGGGCTCGACCCGGATGCGCTTGCGCGCCGCATGGACGACTGCGTCCGGATACACGAAAGCGGTGCAGAGGCCATGACCGGCGTGCACCGCTACGTGGTGGAGAACTAGAACCTAGGGACGCGTTGCACGCCTGCGGCGCTGATTGCTGCCGCCGCCCTGCGAGCCACCGGACCCCGGCGTCTCGCTGCTGTACATCACCGTGGGCTGACCCGAACCCTGGCCGCGTCCACGGCCGCCCGAGCCCCGACCGCCGCCGGCGGTGGCACCCTCGCCGCCGCGGCCTGCCGCGGAACCGGACTGCCCACGGCCACGGCCGCCGCCCTGCGCTCCGCCGCCGCGGGTGCCGCCCTGGCCGCCGCCGCCGCGGGTGCCGCCCTGGCCGCCGCCGCTGCGAGCGCCGCCCTGGGCACCGCCGCGACGCTGACCGCCGCCGCCACCGCCACGACGGCCGCCGCCGCCGCCGCCCTGGCCCTGCGGCTGGGTGGCGGGCTTGGGTGCCGGGATGACATGCGGCGCGATCTCACCGACCAGCGCGGTGACCGGGTCGGAATCCGCGGTCACCTGCTGCGGGGTCACCTTGATAGCCGCCTTGCGCATGAGGATGGCGAGGTCCTTGCGCTGCTCGGGCAGCACCACCGTCACCACGTCGCCCGCGCTGCCCGCGCGTGCGGTGCGGCCGGAACGGTGCAGGTACGCCTTGTGTTCGGCGGGCGGGTCCACGTGCACGACCAGCTCCACGTCGTCGACGTGCACGCCGCGCGCCGCGACGTCGGTCGCGACCAGCACGCGCGCCTCACCGGCGGAGAACGCGGCCAGGTTGCGGTCGCGCGCGGCCTGCGACAGGTTGCCGTGCAGGTCCACCGAGGGGATACCGGCCTCGGTGAGCTGACGGGCCAGCTTGCGGGCCTGGTGCTTGGTGCGCATGAACAGGATCCGGCGGCCGGTGCCGGAGGCCAGCTTGTGCACGAGGTCCTTCTTGGCCTCGACGCCGTGCACGTCGAACACGTGGTGCGTCATCGCGGCGACGGGCGAGTTGGCCTCGTCCACCGAGTGCAGCACCTCGTTGTGCAGGAAGCGCTTGACCAGCTTGTCCACGCCGTTGTCGAGGGTCGCGGAGAACAGCAGCCGCTGGCCCTGCGTCGGGGTGGCCGCGAGGATCCGCGTCACGACGGGCAGGAAGCCCAGGTCCGCCATGTGATCGGCCTCGTCGAGGACGGTGATCTCCACGGCGTCGAGGGAGACGAACTTCTGCTTCATCAGGTCCTCGAGGCGACCGGGGCACGCCACGACGATGTCGACGCCCGCCTTGAGGGCCTGCACCTGACGGTGCTGCGAGACGCCGCCGAAGATGGTGGTGACGCGCAGGTCGTAGGCGTTGGCGAGGGGCTCGAGCGTCGCGGTGATCTGGGTGGCGAGCTCGCGGGTCGGGGCAAGGACGAGCCCGAGCGGGCGACCGGGGCGACGCTTGCCGCCAGCCAGGTCGCCGGCAAGGCGGGCGACCATCGGGATGGAGAAGGCGAGGGTCTTGCCGCTGCCGGTCTTGCCTCGCCCGAGCACGTCGCGGCCTGCCAGGGTGTCCGGCAGGGTGTCGACCTGGATCGGGAAGGGGGAGGTGATGCCGCCGTCGGCGAGCGCCCTCACGAGGGGTTCGCGCACGCCGAGGTCAGCAAAGGATTTCGTCATGTGGGTCGAGTGCCTTTCAGGCATCGGGTTGCACTGTTCGACGCACGGGGGAATCGAGCGGATCCACACGTCTGTCAGCACAAGTTGGCGAGATTGCCGGTGGGCAAAATCGATCGCCGTAAGAAGAGCTCGTGCTGGGGTGCACCGATCAACGAGTTCGTTGAGGAAGCGTTCCACGACGTTTGGCGCGCATACAGCCGCGCCAGGTGTCACCAAGGATAGCCGACGATCGGACCGCGCCGATCGTCGGCTGCGTCACACCCGGCTACAGACCCACCCACTCCGTGACGCCGTCCGCGAAGTGCTGCCGCTTCCAGATCGGCACCTCGGCCTTGATGCGTTCGACCAGCGCCGAACACGCCGCGAAGGCCTCCGCACGGTGCGGCGCCGCGACCGCGGCGACCAGCGCCAGGTCCCCGACGACCAGGGGCCCCACCCGGTGCACGGCCGCGACCGGGAGCCCGGTCTCGGCGGACACCTGCTCGCAGCACTCGCGCAGGAAGAGCTGGGCGTCCGGGTGCGCCTGATACTCCAGTGCCGAGACCGACTGTCCGCCATCGTGGTTGCGCACCACACCGCTGAACAGCACCACCGCGCCGTGCTCGGGGCCCGCGACCGCCGCGTCCACCGCGGCCTGGTCGATGGGTTCGGTCGAGATCAGAGCGAGAAGCTCACGCATCGTGCATCCCTCCGCCTGCGACCTGCGCCAGCAGGTGCTCGAGGATCGGTTCGAGTACCGACATGCCGTCGCGGACACCACCGGGAGAGCCCGGCAGGTTGACCACCACGGTGCGGCCGGACAACCCCGCCAGTCCGCGGCTGAGCGAGGCATGCGGGGTCTTCTCGGACCCCTTGCGGCGCATGGCCTCCGCGAGACCGGGCAGCTCCCGGTCCAGCACGGCGCGGGTGGCCTCCGGGGTCTGGTCGGTGGGGGACGCACCCGTTCCGCCGGTGGTCACCACGAGGGCGGGTGCACCGGTGAGCGCATCGGCCAGCCCGGTGGCGATGTCGGCGTCGGCGTACACCAGGGGCCCGCGCACCGAGAGGCCCTGCGCGGTCAGCCATTCCGCGATGACGGGTCCGGTGGTGTCCTCCCGCGTGCCGTGGGCGCCCCCGGTAGAGGCAACCAGGACGACGGCGGATCGCGTTCCGGCCGTGGCGGTTTCGGCCTCGGTCTCGGTGTTGGTCTCCGCTTCGACGTCATCGGGACGAACCCAGTGCCCGCGCTTGCCTCCCTCCTTGGTCAGCAACCGCACGCCGTTCATGGTGGCGGCCGGGTCGACGGCCTTGACCATGTCGTGCAGCGTCAGCCCGGCCACGGCGACCGCGGTCAGCGCCTCCATCTCGACGCCGGTCTGGCCGGTGGTCTTGGCGGTGGCCTCGACCGTGATGGTGGTCTCGGTGAACCCGAACTCGATCTTCACCGAGGACAGCGAGAGCTGATGGCACAGCGGGATCAGCTCGGAGGTGCGCTTGGCGCCTGCGATGCCCGCGATCCTGGCGGTCGCGAGCACGTCAGCCTTCGGCATGCCGTCGGCGCGGACAAGGGCGATCACCTCGGCGGTGGTCTGCAGTTCCCCGCCCGCCACCGCGATGCGGGTGGTGGTCGCCTTCGCGCTGACGTCGACCATGCGCGCGCGGCCCTCGCCGTCGAGATGAGTCAACTCGTTCGTCGTCGGTTCGTCGTTCACAGTGGCCACACCCGCACGTTGTCTCCCGCCTTCATTGTCGTCACATTCTCGGGGATGTCGATCAGGACGTCCGCGCGGGCCAGGGCCCCGACCAGGTGTGAACCCGGCCCGGACTCGAGGGCGACGCCGCCGTCGACCCGTCTGCCGCGCAGGAACTGTCGCCTGCCAGGAATCGAGGTGATCGGCTCGGCCAGCACGAGTTCCTCACGGGGGATGGCGGGCAGGCCCGCGGCCCGGCGCAGCAGCGGCCGCACGAACACCTCGAAGGAGACCATCGTGCTGACCGGGTTCCCAGGAAAGTTCAGCACCGGGACGCCGTCGATCTCGGCAACGCCCTGTGGCCCGCCCGGCTGCATGGTGGTGTGCCCGAACCAGCCGCCCAGCGGGGTGAGCACCTCGCGCACCACCTCGAAGTCGCCCATCGACACCCCTCCGGAGGTGATCACCAGATCCGCGGAAGCGGTTGCGCGGTGCAGGATCTCACCGAACACGGCGAGGTCGTCGTCGCTGCGGTCCACGAACACCACGTCCGCGCCATTCGCCGTCAGGCTCGCAGCGAGCGCCACCGAGTTGGATTCGTAGATCTGTCCTGGCCGCAGCGGCTCGCCTGCACGGACCAGTTCGGCGCCGGTGGCGATCACCGCGGCCCGCGGGCGGCGCAGGACCGGGACGGTGGCGAGGCCGACCGCCGCGAACAGGGACAGGTGCCGCGCACCGAGCGCGGTGCCTGCCGCCAGCAGCAGGTCGCCCGTCCGGACGTCGGTGCCCGCCTCCCGGACGTACTCGCCGGCCCGGCGCGGTACCCGGATCGTCACCGAGTCCTCGGTGGCGTCGGTGTCCTCGACCGGGACGATGGCGTCCGCGCCGGCCGGGATCACGGCCCCGGTCATGATCCGGACCGCGCTGCCGGGAGCGAGCGGGGCCGGCTCGGCGGGACCCGCCGCGATGGTCCCGGTCACCGGCAGGGTGACCGGCACGGCGGCCAGCGAGGCGGCGGCGACCGCGAACCCGTCCATCTGAGAGTTGCGGAAGAGAGGCAGATCCAGCGGGGAGCGCACATCGGCGCCGAGCACCCGTCCGAGTGCCTCGGTGACGGCGACGTCCTCCACGGTCGGTGCCAGCAGCGGCGCGAGGAGGCGTTGCACCTCGGCGGAGTGCTCCTCGACAGATCTGCTGGTCATGGCGTTTCCTGCGGCATGGGGCCAATCCTAGGCAGGCGCTCGGCGCGACGAGCAACCCGTGTTGGCCGCATACTGGTGGGGTGGCAGAGCTGATGACGCGATGACTGCGACCGTCAGGGCGGTCCAGATGGGGCTTCCGCGTGTCCGCAACAGCCACCCGTCGATTGCCGATCGTCCCGACGTCCCCGAGCTGGTCGACCGGTTCGGTCGGGTGGCCAGGGACCTGCGCGTGTCGATCACCGAGAAGTGTTCGCTGCGCTGCACCTACTGCATGCCCGCCGAGGGCCTGCCCGCGATCCCGCGTGAGCGGTTGCTGACCGCGGAGGAGATCGTCCGGCTGGTTCGGATCGCGGTCGAGGAGCTCGGCGTCCGGGAGGTCCGGTTCACCGGCGGCGAGCCGTTGATGCGCCCCGACCTCGAGGAGATGATCGCCGGCTGCGCCGCGGCGGTGCCGGGCATCCCGCTGTCGATGACCACCAACGCGGTCGGACTCGAACACCGGGCCGAGGCGCTGGCCGCGGCCGGTCTGACCCGGGTGAACGTGTCCCTCGACTCGATCGACCGGGCACACTTCGCCGAACTCACGCGTCGCGATCGCCTGCCCTCGGTGCTGGCCGGTATCCGCGCGGCGGCCGCGGCGGGCCTGGCGCCGATGAAGATCAACGCCGTGCTGATGCCCGAGACCCTCGGCGGCGCGGCCGATCTGCTGGAGTGGTGTCTCGCGGAGGGCTGTCACCTCCGGTTCATCGAGGAGATGCCGCTCGACGCCGACCACGCCTGGGCCCGCGACTCCATGATCGCCGCGACCCAGCTGCTCGAGGTGCTGGGCGAGCGGTTCGAGCTGACCGAGGCGGGACGCCCGGACGATCCCTCCGCCCCGGCCGAGGAATGGCTGGTGGACGGCGGGCCTGCCACGGTCGGCATCATCGCCTCGGTCACCAGGAACTTCTGCGGCGACTGCGACCGGACCAGGCTCACCGCGGAGGGAACCGTCCGGTCCTGCCTGTTCAGCGACGACGAGATCGACCTTCGCGCCGGGCTGCGCTCGGGCGCGAGTGACGAGGACCTCGCGCAGTTGTGGCGGGGCGCGATGTGGAACAAGTGGGCGGGCCACGGGATCAACGCGGCGGGTTTCGAACCGCCGCAACGCAGTATGGGGGCGATCGGTGGCTGAACAGGCGATTCTGGTGCGCTACTTCGCTGCCGCGGCGGAAGCGGCAGGGTGCACCGAGGAATCCGTGCGGATCGGTGAGGGGGCTGACCTCGGGGCGCTGAGGTCCGTGCTCGTCGAGCGGCACGGTCCCAAGATGGAGCGGGTGCTGACGGTCGCCGCGTTCCTGCAGGGTGACGAGCTGACCCGCGACCTCGCTCTGGTGGCCGCGCCGCGCGTCGACGTGCTGCCCCCGTTCGCGGGCGGCTGATCAGCCCTCGCCGGTCATTCACTCGTCGAAGGTGCCTCGGTGGCCAGCCACTCGTCGAATGTGACAGCGCCGTAGCGGTTTTCCGTCGTCAGGTTCAACCCCGCGCGCAGGAATCGCCCGGGTGCGCCGGGCATGGGGACCGGGAGGACAAGGGCCCGGCTGCCGGTCGCGCGCTTCCAGGACTCGGCCAGCTCACGCATCGTCCGGACCTCCGGGCCGCCGACCTCGATCCTGCCACCAGCGGTGGCGGACTCGGTCAGCGCGGCGTCCGCAAGGGCCCGGGCCAGGTCCGTCGGGGCGATCGGCTGGAAGCGGGCGCCGCGGACCGCCGGGATCACCCCGAACCGCGCGGTCGTGGCGAAGATGGACCGCAGCAGCTGGTGGAACTGCGTCGATCGCACGATCCGGACGTCGAGGCCGGATGCGGAGTAGATGCCCTCCTGCTCGGTCAGTGCCTCGTAGTAGGAGAACCGCACCCGGTCCACGCCGACGATCGACAGCAGCACCGCTCGCCGCACACCGGCCGCCCCGGCGGCGCGCACCAGGTTCCGGGCGCCCTCGGTGAAGACCGGCCTGGTCTTTCGGGTCTGGCCGTTCACCGCGGAGATCACCGCGTCGACGCCGTCGAGCGCCGCGGCCAGTCCCTCGCCGGTGAGCAGGTCCGCGGTGACGTGGTCGGCGCCGGGACCTTCGGGGGAGTGCCTGCTCAGGGTCAGCACCCGGTGCCCGCGCGCGCGGAGTTCGGCGACCACCGCCGCGCCAGCGGTGCCGGTGCCGCCGGCGACCAGGACGGTGCTCATCGCGTCACTTCCACCAGTCGTCGAGCGGCGACACGGGCACCGCGCGCTTGTGCCTGGTGTTCCGGTACATCGCCTCGAGCTTCTCGGCCACCGCGGCGGTCACCTCCTTGCCCTCGAGGTAGTCGTCGATCTCGCTGTAGCGCAGGCCGAGTGCCTCCTCGTCGGGCAGCGCGGGCCGGTGGTCCTCGAGGTCGGCGGTCGGGACCTTGGCCCAGGTGCTGGCGGGCGCGCCGAGATGCTGCAGCAGCGCGGCGCCCTGTCGCTTGCTCAGGCCGGTCAGTGGCGTGAGGTCGACACCGCCGTCGCCGTACTTGGTGAAGAAACCGGTGATCGCCTCCGCGGCATGGTCGGTGCCGATCACCAGGTGACCGAGCTGTCCGGCGATGGCGTACTGGATCACCATCCGCTCGCGGGCCTTGATGTTGCCGCGCACGAAGTCCCGCAGTTCACCGTCGTGCCCGATGATCTCGGCGAGGCCCCCTGCGCTCTCGGCCGCCGCGGCGTCCGTGCTCGGCTTGATGTTGACGGTCACCGAGCGGTCCGGCTTGATGAACCCGAGCGAGATCTGGGCGTCGTGCTCGTCGGCCTGCACGCCGTACGGCAGTCGGACCGCGACGAACTCGGCGTCGTGGCCCTCGGCCCGCAGTTCGGCGGCGGCCAGCTGCGCCAGCCGGCCCGCCAGGGTGCTGTCCTGGCCGCCGCTGATCCCGAGCACGAATCCCTTGGCGGGAGTGGAACGCAGGTAGCCCTTGAGGAAGTCGACGCGCGCCCGCACCTCGCCCTCGGCGTCGATCGTCGGCTTCGCGCCGAGTTCTTGCAGGATTTCCGCACGGAGATTCGCCATGCGCGTCACTCTAGCGACGGTCGGCGGTGTGCGCGCGGGTGCGCGCGGGGACCGGTCGGCGGGCGATCCGGCGGGAGATACAGTGCCACGCGTGCCCAACGTGACCGCGCCCAGATTCCTCGTCGTGTCCGCCACCGAGGGGGAGGCCGCATACGTGCCCGACGGATTCGAGGTGGTCGTCACCGGGATCGGCAAGGTCGCCGCGGCGGTCGTGGTCACGGAGGCGCTCGCGCGGTACCGACCCGACGAGCGCCCGTCGGTGGTCAACATCGGCACCGCGGGGGCGCTGCACGAGCACCATGCCGGCCTGTTCGTGCCGTCCGCGGTGCTCAATCACGACATCAGCGCGGAGGTGTTGCGCTCGCTCGGACATCCGGTGACGGACCGGATCACGCTCCCCGACGGGGACGATTCGGTGCTCGCGACCGGCGACGTGTTCATCTCCGATGCTGCGGTGCGGGACGCGCTCGCGACCAGGGCCGACCTCGTCGACATGGAGGGCTTCGCGGTGGCCGCATCCTGCGCGCGGATGGGCGTCGGCTGCCGAATCGTCAAGCACGTCAGCGATCGTGCGGACGAGTCGGCCATGGACTGGCCTGCCCAGGTGGACGCGAGCGCCCGGATCCTCGGTGACTGGTTGACCGAGAACCTGTAGCGCCGCCGTCGTCACCGGGCGCGCAGGCCGAGTCCGTCGCCGTCCGCCTGCATCACGCGGGCCCGGTCTCCGTCGACGGTGAAGGTGGTCTCGCCGTTCAGCACGCCCAGCACCGCCCGCTCGACCTCGGCGACGTCGGGCTCGCACGCCATCATCGTGGTCGCGAGCGGGCCGAAGGTGACCGTGTCTCCCGCAACCTGGGCGGTGCCGGTCATCCTGTTGCACCCGGTGGATCCGCTGACCGAACCGTCGTCGCCGATCAGCAGGGTGGGGGCGGCGGTCTCGAGGGCGACCGACGTGGTGACCGCGGTCGGGCTGATCAGTTGGTCGACGACCCAGGTGGTCCCGGTGATCGGACGGTCCGGGGTGGCGATCTTCTTGTCCACGAGGGTGACCGAGGTGTCGCTCGTGGACAGCGTGAGGGTGTCACCGTCGAGGGTCCAGGCCGGATCGGCCTCGAAGAGCGAGGTCATCCACTCGTCGGCGCCCGCGGTGTCGCCGACGCAGGCCATCATGGTGGTCGCGATGGGGCCGGTGACCACCTTGCCGTCGGACAGGTCGACGGTGCTGTTGCCGCGGTTGCAGCCCGCGGTCATGGAGATCCGGTCCTGCCCCACGAATTCGACAGTGAGCGGCCCGCCGCCGGGAATGGGAGTGCCCTCGACCTCGGTGGAGACGAAGGTGCGTCCCTGGAGGTCCGCACCGCTCGGCGTCGGCGTGCTCTCCGCGCTGCATGCGGTGAGGAAGGCGGCGGCGAGCAGGGCGAGTCCGGCTACACGGCGAAGACGCATGCCCGGAGCCTAGTGACCCGCCGGGCTTTCGGTGACCCGTCGGACCAGATCCTCCCAGGCGTCGGCGATCCGCTCGATCGGCATGTGCATGGTGCGGATCTGGTGCATGACGAGTGAGGCCTCGAGGGGAGCGAGCAGGCTGTGGGCGAGCAGTGGGATGTCGCCCTCGGTGCCAGCCGCGCGCAGCAGCATCGCCACGTGGGTGAGGCTGACCTGGCGCGGGGCGCTGCCGAAGCGGAGTTCGGGGGAGTCCTCCACCGCGCGGAGGGTGTCGCCGCTGAGGTCGACGAGCGCGATGCGGGCCCGGCCGAAGGCGACGAGGCGGTCGATGGGTTCCGCACCGGGACCGAGGGGTGGCGGTCCGTACATGAAGGCGTGCTGCAGTTCCTGCTCGGTGTGGTCGAGGAGGGCCTGCATCAGACCGGACCGGCTGCCGAACCGCCGGAACACTGTGCCCTTGCCCACACCGGCCTTCGCCGCGACCGCGTCCATCGTCACGGCGTCCGCGCCCCGCTCGGCGACCAGCGCGGCGGCGGCATCCAGCAGCAATGCGCGGTTGCGCACGGCGTCGCACCGTTCGGCCTCGGGCTGGTCCGCCATCTGGATCGGGGTGGTCTCCACGACGCGATCGTACCCTCCCCGGAATATAAGTGGACCGTGGTCCGGTTAGCTGATATACCTAGATCGGCAAGCGCCCCTGGATCATCGAAGGAAGTCCTCATGTCTCACGCCAACGTTCTCGTCCTGGTCGGCAGCCTGCGCGCCGCCTCCGTCAACCGTCAGCTCGCCGAGACCGCGGTCACCGTCGCGCCCGAGGGTGCGAACGTCACGGTGTACGAGGGCCTCGCCGACGTGCCCTTCTACAACGAGGACATCGACGTCCCCGGCACCATCGACAGCGTGGAGGCCCTGCGCGCGGCCGCCGGTGCCGCCGACGCCCTGCTGCTGGTGACGCCCGAGTACAACGGCACCATCCCCGCCGTGCTCAAGAACGCCATCGACTGGATCTCCCGCCCCTACGGCTCCGGTGCCGTCTCGGGCAAGCCGGTCGCCGTGATCAGCGCCTCCCCGAGCCCCAACGGCGCGAAGTGGGCCCACGAGGACACCACCAAGGCCGTCGGGATCGCGGGCGGCAAGGTGGTCGAGGACACCGCGCTCGTCATCGGCGGCGCCTTCGAGAAGTTCGGCGACAAGCACGCCAGCGAGAACGCCGAGGTCTCGGCGCAGCTCGCCAAGGTCGTCGCCGACCTGGTGAACGCGACCAAGGTGCTCGTCGACGCCTGACGCATCTTTCCCCTTCGCGGCCGGGCGGTGCATCGCGCACCGCCCGGCCGCGGGTGCATGTGAGGGCGCCGCGGCGGCCGGTCAGTCGAGCGTGACCCGCATCATCTCGGTGCGTGCGACAACCCGGTCGCGTTCGTCGGCGAGGGCGAGCCGGCGCTCGTCCTGCATGTACCCGTCCAGTGCTGACTGGGATTCGAACGTGAACAGCTGGATCTCCAGGGGCTCATCCCCGGTGCCGTCGGTGCGGGCGCGCTGCAGGACCCGGCCGCCGTGCTCGGTCACGAGCTCGAGGACCCGATCCTCGTACCTGCCGAGACCTTCCTCTTCGCCGGGACGGGCCCACAGCAGGACGCACAGTGAAATGCTCACCGCGGCAGCGTAACCGCCGATCACAGCCCGGCCTGCTCGAGGGCGTCGTCGACGGCATCGCGGACCTCGTCGATGCTGCGGCCCGCCGACAGCTCGCTCATGGTGAGCGCCTCGATCTGCGGCTCGACCTCCGCGTACCGGGCCAGCCAGCGTTCCTTGTCGGCCTGCCAGTAGCCCATGATGTCGAATCGTTCCGCCGTCCAGCCCAGTTCGCGGCGGACGTGCCTGCGGATCTGCCGCGAGGCGCCCGTCTCGCCCGCCGACCAGATGTAGCCGGGGCCGTCCCGGAGCCGGTGGGCCCGTAGCCACGCGGGCAGCGCGCTCGGGGTCCGGCCGTTGCCGGTGTCGTGCAGCCAGGTCACCGTCAGCTCCGCGTCGGTGACCCAGTCCTGCTCGTCGGCCGGTTCCGGGATCTCGGCGACCAGGTGGACGCCGGTTCCCTGTGGCAGGCCCTCGATGATGCGCGCGGCGGCGGGTAGCGCGCTGAGGTCCGCGAGCAGCAGTTGCCAGCGCGCGTCCGCTGGCGGCCGGTACCAGCCCTTCGGATGGGACAGCCGCACCGGCTCGCCCGGCTCGGCCGCGCGCGCCCACTCGGCGGCCCGACCGCCCGCGTGCACCGCGAAGTCGATGTCGACGCTGCCGGTGCCGGAGTCCCAGTGGCGCACGGTGTAGCTGCGCCGGTGGTCGTCGCCGAACTCGATGAGCAGTCGCTCGTCGGGATCGCCGCTGGAGGCGAACGCGGCGGGGTCCGCGAGCCCGAATCGGATCCGTCGCAGGCTGGGGGACAGGTGGGTGGTCGACACCACCGAGGCGTGGAACTGGGGATCCTCGGCGGTCGGCACCGCCTCACCCTAGGCCGGTCGGGTGCCCCCGCATGCATATCGGTGAAGTGCCGCGCACGACACCGCGAAAATGTGACCTGCGACACGCCGAGGGGGCGTGTTCTGATGCCTTACGACCTGGGAATTCCACGGTTGTGGTTCACAACATCTCGCGTTCTATGGATATGTCGGACACTAGGTGTAGTGTCTAGAACACCGAGAGGGCATAGCCGGAACGGTCGAGAAACACAGGCCGGAGCGCTGTCCAGTAGGTGGGATCCACATGATCTTCCGCGTCACTGACCATCAGTTCCGTAAGCCAGAGAAAGAGGGACTTACATGAGCATCACCGTCTACACCAAGCCGGCGTGCGTTCAGTGCAATGCGACCTACCGGGCGTTCGACAAGGCCGGTATCGAGTACTCCATCATCGACATCACCGAGGACTCGGAGGCCCGCGACTACGTGATGGCCCTGGGTTACCTGCAGGCCCCCGTCGTGGTGGCAGGCGAGGACCACTGGTCGGGTTTCCGCCCGGACCGGATCAAGTCGCTCATCGCGGCTGCCGCCTGAAGACCAAGCGGAGATGATCGGCTGTGACATCGCTGGTCTACTTCTCCAGCGCGTCGGAGAACACCCACCGCTTCGTGCAGAAGCTGGGTGTCCCGGCCACGCGCATTCCGCTGCACGACCGTGAGGGCACGTTCGAGGTCGATGAGCCGTACGTCCTGATCCTGCCGACCTACGGGGGCGGGATCACCGCGACCGGACGGGACACGAGCTACGTGCCCAGGCAGGTCATCAGATTCCTCAACAACAAGCACAATCGCTCCCTCATCCGCGGGGTGATCGCTGCCGGCAATACGAACTTCGGCGAGTCGTATTGCTATGCCGGAAACGTGATTTCGCAGAAGTGCAGGGTTCCTTACCTGTACCGCTTCGAGCTCATGGGTACCGCCGAAGACGTAGTAGCAGTCCGGGACGGGCTCGAACAATTCATGGAGAGTGAACAGTGGCACCGACAATCACAGACACAGCCCCGGCTGGGAGTGTAGAACGCGCTGTGGCACGACCCGACGTCTCCTCGGGAGAACTCGATTACCACGCGTTGAACGCGATGCTGAACCTGTACGGCCCCAACGGCGAGATCCAGTTCGAGAAGGACCGCGAGGCCGCGAACCAGTACTTTCTCCAGCACGTCAACCAGAACACCGTCTTCTTCCACAACCAGGACGAGAAGCTGGACTACCTGGTCAAGGAGAACTACTACGAGCGTGAGGTCCTCGACCAGTACACGCGCAACTTCGTCAAGTCGCTGATCGACCACGCGTACTCGAAGAAGTTCCGGTTCCCCACCTTCCTCGGTGCGTTCAAGTACTACACCTCGTACACGCTCAAGACGTTCGACGGCAAGCGCTACCTCGAGCGGTTCGAGGACCGTGTCTGCATGGTCGCCCTGACGCTGGCCGCAGGCGACGAGGATCTGGCCACCAAGCTGGTCGACGAGATCATCGCCGGCCGCTTCCAGCCGGCCACCCCGACGTTCCTCAACTCGGGCAAGAAGCAGCGCGGCGAGCCCGTGTCCTGCTTCCTGCTCCGCATCGAGGACAACATGGAGTCGATCGGGCGCTCCATCAACTCCGCCCTGCAGCTGTCCAAGCGCGGCGGCGGAGTCGCGTTGCTGCTCAGCAACGTTCGCGAGCACGGCGCCCCGATCAAGAAGATCGAGAACCAGAGCTCGGGTGTCATCCCGATCATGAAGCTGCTCGAGGACTCGTTCTCGTACGCCAACCAGCTCGGCGCGCGTCAGGGCGCGGGCGCGGTGTACCTGCACGCGCACCACCCGGACATCTACCGCTTCCTCGACACCAAGCGGGAGAACGCGGACGAGAAGATCCGCATCAAGACCCTCTCGCTCGGTGTGGTCATCCCGGACATCACCTTCGAGCTGGCGAAGAAGAACGAGGACATGTACCTCTTCTCGCCGTACGACGTCGAGCGCATCTACGGGGTGCCCTTCGCGGACATCAACGTCACCGAGAAGTACTACGAGATGGTCGACGACAAGCGGATCCGCAAGTCGAAGATCAAGGCGCGCGAGTTCTTCCAGACCGTGGCCGAGCTGCAGTTCGAGTCCGGGTACCCGTACATCATGTACGAGGACACCGTGAACCGTGCCAACCCGATCGCGGGCAAGGTCACCCACTCGAACCTGTGCTCGGAGATCCTCCAGGTCTCCACGCCGTCGGAGTTCAACGACGACCTGTCCTACAGCCATATCGGCAAGGACATCTCCTGCAACCTGGGTTCGCTGAACATCGCCAAGACAATGGACTCGCCGGACTTCGCGCAGACCATCGAGACCTCGATCCGCGCGCTGACCGCCGTCGCCGACCAGACCTCCATCGACTCCGTCCCGTCGATCAAGAAGGCGAACGACGAGGGACACGCCATCGGTCTCGGGCAGATGAACCTGCACGGATACCTGGCGCGCGAGCGGATCCACTACGGCTCCGAAGAGGGCATCGATTTCACGAACATCTACTTCTACACCGTGGTGTTCCACGCGATCCGGGCGTCCAACGAGATCGCCAAGGAGCGCGGCACGTACTTCGCCGGCTTCCCGGAGTCCAAGTACGCCTCGGGTGAGTTCTTCGACAAGTACACCGACCGGGTCTGGGAGCCGCAGACCGAGCGGGTGCGGCAGCTGTTCGCCGATGCGGGCCTGCACATCCCGACCCAGGACGACTGGCGCGAGCTGAAGGCGTCCGTGCAGCAGCACGGCATCTACAACCAGAACCTGCAGGCGGTGCCGCCGACCGGATCGATCTCCTACATCAACAACTCCACCAGCTCCATCCACCCGGTGGCGTCGAAGATCGAGATCCGCAAGGAAGGCAAGATCGGTCGCGTCTACTACCCGGCGCCCTACCTGACCAACGACAACCTGGAGTACTACCAGGATGCCTACGAGATCGGGTACGAGAAGATCATCGACACCTACGCCGCGGCCACCCAGCACGTGGACCAGGGTCTGTCGCTGACGCTGTTCTTCAAGGACACCGCCACCACCAGGGACATCAACAAGGCTCAGATCTACGCGTGGCGCAAGGGCATCAAGACGCTGTACTACATCCGGTTGCGTCAGATGGCCCTCGAGGGCACCGAGGTCGAGGGTTGCGTCTCGTGCATGCTGTGAGTGTGGCGTACGGCTCGAATGGAGTGAGGGAATCGTGAGCGAGAAGATCAAGCTGATCGACCGGGTGTCGGCGATCAACTGGAACCGCGTCCCGGACGAGAAGGACGCCGAGGTCTGGGACCGCCTCACCGGTAACTTCTGGCTGCCGGAGAAGGTCCCGGTGTCCAACGACATCCCGTCGTGGAACACCCTGACCGCGAACGAGAAGCAGCTGACCATGCGGGTCTTCACCGGCCTGACGCTGCTGGACACGATCCAGGGCACCGTCGGTGCCGTCAGCCTGATCCCGGATGCGATCACCCCGCACGAGGAGGCGGTGTACACCAACATCGCGTTCATGGAGTCGGTGCACGCGAAGAGCTACAGCTCGATCTTCTCGACGCTGTGCTCGACCCGTGAGATCGACGACGCGTTCCGGTGGTCGGAGGAGAACCCGAACCTGCAGCGCAAGGCGCAGATCGTCATGGACTACTACCGTGGCGACGACCCGCTCAAGCGCAAGGTGGCCTCCACGCTGCTCGAGTCGTTCCTGTTCTACTCGGGCTTCTACCTGCCGATGTACTGGTCCTCGCGGGCCAAGCTCACCAACACCGCCGACCTGATCCGCCTGATCATCCGCGACGAGGCGGTGCACGGGTACTACATCGGCTACAAGTACCAGCGCGGGCTCGAGCAGCTCAGCCAGGCCGAGCGCGACGACCTGAAGGACTACACCTTCGAGTTGCTCTTCGAGCTCTACGACAACGAGGTCGAGTACACCCAGGACCTCTACGACGAGGTCGGGCTCACCGAGGACGTCAAGAAGTTCCTGCGCTACAACGCCAACAAGGCGCTGATGAACCTCGGCTACGAGGGGCTGTTCCCGAAGGACGAGACCGACGTGAACCCGGCGATCCTGTCGGCGCTGTCCCCGAACGCGGACGAGAACCACGACTTCTTCTCCGGGTCGGGCAGCTCCTACGTGATCGGCAAGGCCGTGAACACCGAAGACGAGGACTGGGACTTCTAGGACCTGCTCCCGGTCAGAACACATCGATGAAGGGCCCCTGCACACGTGCAGGGGCCCTTCACGCGTGCGGGGGATCGGGCTAGCGTCGGGATCGTCCGAGGTTCACTTGAAGGTGAGGAGACACGATGAGCGGCAAGGTTGTGCACTTCGAGGTCCCGTTCGGCGACGGGGCCAGGGCCAGGAAGTTCTACCAGCAGGCGTTCGGATGGAATGTCGTCGAGATGCCCGAACTGGACTACACGATCGTCTCGACCGGGCCAGCCGCGGAGTCGGGGATGCCGGCCGAGCCGGGATACATCGGCGGCGGCATGTTCGAGCGCAGCGCGGACTCGCCGCAGGGGCCGGTCATCACGGTGGACGTCGCCGATATCGATGCCGCGCTGTCGAAGATCGAGTCGCTCGGGGGCCAGACGATCCAGGCCAAGCAGCCGGTCGGCGAGATGGGGTTCGCGGCCTATTTCAAGGACACCGAGGGCAACATCATGGGTCTGTGGGAGACCGCAGGCTGAACCACGCCTCGGGCACGTCGCGGAGGGCCTTCTCGATGCGCCGCGTCGAGCTCTCGGTGAGGTCCGCGGGCAGCGCGCCCGGTTCGAACCAGGCGACCTCGAGGTTCTCGTCGTCGGCCGTGCGGGCATCTCCCGCCGTGTGCCGCGCCAGGAAGCAGACGTCGAGATAGCTCGCGACGTCCCCGTTCGGGTAGGTGATCGGACCGGCGGTGTCGACGCTGGTGATGCGCACGAGCTCCGCCTCGACCCCCGTCTCCTCGAGGATCTCGCGCAGCGCGGCCGGGCCTGGTTCCTCGCCGGGTTCGAGGATGCCGGAGACCACCGCCCACATCCCGTTGTCTGCCCTGCGTGTCAACAGGATTCGGCCGGCACCGTCGACGACGACCGCGCTCACGCCGGACAGCCACAACGGGGCGTGTCCGACGTGAGCGCGGAGGTCGCTGACGAACCTGGGGATCGGCATCGGTCAGTACCGGAACGTGACGGGGGCGGCGGGAGCGCCGGAGTACGGCGCCAGGATGCTCGGCTGCAGCGCCGTCGCGAACCGGACGGGGACGTCGGTGAACTCGGACACGCCGGCCTTTGCCGGAGCATCCAACTGCGCGAATCGGATCCGACTCATGGCGTCGGTGCCGACCATGTTGCCCTCGGAGGTCTTCGCGGACAGGAAGGTGCCCTCCGGTGTGAACTCGATCCACGGATCGGCCAGCGCGATCTCCGCGAGGTGGAAGCGGGTGAAGGAGACCACGGTGCCCCGATAGCGAACGGTACCGAGGCCGGTCGTCGGATCGACATCGGCGGACTCGAGCTCGAACGCGAGGCGGCCGTCCTTGCGTACCGTCCCGCCGTCGCTACCGACGACCGAACCCTGGGTGCCGCGCTGCACCAGGTCGGTGTAGCCGGGCGCGAGGGCCCACAGCAGGTCCTGTGCGGGCGGCGTCGGCGCGTTCGGTCCCGGTGCCGGGTCGAAGTTCACCGGGACGGACAGCTCCTCCGCGGCGTTGACGGCGTCCGCGGCGGCGTAGGTGTACACCCCGTAGACCGCGTCCGGTGCGGCCGTTGCCGGCTTCTTGACCGTGAGCGTGGCGGTGAAGGAACCGTCGCCGGCGAGGGGGACCCATTGCTGCCGGATGGTGCGACGAAAGTCGAAGGGCGCGTCGGGAACCCGGTTCAGCGCGTGCTCGGACATCACCCACGCGGTGGCCGAGCGCTGCTGCCCGACCCGGGCCTGCGCGGGTGCGTCCTCGGACGGACGCCACTGCGGCGCGAACGCACCGAACGCGACGAAGGTGCCGTGCGGGACGCCGGGCGGCACCGGTACAGGCAGTCCGCCGGTATTGGCCTGCGGATCGAACCCGGTGCCGCGCACCACGATCCGGTCACCCTCGTGCACGGCGGTGTCGCCGAGTGCGGTGCTGCCGTCGGCGGCGAACAGCTCGATCCTGGCCGCGCCGCCGGGTTCGGCGGGCGCGGCAGCGGCCGGGGCCGACCACGCGATCGACCCGATCATGGCGGCCGCCAGCGAGGCGAGGGCGCCGCGGCGCCTAGTTGACGTAGCCATTGAGCGAGGCCTCCAGATCGCCGAGGATGTCGCGGGCCGCGACGACGCCGATGCCGGTCATCCAGATCTCGTCGTCCACGGCGAACACGCGCTTGTCCTTGACGGCGCCGAGGCCCTGCCACAGGCCGCCCTTCATGACCTCGACCCCCTGCCCCCTGGCCTCGTCGCCGTAGAAGCTCACGTAGATGACGTCGCCCTCGGCCTTGCTCAGCTGTTCCTCGCTGAGCTCCGCGAATCGCTTGTCCTTGGCGTCCTCGAGGCGCTGGAACGTCGGGCGCTGGACGCCCGCGTCGGCGAGGACCTGGCCGGAGAAGCTGTCCGGCCCGTAGATCCGGATGGCGCCGGGCATGAAGCGGACGACGGAGGCCTGCGTCTGGGAGGAGTCGAGGGTGTTGCCCGTCGCGGTGGCGGCACCCTGGTAGTCGTCGAGGGCCTGACGCGCGGCGGCGCCGCGGCCGAGCGCGGTGCCGTCGAGGAGCAGGTTGTCCTTCCACGTCGTGCCGACCTTCTCGGTGAACGTGGTGGGGGCGACCGCGCTGAGCTGCTGGTAGAGCTCCGGGGTGCGGAACTTCGAGCCCAGGATCAGGTCCGGCTTGAGCGTGGCGATCTTCTCGATGTCCGGTTCCTGCACCGTCCCGACCGATTCGACGCCCGCGATCGTCGGTCCCAGGTACTCGGGTTGGGACCCGACCGCCCCGGTCACCGCGGCGCCGACCAGGCGGTCCTGCAGGCCGAGCGCGCAGACGGTGTCGAGCTTGTCGGTGTCGAGCACCACGATCCGCTGTGGATCCGCGGGTACCTCGGTCTCGCCCGCCGCGTGCACCACCTTTCGGGTGCTGCCCGTTACGCCGGCCGCGTCGACGGGAGCGGTTGGGCCGCAGACGTTCTCGGTGTCACGGGCGTTGCCGAGCACGCCCGCGCCCGCGACGCTGGTGGTGCTGCGCACGATGCCGTCGGCGGCGTCGTCGGTGCCGGACCCGCCGCACGCGGCGAGCAACACGGCCGTGGCCGTGAGCAGGGCCGCGGGCACGATGCGGCGGACGGGATGAGGCTTACGCATGTGGGGGGTCCTCCTGAGCTGTCGGGCGGTGTCGAGACTAGCTGCGGTTCGGGTCGACCTCGTAGGCCGCGGCCAGGTCGTCGAGGATGCCGCCCGCGCCCTGGACGCTGACCGCGGCCATCCAGACCGTGTCGTCGACGTCGATCTTGCGGCCGCGCAGGCCCGCCCAGAGCGGGTTGGTGAGGAATGGCTTTGCGTGGTCGGCCACCGCGGTGCTGCCGTCGGGGGCGTGGTAGGTCGAGACCAGGATCAGGTCCGCCTCGGCCTCGGTGATCAGCTCCGGGCTGATGTCGTTGGCGATGCTGGAGGGCTTTGCCGGGTCGGGAGAAGCGCTGGCGGGCCTGGCGAGCCCGGCGTCGGCGAGCACGATGCCGCTGAACGACGTGCTCCGGTAGATCCGCGCCGTCGGCTCACCCGCGAAGCGGACGACCGAGACGGTCGGGTTGTTCGCCTTGGCGTTGATCTCGCGGCCGACGGCCGCCGCCCGGTCCTCGTAGGCGCCGATCTTCTGCTCGGCGAGGTCCTCCTTGCCCAGCGCCGTGCCGAGCAGGCGGATGTTGTCCTTCCATGTCGGCCCGGTGGTCTCGGACATCACCGTCGGCGCGATCTTGGACAGCTGCTCGTAGATGTCGCCGTGCCGGACCTTCGCGGACACGATCAGATCGGGCTGCAGTTCGGCGATCTTCTCCAGGCTCGGCGTGGCCAGTGCGCCGACCGCGACGGCGTCCTTCGCGAACTCGCCGCGTGCGTCGCCGAGATAGTCCGGCAGGGTGTCGGTGCGATAGGTGACGTACCCGACCAGGTCGGTCTCGAGGAGCAGGACGGCGTCGGAGTAGCTGGTGTCGAGGGCGACGACCCGCTTCGGGGCGGCGGGGATCTCGGTCGATCCCAGCGCGTGCGCGACCGTGCGCGGGAACTGGGCCTGGGCGGCAGGCTCGGGGGCCGACTCGGTGTTCTCGGTCGAACAGCCGGTCAGGCCGATGAGTGCGGCTGCGGCTCCCGCGACGAGCGTGAGCAGCGGATTCTTGCGGGCCTTCACGGAGAACTCCTGTCAGATCGTTAGGTAAGCGAAACCTTAGCAAGGCTGCCCTTTGCTGTGTGATGTCCCCGCCCGGGCTGTCGGGTGGGGGCACCATGGAGGGCATGGCCGTCTCGATGCACAAGAGGTTGTTGCAGGAGCTGGGCGAGCTTCGATACGTGCCCACCGGCAAGCGGATCCGCGCCCGCAGTGGTGACCGGGTGGTGGCCGACTCCCTCGACGCAGTGCTGGTGTGGGAGCCCCGCCGGGTGGTCCCTGCCTACGCGGTGCCGATCCGCGACGTGCAGGGCACGCTGTCGCCTGCTCCCGGTGGTGTGGGCACGCAGATGCCCGTGTTCCTGGACGAGCAGACCGGCCCGGCGCTCGGCCCCGGAGTCGGTTTCGCCGCGCACACCTGCCACGGAACCGCGCTCGACATCGTCACCGACGGCGCGGTGTACCCGGCCGCCGCATTCCGGCCGGCGGACGAGGTGCTGTCCAAGCTGGTGCTACTGGATTTCGAGGCCTTCGACTGGTGGGAGGAGGACGAGCCGATCCTCGGCCATCCGCGCGATCCCTTCCATCGGGTCGACGTCCGTCGCAGCTCTCGGCGGGTTCGCGTTGAGCTCGACGGCCTGCTGCTCGCCGAGTCGGACCGGCCGTCAGCGGTGTTCGAGACCATGCTGCCCGTGACGCGCTTCTACCTGCCGCGCGAGGATGTCCACGTTCCGCTGGTGCCCACCGCGACCCGCACCTACTGCGCGTACAAGGGGGAGGCGTCGTACTTCACCGCCGAGGCGGCGGGCGAGCGCGGAATCGATGTCGCGTGGAGCTACGAACGCCCGCTGCCGGACTGTTCTCAGATCGCCGGGCTGGTCGCCTTCTTTCAGGAGCGGCTCGACGTGACCGTCGACGGCGCACCGGTGGTCCGGCCGCGTACGCCCTGGTCGGAGCCTGCATGACGGCTGTACGCGACACGAAGTACGACGATGGGTAGGACCGGCTCCGCGGATCGTGGAGGGACGGTCTACGATTCGTCAGAGCGCAAGCAAGAGGACGTTCGCCTCGCAGCCCGGGGCCGGACGTCCTGAGCGGAGCCTGCGGAGCGACCAAGGGCACATTCAGGAGGATCAGTGACTGCCGTAGCGCCCCAGCCAGTCCCCGAGATAAACGCCGCCAGGCCCTACCCGGCGCGATTGGGACCCAAGGGCTCGTACATCTACAAGATGATCACCACCACTGACCCCAAGGTTCTTGGGATCATGTACATGGTGACGTCGTTCGCGTTCTTCCTCGTCGGCGGCCTCATGGCCCTGCTGATGCGTACAGAACTCGCGGTTCCGGGGATGCAGTTCCTGTCGAACGAGCAGTTCAACCAGCTCTTCACAATGCACGGCACGATCATGCTGCTGCTGTACGCAACCCCGATCGTGTTCGGATTCGCGAACTACATCCTGCCGCTGCAGATCGGCGCCCCTGACGTGGCGTTCCCGCGTCTGAACGCGTTCAGCTACTGGCTGTACCTGTTCGGCGCGATCATCGCCACCGCAGGCTTCATCACCCCCGGTGGTGCCGCCGACTTCGGTTGGACCGCCTACAGCCCGCTGACCAGCGCCCTGCATTCGCCCGGCGTCGGTGCGGACCTGTGGATCCTCGGCCTCGCGGTCGGTGGTCTCGGCACCATCCTCGGTGGCGTCAACATGATCACCACGGTGATCTGTCTGCGCGCCCCCGGCATGACCATGTTCCGCATGCCGATCTTCACCTGGAACATCCTGGTGACGAGCGTCCTGATCCTCCTGGCCTTCCCGCTGCTGACCGCGGCGCTGCTGGGTGTGTTCGTGGACCGGCACTTCGGTGCACACATCTTCGACCCGGCCAACGGCGGCGTCCTGCTCTGGCAGCACCTGTTCTGGTTCTTCGGTCACCCCGAGGTCTACATCATCGCGCTGCCGTTCTTCGGCATCGTCTCGGAGATCTTCCCGGTGTTCAGCCGTAAGCCGCTCTTCGGCTACAGCGGCCTGGTCTACGCCACGCTGGGCATCGCCGCCCTCTCCATCGCGGTGTGGGCGCACCACATGTACGCCACCGGCGCCGTGCTGCTGCCGTTCTTCTCCTTCATGACGTTCCTGATCGCGGTCCCGACCGGCGTGAAGTTCTTCAACTGGATCGGCACGATGTGGAAGGGCCAGGTGACCTTCGAGTCGCCGATGCTGTTCTCCGTCGGCTTCCTGGTGACCTTCCTCTTCGGTGGTCTGTCCGGCGTGCTGCTCGCCAGCCCGCCGCTCGACTTCCACGTCACCGACTCGTACTTCGTGGTCGCGCACTTCCACTACGTGCTCTTCGGCACCATCGTGTTCGCCACCTACGCGGGCATCTACTTCTGGTTCCCGAAGATGACCGGTCGCCTGCTCGACGAGCGCCTCGCCAAGTGGCACTTCTGGACGACCTTCATCGGCTTCCACACCACGTTCCTCGTGCAGCACTGGCTCGGCAACGAGGGCATGCCCCGTCGTTACGCGGACTACCTGCCCAGCGACGGATTCACCACGCTGAACACGATCTCGACGATCGGCGCGTTCGTCCTCGGTGCCTCGACGCTGCCGTTCATCTGGAACGTCTTCAAGAGCTACCGCTACGGCGAGATCGTCACGGTCGACGACCCGTGGGGCTACGGCAACTCCCTGGAGTGGGCGACGTCCTGCCCGCCGCCGCGGCACAACTTCACCGAGCTGCCCCGGATCCGTTCGGAGCGTCCGGCGTTCGAGCTGCACTACCCGCACATGGTCGAGCGGATGCGTGCCGAGGCGCACGTCGGGCCCGGCCACGGCAGCAAGGCGACCGCGGTCCTCGAGGACGCGCACTAGCCGCAATGAACAACTCACAAGGCCCCGCCCGAGCTTCGGGCGGGGCCTTGTGATTGGCACAATGGGTTCGTATCCGCGGTCTAGCCGCGGGATGGAGGGAGTTCTCGGTGGGTTCAGACACCACGGTGTTGGTCACGGTCACCGGACCGGACCGCCCCGGCGTCACGTCCGTGCTGCTCGCGGCGCTCTCGCGGCACCGCGTCAGCCTGCTGGACGTGGAGCAGGTGGTCATCCGGGGGCGCCTGACGCTCGGCGTCCTGGTGTCCTACCCCAACGACGCCGAGGCGCTCCAGGAGGAACTCGAGGGGGCGATGGCCACCGTCGGCATGCAGGTCGACGTGGAGTCAGGCTCGTTCGCAGCGGCCAGGCCCGCGCCGTCCACCCACGCGGTGGTGGTGCTCGGCAGCCCGGTCAGTGCCCGCTCGTTCAGCACGATCGCCCGTGAGCTCGCCCGGCAGGGCGCGAACATCGACTCCATCCGCGGCATCGCCGACTACCCGGTGACCGGGCTCGAGCTGATGGTGACCGCAGCCAACACTGGCGCCGAGGCCGATGCCGCCCTGCGCACCGGGCTGGCCGAGGTGGCCGTCGGGGAGGCCGTGGACGTCGCCGTCGAGCGGGCCGGGCTGGCCCGCCGCGCGAAGCGGCTCATCGTGTTCGACGTGGACTCCACCCTGGTGCAGGGCGAGGTCATCGAGATGCTGGCCGCCCGTGCGGGCAAGGAGGAGGAGGTCCGCGCCGTCACCGAGGCCGCGATGCGCGGCGAGATCGACTTCACCGAGTCGCTGCACCAGCGCGTCGCGGTGCTGGCCGGTCTTGACGCCTCGGTCATCGACGAGGTGGGCGAGTCGCTCGAGCTGACCCCCGGCGCCCGCACCACCATCCGGACCCTGCGCAGGCTCGGGTTCCACTGCGGCGTGGTCTCCGGCGGCTTCCGTCAGGTGATCGAGGGTCTCGCGCACGAGCTGGAGCTGGACTTCGTCGAGGCGAACACCCTCGAGATCGTCGACGGCAAGCTGACCGGCCGGGTGATCGGCGATGTCGTCGACCGGGCGGCGAAGGCCGTCGCACTGCGAAAGTTCGCCGCCCAGTCGGGCGTCGCGATGGAGCAGACCGTCGCCGTCGGGGACGGCGCCAACGACATCGACATGCTCAACGCCGCGGGTCTCGGGGTCGCGTTCAACGCCAAGCCGGCACTGCGGGAGGTGGCGGACGCGGCGCTCTCGCATCCGTTCCTCGACGCGGTGCTGTTCATCCTCGGTGTCACCCGCCACGAGGTGGAGGCGGCCGACGCCGAGGACGGGCTGGTGCGCCGGGTGCCGCTCTGATGGAAGAGCGCCTCCCCGCCGCCTTCCTCGACCGGCACGCGGTGCTCGCGGCCGGCTACGGCGGCCGTGCGGACCCGGAGGACCCCGCGCAGGTGCTGGCGATGCCGATGGTCCTGCACATCACCAAGGTGCACCCGCCCGCACGCAGCGCGTTGCTGGCGGCCGCGGCCGCGGCGACGGTGGCGCTGTGCCTCGACGAGCGGGCGGGCACAACCGACGACGGTGAGCCGGGCCCGTGGCGCCAGGCACTGCTCGACTGGACGGGTTCGCGGATCAGGAAGGTTGCCCGCAGGGCCAGGGGATCGCAGTGGCTCGCCGCGCAGCACGTGGACGGCGTCACCGTCGAGGTCGACGGGGCGCAGGCCAGGGCCATCGTGCCGGGACCGGTCGGCGAGGTCGATCAGCGCGTCCGCAAACTCCAGATCGGCGGGACCGACCTCGAGCACGACGAGCCGGGCGAACCGGCGGCCGGCCTTCCTGTGCTGTGGGTGAACCGTTCCCTGGAGATGACTGTCGGCAAGGCCGCGGCCCAGGTCGGGCACGCGTCGATGCTGTTGGCAGGTGCGATGGATCCCGAGCGGGCCTGGGCGTGGTCGCGCGACGGCTACCGCTGCAGCGTGCGGGACGCCGATCCGGCGCGCTGGGCGGCGCTCGGCGAACTGGTGGCGCAGGGGCGGGCGATCGCCGTGCGTGACGCCGGGTACACCGAGGTGGCCCCTGGCTCGATGACGGTGATCGCGCCGGTCGGATAGACAGCCGAGAGCTTGACCATGACGCAGCGTCATGGTTGATGCTGGGTCCATGCGAATCGGCGACCTGGCGCATACGGCCGGAATCACTCCGCGGACAATCCGGCACTACCACCGACTGGGGATTCTCGAGGAGCCGAGACGGCTATCCAATGGGTACCGCGCATACGAGTTGCCGGATCTGGTCCGGCTGCTCCGCATTCGATGGCTGGCCGCGGCGGGGATCCCGCTCGGTTCGATCGCCACGATCATGGAATCGGCTCGCGCGGAAGGTGATACCGACGACCTCGGCGATGACCTGACGGTGCTCATCGACGGCATCGATGCCGAACTCGATCGTCTCGGCGGCCAACGGCGGCGGCTACAGGAGATGCTCGACGCACACCGCGAGGGTCGGCCTGTCTCTCCACTGCCCGCCGAACTGGCCGTGGCCTTCTCCGAATTGATCTCGGCGGAAGGCGATCCCAGAACACGCCGTGAGTTCGAACGCGAGCGGGACGCCTGGGAACTGCTCGCCGTCTCCGGCACGGGACCCTCCGCGCTGTTCGACGCCGCGACGCGGGTGCTCTCGGATCCGGGCTCGCGCGCGGTGATCGTCAGCATGTATCGGCGGTTCGCGGCACTGGTCGGGGTCGATCCAGCTACGGCGGAGCAGGAGATCGACTCTCTCGCTGAGGGGTTCGCGTCCGTGATCGTTCGCGAGTACGCCGGAACCGGCTTGATGGGTGACAGCGCGGAGTCGTCGGCACCGCTGGCCCTTCCGACGATGGCAGTCGCCGAGTTGGTACCCGACCCGGCGCAGCGCGAGGTCGTGATGCGGGTTCTCGCACGGCTCGGGTCGTCACCGGACGAGGCCACCGCGTGATCGCCTCGGTGTGGATGTGGATCCGCGGTGAGGTGGACGATCGGCAGGGCCAGGCGGCCGCGTTCGGATACACCAAGGGCACCTTCCTGCTCCCGTTCGCCTTCATGGTCGCCGGGCTGATCGAGGCGGTGGCGATCCACCTCCTGGTGCCCTGGCAGTGGCTGCGCGTGACGCTGCTGATCGCTACGGTTGTCTCACTCGTCATGGTCGTCGGTTGGCTCGCCGGGCGGGTGGTGCATCCGCATCTGATCACCGAGAACGACCTGGTGCTGCGATCGGGATCGGCCGTCGTGGCGACCGTCGTTCTGGCCGAGATCAATGCCGCGCGGCTCATCAGGCGGTTCGACAGGACCGACGAGGAACTCCGTGACGGACGCCTGTATCTGCCGGGCCCGGACGGCACGGTCCTCGACATCGACTTCCGAAGCGGTATCCCGGTCACCTTTCACAGTGAGGAACCGACCGAGATCACGGGCGTGAGCCTGCATGTGGACGATCCGCAGGCGATGCTCGTGCGGCTCCGCGCCGTGACGACCTGACTGGCTCGTGCGGTCCACCGATGCCGAAGTGGCTCTTTTCTCCCGGTCCAGTTGTCGGGAGACTGGCCACCATGTTCACCCGCCTGCCCGCCCGTCTCGTCGCGCTCTTCGTTGGTCTGTGGCTCTACGGGTTCTCGATGGCGCTGATGGTGGTCGCCGGGCTCGGGCTCGACCCCTGGGACGTGTTTCACCAGGGTGTGGCGCAGCGGACGTCGCTGAGCTTCGGCACCGTCATCGCGCTGACAGGTGCCGCGGTGCTACTGCTGTGGATCCCGATCCGTCAGCGGCCCGGCTTTGGCACGGTCGCGAACGTCGTGGTGATCGCGGTGTCGGTGGATACCTCGCTGGCCCTGCTCCCCGAACTGGATGCGATGGGCGCCCGGATCCTGGTGATGCTGTTCGCGGTCGTGCTCAACGCCCTCGCGACGGCGCTCTACATCGGAGCGGGGCTCGGCCCGGGGCCGAGGGACGGACTGATGACCGGCCTTGCCGCACGCACCGGGCTGTCGGTTCGGTTGGTCCGCACCGGGATCGAGGTCGCCGTGCTGGCGACCGGCTGGATGCTCGGCGGCACCGTCGGGGTCGGCACCGTCGTCTACGCGCTCGGCATCGGGCCGCTGATCCAGCTGATGATGCGCCTGATGTCCCGGGGCCGTCTCGACCCGCGCGTCGCCGACGCGGCACCGGCGGTGCCGGTGCCCTCGGTCGCGCAGGAGGAGTGCCCGGCCCGGTGACCTGCGCGGCGCCGGGGGCGGGCGACACGCAACCCGGTCCTGCCGCGTGCGCCAGGACCGGGTAGGTCAAGATGGGCGTCGTGTCCGAACTTGATCCCGATCTGCTCATCGATTTCGACGACGTACTCATCCGCCGTGGCGGCGTGACCCTGGTCGGCCCCGTGACGTGGAAGGTGGAGCTCGACGAGAAGTGGGTTGTGCTCGGGCCCAACGGCGCGGGCAAGACCTCGCTGCTGCGGATCGCGGCCGCCGAGGTGCACCCGACGTCGGGGAAGGCCCACCTGCTCGGGGAGGTCCTCGGCCGCGTCGACGTCACCGAGCTGCGCCCGCGGATCGGGCTGTCGTCCTCCTCGCTCGCGCACCGGGTGCCCGCCGACGAGGTGGTGCGCGACCTGGTGGTCTCGGCCGGCTACGCCGTGCTGGGCCGGTGGCGCGAACGCTACGAGGAGATGGACACCACCCGCGCCGTAGAGATGCTCGAGAGCCTGGGCGCCGAGCACCTGGCGAACCGGACGTACGGCACGCTGTCGGAGGGGGAGCGCAAGCGGGTGCTGATCGCGCGGGCCCTGATGACCGATCCGGAGCTGCTGCTGCTCGACGAGCCCGCGGCCGGGCTTGACCTGGGCGGGCGCGAGGAGCTCGTCGCGCGCCTCTCGGACCTGGCCGCCGACCCGGACGCGCCCGCGACCGTGCTCATCACCCACCACGTCGAGGAGATCCCGCCCGGATTCACGCACGCGCTGCTGCTCAAGGAGGGTGAGGTCGTCTCTCAGGGCTTGATCGACGACGTGATCACCGCGGAGAACCTGACCCACGCGTTCAGCCAGGCGATCAGCCTGGACAAGGTCGACGGCCGATTCTTCGCAAGGCGTACCCGGCTGCCGGGTCAGCATCGCCGCTGAGGCACCGCCGAGGGAGGGCCTTTCTTGAGCCGCGCGAACTAACCCGTGCGGTGGCGTTGTAACGTCCGACACATGGCCACTTTTGAAGCGCACCCCGAAGTTCCCCCGAAGGACGCCTCCACCGTCATCCTGATTCGCGACTCCGCGTCCGGGCCCGAGGTGTTCCTGCTCCGGCGCGTCGGCGGGATGGCCTTCGCGGGTGGCATGACCGTGTTCCCCGGCGGCGGTGTCGACCCGCAGGACGCCGACGCGGACGTGGCATGGAGCGGACCGCCGGTCTCCTGGTGGGCCGAGCGGTTCGGCGTCGACGAGGGCAGGGCGAAGGCGTTGGTCTGCGCGGCGGTGCGGGAGACCTTCGAGGAGTGCGGCGTCCTGCTGGCCGGGCCGACCGCGGACACCGTCGTCGCGGACACCGCCGGGTACGCGCAGGCGCGCAAGCAGCTGGAGGCTCGGGAGCTCTCGTTCAGCGAGTTCCTCGCCAGGGAGAACCTGGTGCTGCGCGCGGATCTGCTTCGGCCGTGGGCGAATTGGATCACCCCGGTCGGCGAGGGCAGGCGCTACGACACCCGCTTCTTCGTGGCCGCGGCCCCCGCCGGTCAGATCGCGGACGGCGAGACGTCGGAGGCCGCCGAGGTCACCTGGCAGACCCCGGCGCAGGCCGTCAACGACTGGATCGAGGGCCGCACCATGCTGCTCCCGCCGACCTGGAGCCAGCTGAGCGCGATCGGCGAATACGCCACCGTCGCAGATGTTCTCGCGGCCGAGCCGGAGATCCCGGTGATCCTGCCGACGCTGTACCAGGAGGAGGACGGCTCGTGGCGGGTGCGATTCCCCGGTCAGGAGCCGTACTACGCCGCCGGGGCGCACCCGTGGGGCGAAAGGTAGCCTTCGCTCATGGCTGAGTTTGTGACTCTCGAGGTATCCGACGGCATCGGCACCATCCGGCTCGCGCGCCCCCCGATGAACGCGCTGAACCGTCAGTTGCAGGAGGAGCTCCGGGCCGCGGCCCGCGAGGCCACCGTCAACGCTGACGTCAAGGCGGTCATCGTGTATGGCGGCGAGAAGGTGTTCGCGGCGGGCGCGGATATCAAGGAGATGGCGGAGATGTCCTTCGCCGAGATGAGCCCCGTCGCGGGCGACCTGCAGTCGGCGCTCGGTTGCATCTCCGAGATCCCGAAGCCGACCGTCGCCGCGATCACCGGCTACGCCCTCGGCGGCGGCCTGGAGATCGCGCTCGGCGCTGATCGCCGGATCGCGGGCGACAACGCCAAGGTCGGCGTCCCCGAGGTGCTGCTCGGCGTGATCCCCGGTGGCGGCGGCACGCAGCGCCTGGCCCGCCTCATCGGCCCCAGCAAGGCCAAGGACCTGGTGTTCACCGGACGGTTCGTCGGTGCCGAGGAGGCCCTCGCGATCGGCCTGATCGACGAGATGGTCGCTCCCGACGAGGTCTACAACGCGGCCCGCGCGTGGGCCTCGCAGTTCGTCGGCGCCGCGAGCCGCGCCATCGCCGCAGCCAAGGCGTCCATCGATCAGGGCCTCGACACCGACCTGAACACCGGGCTCAAGATCGAGGCGCAGCAGTTCGCGCAGCTCTTCGCGACCGACGACCGGACGATCGGCATGGAGTCCTTTGTCGCGAACGGCCCGGGTAAGGCGCAGTTCACGGGCAAGTAGCGGCCCGGCATTCCGCACAAAACTAGAACCTGTTCACACTCCTTACTACCCGGTAGGCTCTCACCCATGACTGCAAGCCCGAAGGACGGGATGGATCCCGCGCCGAACCCCCACGCCACGGCCGAAGAGGTCGAAGCCGCGCTCAAGGACACCAAGCTCGCCCAGGTCCTGTACCACGACTGGGAGGCCGAGACGTACGACGACAAGTGGTCGATCTCGTACGACGAGCGCTGCATCGACTACGCCCGTGGCCGGTTCGACGCGGTTGCAGGCGACCAGCCGCTGCCGTACGAGCGCGCGCTCGAACTCGGCTGTGGCACCGGCTTCTTCCTGCTCAACCTGATGCAGGGCGGGGTTGCCAAGACCGGATCGGTGACCGACCTGTCGCCGGGCATGGTGAAGGTGGCGCTGCGCAACGCCGAGGGCCTCGGCCTGCCGGTCGACGGCCGGGTCGCGGACGCGGAGACGATCCCGTACGAGGACAACACGTTCGATCTCGTCGTCGGTCACGCCGTGCTGCACCACATCCCCGATGTGGAGCAGTCGCTGCGCGAGGTGCTGCGGGTGCTCAAGCCGGGCGGCCGCTTCGTCTTCGCGGGTGAGCCCACCACCATCGGCAACTTCTACGCACGCTGGCTCGGCCGCGCGACGTGGGAGGCCACCACCCGGGTCACCAAGCTGCCGTTCCTGGCCGACTGGCGTCGCCCGCAGGCCGAGCTGGACGAGTCCTCCCGCGCCGCGGCGCTCGAGGCCGTCGTCGACCTGCACACCTTCGACCCCACCGATCTGGAGAACATGGCCAAGTCGGCGGGCGCCACCCAGGTGCACGCAGCGACCGAGGAGTTCGCCGCGGCGCTGCTCGGCTGGCCGGTCCGGACCTTCGAGGCCGCCGTGCCGCCGGAGAAGCTGGGTTGGGGCTGGGGCCGGTTCGCCTTCGGCGGCTGGAAGACGCTCAGCTGGGTGGACGAGAAGGTCCTCAAGCACGTCGTGCCGCGTGGCTTCTTCTACAACGTGATGATCACCGGCGTGAAGCCCGAACCGAAGTAGTGGGATACGAGTTCACCCGGGAGGACGTGCGGTACCTGACGTCCGAGGACGGCATCGCCGCCCTCGCCGAGGTGGATCGGCTCGAACTCTCGACGCGCACGCACCTGGCCGACATCGGCCGGGTGCGTGCGCGTTTTGCCGACCGCTCCGGTGCCCTGGTCGAGACGGTGCTGCTGCGGCGCAAGGCCGTCGGCAAGATCGACGGTGGCGGGGACTGGCTGTTCACCGACGACGCGCTGCAGCAGACGACGCCGTCCTCGGTGGCGCGCAGGCGGGCCGACCGGGTGGCGGGCCGGGCGGTGCACGACGTGACCTGCTCGGTTGGCGCGGAACTGTCCGCCCTTGTCGGTGTCGCGAGCACGGTGATCGGCAGCGACCTCGACCCGGTTCGCCTCGCCATGGCGCAACACAACGTGCCCGGCGCGACGGTCGTCCGCGCGGACGCGTTGGTGCCGTGCACCCGCGACACCGTCGTCCTCGCCGATCCGGCCAGGCGGGCGGGCGGCAGGCGCAGGCACGACCCGGCCGCGCTGCAGCCGCCGCTGCCGGACCTGCTTGAGGCGTACCGCGGTCGCGACCTGTCGGTGAAATGCGCGCCAGGACTGGACTACGACGCGCTGGAGTGGCCGGGCGAGGTGGAGATCGTCTCGCTCGACGGGGGCGTGCGCGAGGCCTGCCTCTGGTCGCCCGGGTTGGCGGGGGCCGGGGTTCGCCGTCGCGCGACCGTGCTGACCGCGGACACGGCCTGGGAGCTCACCGATGCCGAACCCGACGAGATCCCCGAACGCGAACCGGGGGAGTGGATCGTCGACCCGGACGGGGCGGTGGTGCGCGCGGGGCTGGTGCGGCACTACGCGGCCAGGCACGGGCTCTGGCAGCTCGACCCGCGGATCGCGTACCTCACCGGCGACTCGGTGCCTGCGGGCGTGCGCGGCTTCCGGATCATCGAGCAGCTCAAGTACTCGGAGAAGGCGCTGCGCCAGGAGCTCGCGCGCCTCGACTGCGGGGTGGCCGAGATCCTGGTGCGCGGGGTCGACGTGGACCCGGCGGTGCTGCGCCCGAGGCTGAAGCTGCGCGGCTCGGCGTCGCTGAGCGTCGTGCTGACCCGGATCGGTCGCACGCCGGTCGCGTTCGTCTGCGCCGCGGGTGTCCGGGCCTGAACCCGGACCCCGGCCGCGTTGCGGGCTAGCGGAGGACGAACACCTCGCCGATCAGGGTGGGGGTGACGACCTCGCCGCCGGGGCCGATCGACGTGCCGACGGTGAAGCCCTCGGCGCCAGGCAGGGTGTCCTGGTCGAGCGTCTCGCCGGTGTCGGTGTCGAAGGTGAGCACCGCGAGACCGGTCTCGCCCTCGCGTACCACCGTGTAGCCGGTCGCGCCGCCGGTCTGCGCCGGGACACCGAGCTGGACGAGGTCCTTTCGCTCCCACAGCAACTCGGCGTGGTCGCCCTTGTCCTCCAGGGCGAGCAGGCGGCCCTTGTCGGAGCCGGCCGGGATGATCAGGCCGTCCGCGGCGACGGAGGGGCTGCCCGCGGCGGCGAATCCGAGGTCGTGGTTCCAGCGGGCCGCACCGGTCTCGGCATCGAGCGCCCACAGCGCGCCCTCGTTGTCGTTCGCGTACAGCGTCGTCCCGTCGGCGGAGATCACCGGGCTGGACGTGACGCCGCCGGGCAGCGCGTCGGAGGACCAGTCCTCGGTGATCCGGCCGTCGGCGTACCGCAGGCCGACCAGCTCGGCGTGCGGGCGGCCCGGTCGCCAGACGGTGAGGAAGAACCTTCCGGTGGCGAGGTCGATCGCAGGGGCGGTCGAGACGGGGCACTCGGGGGCGCCGAAGAAGCACTGCTCGAGTCCCTGCGCGGCCGGCGGCAGCGGGAGGTCCTTGGCGGTGTCATAGGTCGGCGTCGGGATCAGCTGGTACGACGGCACGATCTCCTTGCCGGTCTGGGTGCTGAGCACCGAGACGACGCCGAAGTGCGTGACGAAGAGCAGGTTTCCGTCGGCGGTGAACTGGGCGGACAGCGGCGTCCCGCTCACCACGGTGCGCCAGCGCAGCTGGCCGTGTTCGTTGAACGAGTTCATGGCGCCGTCCTCGCCGACATACACGTTCGTGACGCGGTCGACCAGCGGGGTCGAGACCGCGACGCCGGGGCCGAGCCGGTTGCACCAGCGCTTGCGGCCGCTCTCGATCTCGAACGAGTAGAGGTTGCAGCCGTTCTCGCTGCGCGAGGTGACGAAGATCTGGCCGTTCGACGCGACCGAGGCGGCGGTCGCGGTCGGCGCGCCGATCGGGCGCGACCAGTCGAAGGAGATCGAGCGGGACCCTTCTGCCGGGCTGGTGCCGCTGTTGCGGGCGTCCGCGTGCATGGCGGGCCATCCGCTCGGGGCGTAGGCGTCGTCGAGCGGTGGTGCGCTGCTGCAGCCGCCGATGATCAGCGCCGAAACTGCCGTCAGCGACACCGCTGCCGACCGGAGAACACGCCGCATTCAACACTCCTCGTGTGGATTTCGCTCGGTGCAGACTATCCGGCCTGCCGCCGAGGGGCGCGAGCCCGCCCCTCCGCGGAATGCGGAACGGCTATCCGTTGAACGCAGGACAATCGGGTGTGCCGAACGGTGGCCGGGGCCCGCGGGTGAAATGTCGAGTGGTTCAGAATTCAATGGCAGCTTGATCACAAGCGTCCAATTGTGGTGCGACGAAGCAGGTCCGGAGCCTCCCGTGATTGGACCGTTATTTCGGTACGTTCCGTATCGAATTGGGGGTAATTAGCCGAAGGAACCGCACAATTCCGGTCGCAATTGTGTTTGAATGTCGACATGGACGGGTCCGGGGGTGAGGATTTGAGTGCGCCGCGTCGTTCGCCGCGTGTCGACGCGAACGACAATCACCTGCTCGGTACGCCACAGGCGGGGGTCGTGATCGTCGTCGGCCTGATCGTCGGCGCCGCGACACTGATCGGTGTGATGACGTCCTCCCTGCTCGCCGTCATCGTGGTCGCGGTGACGGCGGCGCTGGTCGCGGCGCTGTTGGGTGGCGGCGGATGGCTCGGCGGTGGCGGCGGAGTGGGCCGTCGCGGGGCGCACATTCGCTGACCGTAGGCTGCATGGCATGACCAGCATGTGGGGCGCACCGTTGCGCACGAGGTGGCGGGGATCACGTCGGACCGACAGCGAGCAGGCGAAGTTCCTGACCCGCGATTCCCTGCGATGGGTGCTCGAGAACAAGGCGTACACGCCCTGGTACCTGGTGCGTTACTACCGGCTGGCCAAGTTCAAGCTCGCGAACCCGCACGTGATCCTGCGCGGCATGGTCTTCCTCGGCAAGAACGTGGAGATCCACTCGACCCCCGAGCTGTCGCGGCTCGAGATCGGCCGCTGGGTGCACATCGGCGACGGCAACGCGATCCGCTGCCACGAGGGCTCCCTGCGCATCGGCGACAAGGTCGTCTTCGGCAAGGACAACGTCGTCAACACCTACCTCGACATCGAGATCGGCGCCTCCACCCTGGTCGCCGACTGGTGCTACATCTGCGACTTCGACCACCGGATGGACGACGTCAACGTCCCGATCAAGGACCAGGGCATCGTGAAGGGCCCGGTTCGGATCGGCCCGGACACCTGGATCGCCGCCAAGGTGACCGTGCTGCGGAACACGATCGTCGGGCGCGGGTGCGTGCTCGGCGCGCACGCGGTGGTCAAGGGCCAGATCCCGGATTACAGCATCGCGGTCGGGGCGCCCGTCAAGGTCGTCAAGAACCGCAAGGAGGCCTGGGAGGCCGGAGCGGCCGAGCGGGCCAAGTACATCGCCGCCCTCGAGGACATCGAGCGCAAGAAGGCCGCAGCAGCGGGCTGAGGCGCTGCGCGCCCGTGAGTCCTTCTGGCCCAGTGGCGGACCAGAAGGACTCACAGGCGGCGGAGCCGCCTACCGGCCGGGCAGCGGCCGCTGGGGGATGTCGGGGCGTGCCAACGGGTGTCGCACCCGACGCTTGGCGCTCAGGTAGACCTGCGCGGTGTCGACCGCGACGCTGTGCCAGTCGAAGTCGGCGGTGAGCCGTTCCCTGGCTGCTTCCGCCCGCCGCTGCGCGGCCGCGGGGTCGTCGAGCACCTCACGTACCGCCGACGTCAGTCCTTCGACGTCGCCTGGCAGGAACGACATACCGGTGACGCCGTCGACAACGGCCTCGCCGAGCCCGCCCGCGGTGGAGGTGACCAGCGGGGTGCCCGCCGCCGCCGCCTCGAGCGCGATGATGCCGAACGGCTCGTACCGGCTGGGCAGCACGATCGCGTCCGCCGCGTGCAGCCAGCCGAGCAGCTCGGTGTGGTCGAGGCTGCCGAGGAAGGTCACCGAGCGCAGGACCCGGTTGGAGCGTGCCTCCTGCTGCAGCCACTCGAACTGGGTGCCCTCGCCCGCGACGGCCAGGGTGGTGCCCGGATGGCTACGACGGATCCGGGGCAGCGCGGCGATGATGTCCTGCACGCCCTTCTCGTACTCGAGCCTGCCGACGAACAGCAGCCGCGGCGGGCCGGAGCGGGGCGCGCGTTCCCGGTAGTTCCAGGTGGTGACGTCGATCCCGTTGCGGATCACCGTGATCGGCGGCAACTGCGGGCCGTAGAGCTCGGTGACCTCCTCCTCCATCGACGCCGAGCAGGTGATGATCGAGTCCGACTCGTTGGCCAGCCACCACTCCACGGAGTGCACCTGACGGTTGATCGTCCCGGAGATCCAGCCGCTGTGCCTGCCTGCCTCGGTGGCGTGCAGCGTGGAGACCAGCGGCACGTCGAAGTACTCGGCCAGCGCGATGGCGGGGTGCGCGACCAGCCAGTCGTGCGCGTGCACGACGTCGGGCTGCCAGCCGTCGCCGAGGCCGGGCTTGCCGAGCGCGACGCCCGCGCGCACCATGGCGTGTCCCATCGCGAGGGTCCAGGCCAGCATGTCCTCGCCGAACACGAAGTGCGCCGGGTCCTCGGCGACCGCCACCACCAGCACGCCCTCCGAGATGTGGGTGATGGTCGGGTGGGTGGACGCGTCGGTGCCGGTCGGGCGCCGCGAGAGCACGACCACCTCGTGGCCTGCCTGCACCAGCTCGGTGGCCAGGTGGTGCACGTGCCTGCCGAGCCCGCCGACGACAACCGGCGGGTACTCCCAGGACACCATCAGGACCTTCATGCGGGACCACCGATCGCTTCGTCGGGGAGTCGCCGGGCGTCCAGCGAGGGGAACAGCCCGTCGGCGTGGTTCCAGCCGTCGGCCAGTTGCCGCGCCCGGTCGAGGTGGCCTGCGGCGACGGCGCCCGCGATCTCCCTGGTGGCGTGGGCGTGCAGGTGCGCTCGGTCGCGGGCGTACCCCGCCGCGGAGTCCTTGCTGACCATGAACGCCCAGTCGCTCTGCACGGTCATGATGGCCTCGCGCAGGATCTGGTCGTTGACCCGATCCCGCAGCTCCGGCCGGCCGGGCGCGCGCTGCGCGCCGCGGGCCTTGTCCACCGCGTCCAGCGCGGTCTGCACCACCTCGGCGTTCAGCTGGACCAGGTCGGCGACCTGGTCGCCCGCCCAGACCCGCCAATCCTTGCCGCTGCCCCAGGAGGAGTCGGTGAGCTGGACGGGTTCGCCGACGAAGCCGGCCGCCCTGGCATCGGCGAGGGTGCCGACCGGGATCCCCGCCTCCGGCAGTGCGCGCAGGACCTTCTCCAGCCACTGCGGGCCCTCGAACCACCAGTGCCCGAACAGCTCGGTGTCGAACGCGGCCACCACGAGCGCGGGCCTGCCGATGCGTTCGCTCTCCGAGCGCATCCGCGACCTGACCGTGTCGACGAAGTCCGCGACGTGCCGGTCGATGGCGGCGGCCGCGAGCTCGGGGTCGTACGGCGCCTTGTCCTTGGAGTCGACGGTGCGGCCGGTGACCCGTGCGGGCTTGAGCCCGGTGTCGTGGTCGTAGGTGTGGAAGTCGCGGTAGGCGCCGTCGCCCGGGTAGCCCGATTTCGGCGACCACACCCGGTAGGAGACCTGCAGGTCGCGGCCGAAGGCCACCACGTCGGATTCGCGGACCGGGCGGCCGAGGGAGGTGTCCCCGCGCAGCGACGGGCCGTCCACCATGAAGTGCTGCACGCCGGCGGCGGCGTACTCCCGCTCCATCCCGGGTGTGTAGCCGCACTCGGGCGCCCAGATCCCGGAGGGCTTTGTGCCCCAACGTGCCTCGGCGTCGGCGAGGCCCTCGGTGAGCTGGAACGAGCGCAGCCGCGGATGCAGCAGCGGCTGGAACGGATGGGCAAGCGGTCCGCCGAGGAGTTCGATGGCGTCGGCGTCGACGAGCCCGCGCAGCACCGGCGAGCCGCCGTGCGCCCAGCGCTCCTCGAAGTCGGTCAGCGCCTCCGCGGCGAGCCGGTGCTCGCGGGCGCCGAGGTCGCGGTGCGCCTGGTCGCGCATGCCCGCGGCCTCGTGGGCGCGCAGCTGCCAGTTGCCCAGCCAGTGGTGCATCCCGGCAAGGCAGTGCGGGTCGTCGAGCTGGGCCGCCAGCACCGGGGTGATGCCGAGGCTGAGCAGTCGGGTGCGGCCTTCCGCGGCGAGCGTGCGCAGCACGCGGGCCACCGGCAGGTAGGTGGCCGCCCAGGACTGGTAGAGCCATTCCTCGCCGACGGGCCACCGGCCGTGGTTCGCCAGCCACGGCAGGTGTGAGTGCAGGACCAGGCAGAACATGCCCGGTTCCTGCGCGACTCCTGTCGGTTTGTTCACCCCGACACCGCCGGCTTCCGTGCGATGGCGACCAGATCGAGGCTGGCGTCGATGTCGGGTTCGGTGAGCACGAAGTCGTCCACGGTGATGGCCTCGACGTCGGCGACGAGGTCCGCGGGCCACGGCTCGCCCGCCAGCGCGCGGTCGATCTGGGCGTCGATGAAGGAGCCGCCGTGCTTGGCGTCGAGCTCGCGCAGGCGGGGGCCGTGGTGCACGCCGGTCATCAGGTCGACGACGAAGCCCGCCTCCTCGAGGAGTTCGGTCATCTCGGCGGCGTTGAGCTCGCGGGTGTGGAACGGGTTGAGCGGGGTGTCCCGGCCGGGGGAGAAGGTGATCCGGTTCGGGGTGCTGATCAGCAGCTCGCCGCCGGGGGTCAGCACGCGGTAGCACTCGGCCAGGAACTGGGCCTGGTCCCACAGGTGCTCGATCACCTGGAAGTTGACGACGATCCCGACGCTGGCGTCGGACAGCGGGAGGTCGGCGAGGTTGCCCTGACGCATGTCGATGCGCGGGTAGCGGGCCCGCACGTGCTCGACGGCGGAGGTGTCGTAGTCCAGCCCGATGACCTTGTCGGCGACATCGGCAATCATGTTGGCGCCGTAGCCTTCTCCGGACCCGGCCTCCAGAACGACGCGGCCTGCGCAGCGCTCGAGCAGCTGCCGGTACACCACCTCGTGACGGCGGAACCAGTAGTTCTCCTCGGGCACGCCGGGGACGGTGCGCTCGCCGGTCAGCGGCAGGGTCGCTTCGCTCGGCTGCGGGGTCGCCTCGGCAGCCGTCGCGTGGTTGTCGGCGTCGACGGACATGGCCGGGGTCGAGACAGATGAATCGCTCACCGTTGGGAGGTTAGTGCCCTCGGTGTCAGAACTGGTCGGGGTGGTCCACATCACAGGCATGAATGATCCTCCTGGCCGTTATGGTGGACGAGGTTTCCCACCCAAGTTACTAACGGGTAACTTAACATGGGGTAATCTGACGCACACCCGACGTGCGAACGAGACGGTTACGCGAGCGCTCCTCCTCGACGTGGAGCTGCTCTCGATCATCAGGCAGAAATACACAGGAGGTCGACGAAGACCCATGACGAACATCGTCGTTTTGATCAAGCAGGTTCCTGACACCTGGTCCGAGCGCAAGCTCACCGATGGTGACTTCACGCTGGACCGCGAGGCCGCGGACGCCGTGCTCGACGAGATCAACGAGCGCGCGGTCGAGGAGGCCCTGCTCATCAAGGAGGCGCAGGGGGGCGAGGTGACCGTGCTGTCCGCCGGCCCGGACCGCGCCACCGATGCCATCCGCAAGGCGCTGTCCATGGGTGCCGACAAGGCCGTTCACATCAACGACCCGGCCCTGCACGGCTCCGACGCCATCCAGACCGGCTGGACGCTGGCCGCAGCGCTCGGCCAGATCGGCTTCGAGAACGAGGAGCCGGCCGACCTGATCATCGCCGGTAACGAGGCCACCGACGGCCGCGTCGGCGCCGTTCCGGCCATCATCGCGGAGTACCTCGGCATCCCGCAGCTCACCCAGCTGCGCAAGCTCACCGTCGCCGAGGGCAAGGTCACCGGCGAGCGCGAGACCGACGAGGGCATCTTCGGCCTCGAGGCCACGCTGCCCGCCATCGTCTCGGTCACCGAGAAGATCAACGAGCCGCGCTTCCCGTCCTTCAAGGGCATCATGGCCGCGAAGAAGAAGGAAGTCTCGGTCCTCACCCTCGCCGACCTCGGCGTCGACCCGGAGACCGTTGGCGTCGCGAACGCGGGCACCACCGTCACCGCGTCCACCCCCAAGCCCCCGCGTACCGCTGGCGAGCGCGTCACCGACGAGGGCGATGGCGGCAGCAAGATCGCCGCTTACCTCGTCGGCCAGAAGATCATCTGATCGCGCCCCTCAACCAGCAGACCCACACGTAGGAGAAGACAGCAATGGCAGAAGTACTTGTGCTCGTCGAGCACGCCGAGGGTGCGCTCAAGAAGGTCAGCACCGAGCTCATCACCGCAGCGCGCGCGCTCGGCGAGCCGGCCGCGGTCGTCGCGGGCCCGGCCGGAACCGCGGCCAAGCTCGCCGAGGCGCTCGCCGCCGCGGGCGCCGCGAAGATCTACGTCGCCGAGTCCGATGACATCGACGGCTACCTGATCACCCCGAAGGTCGACGTCCTCGCCGCCCTGGTCGAGTCCGCCGGTCCGGCCGCCGTGATCACCGCCGCCACCACCGAGGGCAAAGAGGTCTCCGGACGTCTGGCCGCGCGGATCGGTTCCGGCCTGCTCACCGACGTCATCGAGGTCAAGGCCGACGGCAGCGCCGTGCACTCGATCTTCGGTGGCGCGTTCACCGTCGAGGCCAAGGCCAACGGCGAGGTCCCGGTCATCTCGGTTCGCCCGGGTGCCGTCGAGGCCCAGCCGCAGGCCGGTGCCGCCGAGCAGGTCACCGTCGAGGTGCCGGCTCAGGACGAGAGCGCCGTCAAGGTGACCTCGCGTCAGCCGATCGTCGGTGGCGACCGCCCCGAGCTCACCGAGGCCTCCGTCGTGGTCTCCGGTGGCCGTGGCGTCGGCAGCGCCGACAAGTTCAGCGTGGTCGAGGAGCTCGCCGACTCGCTCGGCGCCGCGGTCGGTGCCTCGCGCGCCGCCGTGGACTCGGGCTACTACCCGGGCCAGTTCCAGGTCGGTCAGACCGGTAAGACGGTCTCCCCGCAGCTGTACATCGCGCTCGGCATCTCCGGCGCCATCCAGCACCGCGCCGGCATGCAGACGTCGAAGACCATCGTCGCCGTCAACAAGGACGAAGAGGCCCCGATCTTCGAGATCGCGGACTACGGCGTCGTCGGCGACCTGTTCAACGTCGCACCGCAGCTCACCGAGGCGGTCAAGGCTCACAAGGGCTGATCCCGCGTCACCTTTCGGCGGCCCCGTTCCTTGGTTGGGAGCGGGGCCGCCGTCGTGTTCACCGAAGTTGCATCGACACGACACCGACCTGATGCCGGGTGGCCGCCCGGCTCGGTGACTCTTCGGGCATGACGACAACGCCGGTCCTCATCAACGATTGCCCGAGCGTCACCACCGTCCCCAGATACACCCTGCTGCTGTCCTCGGACCGCGAGCACCGGGTGGCAGCGCAGCGGCTGCGATACCAGGTGTTCGCCTCCGAACCGGGCTTCGAAGGCGCGGTCCGCGGCATCTCCGACGGTCTCGACGCCGACCACTTCGACGAGTACTGCGATCACCTGCTGGTGCGCGACGAGCTGGCCGACGAGGTCGTCGGCTGCTACCGGATGCTGACCCCGGACGCCGCCATCGCCGCGGGCGGGCTCTACACCGCCACCGAGTTCGACCTCGCCGCGCTCGACCCGCTCCGCCCGCAGCTCGTCGAGATGGGCCGGGCCTGCGTGCATCCCGACCACCGTTCCGGTTCGGTCCTCGGCCTGATGTGGGCTGGCATCCTCAACTACCTGGAGCTCACCGGCTACCGCTGGGCCATGGGCTGCGTGTCGGTGCCGATGCAGGCCCGGCCGAGCGATCTGCCCGGCGCGAACGTGCGCGGGGTCCGCGACCGACTGCTCGCCGCGCACGCCACCGCCCCTGACCTCCGCGTGCGCCCGCTGCGGCCGGTGCCCGACCTCGACGAGATCGCGCCGCCCGCCCGCACGGTGCTGCCACCGCTGCTGCGCGGGTACCTGCGACTCGGCGCCTCGATCTGCGGGGAGCCCGCCCACGACCCTGACTTCGGCGTCGCCGACTTCGTGGCCCTGCTCGGCATGGCCGAGGCCGACGAGCGCTACCTCGGCCGGCTGCGCTCGGCGGCCGCCGCGGTCCCGATGATCGTCCGATGACGCACGACTGGATGCCCTCGAGCCCCTGCGGCGACGGCTGCCTGCCCAGCGCGACGGAGCGGGCGGGCCTGGCCCGGGTGGCCGCTCGGTGTGCGATGCTCGCGGCGATGGTGCTCTCGTTGCCCGTCCTGCTGGCGGGTGGGGTCCTGCCCGGATCCTGGCGCCGCTCGCTGCAGCGCGGCTACTCGCGGGCGGCGCTGCGCGGGCTGGGGGTGCGGCTGCGGGTGCGCGACGAGCGCGGCCTCGACCTCGAGCCGGGGGAACGGGGAGTGCTGGTGGTGGCGGGGCACGTCTCCTGGGCGGACGTGCTCGTGCTCAGCGCGCTCGGGCCCGCCGACTTCGTGGCAAGGGCGGACCTGCTGGAATGGCCGCTGCTCGGGACGTTGGCGCGGCGGATGCGGATCATCCCGATCGACCGGGCGAGGCTGTCCGAGCTGCCCGGCGCGGTCGACGAGGCCGCGGAGCGGCTGCGGGCGGGCGGGCGCGTGGTGGCCTTCCCGGAGGGCACCACCTGGTGCGGTCGTGCCTACGGCAGCTTCCGCCCCGCCCTGTTCCAGTCCGCGGTCGAGGCAGGAGCACTGGTGCAGCCGGTGGGGATCAGGTACTGCACCCCCGACGGGCGGCTGGACACCACGGCCTGCTTCGTCGGGGACCAGACGCTGGCGGGGTCGCTGCGCCGGACGATCGGCCTGCGCAGGCTCGACGTGGAGGTGCTGCTCGCGCCGCTGGAGGAGCCGGGCACCGACCGCAGGGAGTTGGCGCGGCGCTGCGAGCGAGCGGCGCGCGCGATCGTCGGCGCGGACCTGACCGTGCAGGACATCCTCGACAGCATGGAGGACCGTCAGACCGCGGCGGCGTGAGCGGGCCTACCAGCACAGTCGCGGTCGCAGTGCCCTCAGGGCGACGGGCTATCCTGGTCAGGTCATGACATCGCCCCACCCGAGCTCCTCCGACCGCAGTGACGCCACCCTGCGGTCCAGCGCGCCATCCCAGGTCTACCTCGATCACGCCGCGACGACACCGATGCTGCCGGAGGCCATCGAGTCGATGACCGCGGTGCTCGCCACGGTGGGCAACGCGTCCTCGCTGCACGGTTCGGGCCGCGCGGCCCGCCGCCGGGTGGAAGAGGCACGGGAGTCCATCGCGGCCGATCTCGGCGCGCGGCCGTCGGAGGTCATCTTCACCTCCGGGGGAACCGAGAGCGACAACCTGGCCGTCAAGGGCATCTACTGGGCCCGCCGTGACGCCGACCCGCGCCGCCGCCGGATCATCGCAGGCGCAGTCGAGCACCATGCCGTGCTCGACGCGGTCGAGTGGCTGGTGGAGCACGAGCGCGCCGAGGTCACCTGGCTGCCGGTGGACCGGCTGGGCCGCATCGACCCCGATGCGTTGCGCGTCGAGCTGGCGGCGAGCGCCGACGAGGTCGCCCTCGTCACCGTCATGTGGGCGAACAACGAGGTCGGTTCGATCATGGCGATCGCCGAACTCGCCGCCGTCGCGTCCGAATTCGACGTCCCGATCCACAGCGACGCGGTGCAGGCCGTTGCGCAGCTGCCGGTGGACTTCGCGGCCAGCGGGCTTTCCGCGCTCAGCATCGCGGCGCACAAGTTCGGCGGACCGCAGGGCACTGGAGCGCTGTTGCTCGGCCGCCAGGTGCCGTGCGCGCCGCTGCTGCACGGCGGTGGCCACGAGCGCGACCTGCGGGCGGGCACCCTGGACACCGCGGCGGTGGTGTCGATGGCAACCGCACTGCGGAAGACGGTGTCGGACATGGATTCTCGCTCCTCCGAGCTGATCCGTCTGCGTGAGCGGCTGATCGCCGGGGTGCGCGCGGCCGTGCCGAATGCGGTGCTGAACGGTCCGGTCGGCGATCAGCGCCTGCCCGGCAACGCGCACTTCACCTTTCCCGGCTGCGAGGGCGATTCGCTGCTGATGCTGCTCGACGCGGCGGGGATCGAGTGCTCGACCGGATCGGCGTGCACGGCCGGGGTCGCCAGCGCCAGCCACGTGCTGATCGCGATGGGCGTCGACCCGACCGTGGCGCGCGGATCGCTGCGGTTCTCGTTGGGACACACCTCGACCGACGCCGACGTCGATGCATTGATCGCGGCACTGCCGCAGGTGGTCGAGCGGGCCAGGATGGCCGGTCTGGCAGGCGCAGGGGCCAGGGGAGGGGCACGCTGATGCGGGTACTTGCGGCGATGAGTGGTGGAGTGGACTCCGCGGTGGCGGCGGCGCGTGCGGTCGCCGCCGGACACGATGTGGTCGGCGTGCACCTGGCACTGTCCACGGCGCCGGGGACGCTGCGCACCGGATCGCGCGGTTGCTGCTCCAAGGAGGACGCCGGGGACGCGCGCCGCGCCGCCGACATCCTCGGGATCCCTTTCTACGTATGGGATTTCGCGGACCGCTTCAAGGAAGACGTGATCGAGGACTTCATCGAGTCCTACGCCGCGGGGGAGACGCCGAACCCCTGCCTGCGCTGCAACGAGAAGATCAAGTTCGCCGCCCTCGCGGACCGCGCGATCGCGCTCGGTTTCGACGCGGTCGCGACCGGTCACTACGCGCGCCTGGAGGACGGCGTGCTGCGCCGCGCGGTCGACGCCGACAAGGACCAGTCGTACGTCCTCGGCGTGCTCACCGCCGAGCAGCTCTCCCGGGCGATGTTCCCGGTCGGCGACACCCCGAAGCCGCAGATCCGCGCCGAGGCCGCCGAGCGCGGGCTCGCGGTCGCGGACAAGCCCGACAGCCACGACATCTGCTTCATCCCGTCCGGGGACACCCGGGCCTTCCTCGGCGCCAAGATCGGGATCCGGCCCGGCAAGGTCGTCGACGCGGACTCCGGTGAGGTGCTCGCCGATCACGAGGGCGTGCACGGGTTCACCATCGGCCAGCGCAAGGGACTGGGCGTGCAGGGCCCGGCGGCCGACGGCAAGCCGCGCTATGTCACCGCGATCGAGCCCGAGACCGGCACCGTCACCGTCGGCTCGGCCGAGCGCCTGCAGGTCTGGTCGATCGCGGCCGAGCGCGCGATCTGGACCTCCGGCGTGGCGCCGCAGGGGCCGGTCGAGTGCGTGGTGCAGGTCCGGGCGCACGGCGGATTGGCCGAGGCCGTGGTCGTTCCGGTCGACGGCGGACTGGACGTGCAGCTGCGTGAGCCGCTGACCGGCGTCGCGAGGGGGCAGGCCATCGTGCTGTACCGGCCCGACCCCGCGGGCGACGAGGTCCTCGGCAGCGGCACCATCGTCGGCACCGGCACGGACCGTCGGTGACGGCACCGTCCATCCCGGTCGGCGTCGCGACCGGCGTCGGTTCCTGGCCCGGCACCGATCCGCGGGAGGCCGCCGCCATCGTGGTCGGCGAGCTGCCCGCGCTGCCGCACCTGGTGGAACTGCCCGACCGCGGGGTCGGCGCCGACATGATCGGCCGCGCGGCCGCGCTGCTGGTCGACCTGCCGCTGGACACCTCCACTACCGCCTACCGGCTCGCGCAGCGTCCCGGCGCGGTGACCCGTCGTGCCCGCGACCTGCTCCGGCGCGACCTGGACGCGCTCGAGGAGGCGTGGGAGGTCGCCGGGCGCAGGGGCACCGATCAGCCGGTGAAGGTCCAGTCCGTCGGGCCGCTGACCCTGGCCGCGCAGGTCGAGTTGTCCGGCGGGCACCGCGTGCTCACCGACGCGGGCGCGCTGCGCGACCTCGCCGAATCGCTGGCCGAGGGGCTGAGCGTGCACGTCGCGGAAGTGGCCCGCAGGCTCGGCTCTCCCGTCGTGGTCCAGCTCGACGAGCCCGGACTGCCCGCGGTGCTGGCCGGTTCGCTGGCGGGCGTCTCGATCCTGCAGACCCCTCGCGCGATGCCGGAACCGGAGGCGCTCGCCGTCCTCTCGTCGGTGATCGACCGGCTGGAGTCGCCGGTGCTCGTGCACTCCTGCGCGGCCGGTCTGCCGCTTGCGCTGCTGCGTCGCAGCGGGGCCGCGATGATCGGACTCGACTTGAGCGAGCTGACGGTCGCGGACCTCGACGGGGTCGGCGAACTGCTCGAGGACGGCATCGCGCTGGCACTGGGGCTGGTGCCGACCCTCGGCGCCGAGCCCGCGCCCGGCTGGCGCGAACTCGCCGAGCCCGCGGTGACACTCGTCGACCGGCTGGGGTTCCCGCGATCGGTCCTCGCCACACAGGTGACGGTGACGCCGCGCTGCGGTCTCGCTGGCGCGAGCCCGGAGTGGGCGCGGACGGCGTTGCGCCGAGCCGCCGAGCTGACGAGGGCATTCGCGGACGGCGCCGAGTTCGACTGAATCGGACCAGCGGCGGCCCGCTCGAGCGGCGGTGTTGTCTGCCTCCTGCGATAACCTTCCGGCGTGGACGAGAACGCAGCCAAGGGGTCCGAAGCAGCACTGTCAGCGGCCACCTCCGACGAACGCGACGAATGGCAGCGGCTCGCGGAGGAGGTGCGCGAGCATCAGTTCCGCTACTACGTGCGGGACTCTCCGATCATCTCCGACGGGGAGTTCGACGCCCTGCTGAACCGGCTGATCGCGCTCGAGGAGTCCCGGCCCGACCTGCGCACTCCCGATTCGCCCACCCAGCTCGTCGGCGGCGGGTTCGCCACCGAGTTCACCGCGGTCGACCACCTCGAACGAATGCTGAGCCTGGACAATGTCTTCGACGAGGAGGAGCTGCGCGCCTGGGTGCGGCGGGTTGAGGCCGACGCCGGTTCCGACCTGCACTACCTGTGCGAGGTGAAGATCGACGGTGTCGCGCTGAACCTGGTGTACGAGAACGGCAGGCTGGTGCGCGGCGCCACCCGCGGCGACGGCCGCACCGGCGAGGACGTCACCCTCAACGCGCGCACGATCGAGGAGATCCCGCACGTGCTGACGCCGAGCGACGAGTTCCCGATCCCGGCGCTGCTCGAGGTCCGAGGCGAAGTGTTCTTCCGGCTAGAGGACTTCGAGGCGCTCAACGCGTCACTGGTCGCGGAGGGCAAGGCGCCGTTCGCCAATCCCCGCAACTCGGCCGCCGGATCACTGCGGCAGAAGAACCCGGCGGTCACGGCCAAGCGGCGGCTCGGCATGATCTGCCACGGGCTCGGCCGGATCGAGGGTTTTGCGCCCGCCTCCCAGCACGACGCCTACACCGCGCTTGCGGCCTGGGGGCTGCCGGTGTCGACGCACACCGCGCGGGTGCGGGGTGTCGACGAGGTGGTGGCGAGGGTCGCGTACTGGGACGAGCACCGCCACGACGTGGAGCACGAGATCGACGGCCTGGTGGTCAAGGTCGACGAGATGGCCCTGCACCGGCGCCTCGGGTCCACCTCGAGGGCCCCGCGCTGGGCCATCGCGTACAAGTACCCGCCGGAGGAGGCCACCACCCGGCTGCTCGACATCCGCGTCAGCGTTGGCCGCACCGGCCGGGTCACCCCGTTCGCCTACATGGAGCCGGTGACGGTGGCCGGTTCCACGGTCTCGCTCGCGACGCTGCACAACGGATCCGAGGTCAAGCGCAAGGGCGTGCTGATCGGCGACATGGTGGTCATCAGGAAGGCGGGCGAGGTGATCCCCGAGGTGCTCGGCCCCGTGGTCGATGTGCGCACCGGGGACGAGCGCGAGTTCGTGATGCCGACGCACTGCCCCGAGTGCGGCACCGAGCTGGCGCCTGCGAAGGAGGGCGACGCGGACATCCGGTGCCCGAACCAGCGGTCCTGCCCGGCCCAGTTGCGGGAGAGGGTCTTTCACGTGTCGGGTCGCGGCGCCTTCGACATCGAGGTGCTCGGCTACGAGGCGGCGACCGAGCTGCTCAAGTCCGGCGTGATCACCGACGAGGGCGACCTGTTCTCGCTCACCGCCGATGATCTGATGAAGACCTCGCTGTTCACCACCAAGGCGGGGGCGCTGTCGGCGAACGGGCGCAGGCTGCTCGACAACCTGCACTCGGCCAAGGACAAGCCGCTGTGGCGCGTGCTGGTGGCGCTGTCCATCCGGCACGTCGGGCCCACCGCGGCCCGGGCATTGGCCTCCGAGTTCGGCAGCCTCGAGCGGATCGAGAGCGCCTCGGTGGAGGAACTGGCGGCCGTGGACGGCGTCGGCGGCACCATCGCCGCCGCCGTCGTCGAATGGTTCGCGGTGGATTGGCATCGCGAGATCGTCGAGAAGTGGCGCGCCGCAGGGGTGTCGATGGAGGACGCCCGCGACGAGTCGATCGAGCGCAACCTCGAGGGCCTGTCGATCGTGGTCACCGGATCGCTGGTCGGGTTCACCCGCGACGGCGCCAAGGAGGCCATCCTGATCCGCGGTGGCAAGGCCGCGGGCTCGGTGTCTAAGAAGACCGCGTTCGTGGTGGTGGGCGAGGCTCCGGGTTCCAAGCACGACAAGGCGATCGAGCTCGGGGTGCCGGTGCTGGACGAGGACGGGTTCCGGCTGCTGCTCGAGGGCGGCCCGGACGCGGTGACGCCGGCAGGCGGGGAGGGCGACGTCGACACGGCCGGATAGCCGGCACAGCGGGAGGACGACATGGGCGCGTTGATCTACTCGTCGATCTGTTCGCTCGACGGTTACGTCGCGGACCGCGACGGCGATTTCGACTGGGCCGCGCCGGACGACGAGGTGCACGGCTTCGTCAACGACCGCGAGCGACCGATCGGCACCTACCTCTTCGGGCGCCGCATGTACGAGGTGATGGCCGTCTGGGAGTCGGCGGTCGGCAACGCGGCCCCTGGCACAGCGGATGACTTTGCCGAGCTGTGGCGGTCCGCCGACAAGATCGTGTATTCCACCACCCTGCAGGCGGTGTCGACCTCCCGCACCCGGCTCGAGCGGGAGTTCGATCCCGCGGCGATCCGTGCGTTGAAGGCGTCCTCGCCGCGCGACCTGTCGATCGGCGGCCCCTGCCTCGCCGCCTGCGCGATCCGGGCGGGACTCGTCGACGACGTGCAGCTGTACCTGGTCCCGTCCGTGGTGGGCGGCGGCACCCCGGTGCTGCCGCAGGATGTTCGCCTGGACCTGGAGTTGGTCGACGAACACCGGTTCCGGGGCGGGACGATGTTCCTGCACTACCGAACGCGCTAGCCGCAATCAGCCCCGGCAGGCGGGACTTCCGGGAAACGCAGGAACACCGAAGCGGCAGCCGACATCGGTGACGGCGGCCATCCGCTCGACCGGATTCCTGACCTCAAGGGCAGGCAGCAGTCCGTCGCCGAGGAGGGCGCTCTTGGTCGCGGGCGTTGTGGCCCCGGCGTCGAGGGTTCCGCGGGCCCGCGCGAACTCGACGAGTTCGTCGTAGACCATCGACAGCGCCGCTTCCGTGGTCTGATCCTCCGGATCGAGCCCGGCGAAATCGACCCCGGTCTCGTACTCGTGGCGGACCGCGTGCGGGCCCTGGTCACAGGTGGGTTTGTTCAGGTCGATGCGGAACTCCGGCCGATCCGGCGCGGGCGGGGTGATCGTCCCGGCATCGGTGCAGACATGGTGCGAGATGCGATCACCGAGGGCATGGAGGTAGATGCCGATCCGCGCATTCCAGGATTCGTCACCGATCCAGGAGTCGAATTGCGACGATCGAACGTCGCCGGAGATGGCCTGCTCTCCTGTGGTGTTGGTGAACGGGATCGCGACCGGGGTCTCCACGCTGTACACGCCGTTGATCTGCGCCGGCTGCGGGTCGTCGTAACACGCTGCGCCAGTGGCATAGTCGCCGTTCGACGAGCGGTTCGTGAATCCTCCCGTGCACAGCGGGGCGCTGCTGCCCGGCCCGGCCATGGCCCACCGCCGCACGTGCGTGAGCATGACCTCGTGTGCGGGATCGTCGACATCGGGCCGCAGCCCGTTGGGCCCGGGAGCGAGCGGCCCAGGCATCGTCGGGAGGAAGTGGAAGAGGAACCCGCCGGTGGCGAAATGCGTACGCACGAGCCCGCCGATGTCCTTGGTGGTCAACGTGTCGGCCTCGGCGACGGGTTGGCCGTTCACGTCGCGTGGCGCGAAGGTGCCCAGGTCGGTCGCCTCGTCGTACGCCGCGATCCAGTACGCATCTCGCTCCGAGAAGCCGACGGTGCGGGCGATGATGTACGAAGAATCGGAATGCACGAGGCTGCGTCCGCCGAGCGGTTGACGCAGCGTGTACCCGTAGCGCACGAACGCCTCGAGGCCGCAGAGCGGACCGTTCGGGTCGTCCACCGGACACGGGGGCGGCAGGGGCGCACAGTTGTCCGGCGGGGCGCCGCCCTGGCTGTAACAGATGTCTTCGGCGAAGCCGTGCGCCTGCGGCGGTGCGATCACGAACGCTGCTGCGGCGAGCGCCAGCGCCACCGTGGCCGATCTCCGAATGTGTCCATTCATCGACAAGCGCCTCTCCGGTCGCCGCGTTTGTCCAGGCTAGCATCCACGTAGCAGGTCCGGAGCGAGATTTCGCAGGTCGGAGCCACGGCCCGCCGGGTGGATGCCACGCGGTCGAGGAGACTTGAGTCTCCCGCAGGGGGAGACGCGAGAGTGGGGACATGGACGACGACGCGCTCTACTCGATCGGTGATCTGGCCCGGCGAACCGGACTGACGGTCAAGGCCATTCGGTTCTATGCGGATCGGGGGATCGTGCCGCCGACCGGCCGGAGTCCCGCCGGCTATCGGCTCTACGACGTCGATGCGATCGCGCGGCTGGATCTCGTGCGGACGCTGCGCGAGCTGGGATTGGACCTGGTCACGATCAAGGGGGTCGTGGACCGCCAGACTTCACTGCCCGAGGTCGCGGCTGCGCACGCCGAGGCGCTGGCGGCGCAGATCCGGACGCTGGGTCTGCGGCGGACGGTGTTGTCGGTGGTGGCCAAGCGTGGATCCGGCCCGGAGGAGATGCGACTCGTGCACAAGCTGGCCAAGCTGTCCGAGTCCGAACGGCGAAGCCTGATAGTCGATTTCCTCGACCACGCCTTCGGCGGATTCGATGGCGAACCCGGGTTCGAGGGGATCATGCGCTCGATGACCCCGGAGCTGCCCGAGAACCCCGAGGCAGAACAGATCGAGGCATGGGTGGAACTCGCCGAACTGTCTTGGGATCCGGACTTTCGCGTTGTCATGAGGGAGATCGCGCAGGACCACGCGGAAGACCAGAGGGCAGCACGTGCGCACGGTGGCGCGGTCGGCGTGCGCCGCGAGATCGTCGCTATCGTTCGCGACCACGCGGAGCCGATGGTGGCCGCGGGCGTCGACCCGGCCGCACCCGAGGCGAACCCGGTGGTCGAGGAGGTGACGGCGCAGTACGCCCGACTGCGCGGTGGCTCCGACGACGTCGGGCTCCTGCGGCGGCTGCTGTCGCGGCTCGAGGCCGCGAACGACCCGCGCCGGGAGCGCTACCTGCTGCTGCTCGCCGTGGTCAACGGATGGGCCGTGCCCGACAGTTCGGCGGCCGCGCTCGATTGGTTCGTGCGGGCCCTGCGCGCCCGGCTGCCCGAGTAGGGCGCGGGCACGACGCGTGCGCTCAGGCGGGGCGTTCCGCGTCGTCGCGGTGCAGCGCCTTCGGTAGGTAGGCCGCGCCCGGTCCGTAGCTCGCGGCGGCATCGCCCGGGTTCGACAGTGCGCACGTCTTGAGGGACAGGCACCCGCAGCCGATGCAGGAATCGAGCCCGTCGCGCAGCGCGATCAGGGCGTCGATCTGCTCGTTGAGCCTGCCGCGCCAACTCTGCGACAGTCTGGTCCAATCGGCCCGGGTCGGGGCGCGCCCGTCCGGCAGTTGGGCCAGTGCCTCGGCCACCTCCTCCAGGCTGAGCCCGATGCTCCTCGCGGCGCGGACGAAGGCGATCCTGCGCAGCACGCTGCGCTGATAGCGCCGCTGGTTGCCCGACGTCCTGCTCGACGTGATCAGACCCTGGTCCTCGTAGTACCTCAGTGCGGAGGGGGCGAGGCCGCTGCGTCGCGCCACCTCGCCGACGGTCAGCAGATCCGTGGTGCGCATGGGAGCTCCTCACCTGCGGTCCTTGACATCAAGTGAACTTGAGCTTTCAGGATGGTCCCAGAAGTCACGGGACGCAAGGAGCTCTGATGGACGACACCAAGACGGCGTTGATCACCGGCGGATCGGCCGGTTTCGGCAGGGCGGTGGCGCTCGCGCTGGCCGAGCGGGGCTGGCAGGTGATCATCACCGGTCGCCACGATGGGCCCCTCGCTCGGGTCGCGGCGCAGGCGAGCGGGATCACCGCGTGCCAGGGTGATGTCACCGATGCCGCGCACCGGGAACAGCTCCGCGCGGAAATCGCCACCCGCGGGCGACTGGACCTGCTGCTCAACAACGCCAGCGCACTCGGGCCGAGCCCCATGCCCGCGCTCGTACGGTATCCGGAGGCCGAGCTGGCGACCGTGTTCGCGACGAACGTGCTCGCGCCGTTGGCGTTGATCTCCGCGTTGCTCGAACCGGTGAGCCGGGCGGGAGGGGCGATCGTGAACGTGTCCTCCGACGCGGCGGTCGAGGCCTACGAGGGGTGGGGCGGATACGGTGCGGCGAAGGCCGCCCTCGACCACGCGACGGCCGTGCTCGCGGTGGAGCAACCGCAGCTCTCGGTGTACGCGTTCGACCCGGGCGACATGCGCACCGCGATGCACCAGGCGGCGTTCCCCGGCGAGGACATCTCCGACCGCCCCGAACCCGCGACGGTGGTGCCCGCGTTGCTGCGGCTCCTCGACACCCGACCGGGCAGCGGCCGGTATCGCGCGGCCGACCTGCTGACCGGGGCGGTGTCGTCGTGACCGAGGTGTGGGTCGAGACCGCGGCCGGGCCCGACTTCGTCCTGCCGGACCGGTTGGAGGCGAGCGGTCCGCCCGAGAGCCGCGGGCAACTGCGAGACACCGTGCGCCTGTTGGTGGCCGAGGGGGAGCGGGTCGAGCACGCCCGCTTTCACGAGCTGCCCAGGTATTTGCGCGCGGGCGACGTCGTGATCGTGAACACGTCGGCCACCCTCGCCGCCGCGGTCGACGGCACCGTCGACGGAGTGGGCCCGGTGGTCGTGCATTTCTCCACGCCGCTCGACGACGGCGCCTGGGTGGTGGAGGTGCGGGCGCCCGGTCCGGTGACAGGGCCGCTCGACGATGCCGCCGCCGGCATGCGAATTCGCCTCCCGCTCGGCGCGCAGGCAACCCTGCGGGAGCCGTGGCCGCGGACATCGATCAGGCTGTGGCGCGCCGAGATCGACGGCGTCGCGGACGTCGCGCGGGATCTGCTCGCGGTCGCAGGCAGGCCGATCACCTATGCGTACGTGCGGGAGCGGTGGCCGCTGCCGTACTACCAGACCATCTTCGGGAGGGATCGGGGGAGCGCGGAGATGGCCAGCGCGGCAAGGCCGTTCACACACACGATGATCACCGAACTGGCCGTGTCGGGGGTGGTGGTCGCGCCGATCCTGCTGCACACGTCGGTCTCGTCGGCCGAACCGGGCGAGCCACCGATCCCCGAACGGTATGAGGTACCCGAGTGGACCGCCCGGCTGATCAACGACCGGCGTGCCGAGGGCGGCCGGGTGATCGCGGTCGGCACCACGGTGACCCGGGCGCTGGAAACCGTGGCCACCGAGCGCGGGACGGTGGTGGCCGGGGCCGGCTGGACGGACCTGGTGCTGAGCGCGCGGCGGCCGGCCCGGGTGGTGGACGGCCTGGTCACGGGCTGGCACGCCCCCGGCGCGTCGCACCTGATGCTCCTCGAGTCGGTGGTGGGCCCGGCGGCGGTGCGCAGGGCATACGAGGCAGCGCTCGAGGAGGGATACCTGTGGCACGAGTTCGGGGACAGTGCGTTGTTGCTGCGCACAAAAGGCCAGCTCGCGCGCCTCACGCCGACGGCGGAACGCGGGTGAGGTTGTTCACAATCAGCCCGCACGCGTGACGGGAACCAACGAATCTCCTGCGATAGTGACCCCATGATCGAGATTCGCCCCGCAACGCCCGCCGACTACGACACCATCGGCGAGCTGACCGTCGACGTCTACGTAGACGGTGGATTCGTTTCGGACACGAGCGCGTACGTGGACCGCCTGCGCGATACCGCGACCCGCGCGGAGCACGCCGAGGTCGTGGTGGCCGTCGCCGGTGACGAGATCGTCGGCTCGCTGACGATCGCCGAGCCCGGCACCCCGTTCGCCGACGTCGCGGAGCCGGGCGAACTGGAGTTCCGGATGCTCGCGGTCGCGCCGACCGCCCGCGGTAAGGGCGTGGGGTCGGCGCTGGTGAAGCACGTCCTGGACGAGGCCTACGACCGCGGGCTCGCACGCGTGGTGATCTCGACGGAGGCCGACATGGTCGACGCCCGCCGCATCTACGATCGCAACGATTTCATCCCTGCCCCCCAGCGCGACTGGGAGCCTGCGCCGGGTGTCGAGCTCACCGTGCTGGTGCGCGAGTTCGTCTGAGCCCGTGGCGGCCCCGCGCTAGCTGAGCACGGTCGCCACGATGCCGGCCAGGTAACCGAGCCGCGCGATCTCGGACGGCCGGAACTCCGGCCCGCCGGGACGTCCGAGCAGCAGCGCCTGGCCGGAATGCCCGAGGGGAGCCGCCGCGAGGGTGGTGTTCATGTCCTTCCACACCGTCGGCACCCAGTCGGCCTCGCCGTCGAGGACCGTCGGCTTGGTCAGCGGCATCCACGGGGCCTCCCCGGCATGGGTTTCGGGCGCTCCCGAGCTGCCGACCACCCGGAACGTCCCGCGGGAGCCGATGCCGATCACCGTCGCCCAGCCGACCCGCAGCACGCGGGGGGCGCCCTCGACGAGGACCTGGAGCCGGTCGTCGGTTGCCGTGGCGACCTGATCGATCAGCTCCAGTTCGCGATGGGTGTCGAGGATTCCGGTGTAGGGCCGGATCGAGTCGACGCGGACGCCGGCCAACTGCTCCGCGGCGGTCAGCAGGGTGTCCGGCAGCGAGCCGTGCGCCACGTCGACGACGAGATCGTCGACCGCGTACCCGGCGCCCCGCTCGACCACGTCGAGGGAGAGGATGTCGGCTCCGACCGAGCCGAGCGCGACGGCCAGCGAGCCCAGGCTTCCTGGTCGATCGGGGAGCTGGACACGCAGGAGATACGACACGGGGCGTTCCTTCTGTGGCGGGTGGGTCGGGGAACGGTGGGTTCGCCGTGACCCCATCCTTGCACCGTTCCCGCCCGGACGTGTCCGCGAATTCGCCGCTGCCCGTCGGACTCCCAGCTCGCCTCGGATCGGTGACACGGGCGACATGTGATCGTTCCGTCGCGGAAACGAAGTCGCCTCGCGTGCCCGGGTCGCGTCCGGCCCCGGCTCTGGCTGTGGCGGCCGGGCGGCGACGCTCTAGGCTAGGGGCGATCGCTGTCTCCGACCTGAAAGGGGCCCACGCGGTGCCTGCCATCTCCCGTGACGAGGTCGCCCACCTCGCCCGGCTGTCCCGGCTCGCGCTGTCCGACGCCGAACTCGACGAGTTCGCCGGTCAGCTCGATTCGATCCTCAGCCATGTCAAGACGGTGGCCGAGGTCGCCACGGACGATGTGCCGCCCTCCGCGAACCCCAACGCGATCACCAACGTGACCCGTCCCGATGTGATCGTTCCCGGGCTCACCCCCGAGCAGGCGCTCTCCGGTGCGCCCGCCGTCGAGCAGGACCGTTTCGCCGTGCCGCAGATCCTGGGGGAAGAGCAGTGACCACCGACCTGACCGCGTTGGACGCCTCCGTCCTCGCCTCGAAGATCCACGCCCGCGAGGTGTCCTCCGTCGAGGTCACCCAGGCGCACCTGGACCGCATCGCCGCGGTCGACGGCGAGATCAACGCCTTCCTGCACGTGGCGGGCGAGCAGGCGCTGAGCGCCGCCAAGTCGGTGGACGACGCGCTGGGCTCCGGCCAGGCGCCCGCCTCCGCACTGGCGGGCGTTCCGCTCGCGCTCAAGGACGTGTTCACCACCACGGACATGCCGACCACCTGCGGATCGAAGATCCTCGAGGGCTGGGTGTCGCCGTACGACGCGACGCTGACGACCAAGCTGCGCGAGGCCGGTATCCCGGTGCTGGGCAAGACCAACATGGATGAGTTCGCGATGGGTTCGTCCACCGAGAACTCGGCCTACGGCCCCACCCGCAACCCGTGGGACACCACGCGGATCCCGGGTGGCTCCGGCGGCGGCTCGGCCGCAGCGCTCGCGTCCAACCAGGCACCGCTGGCCATCGGAACGGACACCGGCGGATCGATCCGTCAGCCCGCGGCCGTGACGGCCACCGTCGGCACCAAGCCGACCTACGGCACGGTGTCCCGGTTCGGCCTGGTCGCGTGCGCGTCCTCGCTCGACCAGGGCGGCCCGTGTGGCCGCAGTGTCCTCGACACCGCGCTCCTGCACGAGGTGATCGCCGGCCACGACCCGCGCGACTCCACCTCGGTGAACGCGCCCGTCCGTCCCGTGGTCGAGGCCGCTCGACAGGGCGCGAGCGGCGACCTCAAGGGCGTGCGCGTCGGCGTCGTCAAGGAATTGCACTCGGACAGTTACCAGCCCGGCGTCATCGCCTCGTTCGATGCGGCCGTCGCGCAGCTCACCGAACTCGGTGCCGAGGTCGTCGAGGTCTCCTGCCCAAACTTCCTGCACGCGCTCGCGGCCTACTACCTGATCCTGCCGAGCGAGGTCTCCTCGAACCTGGCGCGCTTCGACGCGATGCGGTACGGCATGCGCGTGGATGACGGCAACATGAGCGCCGACCAGGTGATGGCCGCGACGCGGGCCGCCGGATTCGGCAAGGAGGTCAAGCGCCGCATCATGATCGGCACCTACGCGCTGTCCTCCGGCTACTACGACGCCTACTACGGCTCGGCGCTGAAGGTCCGCACGCTCATCGCGCGCGACTTCGACAAGGCCTACGAGTCGGTCGACGTGCTGGTCTCGCCGACCAGCCCCTTCACCCCGTGGAAGCTGGGGGAGAAGGTCAACGATCCGCTGGCGATGTACCTCTCCGACCTGTGCACCCTGCCGACCAACCTGGCCGGGCACTGCGCGATGTCGGTGCCCTCGGGCCTGTCCGCGGACGACGGGCTGCCCGTCGGCCTGCAGATCATGGCCCCGGCGATGGCCGACGAGCGGCTGTACCGGGTTGGCGCGGCCTACGAGACCGCCCGCGGCCCGATCAAGTAGCGCTGCGCGCCCGTGCGCGATCGGTACCCCGGTGCGGGTGCCGATCGCGCACGGTTCGTTGATCAGCCGGTGAACCAGCGGCGACGCCGCTCAGCCGCGAGTTCCGCCTTCTCGGTGGCCAATTCGGCCGACGGCGCGATGAACGGCGCCACGGGTGCCGGACCGGACAGGAAGTCCGCGTCCACCTTGCCGACCAGCCCGCCGCCGAACTCGATGTGGCAGGCGCCCCGGCCGGGGTACTTCACCTCGGGCTGCGGCGTCGATCGCGCCCTCGCGGCGATGACCGAGGCGACCGTGCGGGCGGCATCCTCGGCGAACACCCCGGCCCGCGGGACCGGAGCGTCCGCGCAGTCGCCGATGGCGTAGACACCGGGGAAGGGTGTGGCGAGCGTGCGCTGGTCGACCGCGACCCAGCCGTCCGCTCCGCCCTCCGTGAGTCCGGACGCCTCGACGACGTCGGGTACCCGGTGTTTCGGGATCCCGATGAACAGGTCGTAGTCGAGGTCCCCCGCACGCGTGTGGGCGCGGTGCGCCGACGGGTCGAGCGCGTGGACCAGGCGTCCGGGCGAGTACTCGATGCCGCGCTCCGCGAGCGCCTCGACGAGGGCGGTCGAGGTCTCCGCCGACACCGGGATCGGCGAGTCCATGGGGCTCAGCACGTGGATGCTCGTCCGGTCGCGCAGCCCGCGCCGGACCAGTTCGTCGTGCAGGAGCAGGGCGCCCTCATAGGGCGCGGGTGGGCACTTGAACGGGACGCTGAGGATGCCGAGCAACACCCTGCCCCCGGTGAAGTCGTCGAGCCTGGCACGCAACCGGCCGACGCCGTCGATGGAGTAGTACTCGTGCCCGTCCTCCACGAACCCGGGGGTCGCGCCTGGCTCGTAGTCGGCGCCGAGCGCGACCACCAGGGTGTCCGGCTCGTATTCGGACCGGTCGGTGACCACGCGGCGGGTCCGCGGGTCGATCGAGGTCACCGTCTCCCGCCGGAACTCGACGCCCGGCCGGACTAGATCGCGGTACGGAATCCGGACCGAATCTTCGGTCGCGCCCTTGAACAGGACGTCCATCTTGGCGAACCCGAACATGAACGAGTCGCTCTGGTCGACGAGGACGACGCGGGCCTCGTCGGCGACCGACTCGGACAGGCACGCGGCCAGCTCGAGGCCCCCGAATCCGGCGCCGAGGATCAGCACGGTGTGCATGCATCAAGGCTCCTCCCGTCGCAGGCGCCGAGGCAAGGGGCGTGCGCGCTACGGCCAGACGAACTCGGCGTCCGCCTCGTAGTCCGCGCGGCGCGCGGCGAGGGCCATGCTCACCATCTGATGGGCGCCGGTGCCGATGATCTGGCGCCCCGGCGGGTGCGGGTTGTCCACCAGTGCGAGAAGGGCGGCGGCCGCCTCCGCGGGCGGGGCGTCGACCCACTCGGGGTCGGCGTCCTCCGGATCCGCCGGCGGGGGAGCGCTCGGGTCCGGGTACTCCGCGGTCCGCAGTATCGCGAGACGGGTCTCGTCGTAGGCGCGATTCGCGGTCGCGAATCTCATGCTCGAGCGCGCCCAGTCGGTGTCGAATCCGCCGAGTTGGGCCATCGTCACCGAGATCCCGAACCGGCGGAGCTCCTCGGCGGCCGAGGCACTGAACCCCTCGAGGGCCCACTTGCTCGCGTTGTAGAGGCCGAAGGTCGGCATCGCCCCGACCGCGCCGACGCTGGAGATCTGGATGATGTGCCCCGATCCCTGCGCCCGCAGCTGCGGTATCACGGCCTGGGTAACCCACAGTGCACCAAAGAAGTTCGTCTCCATCTGGGCCCGGGCCTGGACCTCGGTGACCTCTTCGACGGCACCCATCAGCCCGTATCCGGCGTTGTTGACGACGACGTCGATCCGGCCGAACCGGTCGACCGCCTGCGCGACGGCCTCGGCGGCGGCGGCGCGATCGGTCACGTCCAGGCGCAGCGCGGCCACGCGCCCGGGGTAGGCCGCCTCCAGGTCAAGGAGGGCTGTCGCGTCGCGGGCGGTCGCGGCCACCCGATCGCCCGCGTCGAGTGCGGCGGTGGCGAAGGCGCGTCCGAGTCCGCGTCCGGCGCCGGTGATGAACCAGGTGCGGGGTCCGGTGGTGGGAATGGTGGCCTCCTCGGATTCGGTCACGAGACGGTGCGTCTCGTAAAGCCCACTGTGGCATCGCCCAAAGGCCGTGTCAAGACGCAACGTCTCGTCTCGCTGATACGGTGGGCGCATGACGACGAAGCCCAAGGTCCCGCCGGTTCGGCGCAGCGAGCGTGCGCGGTCGGCGATCCTCACCGCTACAACGGAGCTGGTCTTCGAGGTGCCATACGGCCGGTTGACGATCGAGGCGATCGCCGCACGCGCGGGCGTGGGAAAGCAGACGATCTACCGTTGGTGGCCGACCAAGGGAGCGGTGCTGTTCGACGCGCTGCTGGAGCTGTCCGGCGGACCGGACGGGGTCGCCCTGCCCGACACCGGCGACCTGCGCGCGGATCTCGGGCTGTTCCTGCGCGCCACCGTGGCGGAGATGACCGAACCGCGCTTCGATGCCTTCCTCCGCGCGGTCACGATCGAGATCCAGTCGGATCCCGACCTCGCCGAGCTCTACCGGGATCGGCTGCTCGCGCCGCAGCGCGAGGCGATTCGCGAGCGGCTCCGGGCCGCGGTGGAGTTCGGCGCGATCAGGGCGGACGCGGACCTGGAGGTCGCGGTCGACCTCCTGGTCGGGCCCGTCCAGACCCGCTGGGCGCTCGGGCTGGGAGGCCTGACCGAGGGTTACGCGGACTCCCTGCTCGACCTGGTCCTGGCGGCGGTGCGCCCGAGTTGACCCGCACTGTGCGCGCGTTTCACCCCGGCTGGGGTGAAACGCGCACACCGGCAGCGCAGCCGCCGTCGGGGAGCGCGGTGCCCTGGTCGGTGCCGTACCGGTGGCCGTGCCCGGCCGGGGCATCGAGGGCCGAGAGCAGGTCGACGCTTGTCTGCACGAAACTGACGATCGGCAGCCAGGCCGGGCGGGGCGCGTCGGTCCTGGCCCCGTCCAGCGCCGGCGGGTGCAGCAACAGTCGAGGCGACCACCGCACCACCGGATCGGACGAGTTCGCCAGCACCGTCGCGCCCGCGGTGCGGGCGGACCCGGCGGGTGGACCCGCATAGAGGGCGCCGCAGGCCCGCTCGCCAAGCCCCTCGTCCAGGAAGATCGAGCTCGCGCCCACCGCGCCGAGGCTCTGTCCGTAGACGTACAGCCGGGGGCGTTCCCCCTCGGGCAGCAGCGAGATCCGGTCCGAGACCGCGGTGAACAGCGCTCGCGCGGATTGCTCGGCCGCGTCGCGATCGAACAGGAAGGTCGCCCAGCTGGGGGCGCTCGAGTACTGCACCCCGACGACGGCGACGTCGTCGCCGAAGCGCCGCTCGAGACCCTGCACGGCGTTGCCGTCGATCCACCCGGACCCGGTGGGCACGGCCACCACGACGGTGGACTTGGCCAGGCCGCCCGCGCGTTCCAGTTCGCGGACGGCCAGGCGGACCCGGGCGTCCTGGTCGGGGGCGCTGTCGATGCCTGCGTAGGTGCGCACCGCGCCGGAGGCGACACCGGCCGCGACGAACTTGCGCCCCTGCGCGCCGAGCGAGTCCCAGGACGTCAACGAGCCGGGGCCTCCGGAGATCGACGGCGAAACCGGTTGCCGCAGTGAGGTGTCGACGGTCGCGTTCGCCGCGTGGTACGACTGGGCCCGCGACTGCCAGAGCGCGGGCCCGGCCCAGAACTGCGTCGCGATCGCGAGCGTGGCGACGACAGTGGCCGAGCGGAGCGCGCCGAGTCGACGGATACCGGCGGCCACGGCGCTCGCCCCGGCCGCCAGGGTCAGCGCGATCGCGGCGCCGCCCGCGACCACCTGTGCCCAATGGCCGCTGCCGACCGTCGGTACGCCCATCGCCACGCGCAACGAATCCTGCCAGTGGTCGGCGAGCAGCATCGCCGCGGCCACGGTCACCGCGCCGGCCAGCAGCACCAGTAGCCGCGCGGAATCCCGCGACGGCGAGGGGCGGCCGGCCCCGCGCCTGCGGGGTCGGTGATGCCACGCTGTCGCCAGTCCCCAGCCGAGCGCCGCGAGCAGCCCGGTGAGGATCGCCTGGACCACGGCGCTACGCGGGAGCAGCGAGGGCGCGAGCGAGACCGCGACCATCGAGGTGACGGCCACGCTGGTGAGCACCCGGGGCAGCGCGACGGCGGCGACGTCCACCGTCGCGGCGGGCCGATCCATCACGGCGGTCATGCGATCACCGTTCCGGTCGGCGCGAGGGCGCCTGCGGTGACCCGCCCGCGCCGATGGGTGGCCGCGACCGCGCCGACGATCAGCACGGCTCCCACTCCGCCCGCGAGCGCGTAGCCGGTCATCGGCTCCGGCCGCGGTGCGACATATCCCTGCCGCCAGGAGTTCGAGGTCACCGCGGTGGACGCGATGTTCGCCATCACGTAGCAGGAGGTCCGCGCCGCGTCGACGGTGCGCGCGTCGCAGGCGCTGTGCATCCGCCGGTCCAACTGCGCGTCAAGGCTTTTCCGTGCCCACGGCCCGAGCGCCGCGCCGTGGCGGTCCGCGTAGCGCAGCAGGTCGTAGCCGAGATCGTGGGCCTTGCAGGCGGTCTCGAACTCCACGGGCAGCGTGACGGGAGAGGAGCAGTCGCCGGTCGGGTTCACCAGCATCCCGGATTCGACGGCGGGGCGGTAGCCCATCGTGGCGGCGAAGTCCGCCGGGATCGACGATGCGGGGGCCGCGTGGTCGGCGGTGGCGATCGTGGCGATCGCGGCCGCGGTTGGGGTGCTCTCGCGCGGCTGCTCTGCCGCGGCCGGATCGGCCATCAGGGTGGTCGTCATGGCGGCCGCCGCGGCCACCGTCAGCGCTGTCCAGGTTGTCTTCCGCATGGATCGAAACGCTAGGAATCCGCAGGACCCGGGCACATCACCCCGCAGCGTGGTTCCCGGCTACCCGCGCTGGTGGCGTCGGCGCGGTGCCCTCATACCGTGGTGCCGCGCCGGTCTCACCCCGCAGTATGAGGACTTTTCGGGTCGTGGTTCCTACTGTTCTGGATGTGAGTAAGACAAATCGTGCGCTCAAGAAGGTCGCGAACGACGCCGCGGTGGCGGCGGCCCCACGACTGAAGCGGCTGAGCTCCAGCCAGTGGGTCGACATCTTCATTGTGTTCGTCACCGGCGTGCTCTTCGCCATCGCCTGGCCGACGCTGCAGCTGACCCACCACGTGCCTGCCGGGGTTCAGCCGGTCATCGCCGGTCTCGCGGCGCTGCCCCTGCTGCTGGTGCGGGCGAATCCGGCACTGGGGTGGGCGATCTCGGCCGCGGGGGCGCTGGTGATCCCGATCGTCTTCGACCGGGCCGACGGGTACGACTTCCCGTGGCAGGTGGTCCACGTGATGGTCATGATGGTGTTGCTGGTGGCGGTGAGCATGCGGGCACCGATCCCGGTGGTCGGCGTGGCCTGGGTGTCGACGGTGCTGCTCTTCCTCGCCGACGCGCCCGGCACGGACGGCAGGGGCTGGGCGGTCGGGCTCACCGCGTTGGTGCTGTTCGGGCTGCTGATCCGCTGGCTGGTGCTCTCCAGGCGCGAGCTCGCCCGGCAGGAGGAGGTCAACGAGGTCGAGCGGGCGCGCCGGGCGATCCTCGAGGAGAAGGCGCGCATCGCCCGCGACCTGCACGACGTCGTCGCCCACCACATGTCGCTGGTCGTGGTGCAGGCGCAGAGCGCGCCGTACCGGATCGAGGACGTCTCGCCCGCGGCACGGGCGGAGTTCGAATCCATCGGTGCCACGGCCCGCGACGCCCTCAACGAGATCAGGGGCATGCTCGGTGTGCTCCGCAGCGACGGCCAACTCGCCGAGGACGCCCCGATGCCCGGTCTCGACCGGATCGACGAGCTGGTCGAGGGCAGCAGAAGGGCGGGCATGCAGGTGCAGGTGGACCGGATCGGGATGCCCGAGCGGTTGTCGGATTCGGCTGGCCTGACGATGTACCGGATCCTGCAGGAGTCGCTGTCCAACGCGGCCCGGCACGCCCCTGGGGCGCCGGTTCGCGTCACCCTCGGCCGGGACGGGGGCCTCGCCACCCTGGCGGTGGTCAACGCCCCGCCCGTCGGTGCCGCTCCGTCGGCGGTCGCCGATCATGCCGGTGGGCACGGCATCACCGGCATGCGCGATCGGGCCTCGTCGGTGGGCGGGAGCCTGACCGCGCAGCCACGCCCCGACGGCGGATTCGAGGTGCTGGCGCGGGTCCCCGCGGTCCCCGGCATAGGGTGACCGGGTGGCGATCACGGTATTCATTGCGGACGATCAGGCGATGGTGCGCCAGGGTTTCGGTGCACTTCTCGGCGCGCAGCCCGACATCAGCGTCGTCGGCGACGCCCCGGACGGGAAGGTCGCGGTCGACGAGGTGATGCGCCTTCGCCCGGACGTCGTCCTGATGGATGTGCGGATGCCGCATCTCAACGGCCTGGAGGCGGCGCAGCAGATCCTGTCGGCCTCGTTCGACAAGCCGGTGCGGGTGTTGATGCTCACCACCTTCGACATCGACGACTACGTCTACGAGGCGCTGCGCGTCGGGGCGAGCGGCTTCATGCTCAAGGACGCCCCCGCCGAGGAGCTGATCCGGGCGGTCCGGGTGGTGGCGGACGGGCAGGCCCTGCTCGCGCCGACCGTGACCCGTCGGCTCATCGCCGACGTCACCAGCAGGCGCGCGCCCGCACGGCGTGAGCCCGCGCAGCTCGCGGCGCTGACGCCGCGCGAGCGCGAGGTGCTGGAACTGATCGCCCGCGGGCTGTCGAACGTCGAGATCGCGGAGTCGCTGTTCGTGGCCGAGCAGACCGTCAAGACGCACGTCGGCAAGGTGCTCGGCAAGCTGCACCTGCGGGACCGGGCGCAGGCCGTGGTGCTGGCCTACGAGACGGGCCTGGTCACCCCCGGCTGACCCGTCGGCGTGCCCGAACCGCCGGGCAGGGGCAGTATGCAGTGGGACACTGAGCGCATCCATCTGCACGCAGAACGGGTGATCGACGATGACGAGGATCGGCATTCTCACCAGCGGCGGCGACTGCCCCGGCCTCAACGCGGTGATCCGGGGCGCGGTGCTCAAGGGCTCCGAGGTGCACGGACAGGAGTTCGTCGGGTTCCTCGACGGGTGGCGCGGCCTGGTCGAGGGCGACGCGATGCCGCTGGACCGCAGCCGCGTCCGCGGACTCTCGCACGAGGGCGGGACCATTCTCGGGACCAGCCGCATCGGTCCGTATCAGGGACCGAACGGCGGGGCGGAGAACATCGCCCGCACCATGGAACGACTGGGGGTCGACGCCGTGGTCGCCATCGGTGGCGAGGGCACCGCCGCCGCCGCCCAGCGCCTGTTCGACGAGGGCATCCGGATCGTCGGGGTCCCGAAGACCATCGACAACGACCTCGACCAGACCGACTACACCTTCGGATTCGACACCGCGGTCGAGATCGCGACCGAGGCGATCGACCGGCTGCGGACCACCGGCAACTCCCACAAGCGGTGCATGGTGCTCGAGGTGATGGGGCGCAACGCCGGGTGGATCGCCCTGCACTCGGGGACGGCAGGCGGCGCACACGCGATCCTGATTCCCGAACACCCCGAGAGCATCGAGCAGATCTGCGCGTGGACGAACAGCGTCCGCGAACGCGGCAGGGCCCCGATGGTGGTGGTCGCGGAGGGCTTCACCCTGCCGGACATGGCGCAGGCGCATTCGACCAAGGGCATGGACGGCTTCGACCGCCCGCGGCTCGGTGGGATAGCCGAGCTGCTGGCCCCGATGATCCAGGAGCGCACCGGAATCGAGACCAGGGCGACGGTGTTGGGCCACATCCAGCGGGGTGGCGTCCCGACCGCGTTCGACCGCGTCCTCGCCACCAGGCTCGGCATGGCGGTCACCGACCTGGTGGCGGACGAGCAGTGGGGCCACATGGTGGCACTGCACGGAACCGAGATCGTCCGGGTGGGTTTCGACGAGGCGCTCGTCGACCACAAGTCGGTACCCGCGCACCGGTATCAGGAGATGCGCGTCATCTTCGGGTGAGTCCCGGTCAGCGCCGCCGGATCCGCAGCAGGACGAAGACCGCGATGGCGGCCGCGGCCGCCATCGCCGAACTCGTCGCCATCACGGCGTCCAGTCCGTGCGCGGTCGCCCCGCTGGCCAGCTCGGACAGCGCCGGCACCGCCGCGGAGAACTGATCGGGGACGAAGTCGATGACCCGTTGTCCGGCACCGGAACTGAGCGCCTCGGTGATCATGCCGGCCTGCTCGTCCGGCACCGAGACCGTCATCGTCCCGACGGTGAGCGAGGCGAGCCCGGCGCCCGCCTCGGTGGCGACAGCGTGGGAGAAGACCGCGCCGAGGCCAGCCACCCCCACCACGATGCCGATCTGGCGGGCGGTGTTGACCGCCCCGGTGGCCATGCCCGCCCGCTCCACCTCGACGAAGGACAGTGCGGACTGCGAGGCGATCACCGTGACCGCGCCGAGCCCGGCGCCGCCCAGGATCGACCCGGCGATGTAGTGCGTCCACGTGGTGGAGGCGTCCGCGCCGGTGCACAGCCACAGCCCCACCGCGACCACCGCCATCGAGGTCGGCAGCGACCATCGCACCGGAAGGCGGTCGTGCAGCACGGCGATCGGCGGGGCGACGACCAGTGCGGACAGGGTGAGCGGCAGGGCCCGCAGGCCCGCCTGGAACGGGTCGTGGCCGAGCGTGTTGATGAAGTACAGCGCCAGGAAATTCGTTGCGGCGACCAGGGTTCCGGCGCCGGCGAAGGCCGCGAGCGCATTGGCGGCGAAGGCGGGCCGGATGATCAGGCGCAGGTCCAGCATCGGGTGGGCGGCGCGCAGCTCCCAGGCGACGAAGGCGAGCAGTCCGACGATCGAGGTGGCGCCGAGGGCGATCACCCGCGCGGACGACCAACCCCACTCGTTGCCCTGGATCAGGGCCAGCACCCCGGGCAGGAGGGCGAGGGTGAGCAGTCCGGTGCCCGCCCAGTCCGGGGGCGCCGCACTGTCCGAGCGGGATTCGGTGACGTACCGGTAGGCCAACGCCACCGCGACGATGCCGATCGGGACGTTGATCAGGAAGATCCACTCCCAGCCGATCGCCGTGACGAGGGCCCCGCCGACCAGGGGACCGGCGGCGGTCGCCGAGGCCATCACCGCGCCGTAGAGGCCGATCGCTTTGGCCCGCTTCATCGGATCGGGGAAGGCGGCCGCGACGAGGGGCAGGGAGACGCCGAACAGCAGGGCCGCACCGATGCCCTGGACAGCGCGCACGATGTTGAGCGTGACGATGTCGCCCGCGAGCGCGCAGCCGAGCGAGGCGATGGTGAAGATCGACATGCCCGCGATGTACAGCCGACGTCGACCGAGCCGGTCGCCGAGGGTCGCCGCGGTCAGGAGCAAGGCCGCGACCGGCAGCGTGTAGGCGTCGACCACCCACTGCAGCCCGCTGAGGGAGGCGTCGAGCGAGGACTGGATGTCGGCAAGCGCGGCCGCGACGATCGTCATGTCCAGCATCAGCATGAACATCCCGATGCAGACCGTGATCAGCGTGGCGGTCGGGTGCGTGGCGGTCGACTCCGCGGCGGACTCGTCGGAAACGTCGGTGAGCGAGCCGGTACCGGCCATCGGTCCTCCTGTGCGGACGCGCCGTGCCCGATCGGGTAGCGCTACGGGGGTAAATTAACAGCTGTAGCCCTACGGGTGTCAATGCCGAGCGCCCGGCGCCCGGCGGGCCGCCTACCCGCGACTAAGGTGACTCGCGTGATCTCGACGAGGAAGAAGGCCCAGCGCACGCCGTCCAGGCGGGGCGCGGGTGAGTCGCTGCGGACGGACATCCTCGCGGCCGCCGCGGAGATGCTCGGCGAGACCGGTGACGTCGATGCGGTGTCGCTGCGCGGGGTCGCCAGGCGCGTCGGCGTCACGCCGACCTCGATCTACCTGCACTTCGCGGACCGCGAGGAGCTCCACCTCGCGGTGAAGCAGCTCCGGTTCGAGGAGTTCGCCGCCGTCCTGCAGGCGGCCGCCGAGGCGGCGGGGGACGACCCCGGCGCCCGGCTTCGGGCGATGGGGCACGCCTATGTCCGCTACGGGCTGGCCAATCCCGGGCACTACCGGGTGCTGTTCGTCTCCAACCTGCGTCATCAGGCCGGTGAGAAGCTGGCCGACTCGCACGCGCACCGCGCGATCCTGCTCATCACCGAGGAGGTGGGGCGGTACCTGGGCCTGCCCGCTGTTGCGAAGGAGACGGTGATGCTCGCGTTGCACCTGTGGAGCGCGACGCACGGCATGGTGGCGCTGCGCCTCGCGCAAGCCCGTTATCCGCACGCGGATGCGGCCCGCGACCCCTGGCCGGACGCGCACGAGCAGATCGACAACCTGGCCGATCTGCTGCTGCCGAAACGGGGCGCATAAACTCGGGACCATGACTGCAGCCGGCCGGGTGGCGACAAGTACTGACCTTCTCGACTACGACGAGGTGCTCGCCCGCTTCGAGCCCGTCATGGGCATGGAGGTGCACGTCGAGCTGCACACCGCGACGAAGATGTTCTGCCCGTGCCCCACGACCTTCGGCGCCGAGCCCAACACCCAGGTGTGCCCGGTCTGCCTTGGCCTGCCGGGCTCGCTTCCTGTGGTCAACCAGTCGGCGGTCGAGTCCGCCATCCGCATCGGTCTGGCACTGAACTGCTCGATCACCCCGTGGGGCCGCTTCGCCAGGAAGAACTACTTCTACCCGGATCAGCCGAAGAACTACCAGATCTCGCAGTACGACGAGCCGATCGCCACCGAGGGCTACCTCGACGTGGTGCTCGACGACGGCACCACCTGGCGGGTCGAGATCGAGCGCGCGCACATGGAGGAGGACACCGGCAAGTCGCTGCACGTCGGCGGCGCCACCGGCCGGATCCACGGCGCCAGCCACTCGCTGCTCGACTACAACCGCGCCGGTGTCCCGCTGGTGGAGATCGTCACCAAGACCATCTCCGGAGCGGGCGAGCGCGCCCCCGAGGTCGCCCGCGCCTACGTCACCGCGCTGCGTGATCTCCTCAAGTCGCTCGACGTGTCCGACGTCCGGATGGACCAGGGCTCGATGCGGTGCGACGCGAACATCTCGCTGATGCCGATCGGCGCCAAGGAATTCGGTACCCGCACCGAGACCAAGAACGTCAACTCCCTCAAGAGCGTCGAGGTGGCCGTCCGCTACGAGATGCGCCGCCAGGCCGCCGTGCTCAGCTCGGGCGGCGAGGTCATCCAGGAGACCCGCCACTTCCAGGAGGCCGACGGCACCACCTCTGCCGGTCGGCGCAAGGAGACCGCCGAGGACTACCGCTACTTCCCCGAGCCGGACCTCGAGCCCGTCGCCCCGAGTGCCGAGTGGGTCGAGGAGTTGCGCGGCACGCTGCCCGAGCTGCCGTGGATCCGGCGCGCGCGCATCCAGACGGAGTGGGGAGTGTCCGACGAGGTGATGCGCGACCTGGTCAACGCGGGCGCGCTCGACCTCGTCATCGCCACCACCGAGGCGGGCGCGTCCGCCGACGCCGCCCGTTCCTGGTGGGTGTCGTACCTGGCGCAGCAGGCCAACACGCGCGGCGTCGAGCTCGCCGAACTCCCGATCACGCCCGCACAGGTCGCGCAGGTCGTCGCACTGATCGACAGCGGCAAGCTCAACAACAAGGTCGCCCGCAAGGTCGTCGACTTTGTGCTCGACGGTGAGGGCGACCCGGAGCAGGTCGTCGCCGCCCATCCCGAGCTGGTCGTGGTCCGCGACGACACCCTGATCAAGGCCGCCGTCGACGAGGCCCTCGCCGCCAACCCGGACATCGCCGAGAAGATCCGCTCCGGCAAGGTCGCCGCGGCGGGCAAGATCGTCGGCGATGTCATGAAGGCGACCCGAGGCCAGGCGGACCCGGCCCAGGTCAAGGACATGGTCATCGCGGCCTGCTCCTGAGTCGACACACGGCGTACGGGTCCTGACGTCGATGGTGGTCCGCGTCTAGCAGAATCAGGCGGTGCCCTCAGTCTCCGCTTCGTTCTTCTGGATAGCGCTCTGCGCCGTCGTTGCCCCGCTGGTGGCCGGGCTGGTGCCCCGCAAGCTGGTGCCGGAGGTCGTGCTGCTGCTGATCGCGGGCGTCATCGTCGGTCCGCACGTTCTCGATCTCGCCGTCATGGGCAGCGAGATCGACCTGCTCCGTGAGCTCGGTCTCGGCATGCTGTTCCTGCTCGCCGGTTACGAGATCGACACCAGTGAGCTGACGGGCCGTGGCGGGCGCCGGGCGCTGGTCACCTGGTTGTCCTGCCTGGTGTTGGCGTTCGTGGTGGTCGGGTTGCTCGGCCTGAGCGGCGCGATCGACGCGGAGGTCGCGGTGGCGATCGCCCTGACCTCCACGGCGCTCGGCACGCTGTTGCCGATCCTCAAGGACAGCGGCATGCTCGGAACCCGCTTGGGCCGAACCGTTCTCAACCACGGCGCCTTCGGCGAGCTCGGCCCGGTGATCGCGATGGCGATCCTGCTGAGCTCACGGAGCGCGGGCGCGTCGCTGGTCGTGCTCGCGGCCTTCGCGGCGGCGGCCGTGGGAGTCGCGTTCATCCCGGCGGGCCTGCGCCGCGAGGGCTCGAAGCTGGCCTCGATCATCCGGCTCGGCTCCGAGACCACGGCGCAGACGACCGTGCGGTTGACGATCCTGCTGCTGGTCACGCTGATCGCGGTCGCGACGATCTTCGATCTCGACATCATCCTCGGCGCCTTCGCCGCGGGCTTCATCCTGCGCCGCGCGATGCCGTCGGGCGACGAGAAGCTGGAGGCGAAGCTGGACGGACTGGCCTTCGGGCTGCTCATCCCGATCTTCTTCGTCACCTCGGGGATGGCGATCGACGTCAAGGCAGTTGCGGCCGCGCCGGGCGTCCTGCTCGCGTTCCTGGTGCTGATCCTGTTGGTGCGCGGGCTGCCGGTGTTCTTCGCCGAACGTTTTGACCGGGGGCCCGAGCTCAAGGATCCGCAGCCGACCGTGCGCGAGCGGGGCCAGGTTGCGCTGTACGCCGCGACCGGGCTGCCACTGATCGTCGCGGTGACGGAGGTCGCGGTGAACGCCGGTCAGATGACCGCGTCCAACGCCTCGATCCTCGTCGCCGCGGGCGCGATCACCGTACTGGTACTGCCGCTGACCGCCTCGCTGCTGGCGCCGAAGACGCCGGAGACGGTTCCGGCCCCCACCGCCACCTAGCCGAGTGTGCAGCTGCTGTCGGGTGTTCTCGGCCGATGCCCCGGCAAGTGCACACTCGAAGGTCAGTCGAAGCCGCCGCCGCCCTGCGGCGCGGGGATCTTGACCACCCGGTCGTCGGTCGGGCCGCCGCCACCGTCGGCCTTGTTGACGGTCGACACCCAGATCGTGTTCTCGGCACCGAGCGCGGCGGAGCCGAGCTTGCCGTATCGGTCCTGGACGACCAGCGACGGCGCTGCGGTCACCGCTCCCGTCTGCGGATCGGTGTCGAGTAGCGCAAGCGCCCTGCCCGCGGTCAGCGCGATGGCGACCGAACCGCCGCCCGCCGTGCAGCCCGCGACGCCCGGTCGGTCCGGCCAGGTCCAGACCGGCACGCCAGCCGCGCCGTTCGGTGCGATCTTCTGCAGCCGGTCCTCGAGTGGGGTTCGATCGGTCACCCAGATGTTCTGGTCGGTCGGGTCAACGCAGACGTCGCCCGCGCCGCCGATGCCCGACAGCGCGACCTGGGGGAACGGCTGCGATCCGGGTGACCCGGGCGTCAGCGCGGTCACGCGGAGCAGCTTTCCGGCCAGCGAGCCGGGATCGTTTGCGGCGGAAGGGTTCCCGGCATTGCCTGTGAGCACCAGCAGTTCGTTCGGGCCCGAGAAGGTCAGGGCCCCTGTGTTGCCGACGGGTCCTCGCGGGATGCCGGTCAGGACATCCTTTGGCACATCGCCCGGCGCGATCCGCACCACCCGATTGTCGCCGCCGGTGGAGATGTAGGCATACACCAGGTTGTCCTCGACGTAGGTCGGCGACAGCGCGACGTCGAGCAGGCCGCCGTCGGAGGAGCCGTCCACCTGGAGCCGGGCGAACTCCTCGATCGGCTTGCCGGGGGTGACGCGGAGGATACGGCCGGTGCGGCGCTCGGTGACCAGCGCCGAATCGCCTCCCGGCAGCATGACCATTCCGCCGGTGGTGTCCAGGCAGGTCACCACGACGGCGGGGTCCGGGTCCATGCAGAGCGCCGGCTCGACGGTCGGGAGGGGCGTTCGGGGGCTGGTCGGGGGCGTGCCGGGCGGTCGGGGCCGCACCTCACCGCCTGCGTCGAACGTCGGCGCGGGGGTGAACGGGCTCGTCGCCGAGTCGTCGAACCGGGCACAGCCCGCCACCGCGACGACGATGGACACGGCCGCCAACACCCTGACCCGACTTGCTCCCATGACTGCAAACGGTACGGAATCCGGTGCGGGCGGCGCCACGGCGGCCCGGTGCGGCGCGCCGGACGGCGTATCTGCCGCTCGCCCTTACGCTGTCCATCGTGACAGCGAAGCAGCAAGGGAACCCGGACCGTGACGGCACCGATCGCACCGCCTCCAGTCCGTTCGACCTGCCGACCGAGCACCTTCCCACCTCTTCGAGCGGTGCGCTGCCCGTGTCCGACGACGATCTCGGGCTGATGCCGACCGAGCAGATCCCGACCTACCGCGGCAGTTCGGTCGCCGAGGTGTATCCCACCGAGGAACTGCGTTTCGCCGATCCGTCCGAGCCCGCCGTCGCGTCCGCTTTCACCGCACCCGTCTCGCAGGCGATGCCCGAGACGATCGCGCCGGAGACGCCGTCCGGGCGAGGCACGCTCGACCTCGGTCTGCTCGTCCTCCGGCTGGGGCTCGGCACCGTCGCGCTGTTCCACGGTCTGCAGAAGTTGTTCGGCTGGTGGAACGGCCCCGGACTCGCAGGCTTCGAGACGACGCTGTTCGACGCCGGCTTCGAGCAGGCCCGGCTGCTCTCGATCCTCGGGGCGGTCGGTGAGGTCGCGGCCGGCACCCTGCTGATCTTCGGTCTTGCCACGCCGCTGGCGGGCGCCGCGGTGCTCGCGGTGCTGATCAACGCCTGGTGCGTCCGCCAGGTCGCGGAGCCGGGGCTGCAGTTCTTCGCGCCGTCCGGCGTCGAGCACGAGACGATGCTGGTCGCCGCGGCCGTCGCGGTGATATTGACCGGCCCAGGACGGTTCTCGGTGGACGGCGGCCGGAAGTGGGCGACCAGGCCGCACGTCGGTTCGTTCGTCGCGCTGATCCTCGGCGTCGCGGCCGGTGTCTGCCTGTGGATCTTCCTCAACGGGGCGAACCCCCTGATCTGAGTGATCAGGGGGTTCGCGCCCGGGTCGGTCAGGCGGTGACCGTCTCCAGCTGCTCTTCTGGGGGCTGTGTCGCCTGCGCGGCGAGGCGCTGGCCGAGCACCGACTTGCGCTTGCCGTAGGCGAAGTAGATGACAACGCCGATCGCCATCCAGACCAGGAACCGGATCCAGGTCTCCACGGACAGGTTCAGCATCAGCCACCCGCAGGCCAGCACCGCGAGGATCGGCACGAGGGGAACCAGCGGAACCCGGAATCCGCGCGGCAGGTCGGGTCGCGTCTTGCGCAGCACCACGACACCGATACAGACCAGGACGAAGGCGAAGAGGGTGCCGATGTTGACCATCTCCTCGAGGGTGCCCATCGGGAAGAAGGCCGCGAGCAGCGCGACGATCACGCCGACGACGACGGTGATCCGCACCGGGGTGCCCTTGCTGCCGGTCTTGGCGAGGCCGCGCGGCATCAGTCCGTCCCGCGACATCGCGAACAGCACCCGGGTCTGACCGAGCATCATGACCATGACGACGGTCGTCAGTCCGGCGAGCCCGCCGAAGTTGATCGCCATCTGGGCCCAGGTGATCCCGTGCGCCTCGAAGGCGGTCGCGAGGGTGGCGCTGCTGTCGCCGACGAGCGGGCTGCCGGTCTTCAGGTCGGTGTACTTGACCATGCCGGTCAGGACCAGGGTCACCGCGACGTACAGGACGGTGACGATGGCGAGCGAACCGAGGATGCCGCGGGGGAGTGCCTTCTGCGGGTTCTTGGTCTCCTCGGCGGTGGTGGCCACGACATCGAAGCCGATGAACGCGAAGAACACGAGGCTGGCCGCGGCGAGCAGGCCGTACCAGCCGTAGCTGCTGCCGTCGGCGCCGGTGAGGAACGAGAACAGGGTCTGGTGGACACCGGTGGCCGAGCTGGACGCGCCCTCGGCGGGCGGGATGTACGGGGAGTAGTTGTCCTTGTTGATGTAGAACGAGCCGACCACGATGACGAGCAGGACCACGGCGATCTTGATGGCGGTGATGATGGCCGACACCCGCGAGGACACCTTGGTGCCGATGGCGAGCACGATGGTGATCGCGCCGATGATCAGCAGGGCGCCCCAGTCGAAGTCGATGGGGCCGAGATGTGCGGTGGTCGAACCGCTGGCCCCGATCACGTTGCCCAGGTACAGCGACCAGCCCTTGGCGACCACCGCCGACGCCAGCGCGAACTCGAGGATGAGGTCCCATCCGATGATCCAGGCGACGAACTCTCCGAACGTCGCATAGGAGAAGGTGTACGCACTGCCCGCGACCGGAACGGTGGAGGCGAACTCGGCATAACAGAGGGCGGCGAGCCCGCACGCGATGGCGGCGAGGACGAAGGCCAGCGAGATGGACGGCCCGGCGACGTTGCCTGCTGTCCTGGCGGTGAGGGTGAAGATGCCCGCCCCGATCACCACGGCGACGCCGAAGACGGTCAGGTCCCAGGCGGTGAGCTCTTTGCGTAGACGGGTACCGGGTTCATCGGTATCAGATATCGACTGTTCGACGGACTTGGTGCGCCAAATACCGACTCCGGGCATGGATGGGCTCCTTGGTTGACTCCCGATGACCTTGTGGGTCGCCGGGTGGGGGCTGTGCCTGACCGAATGTGATCTGTGTCTCATCGGCGTGAAGAGAGAACCACCTGAGAACCCGATGCGCAACACCCGGGCGCTCGATGGTGCATCGTGCGCAGCTGCGCACCGGATCGCTCGGGTGAACTGCGCGCTGTGCGCACCAGCCCGGGCCGATTCGCCGAATTCCGCTGCTCTCCGCCTGTGGCCACGACCCCTGCCTCGCCGGGGTCGCGGCGGTCGGCGGCTTGACATCCGTGTGACGCGCCTTACAGTTCATGCCGGGCAGGTACTTCGCCCATAGCGGCCACAAGAGCCGTAACTCTCTGTCCTGCAACGGATTCGCCTCACAAGGGCGTCATCTGTCGTGGGCTGACCTCAGGAGCAGCATTGAGCGCCATCAATTCCCTGGCCGAGCAGGACTTCGAGCAGCTGTCGATCCAGCGCGTCGAGAACGGACTCGCCAGCATCATCGCCGTCCACGACACCACCCTCGGGCCCGCGCTCGGTGGCGTCCGGATCCGCCGGTACGAGTCCGACGATGCGGCCGCGGCGGACGCGATGCGTCTCGCGCGCGCGATGACCTACAAGGCGGCGCTCGCCGGACTCTCGCTCGGCGGCGGGAAGAGCGTGATCAACGCCGATCCCCGCAGTCAGAAGACGCGCGCGCTCCTCGAGGCGCACGGCAGGCACATCGGGTTGCTCGGTGGCCGGTACATCCCCGGCGCCGACATGGGCACCGGACCGGCCGACCTGAAGGTGATCGCGGAACATGCCCCCCGGGTCTCCAGCGACGGACGCGACCCCTCGCCCTACACGGCACGGGGAGTGGTCGCCTCGATCTCGGCGGTCGCGGATCACCTGGGGCGTGACGGCGTCGAGGGTCTGCGCGTGGCCGTGCAGGGTGCGGGCAACGTCGGCCTCGGGATCGTCGAGCTCCTCTCCGCGGCCGGGGCGACGGTGCTGGTGGCCGACCCCGATCCGGAGCGGGTGCGGCTCGCGGTGGAAGGTTTTGGCGCGCAGGCGAGTTCGCTGGACGAGATCCTGCACACCGACGTCGATGTGGTCTGCCCGGCCGGTCCTGGCCTGGTGATCGACGAGCGTGCGGTCGACCGGCTCAAGGCGGTGGCGCTCGTCGGTGCGGCGAACAACATGCTCGCGTCCCAGGCGGCGGGTGAGGCGCTGACCGCCCGCGGCATCGTGCACATCCCGGACTTCGTGTCGAACGCGGGCGGCCTGATCTCCTGCGACGCCGAGGTGAACGGGCTGACGGACTTCGTCGGCAAGGTGGACCGGATCGCGGATGTGGTGATGGAGATCCTCGACCGGGCCAGGGTGACCGGGGTGGACACCTCCACCGCCGCGATCGAGCTGGCCGAGCGGCGGATCGCGGAGGTCCGCGCGGCCTGAGGGCGCCGGACACGAACGCGCCCCTGCGGTTCCGGGCATTCCCGGCACCGCAGGGGCGCGTCTGCGAATCGCGAGGACTACGGCACGTAGCGAACGGCGCCCTTGTCGGCGGAGGTCGCCAGCGCCGCGTAGGCGCGCAGCGCGGTGGTGACGGTGCGCTGGCGGTCGACCGGCTGCCACGGACGCTCGGAGGCCTCCATCTTGGCGCGGCGCTCGGCGAGCACGGCGTCGTCGACGAGGATCTCGAGGGTCCGGGTCGCGACGTCGATGCGGACCTGGTCTCCGTTCTCTACCAGGCCGATCACGCCGCCCGCCGCGGCCTCGGGCGAGATGTGTCCGATCGACAGTCCGGAGGTGCCGCCGGAGAAGCGGCCGTCGGTGATCAGCGCGCACTCCTTGCCGAGGCCGGCGCCCTTGAGGAATGCGGTGGGGTGCAGCATCTCCTGCATGCCCGGTCCGCCCTTGGGGCCCTCGTAGCGGACCACGAGGACGTCGCCGGGCTTGATCTTCTTCTGCAGGATCACCGAGACGGCCTCTTCCTGCGACTCGACGACGAGCGCCGGACCCTGGAAGGTGAACAGCTCCTCGTCGATGCCGGCCGTCTTGAGGATCGCGCCGTCCAGCGCGATGTTGCCGCGCAGCACGACGAGTCCGCCCTCGACGGTGTACGCGTGCTCCTTGTCCCGGATGCACCCGCCTGCGGCGTCGGTGTCCAGCGCGCTCCAGCGGTTGGCGGTGGAGAACGGCTCGGTGGTGCGGACCCCGCCCGGTGCGGCGTGGAAGAGCTCGATCGCCTCGTCGGTCGCCTTGCCGGAGCGGATGTCCCAGTCGTCGAGCCACTGGTCGAAGCTCTTGGTGTGGACCGTCGAGACGTCCGTCTCGAGCAGGTTCGCGCGCCGCAGTTCGCCGAGCAGCGCGGGGATTCCGCCCGCCCGGTGCACGTCCTCCATGTGGTAGTCGGAGTTGGGGGAGACCTTCGACAGGCACGGCACCTTGCGGCTGATCTCGTCGATGGTGTCGAGGTCGAAGTCGACCTCGCCCTCCTGTGCGGCGGCGAGGGTGTGCAGGACCGTGTTGGTCGAGCCGCCCATCGCGACGTCGAGGGCCATCGCGTTGCGGAACGCCTTGGGGGTGGCGATGTTCCGGGGGAGCACCGACTCGTCCTCGTCGCGGTAGTACTTGATCGCGGCCTCGACGACCGTGGTGCCTGCACGGGAGAACAGCGCGCGGCGGGCCTCGTGGGTGGCCAAGGTCGAGCCGTTGCCGGGCAGCGCGAGGCCGAGTGCCTCGGTGAGGCAGTTCATCGAGTTGGCCGTGAACATGCCGGAGCAGGAGCCGCAGGTCGGGCAGGCGCTGCGCTCGACCTCGTCGAGGCCTTCCTCGGACACCGCGTCGTTCGCGGATGCCGAGATCGCGGTGATCAGGTCGGTGGGGGCCTGCGCCACGCCGCCGACGACGACGGCCTTGCCTGCCTCCATCGGACCACCCGAGACGAAGACGGTCGGGATGTTCAGGCGCATCGCGGCATTGAGCATGCCGGGGGTGATCTTGTCGCAGTTGGAGATGCAGACGAGGGCGTCGGCGGTGTGCGCATTCGCCATGTACTCGACCGAGTCGGCGATGATCTCGCGGCTGGGCAGCGAGTAGAGCATGCCGCCGTGGCCCATGGCGATGCCGTCGTCGACCGCGATGGTGTGGAACTCGCGGGGCACGCCGCCCGCGGCGCGCACGGCCTCGGCGACGATCTCGCCCACGTCCTTGAGGTGCACGTGGCCGGGCACGAACTGGGTGTAGGAATTGGCGATCGCGACGATCGGCTTGCCGAAATCGGAGTCCGTCATTCCGGTGGCGCGCCACAGGGCGCGGGCTCCGGCGGCGTTGCGTCCGACGGTGGTTGTGCGTGACCTCAACGGGGGCATAGGGCTGTCCTTAATCGTCAAACTGCGAACGTTGCCGTGGCTCGAGCGGCTCCGGCGGGCTGGGCCGGTGGGCGGGTCTTCGGCATGGGGTTGGTGCCGTCGGCGCCCCGGGCGTCGAGTGTGCGTTGCAACGCTACTCGCGGGCTATTTCGTTCCCGGATCCGACTCCGTGCCGGACTCGGTCTCGTCGTTCTCGGCCGCGGCCCTCTCGGCGGCGACCTTCTCTCGGGCCGCGCGATCCGCCGCCGCGTAGGGATCGGTCACCCGGCCGCCACTGGCCGCCGCGATCTGGGGCAGCCTGCCGAAGGTGACCACGGGCAGGCTCACCTCGCGGCCATCCGTGAGGTCGGCGCGCGCCCATCCCTGCTTGGGGAAGCGGAAGCCCTTGATCTGGCTCCACTCGATCTGCTCGCTGGAGAACATCCGGCGCAGGCGCAGCCCGTCGGTGGTCACCGTCGTCCGTACCCGCAGCATCCACCAGGCGACCACGATGGGGATCACCAGCAGGACGGACAGGAGTGCCGGGTTGGTGAGGATGATCGGGCTCAGGCAGATCGCCAGCAGGCCGACCGCGAGGAGTCCGAGCTTCGAGATGTGAATGGACTGCTCGATCGGTTCGGCGGTGTGCGAGGATGAGTTCGGTGGCACGGGCTGCGATGAGGATGACACCGCACCATCCTTGCATTGCGGTCAGCGCTTCTCACATTCTGGGACAGCAGACTCACCAAGTTGACTGTTCACCCTTGACGCGCCTACCTTCGAGCGCGTGAAGCAGAATGAGTGGCTCGTAATCGGCCGGCGCGTCGTCGCCTGAGTCGATTTCGTCTACTCACAAGCACGACGCGCCACCCTCGTACAGCAAGATTGCTGACGGGGGTTTTTTCTTGCCCGGAGCCAGCTTGAACCGTCAAGACCAGAGGATTATGCAGTGAGCGCACCAACCGCACGGCCGCAGCCCACGCCGCGCAAGTCGGGGGGCTCGGGTCAGCCCAGCCCCGCGGCAGCGCCGGCCGCCCAGCCCGGTAACCGCCGTCAGATCGCCCCCGAGCGGGTGACCGGCGCCCAGTCCGTGGTTCGGGCCCTCGAGGAGCTCGAGGTCGACACTGTATTCGGCATTCCCGGCGGCGCCGTTCTGCCCGTCTACGACCCGCTCTTCGACTCGAAGAAGGTTCGCCACGTCCTGGTCCGGCACGAGCAGGGCGCCGGACACGCCGCCACCGGATACGCCCAGGCCACCGGCAAGGTCGGTGTCTGCATGGCCACCTCCGGCCCCGGCGCCACCAACCTGGTGACCCCGATCGCCGACGCGCAGATGGACTCGGTCCCGATCGTCGCGATCACCGGCCAGGTCGGTCGTAGCCTGATCGGCACCGACGCGTTCCAGGAGGCCGACATCTCCGGCATCACCATGCCGGTGACCAAGCACAACTTCCTGATCACCGACGGCGCCGACATCCCGCGGATCATGGCGGAGGCCTTCTACCTGGCGTCCTCGGGTCGGCCCGGCGCCGTCCTCGTCGACATCCCGAAGGACGTCCTGCAGGCGCAGACCACGTTCTCGTGGCCGCCGGAGATGCACCTGCCCGGTTACCGCCCGGTGAGCAAGCCGCACGGCAAGCAGGTCCGCGAGGCGGCCCGGCTGATCGCCGAGTCGAAGGCGCCGGTGCTCTACGTCGGTGGCGGCGTCATCAAGGCCGACGCGTCCGCCGAGCTGCTCGAGCTCGCGGAGCTGACCGGTATCCCCGTCGTGACGACGCTGATGGCCCGCGGCGCGTTCCCCGACAGCCACCAGCTGCACTGCGGCATGCCCGGCATGCACGGCACCGTCGCGGCGGTCGGCGCACTGCAGAAGAGTGATCTGCTGATCACCCTCGGCGCCCGTTTCGACGATCGCGTGACCGGCCAGCTCGACTCGTTCGCGCCCGACGCCAAGGTCATCCACGCCGACATCGACCCGGCCGAGATCGGCAAGAACCGGTACGCGGACGTCCCGATCGTCGGTGACTGCGGCGAGGTGATCACCGAGCTGATCGAGGCGATCAAGGCGGATCAGGCCACCGGGACCACGCTGGACTACGCCGAGTGGTGGTCGTACCTGGACGGCCTGCGCGAGACCTACCCGCTGGCCTACGGCAAGCCGTCGGACGGCGCGCTGTCCCCGGAGTACGTGATCGAGGCGGTCGGCCGGCTCGCGGGCCCGGACGCGATCTACTGCGCGGGCGTCGGCCAGCACCAGATGTGGGCGGCGCAGTTCGTCAAGTACGAGAAGCCGCGCACCTGGCTCAACTCCGGCGGCCTCGGCACCATGGGCTACGCGGTGCCCGCCGCGATGGGCGCCAAGATGGGCATGCCGGACAAGGAAGTCTGGGCCATCGACGGTGACGGCTGCTTCCAGATGACCAACCAGGAGCTCGCGACCTGCGCGCTCGAGGGTGTGCCGATCAAGGTCGCGCTGATCAACAACGGCAACCTCGGCATGGTTCGGCAGTGGCAGACCCTGTTCTACGACGAGCGCTACTCGAACACCAACCTCGGCACGCACGGCGCCGTCCGCATCCCCGACTTCGTCAAGCTCGGTGAGGCGCTCGGCTGCCACTCGATTCGCGTCGAGCGCGAGGAGGACGTGGAGGCGGCGATCCGAGAGGCGCAGTCGATCAACGACAAGCCGGTCGTGATCGACTTCATCGTCGGCAAGGACGCCCAGGTGTGGCCGATGGTCGCCGCGGGCACCAGCAACGACGAGATCCAGGCGGCGCGGGGCATCCGGCCGCTGTTCGACGACGACGAGGCCCTCGGTGAGCCCGCCGTCATCCACGAGGCCATGGAGCGCGAGCAGCAGTCGGGTCAGGCCGCTGCCGCAGCAAGGGAGGACAACCAGTGAGCACCAGCCACACCCTCAGCGTTCTCGTCGAGGACAAGCCGGGAGTGTTGGCCAGGGTGGCCGCGCTGTTCTCGCGCCGGGGCTTCAACATCGAGTCCCTCGCGGTCGGGGGGACCGAACTCCCCGATGTCTCCCGCATGACCATCGTCGTGACCGTGGACGAGTTCCCGCTCGAGCAGGTGACCAAGCAGCTCAACAAGCTGATCAACGTGCTCAAGATCGTCGAGCAGGACACCGAGGCCTCGGTGGCCCGTGAGCTCGTGCTGATCAAGGTGCGGGCCGACGCCAGCGTTCGGACGCAGGTCCTCGAGACGGTGAACCTGTTCCGCGCCAAGGTGATCGACGTCTCGCCTGAGTCGGTGACCATCGAGGCGACCGGCACCAGGTCCAAGCTCGACGCGTTGCTGCGGATGCTCGATCCCTACGGCATCCGGGAGATCGTGCAGTCCGGTGTCGTGGCTGTCGGCCGTGGGCCGAAGTCGATCACCGCGGCTCGCTAGTACTTTCTATTCACGAATCAAGTCTTCAGATAACCGAGGAGAGGTAATACCAGTGGCAGTCGAGATGTTCTACGACGATGACGCCGACCTGTCGATCATCCAGGGCCGCAAGGTCGCGGTGATCGGCTACGGCAGCCAGGGACACGCGCATTCGCTCAGCCTGCGTGATTCGGGCGTCGATGTGCGCATCGGCCTCAAGGAGGGTTCGAAGTCGCGGGCCAAGGCCGAGGAGCAGGGCCTGACCGTCGGCACGCCCGCCGAGGTCGCCGAGTGGGCCGACGTGATCATGGTGCTGGCACCCGACACCGCGCAGGCGTCGATCTTCACCAACGACATCGAGCCGAACCTCAAGGACGGCGACGCGCTGTTCTTCGGGCACGGCCTGAACATCCACTTCGACCTGATCAAGGCTCCGGAGTTCGTCACCGTCGGCATGGTCGCCCCGAAGGGCCCCGGCCACCTGGTGCGTCGTCAGTTCGTCGACGGCAAGGGCGTTCCCGCCCTCATCGCCGTCGACCAGGACCCGAAGGGCGAGGGCCAGGCCCTGGCGCTGTCCTACGCCAAGGCGATCGGTGGCACCCGCGCGGGCGTCATCAAGACCACCTTCAAGGAAGAGACCGAGACGGACCTCTTCGGCGAGCAGGCCGTGCTCTGCGGCGGCACCGAGGAGCTCGTGAAGACGGGCTTCGAGGTCATGGTCGAGGCCGGCTACGCGCCCGAGATGGCGTACTTCGAGGTCCTGCACGAGCTCAAGCTGATCGTCGACCTCATGTACGAGGGTGGCATCGCCCGGATGAACTACTCGGTGTCCGACACCGCTGAGTTCGGTGGCTACCTCTCCGGCCCGCGGGTCATCGACGCAGGCACCAAGGAGCGCATGAAGGCGATCCTGGCCGACATCCAGTCGGGCGAGTTCACCCGTCGCCTGGTCGCCAACGTCGAGAACGGCAACACCGAGCTCGAGGGCCTGCGCAAGGCCAACGCCGAGCACCCGATCGAGGTCACCGGCAAGAAGCTGCGCGACCTGATGAGCTGGGTCGATCGCCCGATCACCGAAACCGCTTAGGCGGCTGCGCCACCTGTGAGTCCTTTCGGTCCCGTCAAGGGCCGAAAAGACTCACGGGGCGCGAAGCGCATTTCGGGGCCCGATGTCACCCCGTGACGGTGCACACTGTCACGGAGGGCATCGGGCCCTTGCGTTGTCCGGGGTAGGTGATGGATGGCACGACAATCGTCCCTGCAGTCATGGCTTCCTGGCGTGGAGGTGGCCCGCCGATACGAGCGGTCGTGGCTGCGCTCCGACCTCACCGCGGGGATCGCGCTCACCGCGCTGCTGATCCCCGCAGGCATGGGATACGCCGAGGCCGCGGGCCTGCCGCCGGAGACCGGTCTCTACGCCACCATCGTGCCCCTGCTCGTCTACGCCCTCGTCGGGCCGTCGAAGATCCTGGTGCTCGGTCCCGACTCCTCACTCGCCCCGATCATCGGCGCGGCGGTGATCCCGCTGGCCGCTGGCGATTCGGCGCGGGCGGTCGCCCTCGCCGGCCTGCTCGCGATCCTGATGGGCGCGATCCTGGTCGTCGGTGGCCTGCTGAATCTGGGTTTCGTCACCGACCTGCTGTCCAAGCCGATCCGGCTCGGCTACCTCAACGGCATCGCGCTGGTGGTGATAGTCAGCCAGATCCCGAAGCTGCTCGGATTCTCCGTCGACGGGGTCAACCTCATCGACGAGGCGCGCAACACCGTCGTCGCGATCGCGGACGGCGAGATCGACCCGACCGCAAGCGCGATCGGCGTCGGCGCCATCGCGGTCATCCTGGCCTTCAAACTGCTGCACAGCCGAATCCCCGGCGTGCTGGTCGCCGTGGTCGGCGCGATAGTCCTGGCGTACGTCCTGGGTCTCCAGGACCAGATCCCGATGGTCGGAGCGCTGCCGCACGGCCTGCCCGCGCCCGCGCTCGGCGGTCTGACCTGGTCCGATGTCGGCGAACTGATCGTCCCGGCGGCAGGCATCGCGCTGATCGCGTTCGCCGACACCGGGGTGCTCTCGCGCACCTTCGCGGCGCGGCGCGGCGAGAGCGTCAACGGCAGCATCGAGATGCGCGCGATCGGTACCGCGAACGTGGCGAGCGGGCTGCTCGGCGGGTTCCCGATGTCCGCGAGTTCCTCGCGCACCCCGGTCGCGGAACAGAACGGCGCCAAGACCCAGCTCGTCGGGGTGATCGGCGCGTTGGCCATCGTGCTGTTCATCCTCGTCGCACCCGGCGTCACCGGCTACCTGCCGTCGTCGGCGCTGGCGGCTGTGGTGATCGTGGCGGCGACCTCGCTGGTGGACATCCGCAGCATGGTGGCGATGTGGCGGATGAGCAGGGTGGAGGCGTCCCTGGCGATCGCGGCGCTCCTCGGCGTCGCGCTGGTCGGGGTGCTGGAGGGCATCCTGGTGGCGATCGCCCTGTCCTTCGTGGCGGTCGTCGTGCACGCGTGGCAGCCGTACCGTGCGGAACTGGTGGTGGTGCCCGGCCTCGACGGCTACCACGACCTCGCCCGGCACCCCGAGGGTCACCGGATCCCCGGCCTGGTCATCGCGCGGTTCGACGCGCAGCTCTTCTTCGCGAACGGCGCGATCTTCGACGACTACGTGCGGGGGCTCGTCGCCGACGCGCCCGATCAGGTCCGCTGGGTGGTGATCGCCTCGGAACCGCTGACCGGCCTGGATACGACGGCGGTGGACGAGCTGGTCGAGCTCGACCAGTACCTGGAGAGCCGCGGGGTGCGACTGGCCTTCGCCGAGATGAAGGGACCGGTGAAGGACCGGCTGATCCGGTTCGGGGTCGGCGACCGCTTCGGCCACGACCGGTTCTATCCGACGCTCGACGCCGCGGTGGAGGCGTTCGATGCCGGCCGCGCCGACTGAGTGATCCGTCCCACGAGGTGTCCACTATCTGGTATCGGCGCACCCAGGGTGCCGAAACCCGGGGGCCCGCACACTAAGCTGTCTTCGGTCACGGCCTCACGTGGGCGCCCGAGGCGGCGCCGGGCCGCGGACGATCCGCCCGACACCTAACACAGGAGTTCACTCGTGAGCCAGCCAGGCCGTCCCGTTGTTCTGATCGCAGACAAGCTCGCGCCGTCCACGGTCGAGGCGCTCGGCGATGGCGTGGAAGTGCGCTGGGTCGACGGTCCCGACCGTCCCGCCCTGCTGGCCGCCGTCCCCGAGGCCGACGCGATCCTGGTCCGCTCCGCGACCACCGTGGACGCGGACGTCCTCGCCGCGGGCACCAAGCTGAAGATCGTCGGCCGCGCGGGCGTCGGCCTCGACAATGTCGACATCCCGGCCGCCACCGAGCGCGGGGTGATGGTCGTCAACGCGCCGACCTCGAACATCCACACCGCCGCCGAGCACGCCGTCGCGCTGCTGCTGGCCACCGCCCGCCAGATCCCGGCCGCCGACCGCACCCTGCGCGAGAAGACCTGGAAGCGTTCGAGCTTCAACGGCACCGAGATCCTCGGCAAGACCGTCGGCGTCGTCGGCCTCGGCCGGATCGGGCAGCTGTTCGCGCAGCGCCTCGCGGCGTTCGAGACCCACGTCATCGCATACGACCCCTACCTGCCCGCGGCCCGCGCCGCGCAGCTCGGCATCGAGCTCGTCGACATCGACGAACTGGTCAAGCGCTCGGACTTCATCTCCGTGCACCTGCCGAAGACCAAGGAGACCGCGGGCCTGATCAACGCCGAGCGTCTCGCCACGGCCAAGGACGGGCTGATCATCGTCAACGCCGCCCGCGGTGGCCTGATCGACGAGGACGCGCTGTACGACGCGCTCGTCTCCGGCAAGGTCCGCGCCGCTGGCCTCGACGTGTTCAACACCGAGCCGTGCACCGACTCGAAGCTGTTCGACCTCGACAACGTCGTCGTCACCCCGCACCTCGGCGCGTCCACCTCGGAGGCCCAGGACCGCGCGGGCACCGACGTCGCCAAGAGCGTGCTGCTGGCGCTGGCGGGCGAGTTCGTGCCCGAGGCCGTCAACGTCTCCGGCGGCCCGGTCGGCGAGGAGGTCGCGCCGTGGCTCGACCTGGTCCGCAAGCTCGGCCTGCTCGCGGGCACCCTCTCCCCGGAGGCGGTGCAGAACGTGCAGGTCATCGTCAGCGGTGAGCTGTCGGCGGAGAACGTCGAGATCCTCGGCCTCGCCGCGCTGCGCGGACTCTTCTCGGCCAGCAGCGACGAGCCGGTCACCTTCGTCAACGCGCCTGCGCTCGCCGAGCAGCGTGGCGTGAGCGTCGAGGTCGACAAGCACAGCGAGGCGCTGACGCACCGCAGCGCGGTCGAGGTGCGGGCCGTCGCGGCCGACGGCACCGTCACCGCCGTCGCGGGCGCGCTGACCGGCCTGCAGCAGATCGAGAAGATCGTCAACGTCAACGGCCGCAGCTTCGACCTGCGCGCCGAGGGCCACAACATCGTCGTGCACTACCAGGATCGTCCGGGCGTGCTCGGCACCCTCGGCACGGTGCTGGGCAACGCGGGCATCGACATCCAGGCCGCGGCGCTGAGCCAGGACGTCGAGGGCGAGGGCGCCACCGTCATCCTGCGCGTCGACCGCGTTGTCGGCGATGCCGAGGTCGCGGAGGTCGTCTCCCAGCTCGACGCCCGCGTGGCCCAGGTCGACCTGTCCTGATTTCGTCTCTGCGAGGAAGTGAGTAAGTACATGAAGCTTGCAGTCATTCCAGGCGACGGCATCGGGGTCGAGGTCACGGCAGAGGCGCTCAAGGTGCTGCGCAAGCTGGTCCCGGACCTGCAGACGACCGAGTACGACCTCGGCGCCACGCGCTACAACGCAACCGGCGAACTGCTGCCGGACGAGGAGCTCGCGCAGATCCGCGAGCACGATGCGATCCTGCTCGGCGCGATCGGCGACCCGCGCCTCGTCGGCCCTGGCATCCTCGAGCGGGGCCTGCTGCTGAACATGCGGTTCCAGCTCGACCACCACGTGAACCTGCGTCCGTCGCGGCTGTACCCGGGGGCGACGTCGCCGCTGGCCGCCAACCCGGACATCGATTTCGTGGTGGTGCGCGAGGGCACCGAGGGCCCGTACACCGGCAACGGCGGTGCCATCCGCGTCGGCACGCCGCACGAGATCGCCACCGAGGTGTCGATCAACACCTGGTTCGGTGCCGAGCGTGTGGTCCGCTACGCCTTCGCGTTGGCGCAGACGCGGCGTAAGCACCTGACGCTGATCCACAAGACCAACGTGCTCTCCAACGCGGGCGCGATCTGGTCTCGTGCGATGGAGACCGTCGGCGCCGAGTACCCGGACGTCGAAACCGCGTACTGCCACATCGACGCGGCCACCATCTACATGGTCAGCGACCCGTCTCGCTTCGACGTGATCGTCACCGACAACCTGTTCGGCGACATCATCACCGACCTGGCCGGAGCGGTCACCGGTGGCATCGGCCTCTCGGCGAGCGGCAACATCGACGCCTCCGGCACCAACCCGTCGATGTTCGAGCCGGTGCACGGCAGCGCTCCCGACATCGCGGGCAAGGGCATCGCCGATCCCACCGCCGCGATCCTGTCGGTGGCGCTGATGCTGCGTCACCTCGGGCGCGACGAGGACGCGGTCCGCATCGAGCAGGCCGTCGAGGCAGATCTCGCGGCCCGTGGTGACGGTCCGATCAAGACCTCCGAGGTCGGCGACCGCATCGCCGCGAGCCTCTAGGCTCGGCGAGACTCCGAAGTAGCACTCCGCCCGCGAACCGAGAGGTTCGCGGGCGGAATGCGTTCGGGGTGGTTCACGCCGATGGCGGGGGCGGATCGGCGGGGACCAGTGGGGCTGCGGCCAGTGGCAGCGCGGCGGCGAGGGCGAAGGCGGCCGGGAATCCGAGGGTCCCGATCACCGCACCGAACACCGGCGGCACGAACGCGGCAACCAGGTACTGGCCGGTGTTCTGGGCGCCGAGGGCCCGGCCGCTCCAGTACGGGCCCGCGATCTCCGCGACCGCGGTGAAGGCGAGTCCGTTGTCGGCCACCGTGATCACCGAGGCCGCCACCATCAGGGCAACCGCGATCGGCGAGTCGAGCCAGTCCGTGACCGCGAGCGCCGCCATGGACAGCGCCGCGGCGACAGCGACGGTCCGCAGCGGGCCCATCCGGCTGCCGACCCGGTCCGACCAGATCCCGGCACCGATTCGTCCCACCGCGCCCAGCAGCTGGGTCGCGGTGATGAGGATGCCCGCCGACGCCGCCGACCAGTGCCGGTCGGTGATCAACCAGACCGGGACGAACGTCCACACCAGGTACTGCGGGACCACCAGCGCCGCCGAGACCGAGTGGATCCGCCACAGCACGCTCTGGTTCCGGTACGGGTTGTCCAGCAGTCCCTGTGAGGACGCAGCCGTGCGGCTGGGTCGCGGTGGGTCGATCACGAACACCAGGCAGGCCAGCGCGGCGACCGCGCAGATGACCGCGGGCACGGTCAGCGCCAAGGCGATGCCGTGGTCGGCGGCCAGGTTCGGGACGGTCAGCGCTGCCACCGCGACCCCGAGGGGCAGCGCCATCTGCCGCACACCCATCGCGAATCCGCGCCGGTCCGGTGGGAACCAGCCCACCACCACCCGCCCGCTGGCGGCGTTGGCGCTCGATGCGGCCACACCGCCGAGGAACAGGAAGACCCCGAGCGCCGGGAAGGACGTGCTGAATGCGGCGGCGGCGGCGCTCGCGAGGGCGGCCCCACCGAGTCCGATCGCCAGCACCCGACGTTCGCCGATCCGGTCGACCACCAGACCCCACGCGAACAGGCTGACCAGGAAGCCGACCGTCGGTGCGGCCGCGATCAGCCCGGCGCGGGCCAGGCTCATGCCCTGCGCGTCGTGCAGGGTCGGGATCAGGAAGGCGGGCGCGTTGGCGACGACGCCGCCAGCCGTCTGTGCGAGGACGCCGAGCCCGAGCATGGTCCAGCGCCTCGACGCGGTGCTCCGCTCGTCCTGCCTGTTCTGTACCTGAACACTCATGCTGCCGTCCCAATATGTGGAATGAATGTCTTATATTTTGGAATTCCGGATCGAGTGTATCGCGACCGCGAGGGGTCGCGCGCCGCGGGCGGTCGAGGGTGTGCGGGCGCGGTCGATAGACTGCCGCCATGCGCCTAGGTCGAATCGCCAGCCCCGATGGGGTCGCCTTTGTTTCCATCGAGGGGGAGGGTGACGCACAGACCGCGAAGGAGATCGCCGAGCATCCGTTCGGCAACCCCACCTTCACCGGCCGGAGCTGGCCGCTGGCCGACGTCCGGCTGCTGGCGCCGATCCTCGCCAGCAAGGTGATCTGCATCGGCAAGAACTACGCGGCACACGCGGCCGAGATGGGTTCCGAGGCCCCCGAGGATCCGGTGATCTTCCTCAAGCCGAACACCTCGATCATCGGCCCCGGCGTGCCGATCATGTTGCCGCCCAGTTCGAATGAGGTGCACTACGAGGGCGAGCTCGCGATCGTCATCGGGCGTCCCTGTAAGGACGTGCCCGCCTCGAAGGCGCTCGACGTGGTGCTCGGATACACCGCCGCGAACGACGTGTCCGCGCGCGACCACCAGCGCCAGGACGGTCAGTGGACCAGGGCCAAGGGCCACGACACGTTCTGCCCGCTCGGACCGTGGATCGAGACCACGCTCGACGCCTCCGATCTCGAGATCAGGACCGAGGTCGACGGTGCCGTCAAGCAGCGCAGCCGGACTTCGCTTCTGCTGCATGACATTCCGAAGATCATCGAGTGGGTCTCCGCGGTGATGACGCTGCTCCCCGGCGACGTCATCCTGACCGGCACCCCCGAGGGCGTCGGCCCGATCGTCGCGGGCGACACCGTCAGCGTCACCATCGAGGGAATCGGCACCCTCGCCAACCCGGTGGCCGCCAAGGGCTGAGTTCCCGCGGCGTTGCGACGGCCGGTGGTCACTGCCCAGCCGGGGGCGGGCGGGGAAGACTAGCCTGTAGGGGACCGTTTTCCCCCTCCGACCCAAGTGAGCCATGACCTCCAGCGAAGTGCGCGTTCGTTTCTGTCCCTCGCCGACCGGCACGCCCCATGTCGGGCTGATCCGTACGGCCCTGTTCAACTGGGCCTATGCCCGGCACCACGGCGGCAAGTTCGTCTTCCGTATCGAGGACACCGACGCCGCGAGGGACTCGGAGGAGTCCTACCAGGCGATCCTCGACGCGCTGAATTGGCTCGGCCTGACCTGGGACGAGGGTCCCGAGGTGGGCGGCCCGTACGAGCCGTACCGGCAGTCGCAGCGGCGCGATCTGCACCTCGAGGTCGTTGCGAAGCTGCTGGCGGCGGGGGAGGCGTACGAGTCCTTCTCCACTCCCGAGGAGGTCGAGGAGCGGCACAAGGCGGCCGGCCGTGACCCCAAGCTGGGGTACGACAACTTCGATCGCGATCTGAGCGCCGAGCAGCGTCAGGCGTACCTCGACGAGGGGCGCAAGCCCGTCGTCCGGTTGCGCATGCCCGACCACGACCTCACCTGGAACGACCTGGTCCGCGGCGAGACCACCTTCAAGGCGGGCACGGTGCCCGACTTCGCGCTCACCCGGGGCAACGGCATCCCGCTGTACACGCTGGTGAATCCGGTCGACGACGCGCTGATGAAGATCACCCACGTGCTGCGCGGCGAGGACCTGCTCTCGTCGACGCCGCGCCAGCTGGCGCTCTACGAGGCGCTGCAGCGGATCGGCGTCGCGGAGCTCACCCCGGAGTTCGGTCACCTCCCGTTCGTGATGGGACAGGGCAACAAGAAGCTGTCCAAGCGCGATCCGGAGTCGAACCTGTTCATCCACCGGGACCGCGGCTTCATTCCGGAGGGACTGCTCAACTACCTGGCACTGCTCGGCTGGGGCATTGCGGACGATCACGATGTGTTCTCGCTCACGGAGATGGTGGAGGCCTTCGACATCTCGAAGGTCAACTCCAATCCGGCGCGTTTCGACCAGAAGAAGGCCGACGCGATCAACGCCGAGCACATCCGGTTGCTCGAGCCCGCGGACTTCACGGCGCGGCTGCGCGCCTTCCTGGCCGGGCACGGTCATCCCGTCGACGCGCTCGACGAGGCCTCGTTCGCCGTGGCCGCCGAGCTCGTGCAGACGCGCATCGTCGTGCTGTCCGACGCGTGGGACCTGCTCAAGTTCCTCTTCGTGGGCGAGTCCGAGTTCGCGATCGATCCCGCCGCGGCCGCGAAGAACCTGGGCGCGGACTCGGCTCCCGTGCTCGACGCGACTATCGCCGCCCTCGAGGCCACGCCGGACTGGGCGACCGCGGACCTGGAGGAGTCTCTCAAGGCCGCACTCATCGACGGCCTGGAACTCAAGCCGCGCAAGGCCTTTGCGCCGGTGCGGGTCGCGGTGACCGGTTCGCACATCAGCCCGCCGTTGTACGAGTCGATGGAGCTGCTCGGCAGGGAGAAGACGATGGCCCGGCTGCGCTCGGCACGTGCCCAGGTGGGTCAGTAGGAGCTCCCCTCGGCTGGCCAGGGGGTCATTTCAGCCCCCTGACCAGCCGATTTGGAGAATGGCCCTAGGGCTTTGCTATTGTTCTCCTCGTCCGAAACGGAGAGCACAGCCGCAAGGTTGAGCGAGCCGCCGAGGTCATTGGGGTATGGTGTAATTGGCAACACAGCGGTTTCTGGTACCGCCATTCTAGGTTCGAGTCCTGGTACCCCAGCGGAGAGTTCAGACGATTTTGACTCTGAACTCCGGCCAGCTAAGCTAGCCGAGCTTCCACTGATGCGGAACTTCTCTTCGGAAGAGTTCCACAACAGCGCAACAAATCAGTACAGCGTGTTCTTGGCCCCGTCGTCTAGCGGCCTAGGACGCCGCCCTCTCAAGGCGGTAGCGCGGGTTCGAATCCCGTCGGGGCTACAAATGAAAGAGACCCTCTGGCACATGCCAGGGGGTCTTTTTCTTGTGTGCCACCTCGAACGAGTGGCGCTCGAAAAAAGGCGCCCACCCGGAGTCGGGTGAGCGCCTTCGCTCGAAACTTCTCAGCCGCTCTTGCGGCGGAATTCTCGTTTGTGATCCGCGGGGCCGTGCGTGTGATGAATCTTCGAATCGCCGGCCGTTGCGGCCGTCGGGTTCGCGTGCTGATGATTCTTGCGGTCGAGTGCCTCGCGGAACTGCTGCTTGATCTTCTCGTTCTCCGAGTCGGTCACGTCTTGCTCCTCCCGTAGGTGGTTCAAGGCCGACGGTACCGCCGCTGCGTCGCGAAGTCCCGTGAATTCTCCGGCGCTACAGGAAGGCCGCTGTGGTGCCGCCTACGGGCATCTGGGGCAATCCGAGCTTGCGGTGGTCCCATGACCGGATGCGGTCGGGCTTCACCCGCACGGCGACCCGCTTGTTGAGCATCATCTCGATGGCGGGGTCAACGTCGGTGGAGTACGGGCCCGTGTAGCGCTCCCAGATGCTGACGCCGACCTGCCAGAGGGCATCTCGGTCGTCGATGATCTCGGCTGTGCCCTCGATGGAGATGCCACGCAGGGTGTCGTAGGTGTTGCCGTCCTCGATCATGACGGTGATCCGGTTGTCCCGGCGGAGGTTGACGGCCTTCTGTGATTTCGACTTCGTCTCGAACCAGAGTTCGCCGTCGATCACCGCGTACCACATGGCGATCAGGTGCGGCGCACCCTTCGCGCCCACCGTCGCCAAGGTGGCGACCCGGCTGCGTTCGATGAACCCGGCGATCTCGTCGTCGTCCATCGTGATCTGGCTACGTTGGTTGGTGCCCACTGCGTTGTCCTCCCATGGGGATTGGAACCTGTTCTCGCATGCACTGTGCCATGGGCCACACCGGACGCGCAGGCGGCTACAGGCGTTTGTGGAGTGCGTCCGCGGCGGCGAGCAGGTCGGCGGCCCAGCGGGCGCCGGGACGCCTGCCCATCCGGTCGATCGGACCCGAGACAGAGATCGCCGCGATCACGGTGCCCGCGCTGTCGCGCACCGGCGCCGCGACGCTCGCCACGCCGGGTTCGCGTTCGGCCGCACTCTGCGCCCAGCCGCGCTTGCGCACCTCGAGGAGTGCCCGCTCGCTGAAGAGCGCGTCGGCCAGCACCGCCCGCTGGGTCTGCGGATCCGCCCATGCCAGCAGCACCTTGGCGCCTGAGCCTGCGGTCATCGGCAGTCGCGCGCCGACCAGTACCGTGTCCCGGAGGCCGGTCGGCGGTTCCATGGAGGCCACGCACACCCGCTGGGTGCCCTCCCTGCGGTACAGCTGCACGCTCTCGCCGGTGATCTCGCGCAGTCGGGGCAGGATCATGGCGGCCGCTTCGAGGAGGCTGTCGTGTGCGGTCGGAGCCAGCTCCGCCAGACCGGGACCGGGGCGCCAGAGTCCGTCGCCGTCGCGGGCGAGGAGCCGGTGCACCTCGAGGCCGACCGCCAGTCGATGGGCCGTCGCCCTCGGCAGGCCCGTACGGGCGCACAGCTCTCCGAGATTGCAGGGCTGCTCCGCAACGGCATGGAGAACGGTCATCGCCTTGTCGAGCACCCCGATCCCGCTGGAGGCGGGGGAGCCGCTATGCTGTCTCATAGGGCGATACTACCGTCTCGCATTCTGAGATGGAAATTCGGACGGCTTCGATCGGGCGTGATCGGGGAGATGATGGAAGTGGCGCACTCCAGGCCGCCCGATGTCCGGGACGCACTAGTCACACTGAGAGGTGGAGAACATGGTCAGTAGTAAGCGCACCCTGGCGGAGAAGGTGTGGGACGAGCATGTCGTCGTCCAGGGCGAGGGGGAGGGCGCCTCGCGCAACCCGGACCTCATCTACATCGATCTCCACCTCGTACACGAAGTGACCAGTCCTCAAGCCTTCGACGGCCTTCGGTTGGCAGGCAGGCCGCTGCGCCGCCCCGATCTCACGATCGCCACCGAGGATCACAACGTCCCGACCGTCGACATCGACAAGCCGATCGCGGACCCGGTCTCACGCACCCAGGTGGAGACCCTTCGTCGCAACTGCGAGGAGTTCGGTGTCCGCCTGCACCCGATGGGCGACCTCGATCAGGGCATCGTGCACGTCGTCGGTCCGCAGCTGGGTCTGACCCAGCCCGGCATGACGGTGGTGTGCGGCGACAGTCACACCTCCACCCACGGCGCCTTCGGTGCTCTCGCAATGGGTATCGGCACCAGCGAGGTCGAGCACGTGATGGCGACCCAGACGCTGTCGCTGCGCCCGTTCAAGACGATGGCGATCAACGTCGACGGCGAACTCCAGCCCGGGGTGACGAGCAAGGACGTCGTGCTGGCAGTCATCGCGAAGATCGGCACCGGCGGTGGTCAGGGCTATGTGCTGGAGTACCGCGGATCGGCCATCCGTCAAATGTCGATGGAAGCCCGAATGACGGTCTGCAACATGTCGATCGAGGCCGGTGCCCGGGCGGGCATGATCGCGCCCGACGAGATCACCTACGAGTTCATCAAGGGGCGGCCGCACGCGCCGCAGGGCGCGGACTGGGATGCCGCCGTCGCCGCATGGGATCAGCTGAAGACCGACGAGGGCGCGACTTTCGACCAGGAGGTCTACATCGACGCGAACTCGCTGACCCCGTTCGTCACCTGGGGGACCAACCCGGCGCAGGGCGCGCCGCTGGGCGACTCGGTTCCGGATCCCACGCAGATGGTCGACGAGAGCGAACGCCAGGCCGCCGAGAAGGCGTTGAGCTACATGGGCCTGACGGCAGGCACTCCGCTGCGTGAGATCGCCGTGGACACGGTCTTCGTCGGTTCCTGCACCAATGGCCGGATCGAGGATCTGCGGGCCGTGGCGGGCGTGCTGAAGGGCCGCAAGGTTGCCGAGGGCGTGCGGATGCTGGTCGTCCCCGGCTCGATGAGGGTTCGCGCTCAGGCCGAGAAGGAGGGTCTCGGTGAGATCTTCACCGCAGCCGGCGCCGAATGGCGGCAGGCGGGGTGCTCGATGTGTCTCGGCATGAATCCCGATCAGCTGTCCTCGGGTGAGCGCTCGGCATCGACTTCCAACCGGAATTTCGAAGGTAGGCAGGGCAAGGGCGGGCGGACCCATCTCGTCTCCCCGCTGGTTGCGGCGGCGACGGCGGTGCGAGGCACGCTCTCGGCGCCCGCTGACCTGAACTGAAGACCACCGGAACGACAGGAGTATTTGATGGAAGCCTTTACGACACACAAGGGAATCGGCGTCCCCCTGCGGCGCTCCAATGTCGACACCGACCAGATCATTCCGGCGGTCTACCTAAAGTCGGTCTCTCGTAGCGGTTTCGAGGACGGCCTCTTCGCGGGTTGGCGGGCCGACCCCGAGTTCATCCTGAACATCCCGCCGTACGACAAGGGCTCGGTTCTCGTCGCGGGCCCGGACTTCGGAACCGGCTCGTCCCGTGAGCACGCGGTGTGGGCGCTATCGGACTACGGATTTCGCGTTGTCATCGCGTCTCGCTTCGCGGACATCTTCCGCGGCAACTCCGGCAAGGCGGGCCTGCTGGCCGCTCAGGTCGACCAATCGGACGTCGAACTGCTCTGGAAGTTGCTTGAAGAGCAGCCCGGTCTCGAAATTGTTGTCGATCTCACGGAGCGCACGGTGACCGCCGGAACGCTGGTGGTGCGCTTCAACATTGATGACTACACACGGTGGCGTCTGCTCGAGGGTCTGGACGATATCGGATTGACATTGCGGCAGGTAGATGCGATTTCGGAGTTCGAAAAGTCAAGGCCGTCATGGAAACCTGCCACCCTCCCGGCACGGGTTGCCGAGGGAAACTAATACGACCGACTAACGGGATTCAGGCGCGAAAGAGGGTGCCACGCCGCTGAGAGAGGCATGAGAATTGGCGTGGCACATAGACTCTTGCCCTTTTCCGGATTACCGTGTTTGCTAGTCGGTCCGACAATGGGCCATCAGTTTGCGGAGGACTTCCATGAACAAAGCAGAGCTCATTGACATCTTGACCGAACGGTTGGACTCGGATCGCCGTACTGCCACCGATGCGGTCGAGCACATTGTCGACACCATCGTGCGCGCCGTGCACAGGGGCGAGAGCGTCACGATCACCGGCTTCGGCGTCTTCGAGCAGCGTCGCCGTGCGGCCCGGGTCGCGCGCAACCCGCGCACCGGCGAGACCGTCAAGGTCAAGCCGACCTCGGTGCCTGCGTTCCGTCCCGGCGCCCAGTTCAAGGCCGTGATCGCCGGTAGCCAGAAGCTCCCGGCCAGCGGACCCGCGGTCAAGCGCGGCTCGGCTGCCGCCGCACCGGCGAAGAAGGCCGCGGCGAAGAAGACGGCCGCGAAGAAGGTTGCGGCCAAGAAGGCGGCACCGGCCAAGAAGGCTCCGGCCAAGAAGGTCGTGGCGAAGAAGGCGGCACCGGCCAAGAAGGCGGTCGTGAAGAAGGCGGCGCCCGCGAAGAAGGCGGCCGTGAAGGCGGCACCCGCGAAGAAGGCTCCGGCCAAGAAGGTCGTGGCGAAGAAGGCGGCACCGGCCAAGAAGGCGCCCGGGAAGAAGGCGGCGCCCGCGAAGAAGGCTCCGGCCAAGAAGGCTCCGGCCAAGAAGGTCGTGGCGAAGAAGGCGGCACCGGCCAAGAAGGCTCCGGCGAAGAAGGCACCCGCCAAGAAGGCGCCGGCTCGCAAGAAGTAGGCACGACCGACTACTCGTGCATCGCACGAGATCGAGGGCGGCGACGGGAAACCGTCGCCGCCCTCGATCGGGTTGGTGGCCGCCTCAGGAGTTCTCGGGCAGCGGGCTGTCGATGTGGCTGGCGTCCACCAGCTTGCCCCCGGAGAACGAGAGGACCCAGGTGCTGCCCTTCCGGTTGCGGGCGGGCGGCAGGGTGATCCCGTCCCGTTCTGCCCACCAGCTCAGCAGGTCGGGAATCACCCCGCTCTGACTGCAGATCACCTGGACGCCGCCGAGGGTGGCGATCTTCCGCACGCGTGAGCGGGCCGCGGCCGGATCCTCCGCGTAGGCCTCCTCGGAAAGCAGCGGCTCCGGCACGATCTCGGTGCCGAGCGCCCGCGCCAGCGGTTCGACCGTCTGCTCGCAGCGGGTTCGATCGGCCGAATGGACCGCCGTCGCACCGAAGGCGAGGAGCTGGGGCACCAGGGCCTCGGCCTGGGTGCGTCCGAGCTTGTCCAACGGTCGCAGCGTGTCGTCCGGTGAGTCCTTTCGGCGTCCGGCCTTGCCGTGCCGGACGACCAGCATGGTGGTGGTGTCGGCGGGAATCTTCATGAACCGGCGCATCACCTTGCCGTCCACCGAGTACGAGAGCTCGCCCGCGACGTCCTCGGGCGCCACCCACCGGAGCTCGTCGACCTCGGTGTTCGGTACGAACTCGCCGCCGACTGCCTCGGCGGCCCAGTAGTCGACCCGCTTGCGCTTGCGATGGCCCGGGATCTCGTAGGCGACCCGGGTCACCCGCCGGTCCAGGCGCGCCTGTAGCCCGGTCTCCTCCTGCACCTCTCGCAGCGCCGCGACGATCGGCGTCTCCCCGGGGTCGAGCTTGCCTTTGGGGAAGGACCAGTCGTCGTACTTGGGGCGGTGGATCAGCGCGATCTCGATCTCGTAGGGATTGGTCGGTGACTTACGCCAGAGCACGGCGCCTGCCGCGAAGATATTGGCCTTGATGGGTCGATCCGACTTCGAGCTCACGAGCTGCCTTCCTGTGGTGGCTGGAAAACGTACCTACGAGCCGATCGCACGGCGGCCGCGCATCAGCTCCTGCTGGTGCTCACGGACGCGTTCACCCCTGGCGGGCGAGGCCGCCCAGTGCCCGTCGGACTGGAGTACCCAGCACCGGGTGGTCGGATCAAGAGCGGAGTCGAAGATGTCGCCGAGCTGACGAGCCAGCCGGGGATCCTTCACCTGGGCCATCACCTCCACCCGCCGGTCGAGGTTGCGGTGCATCATGTCGGCGCTGCCGATCCAGAATTCCTCCGCGCCGACGAAATGCAGGATGCGTGAATGCTCGAGGAACCGCCCGAGAATCGAACGGACCCCGATGTTCTCGCTCAGACCTGGCACGCCCGGCTTGAGCGCGCAGATACCGCGGACCACCACCTGTACGGGGACGCCTGCCTGCGAGGCGCGATAGAGCGCGTCGATCACCTGCTCGTCCACCAGGGCGTTGGCCTTGAGCCGGACGCCTGCGGACTTGCCCTCGAGCTGGCGCGCGACCTCCGCGTCGATTCGCTTGATGATGCCGTCGCGGACCCCGTAGGGGGCGACCAGCAGGTTCCGGTACTGCGCCTTGCGCGAGTATCCGGTCAGCGAGTTGAACAGGTCCGTGAGGTCGGCGCCGATCTCCGGCGCGGCGGTGAGCAGGCCGACGTCCTCGTACAGCCGGGCCGTCTTCGGGTTGTAGTTCCCGGTGCCGATGTGGCAGTAACGGCGGATGGCCGAGCCCTCCCTGCGCACGACCAGGCAAGTCTTGCAATGGGTCTTGAGGCCGACCAGTCCGTACACCACGTGCACGCCCGCCTGTTCGAGCTTGCGAGCCCATTTGATGTTCGCCTGCTCGTCGAACCGTGCCTTGATCTCGACGAGCGCCACCACCTGCTTGCCCGCCTCGGCGGCGTCGATCAGCGCGTTGACGATCGGGGAGTCGCCCGAGGTGCGGTACAGCGTCTGCTTGATCGCCAGCACATGGGGATCGGCAGCCGCCTGCTCGATGAACCGCTGCACGCTGGTCGAGAACGAGTCGTAGGGGTGGTGCACGAGGACGTCACCGTCGCGCAGCGTCGAGAACACACTCTTCGGGGTCTCCCGCTCTCCGAACGCCGGATGGGTCGCGGGCACGAAGGGAGCGTCCTTGAGATTGGCGCGGTCGACGCCGTAGACCTGCCACAGGCAGGACAGGTCGAGCAGGCCGGGGACCTGGATCACGTCGCCCGGATCCACGTCGAGCTCGCGCAGCAGCAGTTCGAGCATGTGCTCGGTCATGTCGTCCGCGACCTCGAGCCGCACCGGCGACCCGAACCGCCTGCGGGCCAGCTCACGTTCGAGCGCCTGCAGCAGATCCTCGTCGCGGTCCTCCTCGACCTCGAAGTCCGCGTTGCGGGTGATCCGGAACGCGTGGTGCTCGACGATCTCCATGCCGGGGAACAGCGCGTTCAGGTGCGCCGCGATGAGCGCCTCCATGGGCAGGAAGGCCGGGGTCGTCGCGGGCGAATCGGTGCGGTTGACGCGGACGAACCGGTCGACGTTGTCGGGCACCTTCACCCTCGCGAAGTGCTCGCCACCGGTCGACGAATCCTTCACGGTCACCGCGAGGTTCAGGCTCAGGCCGCTGATGTAGGGGAACGGGTGGGCCGGGTCGACCGCGAGGGGGGTCAGCACGGGGAACACCTGCTCGCGGAAGTGCGCGGACAGGCGCTCCTCCTCGTCGGCATCGAGGTCGGCCCAGCCGATGATGGAGATGCCCTCCTCGGCGAGTTGGGGCAGGACCTTGTCCAGGAAGGTCCTGGCGTGCTTTTCCGCGATCTCCTGGGTACGCCGGTTGATCAGCGCCAACTGTTCGCGCGGGCTCAGCCCGTCGGCGGAACGGACCGAGAGCCCGGTCTCGTCCCTGCGCTTGAGGCCCGCGACCCGGACCATGTAGAACTCGTCGAGGTTCGAGGCGAAGATCGCGAGGAACTTGGCGCGCTCGAGCAGCGAAATCGACGGATCCTCGGCGAGGCTGAGCACCCGGGAGTTGAAGTCGAGCCAGCTCAGTTCGCGGTTGAGGTACCGATCCGCGGGCAGGGGGATGACCGAACCGTCGACCACAACCGGGGTGGCGGCCGGCGGCGCGGTCGGGATCACCGGAAGGTGATTGACGATCGGTGCGCTCCACTCGCGCTCGCCGGTGCCCGACGCCGTCTGCTGCCCGGCGTCCTGTCCGCGTACCTCACCGTTACTCACGCGTAGATCATCCCCCAGATCGCGAGCGGGCGACAATCGATGCGCATTTAATTTCGGCGAATTCGCCTGCCGGTCCCGACCACACCGGGCCAGCCGATCCGGTCGAGCTCCGCGGCGGTCGACCGGCCTGGCCCCAGCATCACCGCGGCGTCGAGGTCGGCCGCGGTGTCGACGTCGAGTCGCAGCCCCGGCCAGTCGCCGGTCAGTTCAGCGGCCCCGGAAAGGCGGTGGCGCCGCGCGGAGTCCGGGCCGAACCCGGGATCGAGGTCGGCCTCCGGATCCCCGACGATCAGCGCGGCGGTCCCGGTGCCGTGGTGGTCGACCACGAACGAGCGGCTTGTCCGCGCGCCCGCGGCCAGCGCCGCCGACAGCTCGTCGGGGCGCAGGCAGGGCAGATCGCCCTGCAGTGCCACGATCGGTCCGCGACCGTGGGTCGATCGCAGGTCCGCGGCGGCGGCCCGCAGGACGGCGTTGAGGCGATCGTCACCCTCGCCTGCGGGATCGGCGTAGTGCCCGGCCCCGCACTCGCGTGCCACGCGGGCCACCGACGGGTCCGGGGTGATGACCGTGATCTCGGCGATCCCCGTCGCGTCCGCGGCCGCCGTCAGGGTGTCGCGCAGCATGGCCAGCACGAGCGCGGTCCGCTCCTGCGGCCCGAGTCGGGCGGCCAGCCTGCTCTTGGCCCGGCCGAGCTCCTTGACCGCGATCAACACGTGCGCCTGCCCCGCGGGCGGCGTGTGATGCGCTTGGTCCATACCGGCAATCCTGCCAGCACGCCGCCGCGGGCGAGCAGACCGCGGTGCCCCGGTGGCCGTCTACTCTTGGGTCCCGGCGGCAGCGGGTGGCGATGGGAAGGACATTCCATGAGCAAGGCAGCGGTACTGGGGGCGGGATCCTGGGGGACGGCGTTCGCGAAGGTTCTGGCCGATGCCGGCACCGACGTCACGATGTGGGCGCGGAGACCCGAAGTGGCCGAGGCGATCTCGGTGGACCACCAGAATCCGTTCTACCTCGAGGGCATCACGTTGCCGCCGTCGCTGAAGGCGACCAGTGACCATCGCCTCGCGCTCGAGGGCGCCGACATCGTGGTCCTGGCCGTGCCCTCGCAGTCGCTGCGCGAGAACCTCGGCGCCTGGACGTCGTCGATCGAGCCCGATTCGACGCTGTTGTCCCTGGCGAAGGGCATCGAGAGCGGGACGTTGATGCGGATGAGCCAGGTCATCAGTCAGGTGACAGGCGCGGATCCGTCGCGGGTGGCGGTGCTGTCGGGCCCGAACCTGGCCAGGGAGATCGCGGCGGAACAGCCTGCCGCCACCGTGATCGCGTGCACCGATTCCGTTCGCGCAGTGGACCTTCAAAAAGCATGCGCCACTGGGTATTTCCGCCCCTACACAAACCCTGACGTGATCGGCTGCGAGGTGGGCGGGGCATGCAAGAACGTGATCGCCCTTGCCTGCGGAATGGCGTCGGGGATCGGTCTAGGGGAGAACACGAACGCCACCATCATCACCCGTGGGCTGGCGGAGATGATCAGGCTCGGGGTGGCGCTCGGCGCGAACCCGGCGACGCTGGCCGGACTGGCTGGCGTCGGCGACCTGGTCGCGACCTGCTCCTCGCCGCTCTCGCGGAACCGGACCTTCGGCCACCATCTCGGTGCGGGCGGCTCCATGGAGAGCGCACAGCGGGCCACGAAGGGGCAGGTGGCCGAGGGTGTGAAGTCCTGCTCCTCGGTGCGGGCGCTGGCAGCGAGTCACGACGTCGAGATGCCGCTCACCGACGCGGTCCATCGGGTCTGCCACGAGGGCATGTCGGTCCCGGATGCGGTCGGATTGCTCCTGGGGCGGCGCACCAAGCCCGAGTGAGCATGCCCGCAGGGTTCGACCGGTCCCGATCAGCGGTGACCTGACGAGGCAGATCGGTTGGTCCAACGGTACGGTTCGGTATGTGAGTAATCCGCGTACGAGGGTGGCTGTGGTCTTCGGTGGCCGTAGCAGTGAGCACTCCGTCTCCTGTGTTTCCGCTGGCAGTGTGCTTCGCAACCTCGATCCCGAGCGCTACGAGGTGGTGCCGATCGGCATCACCCCTGACGGTGCATGGGTACTCGGCCCCACGGACCCCGACGCCCTCACCATCGCGGGCCGCTCGCTGCCCACCGTCGACGCGGCGGGCACCGCACTGACCCTGACCGCCGACCCGACCCGTTCGGGCGCGCTGGTGTCACTGAGCAACGACGAGGCCGGAGCGGTCCTCGCGTCGGTCGATGTGGTGTTCCCGGTCCTGCACGGTGCCTACGGCGAGGACGGCACCATCCAGGGCCTGCTCGAGCTCGCGGGCCTGCCCTACGTCGGCCCCGGCGTGCTGGCCAGCGCGGCGGGCATGGACAAGGAGTTCACCAAGAAGCTGCTCGCGGCCGAGGGGCTGCCGATCGGGCAGCAGGTGGTGCTGCGCGCAGGCACGGCGACCCTGTCCCAGGACGATCGCGAGCGGCTCGGCCTGCCCGTGTTCGTCAAGCCCGCCCGCGGCGGTTCCTCGATCGGTATCTCCCGGGTGGCGTCCTGGGATGATCTCGACGCGGCGATCGCGCTGGCCCGCAGCCATGACCCGAAGGTCATCGTGGAGGCGGGCATCGTCGGCCGCGAGGTCGAGTGCGGTGTGCTCGAATTCGCGGATGGCTCAGTGAAATCCAGTGTCGTGGCGGAGATCCGGATGCCGGAGTTCTCCGGTGACGACGGGGCCTTCTACGACTTCGACACCAAGTACCTCGACGACATCTGTGAGTTCGACGTGCCTGCCAAGCTCGACGACGCGATCAGCGAGGAGATCCGGGCGATCGCCGTGCGGGCCTTCGCCGCGCTCGACTGCCAGGGGCTCGCCCGGGTCGACTTCTTCATCACCGAGGACGGCCCGGTGATCAACGAGATCAACACGATGCCCGGATTCACCTCGATCTCGATGTACCCACGGATGTGGGACGCGGCCGGGATCGACTACCGGACCCTGGTGTCGACTCTGGTCGAGACGGCGCTGGCCCGGGGGACCGGCCTGCGCTGACGGCAGGCCGGTCGGCCCCGGGTCAGGGATTCGGCAGGGGCGCCGGGTCGATCGGGCGCTGCTCCAGCGCGCCGGTGATGGCGCTCGAGGCGTCCTGCAACGGGGTCGGCCCCGATCCGTCCGGCACGGTCAGCGCGACGTAGACCCCACGATCGACCGCGAACCAGGTGCTGGCGTCCAGTCCCTCCTCGCCGGGTACCTGGAACCACTGCACCGCGTCGACCATCTGCAACGCCGACGCCGCATTGAACTCCAGCGGACGGTCCACTCCACAGCGCAGCACGACCTCCTTGAGGTCGTCCGCCTGCCAGGCGGCCGCGCCGACGGGGGCCGGATCCCTCAGTTCGGCCCTCTCGAAGTCGCCGATGTTCTCGGGCAGTGCCGCGATCAGGGCGGCGCACTCGGGGGACTCGGCGGCGGGGGCGGGCACGGTGCCGAGCGCGACAGGTTCCCGGATGGGGTCGCGTCCGGCCATCACGGCGGCGACCAGCACGCCGACCACCAGGGCGACAGGGAGGGCGACCGCGACGGCGATCAGCGCCGGACTGCGCCGGGCGGTGGGGTGGGGTTCTGCGGGATCGGGAGCGTCTGCGGACTCGGGGAGATCGGGGTCGTTCACGGCTACTAGTGTGCCGCAACCTGACATGTGAGGGTCCGGGTGATTCCCGGGACGCGTTGAATCCGCTGCACCACGCCCGGCAGCTCGGTCGTGTCCGCGGCCTCGACCCGGACCACAACGTCGTACGGGCCCAGGACGTCCTCCGCGACCAGAACGCCTGGTAGCACGCTGATCGCCTCGGCGACGAGCAAGGCCTTGCCGACCTCGGTCTGGATCAGAACGAAAGCTTGCATCGCTGACGCCCCTTCTCGGTGCAGTGCCCGCGACCTCGGTAGAGTCGCGGTGGCCCTGGCCTGCCACTTGCACGGTCGGGTCACTCCCGGCTCCGATAAAGGGTACCGGGTCTCATTCCTCGGAGGTGGGTCATCGAATCGACTGATCGCGGCACCGATGCCGGGCGCACGGTCGCCGACATCGGCGAGTTCGCGGTGATCGACCGTGCGGTGTCGGGGCGAGCGCAACCCGAGAGCACGCTGCTCGGTCCCGGTGACGATGCCGCGGTGGTGCGGGCGCCCGACGGCTCGGTGGTCGTCTCGACCGACATGCTGGTCGAGGGCAGGCACTTCCGGCTGGACTGGTCGACTCCCGAACAGGTCGGACGCAAGGCGGTCGCGCAGAACGGCGCGGACATCGTCGCGATGGGGGGCTGGCCGACCTCGTTCCTGGTGGCGATCGGGTGCCCGCCGAGCACCCCGGTGTCCGTCACCGACGCGTTGACCGACGGGATCTGGGCCGAGGTGACAGGGTTCGGTGCGGGCGTGATCGGCGGCGACATGGTGCAGGCGGAGCAACTGGTGGTGTCGATCACGGTGCTCGGAGATCTCGGCGGGCATGCGCCGGTGTTGCGGTCGGGGGCGCGTCCCGGCGATCAGGTGGCCGTCGCCGGTCGGCTCGGCTGGTCGGCGGCGGGGTTGTCCGCGCTGCTCGCCGAATCGGATCGATTCCCCGAACTGGTTGCCGCGCACAAGGTTCCGGTCCCTCCCTATGAGAGCGGTCCGGTGGCGGCGCGCGCAGGCGCCACCGCGATGACGGATGTGTCCGACGGATTGATCGCGGATCTGGGGCACATGTGCACTGCCTCGGGTGTCGCGATGGACCTGGACAGCGCGCTGCTCGAGCCGGGGCCCGAGCTCTCCGCCGCGGCGGCGGCGCTCGGGGCCGATGCGCTCGACTGGGTGCTCACCGGCGGTGAGGACCACGCGCTGGCCGCGGCCTTTCCCGCCGATGCGGTGCTGCCTGCCGGCTGGCGCCGGATCGGCTCGGTCCTGCCAGGCGACGGCGTGCAGGTCGACGGCCGTGCCTGGGCGGGCGGCGGCGGGTGGCAGAGTTTCGATTAGATAGATTGCCCGCATGCCTATCTACGCCCTCGGCGACCGCGTGCCCGACATCCATCCGGACGCGTACGTCCACCCCGACGCCGTCGTGATCGGCGCGGTCACGTTGGCCGCGGGCGCCTCGGTGTGGCCGCAGGCGGTCCTGCGCGGCGACTACGGCACCATCACGATCGGCGCGGACACCAACATCCAGGACGGCACCGTCATCCACTGCACCCCGATCGACCCGACGGTGATCGGCTCGGGCTGCGTGGTGGGGCACAGCGCGCACATCGAGGGTGCGACGATCGGCGACCACTGCCTGATCGCGTCCGGATCGGTCGTGCTGAACGGCTCGAAGGTCGGCAGCGGCGCGATCGTCGGCGCAGGCGCCGTCATCCCGTTCTCGTTCGAGGTGCCCGCGCGCCGGATGGCGCTCGGCGTGCCTGCGAAGATCCGCGAGGGTTACGAGGTGCCCGAGGGTCACCTGGAGATCAACGTGAAGACCTATACCGCGAACGCCGCGTTCTACCGGGACGCGCTCCGGCGCCTCGACTGATGCCGGAGCGACCGCTCGACGAGTCGATGGAGGCCGGCTGGGCGCAGGCGCTGGCGCCGGTCGCCGGGCAGATCTCGGAGATGCAGGCGTTCCTGCGCGACGAGGCCGCGCAGGGCCACGACACCCTGCCCGCCCAGGAGAACGTGCTGCGGGCGTTCCGGCAGCCGTTTCGTGACGTCCGCGTGCTGATCGTGGGCCAGGATCCCTACCCGACACCGGGTCATGCGGTGGGACTGAGCTTCTCGGTGGCGCCCGACGTGCGACCGGTGCCGCGCAGCCTCGGCAACATCTTCACCGAGTACACCGAGGATCTGGGTCTGCCGACGCCCGATACCGGCGACCTGACACCGTGGACCGAGCAGGGGGTGCTGCTGCTCAACAGGGTGCTCACCGTCGAGTCCGGCCGGGCCGCCGCGCATCGAGGTAAAGGCTGGGAGGCCGTAACCGAGCAGGCCATCCGGGCGCTGGTGGCCCGCCCCGAGGCGATGGTGGCGATCCTGTGGGGTCGCGACGCGGGCACCCTGAAGCCGATGCTCGGCGATGTGCCGATGATCGAGTCTGCGCACCCATCGCCGCTGTCTGCCCGGCGTGGATTCTTCGGGTCGCGGCCCTTCAGTCGCGCCAATCGGCTCCTCGACGAACTGGGGGAGAAGCCGGTGGACTGGCGGCTGCCCAGCGGCTCGCTGTTCTAGGTGCCCGTCCACTCGCTCACGGTGAATCGCCACCGTCCTCGGGCAGGGAACGGGGTGGTCGCTGGCGATTGTCTCGTCGCTTCCGTGCGTCGGCTTCTCTGCGGGCGTTGGCCTTTCGTCGGGCTCGGTCGAGGAGTTCTCGCGGGTGGTGGCGGTGGTTGATGCGGGGTGTCTGGTCGGGGTCGAGGTGTGGCGGTGGGATCCATTCGGTGCGTCCGGCGTGTTCGGTGCCGTCGGGTGCGGTGCGGGTGTGCCAGCCGCCGGGTCCGTCGTGGATGAGGGCGTGGCAGGCGTCGCAGCCGAGTGTGAGTCCGCGGATGTCGGTGGCGACGCCCTTGGACCAGTCGCGGACGTGGTGGACGGCGGTCATCGTGGCGGGGGCGTCGCAGCCGGGCCGGGTGCAACCGCGATCGGCGGCGACCAGCGCGAGACGCTGGTCCGCGGTGGCGAGGCGCTTCGAGCGCCCGAGGTGCAGCGGTCGGCCGTTGTGGTCGAAGAGCACCAGTACCGGGTGCGATCGCTCGGCCAGCTTGAGTGCGTCCTTGATGGGGACGATGCCACCAGAGGCGGTGGTGACCACACCGGTGTGCTGTTCGAGTTGGTCGATCGTCATTGTCAGGATCGTGGTCACTGGCAGCCCACGATGGGAACCGAGCGCACCGGAACCGAGGAGTGCGCGCAACGCTTCCTTGATGGCGTCGTGGTTACGTTGCGCGGCGGTGCGGGTGTCGCGGCCTGCTGCGGCGGCGAGCTTGTCGCGGTCGACGTGTGGGTGTTCGGTGTTGCCGGTGGGTGATTCGGGGTCGTCGGGGTTGTTCATTCCCGGCCGCGCCCACTTCGCGAGAATGGGTTCGAGCAAGGCTCTGGTCTCGGGGTCGAGGTGACCGGAGATCGGGGTCATGAGGTTGTGGTCTTGGCGGCCGAGCCGGATTCCGCGAAGACGTTTGCGGTCCTTGTGGTCGGTGAGGTTTCCGTCGGGGTTCAGGTACGCGAGCAGGTCGTGCCCGGCCTTCTCCACGTCCTCCGGGGTCGCCGAACGCGCCAGGTCCGCCAGGATTTCCTCCGCGACGGCGACGTCGGCACTGCTGACCGCGTGTGGGATCTTGCGGATGACTTCGCGTACGGCGCGGGCGTGGTCGGCTCCGATGTCGCCGTCGCGTTGCGCGGCAGCGGTTTCGGGCAGATCCGCGGGAAGCGGCTGACCGGACAACGAATGCCAGGTGCCCAGCGACTTCGCCGCGGTGACCCGGGCGGAGGCGTCCGCGGCGGAGATTCGCAACACCTCGACGAGCAGCTTGTTGACGGTCTTGTGGCCGAGCGTGCCCGGCAGGGAACGCTCGATGGTTTCGACTATCAGGTTGTGGCCGACCGCCGACGCCCGGCGCAGTGATTTCTCCAGCCGGCGCATGGTGTCGGTCAGCTCGCCGTCGGGGAGCCCGCCCAGATCGCTCTCACACAGTCCGTCGACGGCGTCGGCGATCGCGGACAGGTACCCCCGCACCTGCCCCGCAGCCCCGACTCCATCAGTCGAACTCATGTTCGAATTCTATCGCCGGGGTCCGACATGAAAAGTCATCGCCAGGTCGGATCCGGTCGATGAACATCTCGTGGTCGCCGGCCCGCGTTCAGTCGGGTGGTCGGCGCTCGCGAGTATTCTGACGTCGCAGCCGGTCGGGGCAGATCCCACAGTGGAGGGTCGTGTCATGCGATGTGTGGCGATTCATCGTCGGTTGGTCGCCGGGGCCGTTGCGTCCGTGGCCGTCTTGGCACTCCCGCTCGGCCCGTCCACCGCGGCGCGGGCGAACGCGTCGCCCGTTCCGACGTCGGCGACCACGATGTTTCAGGTCCCGGTGACGTTCGTCTCGGCGTGTAGCACGGTTGGATTCAGATGCTGGGTGCCGCACCAGCTGGCAACCGTGACACCGACGGTTACGACAGGTGCACCTGGCGTGGTGACCTTTGCGGCAGATCCTTCAGCGACGACCGCGATCACCATGCTCGACTGCATCGACGTGTCGGTGAACTGGCGAAACCTGACCACCGGCGCGGCTGGTACCACCGTGCTCCTGGCCACGCAGCCCGATAACTTCAGGCCTATCGCGCCTGACGAGTGGTGCCGATACGCCCCTGCGACAGCGGTCGTCGGCAGCGGCACGGTCGCCTCGACCGCCGACGTCAACGCTCGCGTCTTTCCGTACGGGAGCGGCATCTGGCCACAGGTGCCGGTCAATCCTGGGATCGGTATCTTCCAGGTCTCGTAGGCGATCATGAGGCGAAGACCGCAGGGACAGCCCACGCGCTGTCCCTGCGGTCTCCTATGTAAGGGCTACTGGCCGGCGGAGAAGTCGGCGCGGCGCTTCTCGACGAAGGCGTCGACGCCCTCGCGGCCCGTCGGGCCCGCGGCCGCGGCCGAGATCGATGCGGTCTCCGCGTCCAGCTGCTCGGACAGCGAACGCTGACCCGACTGGGCGAGCAGGCGCTTGATGCCCGCGTACGCGGCGGTCGGACCGGCCGCGAGGGTGCGGGCGACCCGCAACGCCTCTTCGCGGATCTCGTCGTCGCCGACCAGCCTGCTCAGGATGCCCAGCCGGACGGCCTCGTCGCCGCCGATGATCGCGTCGGTGAGCAGGATCTCGCGGGCCTTGGCGATGCCGACGATCCGGGGCAGTGTCCAGGACATGCCGCCGTCGGGGGTGTACCCGATCGAGGGGTATGCCGGGCGGAGCTTGGTGGAGGGGCCGCCGATGGAGACGTCGGAGGCGCAGACCAGGCTCATTCCGGCGCCAGCCGCCCAGCCCTGGACCGCCGCGACCACGGGAACCTCGACGGCGTCGATCGCCCGGACGAAGTCGTGCAGGGTGCGCGCGAGGTAGTCGACGAACTCGCCCCGGTTCTCCGCTGCGGCGAAGGCCCGGACGTTGCCGCCCGCGCAGAAGTTGGCGCCCTCGCCGATCAGCAGAACGCTGCGCGCGGCGAGGGTGCCCGCCGTCACGGCTTGCAGGGCCGTGGTGCCCTGGCTCACCCCGTCGAAGTCGAGAGAGGTGCCGTTGTCGGCGGTGGCGATTGCAATTCGGAGTACGTCGCCTTCGAGGCGGACGTGGCTGAGGCCGTCGAGTGAAGTCACCGATGAACCATATCGGGCCGCAAATACGACTGTGCCCCGACACCTGAGGTGTCGGGGCACAGTCGTGAAAGCGTGGAACGCGTCAGCCGCGGACGACCTTGCCCGCCTTGAGGCAGGAGGTGCACACGTTGAGCTTCTGACGGGTACCGGGACCAACCTGGGCCCGGACAGTCTGAATGTTCGGGTTCCAGCGACGGTTGGTACGCCGGTGCGAGTGCGAGACCGACTTACCGAAGCCGGGCCCCTTGGCGCATACGTCGCAGACGGCAGCCATAGTCGCGAACTCCTTGAATTGATGTACGGATATCTTCTTTGGTGCTGGCCTACGAACACGGGACACCGAAGTGACCCTTGCGAGGCAACCCTGCAAGAGTAGCCGTATCCGTGTCGTTTGACCAAACCGGCCTGATCCCGCACGTGGAGCCGGGCAGACCGTCTGTGGAGAAGGATAGTCTGGCCGAGCCGAGCAGTTCCCACTAGGGCAGAGAGGACGAACCGAGTTGCTCATTGCCCTGGACAGCGTGGACGGCGAGGCGTTGCTGCGTTGGTCGCGGCGGTGCGTGGACGGTCTCGTCGCCCGCTGCGAGGAGATCAACAGCCTCAATGTCTTCCCGGTTCCGGACTCGGACACCGGCACGAATCTCCTCTTCACCATGCGCGCGGCCGCTGAAGGCGCGGAGGTCGTCGGCCCGGCAGCTTCGGTTGGCACTGTGGCCGCGGCACTGGCAAGGGGTGCGGTCGCGGGAGCGCGCGGCAACTCCGGCGTGATCCTGTCCCAGGTACTGCGTGGGATCGCCGAGGTCGCAGGCGACGAGCCGCTGGACGCCCGGTTGCTGCGCGGCGCACTGAACGAGGCAGCCGTGCTGGCGACCGAGGCGATCAGCATCCCGGTCGAGGGCACGATCGTGACGGTGCTCCGGCATGCAGCCGCGGCGGCGGACGCGTGCCCGCACGACGCGGCGCTGGCCGTGGTGGCCGTCGAGGCAGCCGACGCCGCCGCCGAGGCGCTCGCGCGCACCCCCTCGCAACTGTCCGTTCTCGGCGCGGCCGGGGTGGTCGACGCGGGTGGGCTCGGGCTGGTCGTCATCCTCGACGCGCTCGCCGGCGTGGTCACGGGGGCGATGCCGCAGCGCGAGGACATCGTGGTCGCGCCGGTCGCGCCTGCGACCCCGGTCGTGGTCGCGCAGCCGTCCGCCTGCGCCGACGAACCGGGCGATCAGGATTACGAGGTGATGTATCTGCTCTCCGGGTCGGACTCGCGTCGGGTGGACACGTTGCGGTCCCGGCTCGGTGAGCTGGGCGATTCGGTGATCATCGTCGGTGACGGCGAGGGTTCCTGGTCGGTGCACGTGCACTGCTCGGATCCCGGCCCGGCGATCGAGGCCGGACTCGCCGCCGGCCGCACCCATGACATCCGGATCTCCTGCTTTGTCCTCGACGAGGCGCGTGCGGGGAGGGTGGTCAGGCGGGCAGGTACGGCCGACCGCGGAGTCCTCGCGATCGTCGCGGGCGATGGCGCCGCCGACCTCTTCGCAGGTGAGGGGGCGACGGTGCTCCGCTGCGACGAACCGGTCACCCCAGATCAGCTGCTCGACGCGATCCGCGCGCTCGATTGCGGCGAGGTGCTGGTGCTCCCGAACGGCGCCCTCTCGGCGCCGGAGCTGGTGACCATCGGTGTCGCCGCCCGCGACGAGAGCCACGAGGTGCTGCTACTGCCCAGCTCGTCGATGGTGCAGGGGCTCGCCGCCCTTGCCGTGCACGATCCGGGCAGGGTCGCCGCCGACGACGTGTTCGCGATGTCCGAGGCGGCCGCGACGACGCGCTGGGGATCGCTGCGCGTCGCCACCGAGCGGGCGCTGACCCTGATGGGCACCTGCGAGGCCGGTGACGGGCTCGGGCTGATCGGACGCGAGGTCGTGGTGATCGCGCCCGACCCGGCCGAGGCGGGCAGGCGCCTGATCGACCAGGTTCTCGGGGTCGGCGGCGAACTGTTGACGTTGTTGTTGGGGGCCGAGATCCCCGCTGGCTTCGCCGACCTCCTCTCGGAGCATGTCGCGGCGAACCACCCGGGCATCGAGGTGTTGATCTACGAGGGCGGGCAGTCGGGAGACCTGCTGCAGCTCGGCGTCGAATAGGCGGATGTCATGGCAACACTGACCGATCGGATCGATCACCTGCTCGGCCGCAAGGTCGCGGAGCCGCTCGCGGAGGCGTTCGGGATCGAGACCGTGCAGGACCTGCTGCGGCACTACCCGCACCGGTACGCGACGCAGGGGGCGGAGCTCGGTGAGAAGGAACCGCCCGAGGGGACGCACCTGACGATCCTGGCGACGGTCACCTCGGCCGCGATCGTCTCGATGAAGTCGCGCAGCGGGAAGATGCTCAAGGTGGTGCTGACGTCCGACAAGCAGAGCGTCGACGCCACCTTCTTCAACCCGCAGAAGGTGGCGCATGCCATCAAACCCGGTGTGCGCGCGATGTTCTCGGGAAATGTGAAGTACTTCCGGGGCAAGCTTGGCCTCACGCATCCCAGCTATCTCATCCTGCCGAACCGCGACGAGGACGACGGTTCGGTGGTTGCCGCCGGCAAGGTCCGCGGCGGTGGGGCGCTGGCCGGGATGGCGCGCAGCGCGCAGGATCCCGGCGCAGGCGTCGACATGTCGATTTTCGAGCGGAACCTCATCCCGCTGTATCCGGCAACCCGCGAGGTCGAGAGCTGGACCCTGCTGCGGTGCGTCCGCCAGGTGCTCGACCAACTCGATGAGGTGCAGGACCCGCTGCCCGAGGAGGTTCGGCGTGAGCGCGGTCTGATCGGTCTCGACGAGGCGCTGCGATCGGTGCACCTGCCGGAGACGAAGGACGAGGTGGACCGCGCCCGCGAGCGGCTGCGGTTCGACGAGGCGGTCGCCCTGCAGTTGGTGCTCGCGCAACGCAGCCACGAGGTGGCGGGACGGGTGGCACCGGCATGCCCGCCGAAACCCGACGGCGTCGCCGCCGCGTTCGAGACCCGGTTGCCCTTCACGCTGACCGAGGGGCAGCACGCGGTCGCCGAAGAGATCTCCGCGGACCTCGGCCGGGCACACCCGATGAACCGGTTGCTGCAGGGTGAGGTCGGTTCGGGCAAGACCGTCGTCGCGCTGCGCGCCATGCTGCAGGTGATCGATGCCGGCTACCAGTGCGCGCTGCTGGCGCCGACGGAGGTGCTCGCCGCGCAGCACGCCCGGTCGCTGCGGCAGATGCTCGGAACCCTCGCCCTGGCAGGCGAACTCGGTGCGGACGAGCTGGCCACGCGGGTGACCCTGCTGACCGGGTCGATGTCGGTCGCGGCACGCCGCGCCGCGTTGCTGGAGGCGGTGACCGGCGATGCCGGGATCGTGATCGGCACCCATGCCCTCATCCAGGACGGCGTCGAGTTCTTCAACCTCGGCATGGTGGTGGTCGACGAGCAGCATCGGTTCGGCGTCGAGCAGCGCGACGAGTTGCGTGGCCGCGCGCGCGAGGGGCTCAGCCCACACCTGCTGGTGATGACGGCGACGCCCATTCCCCGGACGATCGCGATGACCGTGCTCGGCGACCTGGAGACCTCGACGCTGCGGCAGCTGCCCGGCGGACGGTCGCCGATCGTCAGCAAGGTCGTGCCTGCCAGGACTCAGCCGGCCTGGGTGGACCGGGCCTGGGAACGGATCCGCGAGGAGGTCGCCGACGGCAGGCAGGCCTATGTGGTGTGCTCGCGGATCGGCGAGGGCGACGACGCCCCGGACGCGAAGGAGCAGCCGACCACCGCGGCGCTGGCGCTGTTCGAGGAGCTGCGGTTCGGCCCGCTGTCCGACCTACGGGTCGGCCTGCTGCACGGCAGGTTGCCCGCGGACGAGAAGGACGCGGTGATGCGCGATTTCACCGCGGGACTGATCGACGTGCTGGTGTGCACCACCGTCGTCGAGGTCGGCGTCGACGTGCCGAACGCCACCGTGATGGTGCTCAAGGACGCGGACCGCTTCGGCGTCAGCCAGCTCCATCAGCTCCGCGGCCGGGTCGGTCGTGGCGCCCACCAGGGGCTGTGCCTGCTCATCACCGACACGAATCCTGGCTCCCCGCCGTTCGAGCGACTGACCGCCGTGGCCGGCACCAACGACGGCTTCGAGCTCGCCCAACTCGACCTCGCCCAGCGGCGCGAGGGTGACGTCCTCGGTGCCGCGCAGTCCGGCAGCACCACCACCCTCCGGCTGCTCTCACTGCTCGACCACGAGGATGTGATCGTCGCGGCGCGCGAGTTCTCGCGCACCGTGATCGACGCCGATCCGGACCTGGCCCGGCATCCCGGCCTTGCGTCGATGGTGACCGCCGCGATCGATGCCGACCGGATCGAGTACCTGGAGAAGTCGTGACCGCGCGGTGATCGCGCTCGAGTGCCCCGATCAGTTGTCGACTTGCAGCGAAGATTAGCGAAACGCCTGAGGATCCCTGCAGTGTCCGGACACGAACGCGCCGTGTTCCTGGTGGGACTGACGGTCGCCGCCTTCACTCCATCTGGCTCCAGGGACGTGGCTCCGGCAACCCGTCCATAATCGAGTCATGAGTGTCCCCGCGCCTGAGTCCCCCTCGTTCGAGCATGTCGACTTCGAGGCACTCGATTCGTTCCGTTTCCCGGACGGCGGCGGGTACCCCCAGAGCTACGGCGAGTTTGTTCGCTCCTGCGGCTGGGCCCGCACGTTCGGCCTGTGGCTCATCTACCCGCCCGTGCAAACCGGTTTCGCAGACGGGCGGGCCCGTGCAGCGAACCTCTCCGAGCACTTCCACGCGGTCTTCCGCGACGGCGAAGAGGAGGAATTCGACTGGATGATCGAGCCCGACGGTAGCTGGGACCTCGCCGAACGACTCGAAGTCTTCGGCTGGAGCGAGAACGGCGACCTTCTCCTCTGGGACGTCGCAAGCCGCAATGCCGACGAGGAGTTTCCGGTGTGGGAATCGCGCGGCATGAACACCCTCCACCTGCTCGGCTCGAGCCTTGACGAGGCGCTTCTCAAGCTGCGCGAGCGCTCCGAGGCCCAGGTCATTGAGCCGCTGACACCTGCCCGTCTCTGACCCACACCTCTCCGGATCCGCTCGAGGCTGAGATCCGCCGGGACGCCACCGCGACCCGAGGCGCTCCGGTGTCAGGCAGCAGCGCCTGCAAGTCACGGACACGTTCACGTCGCGCTGTCGGCAGCCTTCTTGTCGGAGATACTCACAGGCGCATCGTCTCTCGCCGTGTCGACGCGATGAAATCGGCCAGGAGTGGGATCCATTGCTGTGCGGCCCGTGAAAGAGCCGGTTGTGCGGTCATGGCGTAGCAGATCCGCCACCTTTCGATCCGGCGGTACACCTATATCGACGGGCTTCGCCGACTCTCCCGAGATCCGTCAAAGTAGCGGGGCGCGTCCCGTCAATCTTCGCTGCATCTCGACATCAGTCCTCCGGACCAAGGACCGATGCGCCCCGCGTGGTCAACCACTCCAGGGGATCGACGGTGTCTCCCGACGGCGATTCCACCTCGAAATGCAGGTGCGGACCGGTGGAGTTGCCGCGATTGCCGACCGTCGCGATCCGCTGACCGGCCCTGACCCGCTGGCCGACCGACACCGTGTTGTCGTTGTTGTGGCCGTAGGTGGTCACGGTTCCGTCGTCGTGCCGGATGCGGACCCACAGTCCGAAGCCCTTGGCCGGACCCGCGCTGATCACCTCGCCGTCCGCGACCGCGACGATCGGCGATCCGAGCGTGTTCGCGATGTCGATGCCCGCGTGCTTGCGACCGTCCCCGAAGGTCGAGGTGACGCTGCCCGCGGTCGGTGCCACGACGCGGCGGGTCGACGGGGCGCTCCCCGTCCGGCCCCCGGTGTCGTCCTCGGTCACCGCCGACTCCGAATCTGTTTCGCCGGAAGGACTCTCGTCCGGCAGCGTTGCGGTGTCCGCGTCGTGGCCCGGATGCTCGCCGTCCGTCTGACCGAGCTCGATGGCGGCGAGCAATCGAACGATGAGCATCGGATCGATCGCCGTGAACTCGTCCGAGCAGGCCGCGACCGCAAGCTCCGCATCGGCGGCGGCGTAGGGGCTCAGGCATTCGGAGAGTCCACGCTGTGCCGACACGAGGTCCGCGAGCGATCCGTTCGCCTCCGCGTTCTCCAGGCTGTCGCTGGTGATGTTCGCGATCGTCTGCCAGAGGGCTGGATCGACGAGGGTGTCGGCCGCCTCGTCGGGTGTCGAGGACAGCAGGCCCGCGACCAACCCCACGAGTGAGGGATCTGCGACATCCGGACGTGGTGTTGCGGCGGCCGCGGTCCCTGCGGTCAGTGCCGCCGTGATGGCGGCGGCGAGGACACCGGCCGTCGACCGGGCGATTCGTCGATGGGCGACACGAGTACTCGTCGGGCGCATCTGGTGGCCTTCCGTCTGAGCTGCCGGGCCCGGCGACGGTCGTGCCGGACCGGGTCAGGGTAATCTACTATTTACGTACGTAGGTAGTAGGTGAATTGGTCGTTCCGCCCGTGGCGGCGGATGGCAGAGGGGGACAACGGTGCGGGTGCGGGGGTTCGGCGAGCTCGAGGCGGCCGTGATGGATCGGCTGTGGAGCCGCGAGGGGGCGACGACGGTGCGTGAGGTCTTCGACGACCTCCTGGCGGACCGCGAGATCGCCTACACCACGGTGATGTCCACGATGGACAACCTGCACCGCAAGGGCTGGCTCGAGCGTGAACGCGTAGGCAAGGCCTTCGCCTATTGGCCCACACTGACGCGGGAGCAACACACCGCGCGGCTGATGCGCGAGGCCTTCGAGGGTGGCGGCCGATCCGATGTCGTCCTGACGCACTTCCTGGAGCAGATGAGCGAAGAGGAATCCGCGACGCTGCGCGACGCGCTGCGTCGCCTCGCCGATCCCGGGGGCGCCTGATGGGAATGGGGGCGTTCCTGCTGCTGTACTCGGTGCTGATCGCCGTGTTCGCGCCCTCTCTGCTGATCCGGCTCACGCGCCGGGGCAACGCCCCCCGACTCGGGGTCGCCGCCTGGACGACCGCCATCGCGAGTGCGCTGGCATCGTGGGTCGCCGGAGCGGCACTGCTGGCCGTCGAACTGTCGCATGCGATCCCCGCCTCGGGCGCGGGGATCGTCGGATCCTGCCTTCGGTGGTTGCGCGGGCTCGCCGGCGACGGGGTGGCCGTCGGGGTGCAGATCGGCCTGCTCGCGTCCGCGAGCGCGGCGGCGGCCGTCGTGGGGTGGCGGCTGGTTCGCGGCCTGATCACGATGCGCAGACGGACCCACGCACACGCGCGCGACGCCCGGCTGGTGGCGCGACGCGTCCGGGGGGTCGACGCCCTCGTGCTGGACGCAGGGGAACGGGCGGCCTACTGCGTTCCCGGGCGTCCGAACGTCATCATCGTCACCAGTTCCGCCCTGGAAGCGCTCGGCGCACACGAACTCGACGCCGTTCTCGCGCATGAGCGAGCCCACCTGAACGGGCATCACCCGCAACTGGTCGCGGTGCTCCGGGTGCTGGCCGAGACGCTGCCGCGTGTGGCCCTGTTCAGTGCAGGGGCAGCCGAGGTCTCGCGGCTGCTGGAGATGTGCGCCGACGACGCGGCGACCCGGATCCACGGTAGGAGTGCGCTTCTCGCCGGACTGATCGCCCTTGCCGGGTCGGGTCCTGCCCCCGCCGAGGCGATGGGTGCCACCTCCGTTGCCGTCCTCGACAGGGCCGGTCGGCTGGCGGCGCCCCTGCCCGCGCCGGACCGGGGTCGCGCGCGGGCCCGGCTCGCCGCCGCGAGTGTCCTGCTCGCCCTGGTTCCCGCGCTGATGGCCGCCGCGGGCGTGATGTGGTGCCCGCCGGTGGTCCTGTGATCGGACGGCCCCGCGTGCGGGCGGCGATCCTGGTCGGCGTCGCCTATCTGCTCGCACACACGATCGCGCAGTGCGTGTTCGCGGTCGAACACGGCCGCGAGTCCGGGTCAACGCACGTGCTGTCGGCATCGACCATCGAAACGGAACTCTCACCCGCGCATGCCCACATCGGTGATGCCGCGGGGCACGCGGCGCACGCCGAGCATGCCGTCGCATCGTTGCCGCGTGTCGACAACCCGCTGCGATTGCTCGCCGTCGTGGTGGCGATCGTCGCGGTGGCGGTCGCAACGGTGTTGTGGTCCGCGCCGTCCTCGCGAGCCCCGCCCGCGGTGTCCGAACCCGCGCGCCAGGGGCGCGCCGTCCTGATCGAGCTGTGCATCGACAGGTGCTGATCGGTTCCAGACGGACCCCCGAGTTCTCCTCGGCGTTCCGTCATCGCGACCTCCGATCACACCGACTGCGCGCGGCGCAGCCGACACACAGGGACTTGATGTCACATGAACACGTTCGCGACCACGATCGACACCATGCCGCCGACCGACTCCGTTGCGGCGCCTGCGGCGCAGCTGCTGACCACCGCCGGGCGCTGCCCGAGGCCGAGCACGATGGTGGGGAACACGCCCGTGCTCTGGATCGGCGAACCCTTCGCCGATGCAGGCCGCGGGTTCTGGGCGAAACTCGAGGGTGCCAATCCCGGCGGGATGAAGGACCGGCCCGCGCTGTACATGGTGGAACAGGCGCGGCGCAGGGGCGATCTGGCTCCCGGCGCGATGATCATCGAATCAACAAGCGGCACATTGGGTCTCGGTCTCGCACTGGCCGGGATCGTGCACCGGCACCCGGTCACGCTCGTCACCGACCCGGGAATGGAACCGATCGTGCACCATCTGCTCGCCGCCTACGGGGCGTCGGTGGAGTTGGTCACCGAACCGCACGCGACCGGTGGGTGGCAGCAGGCGCGGCGGGACAGGGTGCGCGAGCTCCTCGAACGACACCCCGGATCCTGGTGCCCGGATCAGTACCAGAACCCCGACAACGTCGACGCTTATGCGTCGCTGGCGCTCGAGCTGATCGCGCAGCTCGGCAGGGTCGACGTGCTGGTCTGTTCGGTGGGGACCGGAGGGCACTCGGCCGGTGTCGCCAGGGTTCTACGCCGGTACTGTCCCGATCTCAGGCTGGTCGGGGTGGACACGGTGGGCTCGACGATCTTCGGGCAGCCTGCGGGCACCCGGATCATGCGCGGCCTCGGGTCGAGCATTTATCCGGCGAACGTCGACTACCCGGCGTTCGATGAGGTCCATTGGGTGGCGCCGTCGGAGGCGGTGTGGTCGTGCCGGACCCTCGCCGCGACCCATCACGCGAGTGGTGGGTGGAGCGTCGGAGCCGTCGCACTGACCGCGGGCTGGGTGGCGCGGAACTCGGCCCCCGACGTCCGCGTGGCCGCGATCTTCCCGGACGGGCCGCAGCGATACTTCGACACCGTCTACAACGACGAATTCTGCGCGTCGAACGGACTGTTCGGCGGCCCCCCTTCTGCGGAGCCGGTGACGATCCACCGACCCGATGACCAGGTCGTGGACCGATGGACGCGCTGCGCCACCGTCGTCGATCCGAGCGGGCCGGACGCATGAGGCGGCTCGTCGACCGGTTCCGGAGCTTCGACCGGCCGAGCCGGGTCCTGATGGTCAACCAGTTCTCGATCAACATCGGCTTCTACATGCTGATGCCGTACCTCGCGGGGTACCTCGCGGGCCCGCTCGGGCTGGCGGCCTGGGCCGTCGGGCTCGTGCTCGGGGTCCGCAACTTCTCCCAGCAGGGCATGTTCCTGGTCGGCGGCACGCTGGCCGATCGATGGGGGTACAAGCCGCTGATCGTCGCCGGATGCCTGTTGCGCACCGGCGGTTTCCTCCTGCTCGCGATGGTGGACTCGTTGCCAGCGGTCCTCGTGGCCGCGGTCGCGACCGGATTCGCCGGGGCATTGTTCAATCCCGCGGTGCGCGCGTACCTCGCCGCGGACTCGGGGCCACGCCGCATCGAGGCCTTCGCGGTGTTCAACGTCTTCTATCAGGCGGGGATTCTGCTCGGGCCCCTCGTGGGACTCGCACTGACGGCCTTGGACTTCCGCGTCACCGCCATGGTCGCGGCGGCGGTGTTCGCGGTCCTGACCGTTGTGCAGATCTGGGCCCTGCCGACGCGCAGGGGCGAGTCGGTGGTGGCTCGAACGTCCGTGCTCGACGACTGGCGGGTGGTCGTGTCGAATCGTCCGTTCGTGCTGTTCGCGGTCGCAATGATCGGGTCGTATGTGCTCTCGTTCCAGGTCTACCTCGCACTGCCGTTGCAGGCGGCGGTCGTGGCGGGGGAACCCCGTGCCGAGACCGCGTTGGTGACCGCGATGTTCGTCCTGTCGGGGACCGTGGCGATCGCGGGTCAGCTGCGGATCACGTCGTGGTTCGCCCGCCGATGGGGTTCGGGCCGAAGCCTGGTCGTCGGGATGGCCGTCATGGCAGCGGCGTTCGTTCCGTTGATCGTGGTGCCGGGGACCGGCCTCGGATGGTGGTCCGCGGCGGGCGCGGTGCTGCTGACGGCGGTCCTGCTGGCGGTCGGGACGGCGGCGGTGTTCCCCTTCGAGATGGACACGATCGTCGCGCTGTCGGGCAATCGACTCGTCGCGACGCACTACGGCTTCTACAACACGGTTGTGGGGGTGGGCATCCTGCTCGGGAATCTCGGCACCGGCGCGGTGTTCGGGCGGGCCCGCGAGGCCGGGCTGGGGGCGCTGACGTGGGTGGCGCTCACGCTCATCGGCATCGCCTGTGTCGGTTTCCTGTATCTGCTCGAGCGTTCGGGTCGGCTGGACCCGGAGCGCTCGCCGAGGTCCGAAGAGGAGTTCGTGTGATCGATCCAATCCGCGGTGGGCAGCGACCGCGCCCGACCGAAACAGTCAGATCGGCTCGTCGGCGCAGGCTGGGTGGGATCGCCGCCGCCACACTGCTCGTCGGGGGATGCTCGGGCGGTGCCGACAACACGCGCGACGCGTCGGCCGAACCACCACCGAACATCGCCTCGGTGCAGATGACGGCGCCGCTCGATCATCTGCACGGACTGCACGTCGCCACCCGATGGACGGTGCTCGCGGGCACCCACACCGGCCTGTACGCCATCGACCCTTCGGGCCAGACGGTGCGCGTGGGCGAATCGGACGACGACCTGATGGGTCTGGCGGGCGTCGCGCTGACCGATACCCTCTACTCGTCGGGGCACCCCGGTCCGTCCAGTTCGGCCCCGAACCCCCTTGGCCTCAACGAGAGCGCCGACGGCGGCCGGACCTGGCACAACAGATCGCTGGCGGGTGAGGTCGACTTCCACGCCCTCGCGTCGGACGGTGCGCTGCTGGTCGGATTCGACGGCATCGACGGACTCCGGGTGTCGACCGACGGGGGTACGAATTGGACCGCAGGCGCGTCGGTGCCGGTCGCCTCGCTCGCGATCGCCGCGGACGGCGTCTGGGCCGTGACACCGGACGGCCTGCAACGCAGCGTCGACGCGGCGGCGTCGTTCGCGGTCGTGGCGGACGCCCCAGACCTGGTGATCATCTCGGCGGGCGCGGACGGCTCGCTGTGGGGTATCGACTCCGGGGGCACGGCCTGGCGAAGCGATCTGGCGCGGAGTTGGCAGCGGGTCGCAGCCGTCGGCGAGGTGGAGGCGCTCGCCGCGGCCGACTACGAGCGGGCATACGCCGCGACCTCCCGGGTCCTGCACACGCTGGGCTGACATCGAGTCCGGGCCCGCTGCGATGTGACGGTCCGCGGCCACGCCGCCGCGCATACTGAACGCCATGCGGCGTCTGGGGTTTCGCGGCCGACTCGGGCTGGTGGTGGTGCTCGCCGTCGCGGTCCTGGTCGCGGTGGGGTTGTTGCAGTCTCGCGGGACAGACACCGACCCGGCCGCCGCCGGAACCGGGGCGGTGAGCACTGCACCAGCAGGCGATCCGGCGCCCGACCCGCTGGCGGGCATCGCGGTCGTGGCCAAGCGCACCAAGGTGCCCGGCTACGACCGCGACCGCTTCGGCCCCGCGTGGACCGACGACACCGACGCGCCGCTGGGCCGCAACGGCTGCGACACCCGCAACGACATCCTCGAGCGCGACCTGGTCGACAGGGTGAACTTCGACATCTGGCGCTGTCCGTGGGCGGTCAGGAGCGGGACCCTGCACGACCCGTACAGCGGCGCCGTGATCGCCTTCCAGCACGGCGACGACACCAGTAGCGCGGTTCAGATCGACCACATCGTCTCGCTCGCTCTCGCCTGGGACATGGGCGCGAGTGCCTGGACTCCGGAGCGCCGCATCAGGTTCGCGAACGACCCCGTGAACCTGATCGCCGTGGCGGGGGAGGCCAACTTCGCCAAGGCCTCGCACACCCCCTCCGGCTGGATGCCTCCCAACGAGGCGTTCCGCTGCGACTACGCGCACCGTTTCACCTCGGTGCTCCTGGAGTACGGGCTGCCGATCGACAGGGCGTCCGCCGAGGCACTGCGCGGTGCCATGCGAGTCTGCTGACCCGGGCTCAGGCCACGACCGTGCGCTGCGGCACCCCCGAGTACTGACTCAGCGGTCGGATCAGCGCGTTGGAGCCGCCCTGCTCGATGATGTGCGCGGTCCAGCCGGTGATGCGGCTCATCACGAAGATCGGTGTGAACATCTCGACGTCGAAACCCATCAGGTAGTACGCGGGCCCGGTCGGGAAGTCGAGGTTCGGCTTGATGCCCGTCGCGCCCACCATCGTCTTCTCGAGGATCTCGTAGATCCGCACCCAGTTCTCGCCGCCGGTGTGCTCGGCGACATCGGCCAGCGCTGACCTCATCGTCGGCACCCGCGAATCGCCGTTCTTGTAGACCCGGTGGCCGAAGCCCATCACCTTCTCCCTGGCGGCGAGCTTGGCAAGCATCCAGTCCTCGGCACGGTCGGGGGTGGCGATCTCGAGCATGTCGTGCATGACGGCCTCGTTCGCGCCGCCGTGCAGCGGGCCCTTGAGCGCGCCGATCGCGGCGGTCACCGCGCTGTAGATGTCCGAGAGTGTCGAGGTCACCACCCGCGCCGCGAAGGTCGAGGCGTTGAAGCTGTGCTCCGCGTACAGGATCAGCGACACCTCGAAGGCCCGCACGATCGCCGGGTCGGGGACCGTGCCGAAGCACATGTTGAGGAAGTTGTCCGCGAACCCCCGGTGCGAGTGTGGCGCGATCGGATCGAGCCCGCGCCTGCGCCGGAAGTCGGCCGCGACGATGGTCGGGAGCACCGCCGTCATCCGCAGCGCCTTCGCGAGGTTCTCCTCGCGCGAGTTGTCTTCTTCCGCCGGGTCTTCCGCGCCGAGATAGCTGATCGCGGTGCGGACGACGTCCATCGGGTGACAGTTGTCGGGCATCTTGGCCAGCAGCGACAGCAGCGAACGGTCCGCCCGGCGCGCCGCGCGTTCGCGCTGGCACATCAGCTCCAACTGTGCGGGCGTGGGAAGCTCGCCGTACCAGAGCAGGTACGCGACCTCCTCGAAGCTGCAGTGCGCCGCGAGGTCCTGCACCGCGTACCCGCGGTAGGTCAGCGAGTTGGTCTCGGGGACCACCTTGGAGATCGCGGTGGTGTCGACCACGACACCCGCGAGGCCCTTGTAGATCGTCGGGATCGCCTCGGTCATGAGCCACTCTCCTCAATGCGGAAGTTGAAGATGCCGCTGTCGAATTCGTTGTAGCGCTCGTACTCGAGCAGTTCGTAGAGCCGGCTGCGGTGCTGCATCTTCTCGAGCAGCCCGGACTGGGTTCCCTGGGCATGGATCTCGCGGAGACCCTGCTCGGCCGCGTACATCGCCAGCCGCAGCGTGGTCACCGGGTAGATCACGGCGTTGAAGCCGATGTCCTCGAGCGTCTTCGCCGAGATGAGGTCGGACTTGCCGAACTCGGTCATGTTCGCCAGCAACGGGATGTCCACGGCCGCGCGGAACTTCTCGAACTCGGCCTCGGTGTGCAGGGCCTCGGTGAAGATCAGGTCGGCGCCCGCGTCCGCGTAGGCCTTGGCCCGTTCGATCGCATCGTCGATCCCGTTGATGCCCGCCGCGTCCGTGCGGGCGCAGATCACGAAGGTGGGGTCCCGGCGAGCCGAGACCGCCGCGCGCAAGCGCCGCACCATCTCGGCCGTCGGCACCACGGCCTTGCCGTCGAGGTGGCCGCACCGCTTGGGGTTGACCTGGTCCTCGAGGTGGCAGCCCGCGATCCCGGCGTCCTCGAGCACGGTGACGGTGCGGGCCGCACTCATCGGCTCGCCGAATCCGGTGTCCGCGTCGATCAGCACGGGCAGGTCGGTGACGCGGGCGATCTGCCTGCCGCGCTCGGCCACCTCGGTCAGGGTGGTCAGCCCGATGTCGGGCAGCGCGAGGTCGGCGGAGACGACGGCGCCGGAGACGTAGACGCCCTCGAAGCCGATCTCCTGGATCAGCTTGGCGACCAGGGGATTGAACGCCCCCGGCAGGCGCTGGATCGAACCCGACGTGAGGCCGCGCCGAAACGCGATCCGTTTGTCGGACGCGGAGGTGGCGGCGGCGAGCAGGCCCGACATCAGAACAGCCCCTTCGGCGACTTCGGTGCACGGGCGAGCACGTCGTCCGCGACGGTGAACGTGAGCTGGTTCAGCTCACCGGACCCCAGTTCGGGGGTGCGCTGCGCGGCCTCCAGGAAGCGGTCCTGCTCGGCCGGGGCGACGATGCCCTCGGCGATCGTGCGGAACTTGGCGATGTACTGGTCCCGCGCGAAGGGGCGCGCGCCCAACGGATGTGCGTCGGCGATCGCGAGCTCGTCGACGATCACCTCGCCGCTCTTGAGCGTCACCTCGGCGCGGGCGCCGAACGCCTTCTCGTCCGGGTCGGTCGAGTGGTAGCGGCGGGTCCACTCCGGGTCCTCTGCCGTGGAGATCTTCTGCCACAGCTCGATCGTGTCCGCGCGTTGCGCGCGCTCGGGCGCGTACGAGCGCTCGTGATGCCAGGTGCCGTCCTGCAGAGCGACGGCGAAGATGTACATCACCGAGTGGTCGAGGGTCTCCCGGGACGCGGTGGGGTCGAACTTCTGCGGATCGTTCGAGCCGGTGCCGATCACCACGTGCGTGTGGTGGCTCGTGTGCAGGACGATCGAGGCGATCTGGTCCAGATCGCCGATCCGGCCACGCATCCGGCGGGCCAGGTCGATCGGGGCCTGGCTCTGGTATTCCGCCGAGTGTTCCTTGGTGTAGGTGTCCAGGATCGCGCGCTTGGCCTCGCCGGGACCGGGCAGCGGAACCCGGTACTCGACCTTCGGCCCGCCGAGCAGCCAGGCGATGACGCCGTCCTCACCCTCCCAGATCGGCGACGGCGCGCCCTCGCCACGCATCGCGCGGTCCACGGCCTCGACGGCCATCTTCCCGGCGAACGCCGGTGCGTAGGCCTTCCAGCTGGAGATCTCGCCCTTGCGGGACTGACGCGTCGCGGTGGTGGTGTGCAGCGCCTGACCGACGGCCTGGTACACCGTCTCGGTGTCCAGGCCCAGCAGGGTCCCGATGCCGGCGGCGGCGGAGGGGCCGAGGTGGGCGACGTGGTCGATCTTGTGCTCGTGCAGGCAGATCGCGCGCACCAGGTCGACCTGGATCTCGTAGCCCGTTGCCAGCCCGCGGATGAGATCGGCGCCGCTACGACCCGCGTGCTGGGCGACGGCGAGGATCGGCGGGATGTTGTCGCCGGGGTGTGAGTACTCGGCGGCAAGGAAGGTGTCGTGGAAGTCGAGCTCGCGGACGGCGACGCCGTTGGCCCAGGCGGCCCACTCGGGCGAGTAGGTACCGGCCACCCCGAACACGGTCGACCCGGGGCTGTACGGGTGCGACAGCGCCTGGGCGCGCGCGTTCGCGACGGGGCGGCGCACGAGCGAGGCGGCCGCGACGGCCGCGTTGTCGATGATCCGGTTGACGATCATCTCGGAGGTGGCGGTGGGGACCTCGACCGCGTCGGTGGCGACCTCGGCGATCCTCCAGGCCAGGTGCTCCGGCCTGGGGAACTCCTCCGCGGACCGGTGTGTGCGTACGAGATGTGTCTTCATCAAATCCTCCGTCGTGATGCCTGCTGCTTCCCATTCGCACGCTACGCATGGCACAAGGCGCATGAAATACGTTGCACTTGCCTATTTCTGCGTGAGATGACCGCAGTTCTTGCGAATCTTGTGAATTCGTGCGCGGTAGTCTCAGGGGCCAGTGAGGAGTGGTCCGATGAAGAAGATGTACGCAGGAGCCCGGTTGCGACGGCTCCGCGAGGAGCGGCACCTGTCGCAGCTCGCGCTGGCGAAGACGCTCGGGCTCTCGCCGAGCTACGTCAATCAGCTCGAGAACGACCAGCGCCCGCTCACGGTGCCGGTGCTCCTCAAGCTCAACTCCGAGTTCGATCTCGACGTCCAGTTCTTCGCGGCGGATTCCGACGCCCGCCTGGTCGCCGATGTCCACCAGGCGCTGGCGGAGACGTCCGAGTCCGGCGACGTCTCGCTCGCGGAGCTCGACGAGCTGGTCGCCCGGATGCCCGCGGTTGGCCGAACCCTGGTGACGCTGCATCGCCGCCTGCATGCGGCGAACGACCAACTGGACCAGTTCTCGGCGCAGCTGTCAGGGGAGGCGCAGGCCGGGTCCGCCCGTGTTCCGATGCCGTACGAGGAGGTTCGCGACTTCTTCTACGATCGCCGCAACCACATCGCCCGGCTCGATGACGCCGCGGAGCAGATGTTCACCCGCAACGAGCTGACCATCGGTGCGCTCGATCTGCAGCTCGCGAGGCTGATGCGCGATCGGCACGGCGTCACGGTCCGGATCCGGACCGATGAACCGGATCAATTGGGCCCGAAGCGTTTCTATGACCCAGAAAGGTCGACCCTCACGCTCGCGAGGCGGCTCACGGCGGGTCAGCGCGCCTTCCAGATCGCGATGCAGTTGGCCTTTCTGACGCAGGCCGAGACGATCGACTCCATTGTGGCGGAGGATGATTCGCTGAGCGCCGAATCCGCGGCGCTCACACGGATCGGGTTGGCGCACTACTTCGCGGGAGCGCTGGTCTTGCCGTACAGCCTGTTCCTGGACGCGGCGGAATCGCTGCGATACGACATCGACCTGCTCGGCATGAAGTTCGAGGTCGGCTTCGAGACGATCTGTCACCGGTTGTCCACGCTGCAGCGGCACCGTCAGCGCGGGGTGCCGTTCTTCCTCGTCCGCACCGATCGCGCAGGGAACATCTCCAAACGGCAGTCCGCCACCGCCTTTCACTTCTCCCGGGTTGGCGGGAGTTGCCCGCTGTGGGTGGTCCACGAGGCCTTCGCCAATCCCGGCCGAATTCACACGCAGGTGGCGAAGATGCCCGACGGGCGGACATATCTGTGGGTGGCCAGGACCACGCACAGCGGCGGCCTGGGATACCTGGCGCCCGAACGCAACTTCGCGATCGGGCTCGGCTGCGACATCGCCTACGCCGATCGGATGGTGTACTCGCGCGGCATCCAGACCGACGATCCGGCGACGATCGTGCCGATCGGCGCCGGGTGCAAGGTGTGCGACCGCCCCGCGTGCGCGCAACGCGCGTTCCCGCAGTTGGGGCGGTCGGTCCTGGTGAACGAGAACAGCAGCGGCCACCTGCCGTACCCGCACACGTAGCCGCACCCGCGCCGCCGTGGCGAGCGCGGGTGCGGCTCGGTGCTTACAACTCGGCCCGGACCAACTCGGTCGCGGCGACCAGGTTGTGCAGGGACGCCTCGACCTCGGCCCGGCCGCGGGTTTTCAGGCCGCAGTCGGGGTTGACCCAGAGGCGTTCCGCAGGAACCGCCTTCAGCGCGGCCCGCAACGAGTCGGCGATCTCGTCGACCGAGGGCACCCTGGGGGAGTGGATGTCGTAGACGCCAGGGCCGACGCCGAGATCGAACCCGACGGCGTTGAGATCGTCGAGGACCTCCATGTGCGAGCGCGCCGCCTCGATGGAGGTGACGTCTGCGTCCAAGCCGGCGATCGCCCCGATCACCTCGCCGAACTCCGAGTAGCACAGGTGGGTGTGGACCGCGGTCGCATCGGCGACCCCGGAGGTGGCCAGCCGGAATGCGCCGACCGACCAGTCCAGGTAGGCGGGTTGATCCGCCGTCCGCAGCGGCAACAGCTCACGCAGTGCGGGTTCGTCCACCTGCACCACCTGCGCTCCCGCCGCCTCCAGGTCGACGGTCTCCTCGCGGATCGCGAGAGCCACCTGGTCGGCCGACTCGGACAGCGGCTGGTCGTCGCGGACGAACGACCACGCCAGGATGGTGACCGGTCCGGTGAGCATGCCCTTGACCGGCTTGGCCGTCAGTGACTGGGCATACGAGGTCCACTCGACCGTCATCGGGCGCGGCCTGCGGACGTCGCCGAACAGGATCGGCGGTCGTACGCAGCGGGTCCCGTAGGACTGCACCCAGCCGTTGGCAGTGGCGAAGAATCCGTCGAGCTGTTCGGCGAAGTACTGCACCATGTCGTTGCGTTCGGGCTCGCCGTGCACCAGCACGTCCAGACCCAGCCGTTCCTGGAGGGCGATGACATCGGCCACCTCGCCGCGCATCCGGCGCAGGTACTCGGCCTCGTCGATCTCGCCCTTCCGCAGCGCGGCCCTGGCCACCCGGATCGCGGTCGTCTGCGGGTAGGAGCCGATCGTGGTGGTGGGCAGCAGCGGCAGCGGCAGGACGGCCGCCTGCACCTCGCGACGCTCCGCGGCGGGACGCCGTCCGCCGTCGGACGCCTTCAGGGCGGCGAGCCGCTCGCGGATCGCCCGGTCGTGCAGCCGTGGATCGGCCGCCCGGGAGGCCAGGGCGGCCGCCGCCCGCGCCAGTTCCGCGGCGACGGCATCGCGACCGGACCGCAGGCCGGTCGCGAGGGTGGTCACCTCGCGCACCTTCTCGAATCCGAAGGCCAGCCAGGATCGCAGCGAGTCGTCGAGTCCGGTCTCGCCCTCGAGCGAGTACGGCACGTGCAGCAGGGAGCAGGAGGTGGAGACCGCGATCGAACGAGCATTCCCGCGCAGGGTTTCGAGGGTCGCCAGCGACTCGGTCAGGTCGTTGCGCCAGACGTTCCTGCCGTCCACGATCCCGGCGACGAGGTGCTTGCCCGCGAGTTCGGGGATCGCGGCCAGTGCCTCCGGATCGCCCGCGACGAGGTCGACCGCAAGTCCCTCGACGCCGGTCCACGCCAGCATGGGTAGCGCGGCGCCGAGGTCGCCGAAGTAGGAGGCGAGCAGTATCGCGGGCCGGTGCTCGATCGCGGACAGCGCCCGGTAGACCTCGCCAGCGGTCGCGATCTCGGACTCCGTGCGATCGGCGACCAGCGCCGGCTCGTCGATCTGGACCCATTCGACGCCTGCGTCCGCCAGCCGCCCGAGCAGCTCGGCGTACAGCGGGAGCAGTTCCCCGACCCGCGAGAGGAGCGACGACTCGGAGTCGATCGCCTTCGACAGGAGCAGGAAGGTGACCGGTCCGATCAGCACCGGTCGCGCCGCGATGCCGAGGGCCTGCGCCTCCTCCACCTCGGCGAGCACCTTCGACGGGTCGAGGGTGAACCGGGTCGAGGGGCTGATCTCCGGGACCAGGTAGTGGTAGTTGGTGTCGAACCACTTCGTCATCTCGAGCGGGGTGACGGTGGCGGTGCCGCGAGCGGCAGCGAAATAGCGATCGAGCGCTGTCGACTCGCCTGCGACCCGATCCGGCAGGGCGCCGAGCATCGCGGCGGTGTCGAGCATCTGGTCGTAGTACGAGAAGACATTGACGGGGACGGAATCGATCCCGGCGTCGCGCAGATCGGTCCAGCTCTGTCTGCGCAGCTCTCGCGCGACGGCGCCGAGCGCGGCAGCGTCGAGTGTGCCGGCCCAGAAGGCTTCGACGGCCTTCTTGAGTTCGCGGCGGGGACCGATGCGCGGGGAGCCCAGCACGGTTGCGGTGAAGATGGATGTCACGGTGTTCTCCAGTTGCTGACAGCGTGGGTGGCCACCACCGGCAGACGAGACCACGGACCGAGCCCTTGTGTCGCCCGCATGTGGGCAGCAGTGAGCACTGATCCGATCTACTCGCCCATTCCACGAGGCGGTGGACCGTCGGGCACGGCGTGCCCGACGCAGTCGGCAGGTCTTCGGACTCGCAGGCGCCCGGTGATCGACACCGGTCCTAGTGGCCGTCGCTTCCCAGACGTGAGTCCAGTGCATGGTGACGGCGGTCGTTCCTGCATACCGCTGCGGGACAGTCCCGGATTCTCACCGGGTTCCCTCTCACACCTCTCTCCTCATAGACAGGGAGACGTGCTTCGACGCCGGGCGGGGACTTCGGGGCTCCTCACGACCACACCGGGCGGACCGATTGCACCACCGAGTATAGGGGCGGACGGGACCGGCCGAGCGGCTCGCTGCGGGGGTATTCGCCCGCCGTTCGGCCCGTCTGCGAACCCTGCGAAAGGGGTCGCGAATCAGACGAATCCGCAGTTCACGGCGGGTACCGTGTCGCTGTGAGGTGGGTGCCGGTAGCGTACTGCATCGTTACAGCGGGTCGAGTATGCGGGAATTTCCCGGATGCTAGGACACCGTCCGGCGAGCGGTACGAGAGCAAGGGTAATTTTCAGCAATGTTCTCTAAAGTTTTGGTTGCCAATCGCGGGGAAATCGCGATCAGGGCGTTCCGTGCCTCCTACGAGCTGGGCGCGGGGACCGTAGCTGTCTTTCCGTACGAGGACCGCAACTCGGTCCACCGTCTGAAGGCCGACGAGAGTTACCAGATCGGGGAGGAGGGGCACCCGGTCCGGGCCTACCTGTCGATCGCGGAGATCGTCGCGGCGGCGAAGAAGGCAGGCGCCGACGCCATCTACCCCGGTTACGGTTTCCTCTCCGAGAACCCGGACCTGGCCGCGGCCTGCGCCGCCGAGGGCATCACCTTCGTCGGACCGTCCGCGGAGGTGCTCGAGCTCACCGGCAACAAGGCCCGCGCGATCGCCGCCGCGAAGGCGGCAGGCCTCCCCGTGCTCGCCTCGTCGGAGCCGTCCGCCGACGTGGACGAGCTGCTCGTGGCCGCCGAGTCCATGCAGTTCCCGCTGTTCGTCAAGGCGGTCGCCGGTGGCGGTGGTCGCGGCATGCGCCGGGTCGCCGAGCCAGCCCAGTTGCGTGAGGCGATCGAGGCCGCGGCCCGCGAGGCGGAGTCCGCGTTCGGTGACGCCACCGTGTTCCTGGAGCAGGCCGTCGTCGACCCGCGGCACATCGAGGTGCAGATCCTGGCCGACGGTCAGGGCAACGTGATCCACCTCTTCGAGCGCGACTGCAGCGTGCAGCGACGGCACCAGAAGGTGATCGAGCTGGCGCCCGCGCCGAACCTGCCGGAGGAGCTGCGCGCGCGGATCTGCGCGGACGCGGTCGCCTTCGCCAAGGAGATCAACTACAGCTGCGCGGGCACGGTGGAGTTCCTCCTCGACACCCGCGGCAACCACGTGTTCATCGAGATGAACCCGCGCATCCAGGTCGAGCACACCGTCACCGAGGAGGTGACGGACGTGGACCTGGTGCAGGCGCAGCTCCGAATCGCCTCCGGCGAGACCCTGGCCGACCTGTGTCTGGCCCAGGAGTCGATCAAGCTCCGCGGCGCGGCGCTGCAGCTCCGCATCACCACGGAGGACCCGGCCAACGGATTCCGTCCCGACACCGGCCGGATCACCGCCTACCGCACGCCCGGCGGTGCCGGGGTGCGCCTCGACGGCGGCGCGAACCTGGGCGCCGAGGTCGGCGCCTACTTCGACTCGATGCTCGTCAAGCTCACCTGTCGCGGCCGGGATCTGCCCGCGGCCGTGGCCAGGGCGCGCAGGGCGGTGACCGAGTTCCGGATCCGCGGCGTTGCCACGAACATCCCGTTCCTGCAGGCCGTCCTCGACGACCCCGACTTCCGCGCGGGCAACGTGACGACCTCGTTCATCGAGGAGCGCCCGGCGCTGCTGACCTCGAGGGCGTCAGCCGACCGCGGCACCAAGATCCTGACCTACCTCGCCGACGTGACCGTGAACAAGCCGCACGGCGAGCGCCCCACCACCGTCTACGCACGCGACAAGCTGCCCAAGATCGATCTGACCACGCCGCCGCCCGCCGGCTCGAAGCAGCGACTGGTCGAGCTCGGACCCGAGGGCTTCGCCGCCGCGCTGCGAGCGCAGGAAGCGCTCGGTGTCACCGACACCACCTTCCGCGACGCGCACCAGTCCCTGCTCGCGACCCGGGTGCGCACCGGCGGCCTGCTCGACGTCGCCGGTCACGTCGCCCGGATGACGCCCGAACTGCTGTCGGTGGAGGCATGGGGCGGCGCGACCTACGACGTCGCGCTCCGCTTCCTGCACGAGGACCCGTGGGAGCGGCTGGCCGCACTGCGCGAGGCGATGCCGAACATCTGCCTGCAGATGCTGCTGCGTGGCCGCAACACCGTCGGCTACACGCCCTACCCCGAGTCGGTCACTCGCGCGTTCGTGCGCGAGGCCACCTCGACGGGCGTCGACATCTTCCGGATCTTCGACGCGCTCAACAACGTCGACCAGATGCGGCCTGCCATCGACGCGGTCCGCGAGACGGGCACCGCGGTCGCCGAGGTCGCGATGAGCTACACCGGTGACCTGTCGAACCCGAACGAGGACCTCTACACCCTCGACTACTACCTGAAGCTGGCCGAGCAGATCGTGGACGCGGGCGCCCACGTGCTGGCCATCAAGGACATGGCCGGGCTGCTGCGCGCCCCGGCGGCCGCCACCCTGGTGTCGGCGCTGCGCAGCAACTTCGACCTGCCCGTGCACGTGCACACCCACGACACCCCTGGCGGCCAGCTGGCCACCTACCTGGCGGCGTGGCAGGCGGGAGCCGACGCCGTCGACGGCGCGAGCGCGGCGCTGGCTGGCACCACCAGTCAGCCCGCGTTGTCGGCGATCGTCGCGGCCACCGCCCACTCGTCGCGGGACACGGGCCTGGATCTGCAGGCCGTGTGCGACCTCGAGCCGTACTGGGAGGCGCTGCGAAAGGTGTACGCGCCGTTCGAGTCCGGGCTACCTGCACCCACCGGCCGCGTCTACACGCACGAGATCCCCGGCGGTCAGCTGTCGAACCTGCGTCAGCAGGCCATCGCACTCGGGCTGGGGGACCAGTTCGAGGAGGTCGAGGCGAAGTACGCGGCTGCGGACCGGATGCTCGGCCGCCTGGTGAAGGTGACCCCGTCCTCCAAGGTGGTCGGCGACCTGGCACTGCACCTCGTCGGCTCGGGTGTGTCGACGGACGAGTTCGCGGAAAATCCCGCCGGATACGACATCCCGGAGTCGGTGATCGGGTTCCTGCGCGGCGAGCTGGGCAGCCCGGCGGGCGGCTGGCCGGAGCCGTTCCGGACCAGGGCGCTCGAGGGCCGCGGCGACGCGAAGCCCGAGACGCCCCTGACCGCGGATGACCAGGCCGGACTCGACGGTTCTCCGGCCGAGCGCCGCGGCACCCTGAACCGGCTGCTGTTCCCCGGACCGACCCGCGAGTTCCTCGAGCACCGCGAGAAGTACGGCGACACCTCGCGGCTGTCGGCGAACCAGTTCTTCTACGGCCTGCGGCGCGGCGAGGAGCACCGGGTCGCGCTGGCTCCCGGTGTCGAGCTGCTCATCGGACTCGAGGCGATCTCCGAGCCCGACGAGCGCGGCATGCGCACGGTGATGTGCATCCTCAACGGCCAGCTGCGGCCGGTGTCGGTGCGCGACCGCTCGATCGCCAGCGAGATCCCCGCCGCCGAGAAGGCGGACAGGGGCAACCCGGGCCACGTGGCCGCGCCGTTCGCGGGCGTCGTCACCCTCGTCGTGTCGGAGGGACAGAAGGTCGCCGCCGGCGACACCGTCGCGACGATCGAGGCGATGAAGATGGAGGCGGCGATCACCGCCACCCGCGGTGGCGTCGTGAGCAGGCTCGCGATCACACCCGTGCAGCAGGTCGAGGGTGGCGACCTGCTGGCCGTGATCTCCGTGGTGTCGACGGAGGAGGACGGGCCGCAGTGACCCGGATCGTTGCCGGCGCCGCGGGTGGGCGCCGGCTCCGGGTCCCGCCCAAGGGCACCCGGCCCACCTCGGAGCGGGTGCGCGAGGCGCTGTTCAGTTCGCTCGACGCCAGGATGGACCTCGACGGCGCCGCCGTGCTCGACCTGTTCGCGGGATCGGGAGCGCTTGGCCTCGAGGCGCTCTCGCGGGGCGCCGAGCACGTGGTGCTGGTCGAGTCGGACGCGAAGGCGGCCGCGGTTGCGCGCGAGAACGTGGCGACGCTCGGGTTGCCCGGCGCCGTCGTGCGGTCGGCGCCGGTGGCCGCGGTCGTCGCGGGCAGCCCCGACCGCGAGTACGACCTCGTCTTCCTCGACCCGCCGTACGCGATGGGCGAGGACGAGGTCGAGTCGGTGCTCGGCGCGCTCGTCGGCGGGGGTTGGATCGGGGAGGACTCGCTGGTCGTGCTCGAGCGGTCGTCGCGATCGCCGGAGACGGTGTGGCCTGCAGGCCTGTCGGTGGACCGGGTGCGCAAGTACGGCGAGACCCGGATCGAGATCGCCTGTTACGGTCTGCAGTCATGAGCAGTGCGGTCTGCCCCGGGTCCTTCGATCCCATCACCAACGGCCATCTCGACGTGATCAGCCGGGTGGCGGTTCAGTTCGACGAGGTCATCGTCACGGTGATGATCAACAAGAACAAGAAGGGGCTGTTCAGCATCGACGAACGCCTCGAGATGCTGCGCGAGGCCGTCGCGGACCTGCCGAACGTCCGGGTCGACTCCTGGCAGGGACTCCTCGTCGACTACGCAAAGGCCAACGGGGCCAGCGCGATCGTCAAGGGCCTGCGCGGCGCCAACGACTTCGACTACGAGCTGCAGATGGCACAGATGAACCACAAGCTCACCGGCGTCGACACCCTCTTCATCGCGACGAACCCGCGCTACAGCTACCTCTCCAGCTCGCTGGTCAAGGAGGTGGCGACCTACGGCGGCGATGTCGCGGACATGCTGCCCGCGAAGGTGCACGAGCGGCTGCTGGCCCGGCTGGCGGAACGCGCCGCGGAGCCGACCGCGTAGCGGTTGATCCTCGACACACTGGGCGTGGCGGCGCGCCGGTGAGCGGCGTGGCGGGCAGACTGGTCCCGTAAGCCGTCGTCGACGATTGGGGTTTGGCGTGTACCGGGTATTCGAGGCGCTCGACGAGCTCGTCGCGATCGTGGAAGAGGCGCGCGGGGTCCCGATGACGGCGGGATGCGTCGTGCCCCGCGGCGACGTCCTCGAACTCCTCGACGACGTCCGGGAGGCGATTCCCGGCGAGCTCGACGACGCGCAGGACGTGCTCGACCACCGCGACAAGCTCGTCGGGGACGCCCGCGCGCACGCCGAGCAGGCGGTCTCGAGCGCGGACGCCGAGGCCGCGGCGACCCTTGCCGAGTCGCGCGCCGACGCCGACCGGATCCTTGCCGACGCCAAGGCGAAGGCCGACCGGATGGTCTCCGAGGCGCAGGCACACGCCGATGAACTGGTCGCCGACGCGCGCGAGGAGGCCGACCGGACCGTCGCGGAGGGTCAGCACGAGTACGACACCCTCACCGGACGGGCCGCGGCGGAGGCGGAGCGCCTTGTCGAATCGGGCCGCGCCGCGCACGAGCGGTCGGTCGCGGACGGCCGCGCCGAGCAGGAGCGGCTGGTGTCGCAGACCGAGGTCGTGCAGGCCGCGCACGCCGAGTCGGCGCGGGTGATCGACTCCGCGCACGCCGAGTCGGACCGGCTGCGGGGCGAATGCGACCTGTACGTCGACGGCAAGCTCGCGGAGTTCGAGGAGTTCCTCAGCGGGACCATCCGCTCCGTGGGGCGGGGCCGCCAGCAGCTGCGGACCGGCTCCGGGATCCCCGACTACGACGAGCCCGACGAGCGGCCGAGCCGGTCGAGCCGGCACCGGTAGCCAGCACGTGGATTTTCGCTTGGGGCATGCCGTCGCGTATCGTGGAGTGGTTGCCCATTCCCTTCTTCGCTGACGAAAGAGTATTCGCGTGTCCTCGCATCGTTCCGGTTCACCCCGTCGCCACGACGGCGGCTTCGTGCTGGACACCCTCAGCCTCGGGCGTCGTCCCGGGTCGATGAGCACCGTCACCCGCACGGTGCCGACGGCCTCCCGGATCGGCCTCGACATGATCGCGGTACCGGTCGGCGGTGAGGTCGAACTCGACCTGCGTCTGGAGTCCGTCTCCGAGGGCGTGCTGGTCACCGGCACCGTCCGAGCGGCAACCGAGGGGGAGTGCTCGCGCTGCCTCGAGCCGTTCGACGGCGCGCTCGACCTGTACCTCACCGAGCTGTTCGCGTACCCGAACAGCACCACCGAGGCGACCACCGAAGAAGACGAGATCTACCGCATCATCGACGACCTGATCGATCTCGAACCGGTCATCGTGAATGCGGCTGGGCTGGAACTTCCGCTGCAGCCGTTGTGCAGCGAAGATTGCCAGGGACTGTGCCCCGAATGTGGGGTTCGCCTGGCGATTGCAGAATCTGGGCATGGGCATGAGATACTTGATCCTCGCTGGGCTGCCCTCGCGGGGAAGTTCGACGCTGAGGATGCATCATCCCAGCCCAGCACGAGTCGTGTGAACACCGAAGCCGAGGAGAAGTAGAAGTGGCTGTCCCCAAGCGCAGAATGTCGCGATCCAACACCAGGTCGCGTCGTAGCCAGTGGAAGACCACTGTGCCCACCCTCATCACCTGCCCGAACCGTGGCTGTGGCGAGAAGACCCTGCCCCACATTGCGTGCCCGTCCTGCGGCACCTACAAGGGTCGTCAGGTCACCGCTGCGGTCTAGTCGCGCAGTGACAAGCAGTAGCAAAGCAGCACCCGCCGGCGGCGAGGGGGAGCATGATTCCCTCCTCGCCGCTCTTGGCGTTGTCCTGGACGAACCGCTACTCACGCTGGCGCTGACCCACCGCTCGTACGCGTACGAGAACGGCGGGTTGCCGACCAACGAGCGGCTCGAGTTCCTGGGCGACTCGGTGCTCGGTCTGACCATCACCGAGAAGCTCTACGTCGCGCATCCGGACAAGTCCGAGGGTGAGCTGGCCAAGATCAGGGCCAGCATCGTCAACATGCACGCCCTTGCGGAGGTCGCCCGCGATCTCGGTGAGGGTGGCCTCGGCGCCCATCTGCTGCTCGGCAAGGGCGAGGAGATGACCGGGGGCCGCGGCAAGGCGAGCATCCTGGCCGACGGGATGGAGTCGCTGCTCGGCGCCGTACACCTGCAGCACGGCATCGACACCGCGCGGACCGTCGTGCTCTCGCTGTTCGGTGATCTCCTCGAGCGCGCGCCCAAGCTGGGCGCGGGTCTCGACTGGAAGACCAGCCTCCAGGAGCTGACCGCGGAGCGCGGCCAGGGCGTGCCGGTCTACGAGATCAGCGCGACCGGGCCCGACCACGACAAGGAGTTCACCGCGACCGTGATGGTCGCGGGGGACGCGCTCGGAGTCGGCGTCGGACGGTCGAAGAAGGAAGCCGAGCAGAAGGCGGCCAGTACCGCCTGGAAGTCCCTCTCAGAGGGCGACTCCGACCAGGTCGGCTGACACCGTGCCGGAGCTGCCCGAGGTCGAGGTGGTCCGGCGCGGGCTCGAGGCCCACGTCGTCGGTTCCCGGATCGATGCCGTCGAGGTCCTGCACCCCCGTGCGGTCCGCAGGCACGTCCTCGGTGGTCACGATCTGGCGGCGCAGCTCGCCGGTCTGGATGTCACGGGTGCCCGGCGCCGCGGAAAGTACCTCTGGCTCGAGTTGGCGCCCGGTGACCTCGCCGTTGTCGTCCATCTCGGGATGAGCGGGCAGATGCTGGTCCAGCCGCCGAGTGCCACCCGCGAGAAGCACCTGCGGATCCTGGCCGCGCTGGACAACGGCACCGAACTCCGCTTCGTCGATCAGCGCACCTTCGGTGGCTGGGCGCTCGCCCCCATGGTGGAGGTGGATGGCGCGGCGTTGCCCGAGCCGGTCGCCCACATCGCGCGGGACCCGCTCGACCCCGGGTTCGACGGCGAGGCGGTGGTCGCGGCGATCCGCGGCAAGCGGAGCGAGATCAAGCGGATCCTGCTCGATCAGACGGTGGTGTCGGGGGTCGGCAACATCTATGCCGACGAGGCGCTGTGGCGCACCGGGATTCACGGGAACAGGCCGGCGGACCGGCTGACCCGCCCGCAGGTGCGCCTGCTGCTCGCCTCGGTCACCGAGGTGATGAGCGAGGCGCTGGCGCAGGGCGGTACCTCGTTCGATGCGCTGTACGTCAACGTGAACGGGGAGTCCGGCTACTTCGACCGGTCGCTGTCCGCCTACGGCCGCGAGGATCGTCCGTGCCCGCGCTGTGGCGCGCCCATCCGGCGGGAGAAGTTCATGAACAGGTCCTCCTACAGCTGCCCGAAGTGCCAGCCGAGGCCCCGAGGCTTGTAGGCCCCCACAGGCGACGCGCACACTGGCGAGTGTCCTTCGACGAGGAGGTCCCGTGGCCGACTACGACGACATGCTCATCGTGCGCCAGCTCGTCGACGATGTCCTGCTGGTGTTGCGCTGGTCGGCGCAGCCGGATGCGACCCTTGGCGACGACCGCGGCGTGGAGACAGCCGTGGTGCCCGACGAGGGTCTCCGGAGCCAGTTCGCTTCGGCCGTCGAACAACTCGTGGCGAACCAGGGGGCGGAGGCGCTCCGCACCCTCAGCGGCCAGAACGCGGAGTTCCCCGCCGACGCCGTGATCGCCGCGTTGGGGTCGGCGGGCTGGGACGGCGCCATGCGCGATTTCAAACTCGCGGTGATCGAGCTGGCAGGCCGCGGCGAGGTGATGGGGGTCGTCCGCGGCGGCGGGACGATCAGACGGCGGATCTTTCGCACCCTCCTGGCTGCGCTGAACGCGGCGCTGGCCAGCCTCAGCGCCATCCCGGGGGCGTCGGCGATCCAGGAGCTGAAGGACTTCCTGGAGAAGGTTCTCGAGCGGGAACCGGATGAGTAGGCGTGAGTCAGCGGGCGAGATGCCTGCCGACCACATCCGCGATCGCCCCCGCGACGGCGTCGGCCTGGGACTCGGGCAACTGCGCGTACCCGCACATCAGGCCCCGCGGGCCCGCGGCGTCGGTACGGTACCGACCCAGGCCGGGCACCGCGATGCCCCTGGTGCCGAGCTCCGCGGCGATGGCGTCGTCGTCGGCGCGGTCGGGGAGGCGCAGCACCATGTGCAGCCCGGCCTCGATGCCCGCCAGGTGGACCCCCGGCCGGTCCATCAGGGCGGGTCGGCTCCTGAGCGCGTCGACCAGGGCCGCCCGCCGTGCCGAATAGGTGCGCGACGCCCGGGCGAGGTGCCGGGTGAGCGCCCCGGATTCGATGAAGTGGGCAAGCGCGAGGCCGGTGACCCCGCAACAGTTCTCGCCGGTGCGGCGCAACGAATCGTGCACCCGCGGGAGCAGGGCTGGCGGGGGGAGCAGCCAGGCCAGGCGGATCGACGGCGAGATGATCTTCGAGGCGGTGCCGATGTACGCGACGTGCTCCCGGCCGCCCTCGACGCTACGCAGGGCGGGCAGCGCGGAGACGTCGTAGCGGAACTCGCCGTCGTAGTCGTCCTCGATGATCAGTGTTCCCGACTCGGCCGCCCGGGCCAGCAGATCGGCGCGACGGGTCACCGGCATCCGAGCACCGAGCGGATATTGATGTGCCGGAGTGCAATACACGGCCGCATCGGTATCGCGGAGCGCCGCCGGGTCCAGGCCATCGGTGTCGATCCCGACAGGTCGCAGCCGGGCGCCCGACATCTCGAGCGCCCGACGGGCATTGCGGTACCCCGGCTCCTCGAAGGCGATGTCGCGTCCGGCCAGGTCCGCGGCCGCGGCGAGGGTGCGCAGCGCGGAGTCGACTCCTGGGACGAGCACCAGCTCGTCCGGGTGCGCGAGGATCCCGCGGGTGCGGCGCAGGTGCACGGCCAGCGCGTGGCGCAGCTCCGGATGGCCGGTCGGGCCTGCCGAGCGCGGGTGGATCGGCGCCGCCGCAGCTGCGCGCCAGGCGCGCCGCCAGTCCTCGGGGGAGACGAGGCCGGTGTCCGGGCAGCCCGGGGTCAGGTCCCAGGTCGGGGCCGCCGTTGTCGGTTCGGTGTCAGGGACCGTTGTCGGCCGGTCCGACACGTGGGACCCGGCGCCCGCCGCGGCCGCGGCGTCGGCACCTGGCGCGATCAGGGTCCCGGATCCCGGTCGCGCGCAGGCATATCCGGCCGCGCAGAGTTCGTCATAGGCCTCGACCACGCCTGACCGGGCCACGCCCAGCTCGGCCGCGAGCACCCTGGTCGGCGGCAGTGCATCGCCGGGGTGCAGCCAGCCGAGCCGGATCGCGTCGATGATCGCCTCGGCGATGCGGTGCCGGAGCGCCTCGCCGGTGGTCGGCAGCGTCAGCGTCAGTTGGGCGTCGCGGGGGTGGCGGGCCATGGGCCGATGATACTGGTCTGTATGAATTGAGGATTCTGGACCTGTTGGATGCGCCAGAATTGTCCGAGGCTGGTGGTGTGGACAAGATCAACAGACACCCCGAACGCTCGATGCTCGAACGAAGCCAGCTCGACGAGGTGCTCGACGCCGCGGCGGTGGGCACCCTCGCCACCGTCGTCGACGGCATGCCGTGGGCGGTTCCGATGCTCTACGCCAGGGACGGCGACCGGATCATCCTGCACGGCTCCACCGGCGCCGGGGCACTGCGCCAAGTCGCCGCGGGCGCACCCGCCGCGCTGTGCGTCGCCATGCTCGACGGAATCGTGGTGGCGGACAACCTCTTCAACTCCTCGGCCAACTACCGATCCGCGGTGGTCCGCGGGCACCTGACCGCGCTGACGCGGGACGAGTCCGCCGACGCGCTGAACGTGCTCTCGGACGCCCTGATCCCGGGACGGAGTGCCGAGGTGCGCGGCCACACGAAGAAGGAGCTCGCGGCCACGTTGACCATCGCGCTGCCGATCATCGAGGGCGGGTGGACCGTCAAGGTGCGCAACGCCCCGCCGAGTGCTCCCGACGCCGACGGCGGTGCCTGGGCGGGCGTGGTGCCGCTCCGGGCCGTTGCGGGCACACCGATCCCGGCGCCATGGGTGGACGGGGACACTCCGGTGCCCGCATCGGTGCTGCGGCTCGCGCACTCCGGCTCCGTGATCGCGATCGCACCCGCGTAAAGAACGCGTCAACAGCCCAGGTAGCGGCGTTAGCGAGCCGTAAGGAAGTCCCAATTCGTCCCGGTCCGGGAGCACGCTGCACTGTGCCCGAAATCAGGGACGGCGCACGCCGATGGACGGCGCGCGTGTGACTTTCGAAAAGGAACTGTCATGGCTGATCTGGCCTACGTGGCGCTCATCATCGGCACCTTCGGCTTCTGCGCGCTGCTGCTGCGCGGGCTGCAGACAAAGCGTGCGCAGTGACCGCCGCCGGGACGCTCAGCGTCATCCTGATCGCCATCGCGGCGGCCCTCGTGATCTACCTGCTTGTCGCGCTGCTTGACCCCGAGAGGTTCTGACACATGAATCCCGCGCTTGCTGCGGGACTGCAGATAGCACTGGTGATCGCCGTGCTAGCGATTCTGTATGTCCCCGTCGGTGACTACATGGCCAAGGTCTACACCACCGACACCGATCTCCGTTCCGGGGATCTGCGCATCGAGACGGTCCTGTACCGGCTCTGCCGCATCAACGCCCGCACGGACCAGACCTGGTACGGCTACGCCGGGAGCCTGCTCGGCTTCTCGGCCGCGAGCGTGCTGTTCCTCTACTTCCTGCAGCGAATCCAGGGCGTGCTGCCGCTCAGCGGTGACCTGTCCGGGGTGAGCCCGGCGATGGCCTTCAACACCGCCGCATCGTTCGTGGCGAACACCAACTGGCAGTCCTACGCGCCCGAGACCACGATGTCCAACCTGACCCAGCCGATCGGCCTCGCGGTGCAGAACTTCGTGTCCGCGGCTGTCGGGATGGCGGTCGCCGCCGCGCTGATCCGCGGCTTCGTCCGGGTCTCCCGCGGCGGCGAGATCGGCAATTTCTGGGTGGACCTGACCCGTGGCTGCATTCGGATCCTGCTCCCCATCTCGTTCGTCATCGCGCTGATCCTGTTGAGCCAGGGAGTGATCCAGTCCTTCGACTCCGGGTTCACCTCGACCGGCCTCGACGGGAACTCCGTGACCAACGCGCTCGCGCCGGTGGCCTCGCAGGAGGCCATCAAGGAGCTCGGCACCAACGGTGGCGGCATCCTCGCGGCGAACTCGGCGCACCCCTTCGAGAATCCGACCCCGCTGAGCAATATCGTCGAGATCATCGCGATCCTGCTCATCCCGGTGTCGCTGACCCGCACCTTCGGCACCATGATCGGCGACCGCAAGCAGGGCCTGACCCTGCTGGCCGTCATGGGCATCCTCTGGTCCGGGCTGCTCGCCGTGACCCTCGCAGCCGAATCCGGTCAGCGCGGCGTGGCGGCCACCGCGGCAGGCGGCATGATGGAGGGCAAGGAGGTCCGATTCGGGATCCCCGGCAGCGCCCTGTTCGCGGTCAGCACCACCGGAACCTCCACCGGCGCGGTCAACTCCGCGCACGACAGCATGTCGCCGCTCGGCGGCGGCGCGGTGATGCTGAACATGCTGCTCGGAGAGATCGCGCCCGGCGGCGTCGGCACCGGCCTGTACGGCATCCTCGTGTTGGCGCTGATCGCCGTGTTCGTCGGAGGGCTGCTCGTCGGCCGCACCCCCGAGTACCTCGGCAAGAAGCTGGGGCAGCGGGAGATCACCCTTGCGGCGCTCTCGGTGCTCGTGATGCCGGCACTGGTGCTCATCGGCACCGGCATCACGGTCATCCTGTCGTCCACCACCGGATATCAGGGCAACAGCGGAGATCCGGGCACGCCCGGTTCCATCCACGGTTTCTCCGAGGTGCTCTATGCGTTCGCCTCGGCCTCGAACAACAACGGCAGCGCCTTCGGCGGCCTGACCGTGACGAGCGACTGGTTCCAGTCCTCGCTCGGCGTCTGCATGCTGCTCGGACGATTCCTGCCGATCATCTTCGTGCTCGCGCTCGCCGGATCGTTGGCGTCGCAGAAGAAGACGGCGCCCGGCGCAGGCACCCTGCCCACCGCAGGCCCGATGTTCGCCGGACTCCTCACCGGAACCGTCGTCCTGGTCGCGGCGCTGACATTCTTCCCGGCCCTGGCTCTGGGCCCGATCGCGGAGGCTCTGCAATGAGTGTGAACACAACCGAACGACTCGACGTCGCCCCGCGATCCGGGGAAGGCGTGGGGGACGAGCAGCACCACCAGAACCGGGTGCAGGGCGGGATCTTCAGCCCGAGGCAGCTGCTCACGTCGCTGCCAGGGGCGGTCCGCAAGCTCGACCCGCGGCACCTCGCGCGCAACCCCGTCATGTTCGTCGTCCTCATCGGCTCGGTCGTCACCACCGTGATGGCGATCGCCGACCCGTCGGTGTTCTCCTGGGTGGTCGCGGCTTGGCTGTGGTTCACGGTGCTCTTCGCGAACCTGGCCGAGTCCGTCGCCGAGGGGCGCGGCAAGGCCCAGGCGGCAAGCCTGCGGAAGGTCAAGCAGGACACCACCGCTCACCGCATCACCGCCGGAGGTGCGATCGAGTCGATCCCTGGCGCGGAGCTGGTGGTCGGTGATCGGGTGGTCGTGGTCGCTGGAGAGGTGATCCCCGGCGACGGCGACGTCGTCGAGGGCATCGCCACCGTGGACGAGTCGGCCATCACCGGCGAATCCGCGCCCGTGGTCCGCGAGTCCGGAGGCGACCGCTGTGCGGTGACCGGCGGCACCATCGTGCTGTCCGACCGGATCGTCGTCGAGATCACGGCGGCGCCGGGGCACTCCTTCGTGGACCGGATGATCGCCCTCGTCGAGGGCGCCGCACGGCAGAAGACGCCCAACGAGATCGCCCTGAACATCCTGCTGGCCTCGCTGACGATCATCTTCATGCTGGCCGTTGTCGCCATCGGACCGATGGGCATGTACGCGGGCCAGGAGCAGGACCCGATCAAGCTGATCGCGCTGCTCGTCTGCCTCATCCCGACGACCATCGGCGCGTTGCTCTCGGCCATCGGCATCGCGGGCATGGATCGACTGGTGCAGCGCAACGTGCTTGCCATGTCGGGCCGTGCGGTCGAGGCGGCTGGCGACATCGACACGCTGCTGATGGACAAGACCGGCACCATCACCTACGGCAACCGCAGGGCCACCGCCCTGCACCCCGCTCCCGGTGCCACCGCGGGGGAGCTGGCGGAAGCCGCCCGGCTGTCAAGCCTTGCGGACGGCACGCCCGAGGGCCGTAGCATCGTGGAGTTGTGCGCCAAGGACTTCGGGCTCGCCCTCGATCCGTCCGAGGCGGAGAAGAACGGCGAATTCGTGCCGTTCACCGCACAGACCAGGATGAGCGGTCTCGACCTCAACGGAATGCAGATCCGCAAGGGGGCCAGCGACGCCACGTTGTCGTGGGTGCGGGAGCAGGGGGGCGGTGTGGCCCCCGCGGTGACCGACACCGTCAACGAGATCGCCCAGGTCGGTGGCACGCCGCTCGTGGTGGCCGTGGTCGAGGCCGGGAGTCCGAGGGTCCTCGGTGTCATCCAGCTCTCCGACGTGGTCAAGCCCGGAATCGCCGAGCGGTTCGCCGAGCTGCGGGCCATGGGCATCCGCACCGTCATGATCACCGGCGACAACCCGTTGACCGCCAAGGCGATCGCCGCCGAGGCCGGGGTGGACGACTTCATGGCGGAGGCGACCCCGGAGGACAAGCTCGAGCTGATCCGCAAGGAGCAGCGGGGTGGCCGTCTGGTCGCGATGACCGGTGACGGCACCAACGACGCGCCCGCACTGGCCCAGGCCGACGTGGGCGTGGCGATGAACACCGGCACCTCCGCGGCCAAGGAGGCCGGGAACATGGTGGATCTGGATTCGGATCCCACCAAGCTCATCGAGGTCGTGGAGATCGGCAAGCAGCTGCTCATCACCCGCGGCGCGTTAACCACCTTCTCCCTGGCCAACGACCTGGCGAAGTACTTCGCCATCCTGCCCGCGCTGTTCAGCGGGATCTACCCGCAGCTCGACACGCTGAACATCATGCGTCTGGCGACGCCGCAGTCGGCGATCGTGTCGGCGGTGATCTTCAACGCGCTGGTGATCGTGGCGCTGATCCCGTTGGCGCTCAAGGGTGTGCGCTACCGACCGTCCTCGGCCTCGCAGCTGCTGGGCCGAAACCTCTTGATCTACGGGCTCGGCGGCGTGATCACGCCGTTCATCGGCATCTGGCTGATCGACCTCGTCGTACGACTTATTCCTGGAATTGGGTGAGCTTGAATGCGATTCACTATCGGTTTCGTGAAGCAGGTGTGGGCCGGCCTGCTGGTCCTGCTCGCGCTCACCGTGATCCTCGGGGTGATCTACCCCGCCGCGGTGTGGGGGGTGGGCCGGATCAGCTCCGGATCCGCGGAGGGCTCGCCGGTGCGCGACACCAACGGATGCGTGGTCGGCAGCCGCTGGGTCGGGGTGGACCCGCAGGTGGAGTCCGGTGCGCCGGATCCGTTCTTCCACAACAGGGTCACCGGTTCGGTCTCCGATGACGACGCGTTCGCGCCGGGCGACCCGGCGACCGCCCTGCCCACCAACCAGGGTCCCAGCAGCGAGATCCTGGCGGCGTTCGTCACCGAGCGCCGCACGGTGATCGCCGAGCGGGAGGGCGTGCGCCCCGATCAGGTTCCCGTCGACGCGGTAACCGGATCCGGTTCCGGCATCGACCCGCACATCAGTCCCGCGTACGCCGCGATCCAGGTGCCAAGGGTCGCCGCGGTGAACGGGCTCGGTGAGGAGCGGGTCCGCCAGCTCGTCGACGAACACACCGAGGGCCGCCAGCTCGGCCTGCTCGGCGCGGAACGGGTGAACGTGCTCGAGCTGAACCTCGCACTGGGCCTGACCGCGCCTTCCTGCGACTGAAGTGCCAACTGGTGGATGATGACGGAGTGAGCGGTACCGGTTCCGGGGGCGAGGGCAAGCGCGGTGAACTGCGCATCTACCTGGGCGCTGCCCCCGGGGTGGGCAAGACGTTCGCGATGCTCGGCGAGGCCCATCGCCGTCGGGAACGGGGGACCGATGTGGTCGCGGCCGTGGTGGAAACCCACGGCCGCGCCCGCACGGCCGCGCAGATCGGCGACCTCGAGGTGGTGGCGCCGAAGCTGATCGAGTACCGCGGCACCACGATGCCCGAACTGGACGTGGACGCGGTGCTCCGCCGCAGGCCGGCGCTGGTGCTGGTCGACGAGCTCGCCCACACCAACACCCCCGGCAGCCGGAACGAGAAGCGGTGGCAGGACGTCGAGGAGGTCCTCGCCGCCGGCATCGACGTGCTCACCACGCTCAACGTGCAACACCTCGAGAGCCTCAACGACGTGGTCCAGCAGATCACCGGGGTGACGCAGCGGGAAACCGTCCCCGACGAGGTGGTGCGTGCCGCGACCCAGGTCGAGCTCGTGGACGTCACCCCGGAGGCACTGCGCCGCAGGCTCTCCCACGGAAACATCTACGCCGCGGAGAAGGTCGACGCGGCGCTGAGCAACTACTTCCGCCGCGGCAACCTCACCGCGCTGCGCGAGCTCGCGCTGCTGTGGGTAGCCGATCAGGTGGACGCGGCGCTGGCGAAGTACCGCGCGGAGAACGAGATCACCGATACCTGGGAGGCCAGGGAGCGCGTGGTGGTGGCCGTCACCGGGGGTCCGGAGTCGGAGACCCTCGTGCGCCGGGCAGGCCGGATCGCCTCGAAGTCCAGTGCCGAGCTGATCGTCGTGCACGTGGTGCGCGGCGACGGATTGGCCGGGGTGTCCGCGCCGGAGATGGGCAAGGTGCGCAAGCTGGCGACCAGCATCGGCGCGAGCCTGCACAGCGTGGTCGGCGACGACGTGCCGTCGACCCTGCTCGAGTTCGCGCGAGCCGCCAACGCGACCCAGCTGGTGCTGGGGACCTCGAGGCGGTCGCGCTGGGCCCGCATCTTCGACGAGGGCATCGGTGCGGCCGTCGTGCAGGAGTCCGGATCGATCGACGTGCACATGGTCACGCACGGTGAGTCGAGCACTCCCCGCAGGCTGACCCCGGTCGGCACCCGTTCGCGAAAGATCCTGGCCTGGGTCGCCGCGGTCCTGGTGCCCTCGGCCGCCGCGCTGGTCATGGGCGTGGTCAACCGGTCCTTCGGGTGGGGCGGGGAGGGCGCACTGTTCTTCATCGTGGTGCTCCTCGTCGCCCTGCTCGGCGGCGTCGCGCCCGCCGCCCTGTCCGCGCTGATCTCGGGCCTGCTCCTCAACTATTTCTTCACCCCGCCGCTGCGCAGCTTCACGATCGCCGAGCCGGACAACTTCATCACCACGGTGGTGCTGCTGGTGATCGCGGTCGCGGTGGCCGTCCTGGTGGACGCCGCGGCCAAGCGGGCAAGGGAGGCGCGCCGGGCGTCGAAGGAGGCGGAACTGCTCGCCCTGTTCGCGGGGTCGGTGTTGCGCGGGGCCGACCTGCCCGCGTTGCTGGAGAAGGTTCGCGAGACGTACGCCCAACAGTCGGTGAGCATGATCCGTCGCGGGCACGGGGCGGTGAGCTCGGTGGGACCGAATCCGCCCGCGGAGGTCGACCAGGCCGACACCGTGTGTGAGGTCAGCGACGGCGCGTACGCGTTGGCGCTGCGCGGCGATGAACTGCACGCCCGCGACCGGCGGGTGCTGCTGGCCGTCGCGAATCAGGCGGTGGGACTGATCCGGCAAAGCGAGCTCGCTGAGGAGGCCAGCAAGGCGCAGGCCCTCGCGGAGGCGGACCGGCTACGGCGGTCGCTCCTGTCCGCGGTGAGCCACGACCTGCGGACGCCCCTCGCCGCGGTGAAGGCCGCGGTCTCGAGCCTGCGCAGCGACGACGTGGAGTTCTCGCCGGAGGACACGGCGGAACTGCTTGCCACCGTGGAGGAATCGGCCGACCAGCTGACCAATCTGGTGGGCAACCTGCTCGACTCGTCGCGGCTGGCCGCGGGCGTGGTGCGACCGACCCTACGCCCGGTCTACCTGGAAGAGGTGGTTCATCGCGCACTGGTCGGCGTCGGGGTGGGTGCGCCCGGATTCGGCCGGGCAGGCCCGGACCGGGTGAAGGTCGAGGTCGGGGGCAACGCGGTGATGGCGGACAGCGGACTGCTGGAGCGGGTGCTCGCGAATCTGGTGGACAACGCGCTCCGCTACGCACCGGACTCGATGGTGCGGATCGCGGCCGCGCCGGTGAAGGATCGGGTGCTGATCACGGTCGCGGACACCGGCCCCGGGATCGCCCGAGGCGCGGAGGAACAGATCTTCGATTCGTTCCAACGCCTCGGTGACCGCGACATGTCCACCGGGGTCGGCCTGGGATTGTCGGTGGTGCGCGGGTTCGTCGAGGCGATGGGGGGAAGTGTCAGTGCCACGGACACTCCGGGCGGCGGGCTGACAATGGTGGTGGACTTGGCTGGGATCGGGAAGGTGACTGCGTGACACGGGTGCTGGTGATCGACGACGAGCCGCAGATCCTGCGGGCACTGCGGATCAATCTGAGCGTGCGGGGCTACGAGGTGACCACCGCGGCGACAGGGGCGGCAGCGCTGCGGGCCGCCGCCGAGAAGCACCCCGAGGTGATCGTGCTCGACCTGGGTCTGCCGGACATGGACGGCATCGAGGTGCTGGCCGGCCTGCGCGGCTGGTCGACCGCCCCGGTGATCGTGCTCTCCGCGCGCACCGATTCGGCGGACAAGGTCGAGGCGCTCGACGCGGGCGCCGACGACTACGTCACCAAGCCCTTCGGCATGGACGAGTTCCTGGCACGGCTGCGGGCCGCGGTGCGGCGGCACTCCGCGGCAACCGATGTGGGCGAGCCGGTGGTGGTGACCGAGTCGTTCACCGTCGACCTGGCCGCGAAGCGGGTGATCAAGGACGAGCGCGAGGTGCACCTGACGCCGACCGAGTGGGGGATGCTGGAGATGCTGGTGCGCAACAAGGGCAAGCTGGTCGGGCAGAAGGAGCTGCTGCGCGAGGTGTGGGGTCCGTCGTATGCCACCGAAACCCACTATCTGCGTGTGTATCTCGCGCAGCTGCGCCGCAAATTGGAGCGTGATCCGTCGCAGCCCAAGCATCTGATCACCGAATCGGGGATGGGGTACCGCTTCCAGGTGTAGCCGATCGGCCCTCGCGTGTTGGCCCTCATCCGGGCCGTGCACGGGAGATGATCGTCGCTGTCACGATCGACTCCGACGGCAGAGGATCCACCATGGACACCGCGATCGATCTCGTCAACGCAGTCAACGACAAGTTCTGGTACCTGATCATCGTGCTGTTGGTCGGTCTCGGCCTGTACTTCTCGATCCGGTCCAGGTTCGTCCAGGTTCGCCTGCTGCGGGAGATGTTCCGGGTCATCACCGACAAGCCTGCCGACCTCGCGGACGGCCGCCCTGGCATCTCCTCGTTCCGGGCGTTCGCGATCTCGGCGGCGTCGCGGGTCGGTACCGGCAACATCGCGGGCGTCGCGATCGCGATCAGTGTCGGCGGGCCCGGTGCGGTCTTCTGGATGTGGGCGATGGCGATCGTCGGCGGCGCGACCGCCTTCGTCGAGTCCACCCTCGGGCAGCTCTACAAGGTCCGCGACCGGGACAGCTTCCGCGGCGGACCGGCGTACTACATGCAGTACGGACTCGGCAGACGGTGGATGGGCGCCGTCTTCGCGGTGGTCATCACCGTCACCTACGGGTTCGTGTTCGTTGCCGTGCAGTCCAATTCGATCGCGGATGCCGTCGACACCTCGGTTGGCGGGTCTTCGGACACCGTGAACGTGATCGTCGGCGTCGTGGTCGCGGCGCTGACCGCCGCCGTGATCTTCGGTGGCGTGCGACGGATCTCGTCCGTCTCGCAGGTCGTGGTGCCCGTCGTGGCGGGCATCTACCTGCTGCTCGGTCTCATCGTGGTGCTAATGAACATCGGTCGGGTGCCCGAGATGTTGACGCTGATCGTGGAGAACGCGTTCGGGATCGAGGAGGTCGTCGGCGGCGGCGTCGGCGCGGCCATCATGCAGGGTGTCCGGCGGGGACTGTTCTCCAACGAGGCGGGAATGGGCTCGGCGCCGAACGCCGGGGCAACGGCGTCGATCTCCCATCCGGCCAAGCAGGGCCTGGTGCAGAGCCTCGGCGTGTACTTCGACACCTTGCTCGTGTGCACCACGACCGCGTTCATCATCCTGCTGGCCAACCCCGATTACGGCACCGAGTCCGGCGCCTCGCTCACCCAGGTCGCTTTGGCGGAGCATCTGGGGGAGTGGACGATCCACTTCCTGACCGTTGCGCTCTTCTTCCTCGCCTTCACCTCGGTGATCGGCAACTACTACTACGGCGAGTCCAACATCGGGTTCCTGACGCCGTCGAAGGGCGCGCTGCAGGGCTTCCGCGCGCTCGTGGTGCTGTGCGCCTTCGGTGGCGCGGTCGGCTCGCTCCCGCTGATCTGGAGCCTGGCGGACCTGTCGATGGGGGTGATGGCGACGATCAACCTGGTCGCGATCGCGCCGCTGTCGGTGCTGGCCTTCCGGCTCATGCGGCACTACACCGATCAGCGCAGGAGGGGCATGGACCCGGTCTTCAACCGGTCGGACATGCCGGACATCAGGGGCATCCAGGCCTGGGACGACACGCCCTCGTGGGCGGAACGGGCGACCGCCGATCACAGTCCGACCCCGGCGAGGGAGGGCTGAGGTCGCACGTCGGCTGCGGGACCGTCGGTGGCGAGTGGCAGGATTCGGGGTATGGCTGATCAGAGTTCCGCTCCCGTCCCCGCCGCGTCCACCGAGCTGTGGGTCGAGCGCACCGGCACGCGCCGTTACACGGGCCGCAGCTCCCGCGGCGCCGAGGTGCTGATCGGTTCGGAGAGCGTCGAGGGCGTGTTCACCCCCGGTGAGCTGCTCAAGATCGCGCTGGCCGCGTGCAGCGGCATGAGCTCGGACCTGCCGCTCTCGCGCAGGCTCGGGGACAACTACGACGCGACCATCCGGGTGTCGGGCGCGGCGGACCGTGAGAACGAGGTGTACCCCCGGCTGGACGAGGTCCTCCAGGTCGATCTCAGCGAACTCGACGCCGAGGCGCAGGAGCGTCTGCTCACCGTTGTGCTCAAATCCGTGGACAAGGTGTGCACCGTCGGACGTACCCTGAAAAATGGCACCGTGGTGAACCTGACGGTTGAAACTGATTCGTGATCAAATAGGCGCCATGTTGCTCTCTCGTGTTGCGATGGTCGGTGCCCTGGTGGCCACCGGCGCGATCGTGGGTGCCCCGATCGCCGTCGCCCAGCCCGCTCCCACTCAGCCAGCTCCCACCCCGACGGAGCCGGCGGCCACGACGACGACCGCTGTCGCGCCGCCCTTCTCGCTGCCCGGCCTGACCTCGCCGTTGCCGGAACAGGCCGCGCCGTCGTCCGCAGCGCCGACCACCACGGCCGCCGCGCCGACCACCACGGCCGCCGCGCCGACGACGACGGCCGCCGTGTCGACCCCTGCGACCACCGCGCCGTCGACCGTGGCGCCCGCGACGTCGACGCCCGCGAGCTCGGCGCCCGCGCCTGCCGCCGCGACCACGACGCCGACCGCCACCACGACCACCGCTGTCGCGCAGTCGTGTACGCCGTGGACGGCGAGCGAGGTGGCCGATGGTTTCGGGATGCTGGAGAACCTGGCGTTCGACGGCCGCGGAAAGATGCTGCTGTCCGAGGGCACCCTGTTCGGCGACGGAGCCATCCGCACGTTGACCCCCGCGGGCAAGACCGGCACGCTGGTCTCGGACTTCACCGGTCCGGGCGGCATCGTCCTCAGCGGTGACAACATCCTGTTCACCACCGGGAACACCGCGATGGCCGGCCTGTCGAACAGCAAGAACGGCACCGTCGAGTCCGTCAATCTGGACACCGGCGAGAAGACCACGGTGGCCAAGGGGCTGACCATGCCGAACGGCCTTGCCCGGCTGGCGAACGGTGACCTGCTGGTCACCAGGAACCTCGGGTCCGATCAGGGTCTGACCCGCATTCCGGCCGCGCAGCCGCGCACCCCGGCGTCGGTGCGCACCGACCTGGGCTCCGCCAACGGCCTCGCCGTGTCAGCGGACGGCGCAACCGTGTACGTCGGCAACACCTTTGACTCGAACACCGAGATCCGGGAGCTGAACGCGACCGATCTCAAGGGCTCGGTCCGCACTGTGAAGGTCGCGGGATCCGGTGCGACCAACGCGGGCGACGACCTCACCGTGGGAGCCGACGGCAACGTCTACATGGCGCTCAACGGCGCGGGCAAGGTCGTTCGGGTCGACCCCGCCACCGGATCCACCTGCGAGATCGGCTCCGGTCTGCCGCTGACGAGCTCCGTCCGGTTCGGATCCGGCCCCGGCTGGGATCCGGCGGCGTTGTACACCACCAGCTTTGACGGCAGCGTGCACAAGCTCACGCCGCCGAAGAAGTAGCTGAGCGAGCCCCCGATGCGCCCACCGGAGCAGGTGCGCCTGACCGCCTGGGTGCACGGGTTCGTTCAGGGCGTGGGTTTTCGGTGGTGGACGCGGTCGAGGGCACTCGAACTCGGCCTCGTGGGGCATGCCACCAATCGCCCGGATGGCCGCGTGCTGGTGATCGCCGAGGGGCCCCGGCCGCAGTGCGAGCTGCTGCTGGAGCTGCTCCGGTCCGGTTCGACACCGGGGCAGGTCGATCTGGTGGTAGAGAGCTGGTCGGGGGCAACAGGAAATCTCACCGGTTTCGACGAACGCTGACGTCGGTGCGATGACGTCACAGGATGGGGAGGGACGAGTGGGACCGGATCAGGGCGAGCCGGACGACCGCAGCGGCGCAGGCGAGGCCGGCGGCGCGGACGGGGCCGGTGCCGGCGACGAGGCCGCGCAGGCCCCGAGCGGCGGCCGGATACGGCGTCAGGAACCCGGCACCACCGTGCCCCGTCCGCCGACCGTCGGCGAGGCGCGAGCCAGGGACAAGGCCCGCAAGGAACGCGCCGAGCAGGAGCGGCTGGCGGCCGAGGCCGAGGCGAAGGCCGAGGAACGCCGTCGTAAGCGGCGCAAGGGCCTGATCGGCGGCGCCGCGGTGGTCGGCGTGGTCGGGCTGGTCGCGCTCGGATACACCGCGCTGTCCTCGGACGAGGTCCAGGCCACCTGCATCGACCCGAACACCGAGGTCGAGGTCGACGAGTCGTACTGCACGACGGGGTCTCCCGGTTCGGGCGCCATGGCGGGCATGTTCATCTACGCGGGCTCGCCGTACCGCTACTACTACGGCGGGAGCGCAGGCGGCGTTGGCACCAAGGTGACCGGCGGCACGGTCGTCACGCCCAAGGGGTCAACCACCGTCGTGACCAAGTCCGGTACGACGGTTCAACGAGGCGGGTTCGGCAGCAAGTCGACCGGCAGCGGCGGGAGCTGACGTGCGCAGAGTTCGTTCCACCCCGCGTCAGGGGTGGCAGAAGATCGTCGAGTCCCAGGGGCTGGTCTACGGCACCCCTGCCCGGCTCGGGGACGGCACCGCACGGCCCTACTGGGACGAGTCGGTGCACTACGAGTTCGACATGGACGAGATCCTGGCGATCGAGGCCGATGTCGAACTGCTGCACTCGATGTGTCTCAACGCGGTCGAGCAGGTGATCCTCACCGAGCGGTTCGCGGACTTCGGCCTGCCGGAATGGACCTGGGGTCCGATCGCCGAGTCCTGGCGTCGCGGCGACCCGCACGTCTACGGTCGCTTCGACCTCCGCTACGACGGTCGGCGTCCCGCGAAGCTGCTCGAGTACAACGCGGACACACCGACCACCCTGCTCGAAGCGTCCATCCTGCAATGGCATTGGCTCAAGGACACCCATCCCGACGACGACCAGTGGAACTCACTGCACGAGTCGCTGGTCGAGCGCTGGGGAGAGATCCGCGACCGGCTGCCCGGCGACGAGGCGCATTTCTCGTGGTCGTCCGCGGATGCCAGCGGCGAGGACAACATCACCGTCGCCTACCTCCAGGAGACCGCGGCGGAGGCGGGACTGAACACCGTGGCGCTGGCGATCGAGGAGATCGGCTACGACGAGGACCTGCACCGGTTCGTCGATCTCGAAGAGGCGCCGATCTCGACCCTGTTCAAGCTCTACCCGTGGGAGTGGGTGCTCGACGACGACTTCGGGAAGAAGGCCCTCGAGCTGCTCCCGGAGACGATGTGGGTCGAACCGCTCTGGAAGACGCTGCTGAGCAACAAGGCGATCCTGGCGGTGCTGTGGGGCATGTACCCCGGGCACCCGAACCTGTTGCCCGCCTATCTCGATGACCCGCACGAGCTCACCGAGTACGTGCGCAAGCCCAGGCTCGGCCGCGAGGGCGCGAACATCTCGGTGGTCGGCGCAGGCATGGAGACGACCACCGGCGGCATCTACGGCGACGAGGGCTTCGTCTACCAATTGCTCGACCCGCTACCGGAATTCGACGGCATGCGCCCTGCACTCGGAGCCTGGATCGTCGGCGACACCGCCGCAGGCCTCGGCATCAGGGAAACCTCCGGGCTGATCACCGATGACGGCGCCGCCTTCGTGCCGCACCGGATCCCGCAGCCGTGACCGCACTCTGGAACCCGACGCATACCGAACGGAGCGATTGATGACGACTGAGGTGCTGGCCCTCGGCAGCGACTACTGGTCCGATCTGGGCAGGGGCGTCTCCGCGATCGCGCTGTACGCGATCGTCGGTCTGGTGCTGATGGTCCTCGGCTTCTACGCCATCGACTGGACCACGCCAGGTCATCTGCGGACGCTGGTGCGCGAGGGCAGGCCCAACGCCGCGATCGTGACGTCCGCGGGCATGGTGAGCATGGCGCTGATCATCGTGCTGGCGATCTACGCCTCCTCCGGCCGGCTGGTCGAGGGCCTGATCTACACGCTCGTATTCGGCCTGTTGGGGATCGTCGCGCAGGTGTTCTCGGTGCGGTTCATCGAGCTCGTGACCGGCATCGACATCGGCGAGGTGCTCGCCGAGGAGCGCTTCACCCCCGAGGTGCTCGTGGTGGCGGCCGCTCACGTCGCGCTCGGTCTGATCGTGGCGGTCGCAATCCTGTAGGGGCGCCCCGCATCCCAGGCTCCATGCTCGAGGTGCTCAAGCGGGTCATGCCATCTGCCAAGCGCCCCTGACCCGCCGTAGCGGGAGCGGGGCGACCTCAGGCGACCGGCTCGCGGTCGCGGGCCTCGGATCCGGGCAGTCGGCGCTCGATGATCTCGCCGTCGAAGAACACGCGGTTGCGGCTGCGCCACCACCACATCAGCTGCAGGCCCAACAGCATCGACCCGACCCCGAGGATGAACACGCCACCGACCTGCCAGTGCGGGGCGAAGGGCATCGTCCAGCTGGTCTCGCCGTAGTCCGAGGCGAACGAGGTGACCGCCGTCCAGCCTGCGGAGAACAGCAGCATCGCGCCGCCGAGAAGGGGGAGGATGCCCCGCATCCACAGTTCGCGTCGGCCGTCGCGCAGCGTGTCGCGGTACAGCCAGGCGCAGGACACGCCGGTGATGCCGTAGTAGAAGCCGACGGCGATCCCGATCGCGGAGACCGAATCGAAGATCAGGTTGCCTGCGGAGACGAAGTTGAACGCGATGTAGAGCCCTGCGGACACCCCGCCCATCGCCAGGGTGGACACCGTCGGCGTCAGGAAGCGGGGATGCACCTTCGCGAAGCTGTCCGGCAGCGCCTTGAACACACCCATCGACAGGGTGGTGCGTGCGGTCGGCAGGATGGTGGTCTGCGTCGACGCGATCGCCGAGGTCAGGATCATCAGCAGCAGGACGTGCACGAGCAGCTGCCCAAGCAGGCCCTCGCCGAACACCGCGGTCCCGATCGCGGCGAAGAAGTCGTCGAAATGCTCGGGATTGGCCAACCCCGTGCCCTCGGTGCCGACACCGGCGAAGGACTGCGCGGCGACCGTCACCAGCACGTACAACGAGACGAGCACGACGGTCGAGATGACCGCGGAGCGGCCAGGAGTACTCCGCTTGTCGACGGTCTCCTCGTTGACGGACACCACCGAGTCCCAGCCCCAGTAGATGAACACCATCAGCAGGATCGCGTTGACGAACGTGGAGAACGAACCGATCTCGAACGGGTTGAACCAGCTCCACTGCGGGGTCAGGGCCGCCGCGCCCGCGTTGCCCAACCACACCCGGACGAGGGCGACCACCGCGAACACCACAAGCGCGACGAACTCGATCGTCAGCAGCACCGACTGGAAGCGAGCCGAGATGTCGATGCCGCGGAAGCACAGGTAGGTCATGGCGAGCATGAACGCGACGCCGAGCAGGAGCACCCAGACGCTGGTCGCGTCGTGGCCGATCCCGTCCGCGCCGAACAGCAGGAAGGTGTACTGGCCCGCTACCTGGGCCATGCTCGCCATCACCAGGACGTCCGCGACCACGATGGCCCAGCCGGCCATCCAGCCCCAGGACGGGCCGAACGCACGCGTGGCCCAGACGAAGGTGGTGCCGCAGTCCGGGTCGGCGCGGTTGAGCTCCTTGTAGCCGAACGCGGCGAACAGGATCGGGACGAACGCGAGCAACGCGACCACAGGGGCCTGCAGCCCGACCGCCGCGACGACGAGGCCGAGGGTGGCGGCGATGCTGTAGGCGGGGCCGGCCGAGGCCACCCCGATCACCACGCTGGAAGTCAGGCTGAGGGCCCCCGCCCTGAGCCCCTTGGAACTGGTCACGTCATCGATCACTCGGGGGAGAGTAGTGCAGGGTCCGTGTCGGCGCCGAAGGCTACCGTCGACGGCGTACCCGACAGTTGAGGAGTAGCGATGAGCGCCGTCACGACGAACCAACCGCTTGGCACCCCCACCTGGATCGACCTGGGCATCCCCGACCTGGATCGGGCGATGTCGTTCTACGGGCAGGTCTTCGGCTGGGAATTCGACATCGGCCCCGAAGAATCCGGGCGGTACACGATGTGTCTGTTGCGGGGCAAGAAGGTCGCCGCGCTGATGCCGAACCCCGACGAGAACGCGACGGATTTCTGGTGGAACGTCTACCTGGCAACCGACGACGTCGACGAAACGGTCGCTCGATCCAGGGACGCGGGCGGTGCCGTGCTGGTCGAACCGATGGACGTGATGGGGCAGGGCCGGATGGCGATCATGCGCGATCCCTCGGGTGGACAATTCGGGCTGTGGCAGGGGCAGGCGCACGTCGGCTGCGAGTTGGTGAACGAGCCGAACACGCTGCTGCGCAACGACCTGGTGACGCCGAGACCCGGCCCGGCCCGCGACTTCTATGCCGCGGTGTTCGACTTCACGCTGGACGGGAACGACGACCTGCCCGGCATGGACTTCACATTTCTACGCCGACCGGACGGACACGAGATCGGCGGCATCGTGGGTGACCCGGCCGCGCCCGCATCGGCCTGGGGCACGCTGTTCCAGGTGGACGATGCGAACGTGGCCGTCGCCGCCGCCCGAGCAGCCGGGGGCACCGCGGACGACCCGACGGACATGCCGTACGGGCGGACGGCGGAGGTCACCGACCCGTTCGGCGCGAAGTTCACGGTGGGCTCCCCGGTTCCCGGCGCCCGGGGGTAACTCGAGGGCGTCGGGGCGGAGGTCTGGTGTTCGCCCCGGCGCGGCGTTCAATGGCCGATTCGGTCGGTGCGGTGCAGTAACGTCATTCGCCATGCATCTCAAGAGTCTGACGCTGAAGGGCTTCAAATCCTTCGCGTCCGCCACGACTCTGCGGTTCGAACCGGGCATCACCTGCGTGGTGGGACCGAACGGGTCCGGCAAGTCGAACATCCTCGACGCCCTCACCTGGGTGATGGGCGAGCAGGGCGCGAAGGCCCTGCGCGGCGGCAAGATGGAAGACGTCATCTTCGCGGGCACCTCCGGAAGGCCCCCGCTCGGCCGCGCCGAGGTGACGCTCACCATCGACAACTCCGACGGCGCGCTGCCGATCGAGTACTCCGAGGTCTCGATCACCAGGAGGATGTTCCGCGACGGCGCGGGCGAGTACGAGATCAACGGCAGCTCGTGCCGGTTGATGGACGTCCAGGAGCTGCTCAGCGACTCCGGCATCGGCCGGGAGATGCACGTCATCGTGGGTCAGGGCCGCCTGGCCGCCATCCTGGAGTCCCGTCCGGAGGACCGCCGCGCGTTCATCGAGGAGGCCGCGGGCGTCCTCAAGCACCGCAAGCGCAAGGAAAAGGCCGTCCGCAAGCTGGACGCCATGCAGGCCAACCTCGCTCGGCTGACCGACCTCACCACCGAACTGCGTCGTCAGCTCAAGCCGCTGAGCAGGCAGGCCGAGGTCGCGCGCCGCGCGCAGACCGTGCAGGCCGACCTGCGCGACGCCCGGCTGCGGTTGGTGGCCGACGACCTGGTCACCCGGCGGGCCGAGCTGGCGTCGCAGTCCAAGGACGAGGCGATGGCCCGAGCCCAGCAGGAGCACGTGCAGGCCGAGCTCGAGGCGGCGTCCGCGGAGCTCGGTGCTCACGAACAGGCGTTGGCCCGTCTGACCCCGAGCGCGGAGGCCGCGGGTCAGACGTGGTTCCAGCTCTCCGCGCTGGCCGAGCGGGTCAACGCCACGATCAGGATCGCCAGCGAACGTGCCCGCCACCTCGACAGCGCGCCCACCTCGAGTCGCGGGCAGGACCCCGACCAGCTCGAGGCGCAGGCCGAACGCGTCGCGGCGGAGGAGGCGGAGCTGGTGGCCGCGGTCGAGATGGCCAGGGCCACCCTCGATGCCGCGAAGGACACGCTGACCGAGTACGAGGAGGCCTCCGCCGCTGCCGAGCGGGCGCACATGGCCGCGGTCAGGGCCATCGCCGACCGTCGTGAGGGCCTGGCCCGGCTCTCCGGCCAGGTGGACACCCTCCGCACCCGGGCGGACTCCGTCGACGCCGAGATGGCACGGCTGACGCTGGCCATCGAGGATGCGCGCGCCCGCGGCGATGCCGCGCAGGCGGAATTCGAAGGCGTGCAGGCGCAGATCGGTGATCTCGACGAGGGCGAACTCGGGCTCGACACCCAGAACGAACGCGCCGTCGCCGCGCTCGAGGCGGCCACCGCCCGGGTCACCGAACTGCAGGACGCCGAGCGCGCCGCCGGCCAGGAGGTCGCGTCGCTGCGGGCCAGGATCGAGGCGCTCTCGATCGGACTGCAGCAGAAGGACGGCGCCGCCTGGCTGATCGAACATCGCTCCGGGGAGGGATTGATCGGCCCGCTCGCCGGGATGTTGCGCATCCGGCACGGCTACGAGGTCGCGATCGCCGCCGCGCTCGGGCCCGCCGCCGACGCCATCGCGGCACAGACGGTGGCGGCGGCGCGATCGGCCGTCGCCGCGCTCAAGGAGGCCGACGGCGGCAGGGCCGCACTGGTGGTCGGGGATGGCGCCCCGGCGGCGCCGCGTGACGACGCCGCGCTGCCCGGATCCGCGCAGCGCGCCCTCGACCTGGTCGAACATCCCGACAACCTGCGCGGGGCGCTGGGCGCGCTGCTCGGCGAGGTGGCCGTGGTGGACACGCTCGAGGAGGCCGCGGACCTCATCGCAGGACGGCCCGGCCTGCGCGCGGTCACCAGGGACGGCGACCTGCTCGGGTCCGGCTGGATGACCGGTGGCTCCGACCGGCGGCCCTCCACCCTCGAGGTGCAGTCGGCCATCGACGCCTCCACGGCCGGCCTCGCGGACGCCGAGCGGCGCGCGGACGAGCTCTCCGCCGCGCTGTCGGGGGCCACCACTGAACGCGAGCTCCGCGCCGAGTCCGCGGAGCAGACCCTTGCCGCGCTCAACGAGTCCGACGCGGCCCTTTCGGCGATCTACGAGCAGCTCGGCAGGCTCGGCCAGGTGGCCCGCGCCGCGCACGCCGAGTCCGATCGGCTGGCGGGCCAGCGCGCCGCGGCGGAGGCGGGCCGTGAGGAGGCGGTCGCGTCGTTGCGGGAGCTGGAGGAGCGCCTCGCGCTGGCCCAGCAGGAGCAGTCGCTGGACAGCGATCCGGCGGCAGGGGATCCCAGCAGCGGCGAGCGGGAGGCCGCGGCCGCGGCGCTGGCCGAGGTGCGGTCCGTGGAGATGGAAGCGCGCCTGACCCTGCGGACCGCCGAGGAACGAGCGGAATCGGTTCGTGGCAAGGCGGATTCGCTTCGGCGCGCGGCCCAGGTGGAGCGCGAGGCCAGGGCTCGCGCCGAGCGGGCCATGGCCGCGCGACAGAACGCGGCCGCCGTCGCCGCCGCGGTCGCCGAGTCGGGCCAGCGGGTGGCGGCTCACCTGGAGGAGGTGGTCGCGGCCGCCGTGGCGCACCGCGACGAGCTGACCCGGCAGCGGACCGAGCGCACGCAGCAACTGGAGACGGTCAAGGAGCGGGTGCGGCAGTACACCGGCCAGCTGACCGCGCTGACCGACGCCGTGCACCGCGACGAGGTGGCACGGGCGCAGGCCGCGCTGCGGATCGAGCAGCTCGAGGAGACCATCTCGGAGCAGCACGGTATCGGCCTGGACGACCTCGTCGCGGAGTACGGACCCGACGTTCCGCTGCCTCCGTCGGCCCTCGAGATGGCCGAGTTCGAGCAGGCGCGCGAGCGGGGCGAACAGGTGGTGGCGCCTGCACCGATGCCGTACGACCGGGAGACCCAGGAACGGCGGGCCAAACGGGCCGAACGGGACCTCGCGACCCTCGGCAAGGTCAATCCCCTTGCGCTGGAGGAGTTTGCGGCGCTCGAGGAGCGCTACAACTTCCTGGCCACCCAGCTCGAGGACGTCAAGACCGCGCGCAAGGACCTGCTCGGGGTGGTCGCTGACGTCGACGCCCGGATCCTGCAGGTGTTCACCGATGCGTGGCTGGACGTCGAGCGCGAGTTCGTCGGGGTGTTCGCGAAACTGTTCCCCGGCGGCGAGGGCAGGCTGGTGCTGACCGATCCGTCCGACATGCTCACCACCGGCATCGAGGTGGAGGCGCGTCCGCCGGGCAAGAAGGTCAAGCGCCTCTCGCTGCTCTCCGGTGGCGAGAAGTCGCTGACCGCGGTGGCCATGCTGGTGGCGATCTTCCGTGCCCGTCCCTCCCCGTTCTATGTGATGGACGAGGTGGAGGCCGCCCTCGACGACACCAACCTCCGGCGCCTGATCGGCCTGTTCGAGCAGCTCCGCGAGAAGTCGCAGCTGATCGTCATCACGCACCAGAAGCCGACCATGGAGGTGGCCGACGCGCTGTACGGCGTCAGCATGCGCGGCGACGGCATCACGCAGGTCATCTCGCAGCGCTTGCGAGGGCAGAACCTGGCCGTTCCCCAGCCGGTTGCGGAGTGACGAGCGGGTCCCCGACCGCTCGCTGACCGGGGGATCTCGCGTCGCCTCCCTGCGCCGGATCGGTGCCTGAAAGGATGGGGGGCGTGACTACCGGAGCTTGGATCGCAATCGCGGCCGTCGTGGCCGTCCTTCTCGTCGCGCTCGTCGTGGGCTGGGCGCTGTACCGGAGGCGGCGGGTCAGCCTGCAGCCCACCGAGCAGGCACCCGGTCAGATCGGAGAAGCGAAGGACCGTTCGGGCGGGTACAAGCCCGAGAGCGGGTTCAGCTTCAGCCAGGGCGCGACGGCCACCGCGCCGCCCGTGTCGCGGCCGACTCCGCCGGTGGCGGAGCCGGTCGAGGAGCCGGTGACGGAGGTGCCGCCCGCCCCGGTCGAGCCCGCGCCCGCCCCGCCTGCTCCCGTGGAGGAGGCGCCTGCGGCCGCTTCCGCCCCCGAAGCCCCCGCCGAGCGCGCTCCGGTCGAGGCGGCCCCTGTCGAGGAGGCGCCTGCTCCGGCTCCGGCAGAGCCTGCCCCCGCCGAGGAGGCACCTGTGGCCGCCCCAGCCCCGGTGGAGGAGATCGCGCCGACTGCGGGCCGGCTGGACCGGCTGCGCGGCCGGCTCTCGCGCTCGCAGTCCGCGGTCGGCAAGAGCCTGCTGGGTCTGCTCGGCGGCGGCGACCTGGACGAGGACTCGTGGGAGGAGATCGAGGACACGCTGCTGATCGCGGACCTCGGCAGCGCCACCACCGAGCAGATCGTGACCAGGCTGCGGGCCGAGATGGCCGCGGGCACGGTCAAGACCGAGGCGGAGGCGAGGGCCCTGCTGCGCGCGGTGCTGATCGACGCGCTCCATCCCGAGTTCGACCGCTCGATCAGGGCGCTGCCGCACGATGCGACGCCAGGGGTGCTACTGGTCGTCGGCGTCAACGGCACCGGCAAGACCACCAGCACCGGCAAACTGGCGCGGGTGCTCGTCGCGGACGGTCGCCGGGTGCTGCTGGGCGCCGCCGACACCTTCCGCGCGGCCGCAGCCGACCAGCTGCAGACCTGGGCCGAGCGGGTGGGCGCCGAGGTGGTGCGTGGTCCCGAGGGCGGTGACCCCGCCGCGATCGCCTTCGACTCGGTGACCAAGGGCATCGAGACCGGGGTCGACGTCGTGATCGTGGACACCGCGGGCCGCCTGCACACCAAGACCGGGCTGATGGACGAGCTGGGCAAGGTCAAGCGGGTGGTGGAGAAGCGCGCCGTCGTCGACGAGGTGCTGCTGGTGCTCGACGCCACCGTCGGTCAGAACGGGCTGGTCCAGGCCCGGGTGTTCGCCGAGGTCGTCGACATCACCGGCGTGGTGCTGACCAAGCTCGACGGCACGGCGAAGGGCGGCATCGTCTTCCAGGTGCAGCACGAGCTGGGCGTTCCGGTGAAGCTCGTCGGGCTGGGCGAGGGTGCGGACGACCTCGCGCCGTTCGAGCCCGGCGCCTTTGTGGACGCGCTGCTGGGCTGACCCGAGGGGTCAGACCCCGGACTCGGCGAGCACCGTCAACGCGTCCGCGGTCCGGGCGCAGAACGACTCCGCGTCGATCAGCCCGACCGTGAGCCCGCGCACGGTCGTGGCCGACATCAGCAGGTCGAAGACCGCGTTCGCGGTGGCCTGCGTGGTCTCGGCCGTGCGCTCCGGCGCGGCCGAGGCGAGCAGGCGGGTCATCGCCTCCCTGGCGGGCAGTTCCGAGCGGCCGACCAGCCGTTCGTAGACGCCTTCGTGGTGGTGGTAGGCCGAGAGCAGGCCGGGGATGGCCGACCGGGTCGCGGGTTCCGCGATCCGGTCGAGGAACATCCGCGTCCACGCGAGCAGGTCCGCGCGCAGGTCGCCGGTCGCGGTGGGCAGCTCCACGTCCTGCATGCCGAAGATCGCGTCCTCGACGATCGACTCCCTCGTCGCCCAGCGCCGGTAGATCGCGGCGGTGCCGACCCTCGCGCGCCGGGAGATCGCCGAGATGGTGGTCTTCTGGTAGCCCGATTCCGTCAACAGTTCGCGGGTGGCCTCGAGGATCGAACGGTCGACCTCGGGGTCGCGGGGCCTTCCTGCGCCCGGCTGCTGGATCTGTCGATCCCTGTGTTCGCTCACATCGGCGGACAGTACCGGAGAGTTTTCGCCGAAAGTATTACGTTGCGACATGCTCCGTATTATATTTCGCGGACCCTCCGTCCCAGAAAGGCTCGCCATGATCACGCCGCACGACGAACTGCTCATCCACCAGCTCCCCACCACCCTCGATCACGTCTCGCAGAGCGACCTGCGCTGGACCGAGCGCATCGTGATGTACGGCTTCGACAAGTCCGGCGAGGTCAGCATCATGACCGGCATGGCGAAGTACCCGAACCGCAACGTCATGGACGCCTACGCCATGGTCACCCGCAAAGGTGAGCGGGCCCGCGTGGTGCGCATGTCCACCGAGCTGAACCCGCAGACCGGGGCCCTGAACGCGTTCAGTGTCGGGCCGTACACATACGAGATCGTCGAGCCGCTGCGCAAGGTGAGCTCCACCGTCGAGTCCAACGAGCACGGCCTGAGCCTGCAGCTCGACTTCACCGGTGACTTCCCTGTATACGAGCAGACCGCGGCCTTCCACCGCAGCCGGGGTCGGGTCCGCGAGGATGCGCGCCGGTTCTACCAGAACGGCACCATCACCGGCTGGATCGAGATCGACGGCGAGCGCATCGAGATCGACCCCGACAACTGGTGGTTCGGTCGCGACCATTCGTGGGGTGTGCGCCACGGCGGCGGTGGCGGCAGCCTGCCCGAGGGTGGGAACATGCAGCCCTCCGAGGTGCCGGCCGGGGTCCTGTACTACATGGGCATCTTCCAGTTCGACGACGAGGTGGTGCACTTCGCGCAGCGCGAGACCCACACCGGGGAGCGTTGGCAGTTCGAGGGCGAGGTGCTCTTCCCGATCGACTCCGGCAGGGAGCCGCTGCCGATCATCGACGTCGAGCACGACCTGGACTTCCGCGACGACCTCCGCGTCGTCAAGTCCGGCACGTTCACCGTGCACCGCGCGGACCGCTCGACCGACGTCATCGAGGTCAAGCCGGTGTGCGACTTCTGGCCGGGCCTCGCCGGGTACGACGAGTACAACGGCTACGCGTCGGGCATGTACCGCGGCAAGGACTTCAGCGACAGCTTCGACGTCGACATCACCGACGTCGACGAGATCCGCAAGGTGAGCATGCTCAGCGAGACGCTGGTCGAGGTCCGGATGGGCGACAAGGTCGGACACGGACTGGTCGAGATGGTGTTCATGGGCGTGAACCCGCGCTACGGCTACACCGACTGGAGCGCCAACCGATCCGGCAACAACAATGGCTGAGCGGGTCACGCCGGAGAACCTGGCGGCCGCCCTCGAGCCGATTGTCCGACAGCGCATTCCGGGTGCCCAGAACGCGAAGATCGTCGACTTCAAGCGCACCGAACGCGGGTTCTCGACCGAGACCTACCTGTTCGACCTCGAGGGTGCCGAGCACGAGTCGGCCGGGTACGTCTTCCGGCGGCCGCCCGAGATCTCGCTGTTCCCGGACTACGACCTGCGGCGCCAGTACCTGGTCTCGGAGCGGCTCGCGCCGACCGATCTCCCGGTCCCCGGCGTCCGGTGGATCGACGCGGACGACAACCCGCTCGGAACTCCGTACTACGTGATGGACCGCATCGGAAACGCCGAGGCGCCCAGCGATTTCCCCTCCTACCACACCGCAGGCAACTACTTCGAGGCCGACGAGCAGGGTCGGGCAAAGATGTGGTGGGAGTGCATCGAGACGATGGCGCAGGTGCATCTCCTCGACCCCGAGGAGCTGCGGCTCGGGTTCCTGGCGATGCCCGAGTTCGGGGACAAGCCGGTCGAGCAGATCGTGAACTACCTCGACTGGGCCGTGCGCTGGGCGGCGCCGGAACTGCCCCCGGCGATGGAGAAGGCCCTTGCCTGGCTCGAGGCCAACCGCTACGAGCCGGAGCACGTGACGCTGGTCTGGGGCGACGCCCGCATGTCGAACATCCTGTACACGCCGGAGCTGACGGTCGCCGGCGTCCTCGACTGGGAGATGGCGTACCTGGGCGACCACGAGGCCGACCTGGCCTGGGTGCTGTTCCTGGACTGGGCGTGCAGCGAGAACGAGGGACACCCGACCCTGCCCGGCACCCCGACGCGGGAGGAGACCGTCGCCCGCTACGAGGAGCTGACCGGCTGGAAGGTGCAGAACCTGCAGTTCAACGAGGTGCTCGCGGCGGTCCTGCTCTCGGTGCCGCTGCTGCGTCTGGCCACGCACCTCCAGCTCGGCCCGCATGCCGACATCTCGGCGTTCTGCGTGCGCCGGCTCGAGCAGCTGCTCGACGGGGAGTGAGAAGGGGTCTCGAGAACCCTCTCGGTGCGGTCCGGGCCGTCGGTGGACGCCTAACGAATGAGTAACGAAGCCGCGTGGCCCGGCCCGGCCCGGCCTCCGCACAGGGACATTCACGAGGGCGACAGGTTCGTGAAACGCAGAAGCAACACATTCCCCCGATGCGTTCACTCGAGCGAAACACGGCAGCGTCACAGCGGAAACACCGGATCAGCAGTCTTCACACCAAGTCGAAAGCCGCAAGGGGCGGGACGACAGAAGGAGGAGGCTCAACGTGGAATTTCCCACAATCGGGGCGCCGGACACCGGGGACACCGCGTGGATGCTGATCAGCGCCGCGCTCGTGTTGCTGATGACGCCGGGGCTCGCGTTCTTCTACGGCGGCATGGTCCGGGCCAAGAGCGTGCTGAACATGATCATGATGAGCATCGGCGCGATGGGCGTCGTGGGCATCCTCTGGGTCCTGTACGGCTACTCGGTGGCCTTCGGTGAGGACAAGGGTGGCCTCTTCGGTGATCCGTTCCAGTACTTCGGCCTGAAGGGCATCTTCGGCGGCGCCTACCTGGCCGACGCAGACTCCGGCGCAGGCGTGGCGATCCCGCTCGTCGGCACCATCCCGGCCACCGTGTTCGTCGCCTTCCAGGCGATGTTCGCGATCATCACCGTCGCCCTGATCTCGGGCGCGGTCGCGGACCGCCTCCGGTTCGGACCCTGGCTGCTGTTCGCGGGCCTGTGGGCGACCATCGTGTACTTCCCGGTGGCGCACTGGGTCTTCGCCTTCGACGGCGTGACCGCGGAGAAGGGCGGCTGGATCGCCAACCAGCTCAAGGCAATCGACTTCGCGGGTGGTACCGCGGTGCACATCAACGCGGGTATCGCCGGCCTGGTCCTCGCCATCGTCCTCGGCAAGCGCCGCGGATGGCCGGGAACGCCGTTCCGCCCGCACAACCTGCCGTTCGTGATGCTCGGCGCGGCCCTGCTGTGGTTCGGCTGGTTCGGCTTCAACGCGGGATCCGCTGTGGGCTCCAACGGGATCGCCGGTGCCACCTTCCTCACCACCGTCATCGCCACCTGCGCCGCGATGCTGTCCTGGCTCCTCGTCGAGCGGATTCGTGACGGGCACGCCACCACCCTCGGTGCCGCCTCCGGCATCGTCGCCGGTCTGGTCGCCATCACTCCCGCCTGTTCCTCGGTGAACGTGCTCGGTGCGCTTGCCGTCGGCATCGTCGCGGGCGTCCTCTGCGCCCTCGCGGTCGGCCTGAAGTACCGCTTCGGCTACGACGATTCGCTCGATGTCGTCGGTGTCCACCTCGTCGGTGGTCTGGTCGGCACCCTGCTGGTCGGATTCGTCGCGACGGCGGAGGCGCCCGCGGGCGTCAAGGGACTGTTCTATGGTGGGGGCTTCGACCAGCTGTGGCGTCAGGCAGTCGGCGCGGGTGCGGTTCTGCTGTACTCGCTCGTCGCCACGACGATCGTCGCGCTCATCGTCAAGTACACGATCGGCCTCCGGGCCAGCGACGAGGCCGAGTCGCTCGGCGTGGACGAAGCAGAACACGCTGAGAACGCATACGATTTCGCCGCGCTCGGCGGAAGCTCGGTACCGGGGCGCTCGACCGTCAGGGAGGCATGAGAAACATGAAGCTGATCACCGCAATCGTCAAACCGTTCACCCTCGAGGACGTCAAGACCGGCCTGGAGCAGGCCGGGGTGCTCGGTATGACCGTCAGTGAGGTCCAGGGCTACGGCCGCCAGAAGGGCCACACCGAGGTTTACCGCGGTGCCGAGTACTCGGTCGACTTCGTGCCGAAGGTTCGCGTCGAGGTCGTCGTCGACGACGCCGCCGTGGACAAGGTCGTCGAGGTCATCGTCGAGGCCGCGCGTACCGGGAAGATCGGAGACGGCAAGGTGTGGGTATCGCCCGTCGAATCCGTCATCCGCGTACGCACGGGTGAACGGGGCGCGGATGCGCTCTGACCCAACAGGGTCCGGATCTGGTGGCCCCGATCCCGCCGCGACGTCGGCGGGATCGGGGCCACCCGCGTCCGGGGGCATGGTTGCCGCCGACGACCTGGTCCGCGCCCGGAAGCAGCTGCTGGACGGTGGTTCCCGGAGCCGCCGCCTCGACACCGTCGCCCTTCGCCAGGCACTGGTGGACCTGCACGAGTTCTGGCTGACCACCAAGGGGGCCGAGCTCGGCATCAAGCCGGACAGCGGATTCGCCATCGTCGCCGTCGGCGGGCTCGGGCGCCGCGAACTGCTCCCGTACTCCGACCTGGACCTGGTGCTGCTGCACGACGACCTCGACCCGGCCGTCGTCTCCGAGGTGGCCGACCGGCTCTGGTATCCGCTGTGGGACGCGCACATCAAGCTCGACCACAGCGTGCGGACCGTCCCGCAGGCGCTGCAGGTGGCGTCCTCGGACCTCACCGCGGCCCTCGGCCTGCTGGAGGCCAGGCACATCGCGGGCGATGTGGAGCTGAGCAACCTGCTGATCGGCGGGGTGCGGCGGCAGTGGCGCACCGGGATCCGTTCGCGTTTCGACGAACTCGTCGAGCAGTCCCGCGCGAGGTGGGCACGCAGCGGCGAGATCGCGCACAGGGCCGAACCGGACATCAAGAACGGTCGCGGCGGGCTGCGCGACATCCAGCTGCTGAGCGCGCTCGCGATCGCGCAGCTGACCGATGCGGTGCCGGGGTTGGGGCCGCAGACACCCGGCGGCGGACTGGCATTCGCGCACGAGCGGCTGCTGGACGTGCGCACCGAACTGCACCGGGTGGCCGGACGCGCCCGCGACCAGCTCCGTGCCCAGGACGCCGACGAGATCGGCGCGGCCCTGCGGATCGGGGACCGCTTCGACCTGGCCCGGATGCTCAGCGACTCGGCCCGCACGATCAGCTACTCCGTCGACGTCGGGCTGCGGACGGCGGGCAACGCGCTGCCACGCCGGGGTCTGTCGCGGCTGCGCCGGGTACCGGTGCGGCGACCCCTCGACGAGGGCGTCGTCGAGCACGCCGGTGAGGTGGTGCTGGCGCGCGACGCCAAGCCGAACAAGGACCCGGGGCTCATCATGCGGGTGGCGGCCGCGGCCGCGCAGACCGGCATGCCGATCTCCGCGTCGACGTTGAACCGGCTCTCGGACAGCGCACCCGAGCTCAGGGAGCCGTGGCCGAAGGAGGCCCTCGACGACCTCCTCGTGCTGCTCGGGTCCGGTCGGAACACGATCGCGGTGATCGAGGCACTCGACCGCACCGGCCTGTGGGGGCGGCTGCTGCCGGAATGGGGTGCGATCCGCGACCTGCCGCCGCGGGACGCGGTGCACACCTGGACGGTGGACCGGCACCTCGTCGAGACCGCCGCCTACGCCAGCGGGTTCACCACCCGGGTCTCGCGGCCCGACCTGCTGGTGCTCGGCGCCCTCCTGCACGACATCGGGAAGGGGCGCGGCGGCGACCACAGCCTCGTCGGTGCCGAGCTCGCCAACCAGATCGGCAATCGGCTCGGGCTGTGGCCCTCGGACGTGGCGGTGCTCAGCGCGATGGTGCGCTACCACCTGCTGCTGCCGGAGACCGCCACCCGCCGCGACCTGGACGATCCGGCGACGGTCCGGATGGTCGCGGAGGCCCTCGGCGGCGACACGGTACTGCTCGAACTGCTCTACGCGCTCGCCGAGGCCGATTCCCTGGCCACCGGTCCCGGTGTGTGGGGGGACTGGAAGTCCTCGCTGATCCGGGAACTCGTCCGGCGCTGCCGGATGGTGATGGCGGGCGAGCACTTGCCGACGCCGGATCCGATCGACCCGGAGCATGCGGCGCTGGCGGCGGACGGGGGAGTGCACGTGCTGCTGCAGCCGGCGGAGGGCGCGCACACCTACGTCGTCACCGTCGTCGCGCCGGACACCCCTGGCCTGCTCTCGGATGCCGCGGGCGTGCTGGCGCTGCACTCGCTGCGGGTGCTCTCGGCCTCCCTCGGCAGTCACGAGGGGGCCGCCGTGAACTCGTTCACCGTTGCGCCCCGGTTCGGTGCGCCGCCGCAGGCAGGCCTGCTGCGCCAGGAACTGATCCGGGCCATCTCCGGGGAACTGGACCTGGTCGCGATGCTCGAGGCGAAGGAGAATCAGGCGCTGGCCGAACAGGCCCTCGAGCGGGGAGCCGAGGGGGTGCCCGTCCAGTACGCGCAGGCGCCGCCGCGGATCATCTGGTTCGACACCCAGGTGGACGGCCAGGTGATCCTCGAACTGAGGGCCGAGGACCGGCTCGGCCTGCTGTGCCGGCTGGCGAGCGTGCTCGAGCGGCACGGTGCCGACATCCGCTGGGCACGGGTCTCCACGCTCGGCTCGTCGGTGGTCGACGCGTTCTGTCTCCATCTCGGTGACACCGACTCGCGGGTCACCAGGGAAGAGTTCGAGGAGGCGATGCTCGCGGTGGTCCCTGCGCCCCGGCCGCGCACGGGCGAGGGCGCCGAGGATGGCGCCACGGACGGGGGCGCCGGGTAGAGCGGCTAGGCTTGACCGAAACGCCCACGCGACAGCCAGGAGCCCGATCGGTGTTCGAATCCCTTTCCGACAGGTTGACCGGTGCCCTCAAGGACCTCCGGGGCAAGGGGCGCCTCTCCGGCGCCGACATCGACGCCACCTGCAGGGAGATCCGGCTCGCCCTGCTCGAGGCCGACGTTGCGCTGCCCGTGGTGCGGGCCTTCATCGCGAAGATCAAGGAGCGCGCCAAGGGCGCCGAGGTCTCCGGCGCGCTGAACCCGGCCCAGCAGGTCGTCAAGATCGTCAACGAGGAGCTCGTCGGGATCCTCGGCGGCGAGACCAGGCGGCTCCGGTTCGCGAAGAACCCGCCGACCGTCATCATGCTGGCCGGCCTGCAGGGCTCCGGTAAGACCACCCTCGCGGGCAAGCTCGCGAAGTGGCTGACCGGGCAGGGCCACACGCCGCTCCTGGTGGCCTGTGACCTGCAGCGTCCCGGCGCGGTCAGCCAGCTGCAGATCGTCGGCGAGCGTGCAGGCGTGCCGGTGTTCGCGCCGCACCCGGGCACGTCGATCGGCGGTGGCGAGAACCCGCTGGGCGTCTCGGCAGCGGACCCGGTCGAGGTCGCCAGGCAGGGCATCGCTGAGGCCCGAACCAAGCAGCACGACGTGGTGATCGTCGACACCGCGGGACGCCTCGCCATCGACGACGAGTTGATGGGGCAGGCCGCGGACATCCGCACCGCGGTCGAACCGGACGAGGTGCTGTTCGTCCTCGACGCGATGACCGGTCAGGATGCGGTGCACACCGCGGAGGCGTTCAAGTCGGGCGTCGGCTTCACCGGTGTGGTGCTCACCAAGCTCGACGGCGACGCCCGCGGCGGTGCCGCACTGAGCGTCCGCGAGATCACCGGCGAGCCGATCCTGTTCGCGTCAACCGGCGAGAAGCTCGAGGACTTCGACGTCTTCCACCCGGACCGGATGGCCAGCCGGATCCTCGGCATGGGCGACGTGCTCAGCCTGATCGAGCAGGCCGAGCAGGTCTTCGACCAGAAGCAGGCCGAGGCCACCGCCCAGAAGATCGGTTCCGGCCAGCTCACCCTCGAGGACTTCCTCGAGCAGATGATGGCCGTGCGGAAGATGGGCCCGATCGGCAACCTGCTCGGCATGCTGCCCGGCGCCGGGCAGATGAAGGACGCGCTCGCGAACGTCGACGAGAAGCAGCTCGACCGCGTCCAGGCGATCATCCGGGGCATGACGCCCGCGGAGCGCGAGGATCCGAAGATCATCAACGCCTCCCGTCGGCTGCGCATCGCCAACGGCTCCGGCGTCAAGGTCTCCGACGTCAACCAGCTGGTGGACCGGTTCTTCGAGGCACGCAAGATGATGGCCGCGATGGCGGGCCGGATGGGGATGCCAGGGGCCCGCTCGAGCCAGCGCAGCAAGAAGGGCAAGAAGGGCAAGAAGGGCGGCAAGGGGCCGACGCAGCCGAAGATCCGCGGCGGCTTCCCCGGCATGCCCGGCGGCATGCCGGGCGGGATGCCCGCCGGGTTCCCCGGACTGCCCCCGGGCATGGACCTGTCGAAGATGCCGAAGGGGCTCGACGAGCTGCCGCCCGGCCTCGACGGCATCGACCTGTCCCAGTTGAAGCTGCCCAAGAAGTAGCCGTGGCGCCCGCCCGTCCAGGGTCCTTCCGGCTGCGCGGTGTCGGTCTGCCCGACGGGCAGCCGTTGGAACTGTGGGTCGACGGCGGGGTGATCTCCGATCAGCCGGTGCCCGGCGCGGAGTCCCTGTGCGAATCGGGCTGGATCCTGCCCGGGCTGGTCGACGCGCACTGTCACGTCGGCATCAAGTACGGCGGAGGTCACGAGGACGAACAGGGACTCATCGCGCAGGCCGAGGCCGAACGCGCTGTCGGCGCGCTGTTGCTGCGCGATGCGGGGTCGCCGGTGGACACCAGGGACCTCGACGCGCGCGAGGACCTGCCACGGATCATCCGGGCCGGTCGGCACATCGCGATGCCGAAGCGGTACATCCCCGGGCTGGCGGTCGACCTCGAGGACGAGTCGCAGCTGCCGGAGGCGGTCACCCAGCAGGCGCTGCTGGGCGACGGCTGGGTCAAGATCGTCGGGGACTGGATCGACCGCTCGGTGGGCGACCTGCGCCCGTTGTGGAGCGACGACATCCTCAAGGAGTCCATCGAGGCCGCGCACCGGGTCGGTGCCAGGGTCACCGCGCACGTCTTCTCCGAGGACGCGCTGCCTGGCCTGATCAACGCGGGCATCGACTGCATCGAACACGGAACCGGCCTGACCTCCGAGACGATCGAGCTGATGGTCGAACGCGGCACCGCGCTGGTGCCGACGCTGATCAACATCGACACCTTCCCCGGCATCGCGGATTCGGCCACCCGGTACCCCGTCTACGCGCGCCACATGCGCGAGCTGCACGCGCGGGTCCGTCGCACGGTCGGCGACGCGCACGACGCAGGCATCCCGATCTACGCGGGCACCGACGCGGGCGGCTCGATCGTGCACGGGCGGGTCGCGGACGAGGTCGCCGCGCTCGCGCAGGCCGGGCTCGGCCCGACCAAGGCCCTCGGCGCGGCGTGCTGGGACGCCCGGTCCTGGCTCGGTCGGCCCGGTCTCGAGCCCGGCGCGCCTGCAGACCTGCTCGTCTACGAACAGGACCCGCGCACCGGGCCCGAGGTGCTCGCCGCCCCTGACCTGGTCATGCTGCGCGGCCGGGTGGTCGAGGTGCGCGGTCGGGTCGTGTGATGCGGTCTATTTGACGCAGGGATCGGACCCGGCGTCGGCGCGACCGGTGAATCGGACCTCGCTGACCGAGGTGACGTCGTTGAACGGCGCGGATTCTTGGCCTGCTGCGTTCTTCACCGGCTGACCCTCCACCGTCTCGTTGATCGTCATCGTGACCGTCTTGGCCGCCTTGTCGACCTCGAGCGCCTGGATGCCGCGCTCCGGCCGGACCTCCTGGGCGACCGAGGTGCCGTCGTCGAAGGCCCAGGTCACCTTCGTGACCTTGCGATTCTGGGCGAACCGGTCCGAACCGTCCACGTCCTTTTTGTCGTAGCCGGGATCGATCCCGACGGAGGTGAGGTCCAGCTTGCACGCGAAGCTCACCGAGAGCACCTGGCCCTTCGTGCCCCCGCAGCGCCACGCGGTGGTGACGTCGCCGTCGGTGGCATTCGGGGCCTCGTAGGAGTTCTTGCGTCCTGTCGAGTCGACCGCGGGTGGGTAGGCGGCGCAGGTGGGGACGGCGCCGGTCGGGGTGATCGGGGTGCGGTTACCGCCGCCGTCGGCGTCGTCCCCGCCTGCACCGAGGGCGATGCCGACGGTGACGCCCTCGTCGGCCGTCGCCTCGCCGTCGGTGTCGCGGGCCAGCGTCCAGTTGAGCAGGAACCCGCCGCCCGCGAGCAGCACGACCGCGGCGGTCACGGCGGCGATGATGCCGAGCCAGCCCTTCCAGGACAGCGGCCCGCGCCCGGGTGCGGGCCCAGTCGGTGCGTCGAACCCAGCCGGTGCGTCGAAAAAGGGCTGGGCGGGCGGCGGAGGCGGTGGCGGCGGCGGGGGAGTCGCCTCGGCGGCGGGGCGAGGACCGTCGTCGGGGGTCACGGGGCCTCCACCTTCTCGGTGGCTTTACCCGCGGCCTTGTCCGCGGACTGCTTCGCGGCCTTGTCGGTCTTGTCCTTGTCGGTTGCCTCGTCCGCCGCCTTGTCTCCGGACTTGGCCTCGGGGCGGTCCGGACGTGCCTTCAGCGCGGCGTCCACCTCGGGGTCGCCCAGTTCCGCCAGCCAGTCCAGCAGGTCGGGGTAGGTGCTGGGGTTCGCCGCGACGTACGGACGCAACGCGGCATCGGACTGGGCGATGTGGCCGAGCGTCTGTAGAGGGGTGTACGGGTCGAGCGCGAGCGCCTGCGTGTACGGCTTGGTCGGCGCGGGCACCCCGACCGCGGGCGGCTGCGTCCCCTGCACCTCCGCGTCGGTGGGCTCCGCCGGTGCGGGCGGGAGGCCGGCGCCCTGATCGAGCACGCGGGCCGCCCGGGGCTGCACCAGCCCGAGGTCGTAGGCCAGGGCGAGGAATGCCGCCACGGTCTGCAGGATCGACAGGGCCAGGATCGCGATCCCGCCCCAACCGAGCGAGACGCCCAGGCTCTCGTCATCGGAGTCGTCGAAGAAGTTGCCGGTGAAGGTGGGGACGTTGCTGATCGCGATCAGCAGGAACAGGGCCAGCAGGGCGCCGACCGCGGCCGCGGCGGTCGCGATGGCACGCAGGACCGGCGCGGCGCCGGGGAACTGGGACAGCCGGGACACGGTGGACAGGCCGGCGCTGATGCCGGAGAACAGCAGGAAGACCACGACGAGCAGGGCCTGTGGGAGGAGGAAGCCGCTGATGTTGAACACGTCGCCCGAGGCTCGGACGACGAAGTACGGGCCGAAGCCGAGCAACAGATTGAGCAGACCGAGCGTGAGCACGGCGATGCCGAGTGCGTTCGGTCGGCCGACGGCCGGAACCGGTGGTCCCGCGGTGGGCGCTGCGAGCGGCGCGTTGGACATGATCCCCCTCGTGAACGAGCGACGACTTCGGTCGAATTCGTCACCGACCTGCGATGATGATGTGCCAACGAAGTCTAGGCCGAGGGTGAGCCCTGCGAAGCGAGAAACACCGGCGGCCGCCCGCGATTAACGGCGCGACCCCATCATCTGGCACAATGGACCGCTGTTCGCCCGTCTCCGGTTACGTACCGCGCGGCGGTCACGACAACCCCTCAACGCGAAACCGGGTGCGCAGGCCTTGCGCATCGCTGAATTGCGCCGTGACCATCTGAAAGGCTCCACCATGGCTGTCAAGATCAAGCTCATGCGGCTCGGCAAGATCCGTACCCCGCACTACCGCATCGTCATCGCCGACTCTCGCACCCGCCGCAACGGCCGTGCGATCGAGACCATCGGCAAGTACCACCCCAAGGAAGAGCCCTCCCTGATCGAGATCGACTCGGAGCGTGCGCAGTACTGGCTGGGTGTCGGCGCGCAGCCGACCGAGCCGGTCGAGAACCTGCTCAAGATCACCGGCGACTGGCAGAAGTTCAAGGGCCTGCCGGGCGCCGAGGGCACCCTGAAGGTCAAGGAAGCCAAGCCGTCCAAGCTGGAGCTCTTCCAGGCCGCGCTGGCGCAGGCCGACAGCGAGCCGGTGGCCGAGGCCATCACCCCGAAGAAGAAGAAGGCCGCCAAGGCCGACGAGGCCGAGGCTGCTGCCGAGGCTCCCGCCGAGGCCGAGGCCGCCGCGGACTCCGAGGCTTCTGACAAGTGAGTGCCGTTGTCGCCGATGCCGTCGAACAGCTCGTTCGCGGCATCGTCGCCAACCCCGACGATGTCCGGGTCGAGCTCTCGACCGGACGCCGTGGGCGGACGGTCGAGGTGCACGTGAACCCCGAGGACCTGGGCAAGGTCATCGGTCGTGGCGGACGCACCGCCACCGCGTTGCGGACCCTGGTCACCGGTATCGGTGGCCGTGGCATCCGCGTCGACGTGGTCGACACCGATCAGTAAATCAGTGGAGCTCGTCATCGGGCGTGTGGCCAAGTCACACGGCATCAGGGGTGAACTGGCCGTAGACATACGGACCGACGATCCCGAAGAGCGTTTTGCGGTCGGCACCGTGCTGCACGGCCGCAAGCCCCGCGAGCAGAAACTCACCAGTTACACGGTGGAAGCCGCCCGGGAACACTCCGGGCGGCTTCTGCTGCGTCTCAAGGGAATCGACGACCGCACGGCCGCGGACGCGATTCGCGGCACGCTGTTCATCGTCGACACCGCGGACCTGCCGCCGTCTGATGATCCCGACGAGTTCTACGACCACGAGCTCGAGGGTCTCGCCGTCCGGTTGGTCGACGGCACCCCGGTCGGCTCCGTCAACGAGGTGCTGCACTCGGCCGCGGGTGAGCTGCTCTCTGTGCGTCCGGAGGGGCAGAAGTCCGGCGAGATCCTGATCCCGTTCGTCGCGGCCATCGTCACCTCCGTGTCCGTCGCCGACGGAGTCATCGAGATCGATCCGCCTGAGGGACTTCTGAATCCGGAGTAGCTGTGCGCCTCGACGTCATCACGATCTTCCCCGAGTACCTCGAGCCGTTGCGAACGGCGTTGCTGGGCAAGGCCATCGACAAGGGCCTGATCTCCGTCGGCGTGCACGACCTGCGCGACTGGACGCATGACGTCCACAAGGCGGTCGACGACTCGCCGTACGGCGGCGGCCCCGGCATGGTGATGAAGCCGACCGTGTGGGGCGAGGCCCTGGACGAGGTGCTCGGCACCGAGGAGGACCCCGACACGCTGCTGGTGGTCCCGACCCCGGCGGGCGTGCCCTTCACGCAGGACACCGCGCACCGATGGGCGGGGGAGAAGCGCCTCGTGTTCGCCTGCGGCCGGTACGAGGGCATCGATCAGCGGGTGTTCGACGACGCGGCAAGGCGGGTGCGGGTCGAGGAGGTCAGCATCGGCGACTACGTCCTCATCGGGGGCGAGGCCGCTGTGCTGGTGATGGCCGAGGCCGTCGTCCGGCTGCTCCCCGGCGTGCTCGGCAATCAGCAGTCGCACCAAGAGGATTCGTTCTCCGACGGCCTGCTGGAGGGCCCGAGCTACACCCGGCCGGTGAGCTGGCGCGAGCTCGACGTGCCGCCGATCCTGCTCTCCGGCGACCATGCCAAGGTGGCCCGCTGGCGCAGGGACCAGTCGCTGTTGCGCACCGGCGAACGCCGCCCCGACCTGCTCGAACACGTCGAGCTCTCCGACGCGGATCGCGCAGTTCTCGAGTCCTGACGGTCGCGAGGTGTCGGGTGGTGTCGGCGCCTGCCGGTAGGGTCGATCGCCGTGACCTCAGCTGTGAACGCACCCGTTCTGAAATCAGTCAACGCACGTATCGCCACCGAACTCGACGTCCGGGAGGAGCAGGTCCGCGCCGCGGTGGACCTGCTCGACGGCGGCGCGACGGTCCCGTTCATCGCCCGCTACCGCAAGGAAGTCACCGGCACCCTCGACGACGCCCAGCTGCGTCTGCTCGAAGAGCGCCTGCGCTACCTGCGTGAGCTCGACGAGCGTCGGGGCGCTGTGCTCGAGTCGATCCGCTCCCAGGACAAGCTCACCGACGAGCTCGCGGGCCAGATCATGTTGGCGGACACCAAGGCTCGGCTCGAGGACATCTACCTGCCGTTCAAGCCGAAGCGTCGCACCAAGGCACAGATCGCGCGCGAGGCCGGGCACCAGCCCGTCGCCGACGCCCTGCTGTCGGACCCGACCACGGATCCCGCGCAGTATGACGCCGAGCAGCTCGAGGGCGCCCGCGCCATCCTGGTCGAGCAGTTCGCCGAGGACGCCGACCTGGTCGGCGAGCTGCGCGAGCTGATGTGGACCCGCGGCCAGGTCAAGTCCGCGGTCCGCAAGGGCAAGGAGACCGAGGGCGCCAAGTTCGCCGACTACTTCGAGTTCTCCGAGCCCTTCGGCAAGCTGCCCAGCCACCGCATCCTCGCCATGTTCCGCGGCGAGAAGGAGGAGGTGCTCTCGCTGACCCTCGACCCCGAGACCGAGGAGCTCCCGCTCGGCGAGGTCAGCGTCTACGAGGGCCGCATCGCAGGCCGGTTCGGCGTCGCGGACCGCGGCCGTCCCGCGGACCGGTGGCTGCTCGACACGGTCCGCTGGGCCTGGAAGACCAAGATGCTCATCACGCTCGGCATCGACACCCGGATGCGGCTGCGTCAGTCCGCCGAGCAGGACGCGGTCGACGTGTTCGCGATGAACCTCAAGGACCTGCTGCTCGCCGCCCCGGCCGGCACCCGCACCACGATGGGCCTCGATCCCGGCTTCCGTACCGGCACGAAGGTCGCCGTCGTCGACTCCACCGGCAAGGTGCTCGCGCACGACACCATCTACCCGCACCAGCCGGCCAACAAGTGGGACCAGTCGCTGGCCACGCTCGCCGCGCTGGCCGCCAAGCACAAGGTCGACCTGATCGCGATCGGCAACGGCACCGCCTCGCGCGAGACGGACGCCCTGGCGGCGGACCTGATCAAGAAGTTCCCTGAGGCCGGGCTCACCAAGGTGATGGTCTCGGAGGCGGGCGCCTCGGTGTACTCCGCCTCGGCGTACGCCTCCGCCGAGCTGCCGGACCTGGACGTGTCCATCCGCGGCGCGGTCTCGATCGCGCGCCGCCTGCAGGACCCGCTGGCCGAGCTGGTGAAGATCGACCCGAAGTCGATCGGCGTCGGCCAGTACCAGCACGACATCTCCGAGACGCTGCTGGCGCGCTCGCTGGCCGCGGTGGTCGAGGACGCGGTGAACGCGGTCGGGGTCGACGTCAACACCGCATCGGTGCCGCTGCTCTCGCGGGTCTCGGGCATCACCGGCTCGCTGGCCGAGTCCATCGTCGCGCACCGCGACGCGAACGGTCCCTTCCGGGCCCGCGCGGGCATCCTCGACGTGGCCCGGTTGGGCCCGAAGGCCTTCGAGCAGTGCGCGGGCTTCCTCAAGATCACCGACGGCGACGACCCGCTGGACGCCTCGGCGGTGCACCCGGAGGCGTACCCCGTCGTGCGGCGGATCGTCGAGGCAACCGGAACCGGGGTCAAGGAGATCATCGGCAACACCACGGCGCTGCGGGCGCTGCGTCCGCAGGACTTCGCCGACGAGAAGTTCGGCCTCCCGACCGTCACCGACATCATCGCCGAGCTGGAGAAGCCGGGCCGCGACCCGCGCCCGGAGTTCAAGACCGCGACGTTCGCGTCGGGCGTGGAGAAGGTCGCCGACCTCAAGCCCGGCATGACGCTCGAGGGCGTGGTCACCAACGTCGCCGCCTTCGGTGCCTTCGTCGACGTCGGCGTGCACCAGGACGGGCTCGTGCACGTCTCCGCGATGTCGCACAACTTCGTCAAGGACCCGCGCGAGGTGGTCAAGTCCGGTGACGTGGTCAAGGTGAAGGTGATGGAGGTCGACATCCCGCGCCAGCGCATCGGGCTGAGCCTGCGCCTGGACGACGAGCCCGGCGCCGCGAAGCAGGACGGCCCGCGCGGTCAGGGCGGTGGCCAGCGTCAGGGCGGCCAGCGGGACGGCGGATCCCGTCAGGGTGGCGGCCAGCGTGGCGGCGGGCAGCGAGGAGGCCAGCGTCAGGGCGGCGGCTCGGGCAGCAGCCCCGCGGGCGGCTCGATGGCCGACGCGCTCCGCAAGGCCGGCTTCGGCAAGTAGGCGGCTCCGCCGCCCGTGAGTCCTTTTGGTCCGCCTAGGGACCAGAAGGACTCACGGGCGCGCAGCGCCTAGTAGCCGCCGAGGCCCTTGCCGATCATCACCACACCGATCACCAGCAGCAGCGTCGCCATCACGGCCGCGTTGTTGGCGGTCAGCCAGGACTTGAGGTTCTGCAGCCAGGCCGTCGCCTTCTCCCGAGCGACGAAGTAGGCGATGACCGGCACGGCCACCGTGCTGGCGGCCAGGATCGTGAAGACCACCCCGGTGACCACCAGCGTGGCGCCGCTGACCCCGAGGTTGGCGACCGCCACGGCCGCGCCGACGATCATCAGCAGGTTCTTCGGGTTCACCGCGGACAGCGCGAAGCCGAGCCCCATCGCCTTGCCGGGGGTGACCTTGTCGATGGCGGCGAGCCAGCCGGGCATGGTCGGTTCCGCGCCGGGCGCGGGCCTGCCCCGCCACTGCTTGAGCGCCAGCCAAAGCAGCGCGACGCCGAGGATGATCTTGATCGTTGCGGTCGTCGCGTTCCCGTCCGACGAGGTGTCGAGGCCGACCGCGCTGGCGATCGCCACGATCACCGTGTACGCGACCGCGATGCCGAGAACCCAGCCGGCGGTGAACGCCGTCGCGGTGCTCCCCGCCTTCGGCGTCAGCAGCATGAGGATCGCGGCGATGATCGGGATCGGACTGATCGCCACGCCGAGTGCGAGCGGAAGGATGTCACCTATGGCTGTTCCCATGGTTGGCATGCTCGCAGTCGGAGGATGGGCGGGAACCACCCGAAAAGGGTGACTGCGGGTGGCTGCGCGTGGTGCGGGTGAGATGACATGCTTCGTTCCATGGCGTCGAACTCCCAGTCGTTGAACATCGAGTCCCCGAAGGCGGGATCGCTCAAAAACATGTCCTGGGTGCCGGGCGGGCTGTTCTGGATGGGCTCGGAGGACTTCTACCCTGAGGAGAGGCCCGTCCATCAGGTCGAGGTCGACGGCTTCTGGATGGACACCCACCAGGTGACCGTCGCGGAGTTCCGGCGTTTCGTGAAGGACACCGGGCACGTGACCGTCGCCGAGACCGCGCCCGACCCGGCCGACTACCCCGGCGCCGACCCGGCGCTGCTGGTGCCCGGCTCACTGGTGTTCACCCCGCCGCCAGGGCCGGTCTCGCTCGACGACTACCAGCAGTGGTGGTCCTGGGTGCCCAGCGCGGACTGGCGTCACCCGGAGGGCCCGGACAGCAACGTCGGCGGCCGCGAGCGGCACCCTGTGACGCACGTCGCCTACGCGGACGCCAAGGCCTACGCCGCGTGGGCGGGCAAGGAACTGCCGACCGAGGCCGAGTGGGAGTTCGCCGCCCGCGGCGGTCTGGACCGCAAGGCCTACGCGTGGGGCGACGAGTACACGCCCGGCGGGAAGCAGCAGGCCAACACCTGGCAGGGCCAGTTCCCGTGGCAGAACCTCGCCGAGGACGGGTTCGTCGGGACCTCCCCGGTCGGGAGCTTCCGGCCCAATGGCTACGGGCTCGTGGACGTCGCGGGCAACGTCTGGGAGTGGACCACCGACTTCCACACCGCCGACCACAGCGCGGGCGGGAAGAACGTCAACCCGGCGAGCTCGTGCTGCATCCCGCGCAACCCGAGGTCGGAGTCGGCGGCGCAGGCGGAGGGTGAGAGCTACCCGCGCCGGGTGATCAAGGGCGGATCGCACCTGTGCGCGCCCAACTACTGCCTCCGCTACCGCCCCGCCGCCCGCCAGGGGGAGACCGAGGAGACCTCGACCTGCCACCTCGGGTTCCGGTGCATCGTCAGGGCGCCCGGGCCACGCTGATGGACGGGTGGCTGCAGCGCGAGATCATCGAGCCGGGCAAGCTGCCGCTGCTCATGTTCTTCCTGGGTTTCATCGGCGGCTTCGCGTTCATCCGGCTCAGCGTGCGGATGATCCGGGCGAAGGTCCGGTGGTGGCCCGGCAACGTCACCCCTGGCGGCCAGCACGTGCACCACGTGGTGTTCGGCGTCGTGACGATGCTCATCAGCGGCGTGTGGGTGATCGCCGTCTACGAGGACGGCAGTTCGACCACCGGCGCGGTGCTCGCGGCGGCGTTCGGCATCGGCGCCGCCCTGGTGCTCGACGAGTTCGCACTGATCTTCTATCTCAAGGACGTGTACTGGGCCGAGCAGGGCCGGACCTCCGTCGACGCCGTGTTCGTCGCCATCGCCGTCACCGGACTGCTGCTCCTCGGTGCCAGACCGACGGCGATCCTGGACGTCGAGGACTTCCGCGGGGAACTCCCTGGGTGGGCGCGCGTGGTGGTCGCGCTGCTCACCCTGCTGAGCTTTCTGATCGCGGCCGTCGTGATCGCGAAGGGCAAGATCTGGACGGGCCTGTTCGGGATGTTCTTCTTCCCGGCCCTGCTGGTCGGCGCGATCCGGCTCAGTCGCCCTGGCGCGCCGTGGGCGCGCTGGCGCTACGGGGACCGGCCGAAGCGGATGCGCAGGGCCCTCGAACGGGAGAAGCGGTACCACAGGCCGGTGGTCCGGGCGAAGATCTATGTGCAGGACCTCGTCGCGGGCAAGCCGAGCGTCGAGCACGCGAGAGCGGCGACGGAGGAGGAGCTCGAGCGGACCGTGCGTGCCGCGCCCCCGGCCCCGCACCACGAACGGGTGCCTCGGTAGTCCGGATTTCGTCCCGTCCTGGTCGTCTGGCACAATTGACGGGTTGCCTGTACAGGCGACACCTACCTAATCGGAGTACGAACCAGCCGAGCACAGCGTGAGCAGTGCCGCTCGGTTCCTCTACTCGTGCGAAAACGCAAGGATGGAACAACCGATGAACACCCTGGACTTTCTGGACGCCCGCTCTCTCCGCGACGACATTCCGGAGTTCCGTCCCGGCGACACCCTGAACGTGCACGTCAAGGTCATCGAAGGCTCGAAGGAGCGCGTGCAGGTCTTCAAGGGCGTCGTGATCCGTCGCCAGGGCGGCGGCATCCGCGAGACCTTCACCGTTCGCAAGGTGTCCTTCGGCGTCGGCGTCGAGCGCACCTTCCCGGTGCACAGCCCCAACATCGCTCAGGTCGAGGTCCTCACCCGTGGTGACGTCCGTCGCGCCAAGCTGTACTACCTCCGCGATCTGCGTGGCAAGGCCGCCAAGATCAAGGAAAAGCGCTGATCTTTCTCACGCATTTTTCAGGTTGGCCCGGCCCCGGAACAGCACGACCGTTCCGGGGCCGGGCTAACCTGTTCCGGTGGTAAATACCCCTCAGGAATCGACGGCGCCGGACGGTGCCGAATCCCCCGAACCGACGTCGGGGAGGGTCGAGAAGAAACCCCGCTCGTTCTGGCGGGAACTCCCCGTCCTCATTCTCGTCGCGCTCGTGATGAGCTTTCTCCTCCAGACCTTCATCGTCAGGGTGTACCTGATCCCGTCGGAGTCGATGGAACCCACGTTGCACGGCTGCGCCGGCTGCACCGGCGACCGGATCGCCGTCGAGAAGATCAGCTACCGCTTCGGCGATCCGCAGCCCGGTGACGTGATCGTGTTCAAGGGCCCGGAGTCCTGGAACAGCGGCTGGTCGTCCACCCGCTCCGACAACCCGGTTGTCCGCGGATTGCAGGAGTTCGGTTCACTGGTGGGGCTGGTGCCGCCGGATGAGAACGACCTGGTCAAGCGGGTCATCGCGACCGGTGGTCAGACCGTGGAATGCTGCGACGACCAGGGTCGGATCCTGGTCGACGGCAAGCCGATCGACGAGCCGTACGTCGTCACCGACTTCCCCTTCACCCCCGGCACCCAGACCTGCGACACCCCGCTCAAGTCGGGGCGCTGCTTCGGCCCCGTCACCGTCCCCGAGGGCAACCTCTGGATGATGGGCGACAACCGCAGCAATTCCGCGGACTCGCGCTACCACGTCGGCGACGAGTACAACGGAAGCGTGCCCGTGGACAACGTCATCGGCAAGGCCGTCGCCATCGTGCTGCCGCCCTCGCGTTGGGGCCTCATCGATTCGCCTGATATCCAAGGACAGTGAGTACCTGGCCACCGAGGACGATCATCCGCAGAGCGGCTGGTCTGCGGACGATGGAATCCGCCCTCATCCGGAGCGGCCTCGGCCCCGTGGTCGGCGTCGACGAGGCCGGCCGCGGCGCCTGCGCGGGCCCGCTCGTGGTCGCCGCCTGCGCGCTGGGGCCCAAGCTGCATCCGGCCCTTGCGAACCTCGACGACTCCAAGAAGCTGACCGAGCGGATGCGGGAGGAACTGTTCCCCGTCATCACGCGGATCGCCAGGGCCTGGTGCATCGTGGAGATCCCGGCATGGGAGGTCGACTCGCTCGGCGTGCACGTGGCGAACATCGAGGGCATGCGGCGCGCGGTCGCGGGTCTGACGCTGTCCCCGGGATACGTTCTGACGGACGGGTTTCGGGTGCCGGGCCTGCCCGCGCCGTCGCTGCCGGTCATCGGCGGCGACGCGTCGGCGGCCTGTATCGCGGCGGCCAGCGTGCTGGCGAAGGTCTCGCGCGACCGCACGATGGTGGCGATGGACACGGAGCTGCCCGGGTACGGGTTCGCGGCGCACAAGGGGTACAGCACGGCCGCGCACACCGCGGCGATGGCCGCGCTCGGCCCGAGCCGGGAGCACCGGATGTCCTACGCGAACGTCGCCGCCGCGCGACTGATGCAGCGCGATCCGGTGCGCGAGGACCGCTCGGCACCCGTCGGGGTGGGCGAAATGTACACCGCGGCGGTGCGTGCGGGATGATGATGGTTCACCACAGAGCAGGAGGACGGCGAAACAGATGAGTGCCGAAGATCTCGAGAAGTACGAAACGGAGATGGAGCTCTCGCTCTACCGTGAGTACAAGGACATCGTCGGCCAGTTCGCCTACGTAGTGGAGACCGAACGCCGGTTCTACCTGGCGAACTCCGTCGAGTTGGTCCCGCACAACGCGGACGGGGAGATCTACTTCGAGGTGCGGATGGCCGACGCCTGGGTGTGGGACATGTACCGCCCCGCGCGGTTCGTCAAGCACGTCCGGGTGATCACCTTCAAGGACGTCAACATCGAGGAGCTGGAGAAGTCCGACCTGCGGCTGCCCGAGAACGGCCCGTTCGGGGAGTAGGGCGGATCCGGGTCAGGCGATCCGGACGCCGTTCTCCAGCATCGTGGTCCGCAGCAGGAAGGCGGCCTCGCCGCCGATGATCTCGCCGACCAGGACGAGGTAGCGGTCGACGAACTCCGGGCCGTGCGGGGCGAGCGCCGCCCCGCCCGGCTCGAGGTGATGGGCCAGCTCGTGCAGGACCACCAGCTCGCGCAGCGCCCAGGCGGTGCCGCGGGTGTGCAGCGGCACCGCGATGGTCGCCGCCCCCGGCTCGTAGTGGGCGGCGGCCGCCCCCGCCCGTGCGCGGACGGCGACGGGGACGTGCGCGCCCGCCCAGCGCTCGCGCACCCAGTTCAGGGCCAGCACCCGGTCCGCGTAGTCCTGCACCGAGTCGATCGAGGCGAACTTCCGCTCGACCGGCAGCGTGATCGTGGAGCCGAACAGCTCCAGCTCCCGCGCACCCCTGTCGGCGCGGTCGAAGACCGTGCGCACCACGGCCTCGGCCTCGTACACCCGGCTGCGCTGGCCGTCACGGTCGGTGCTCACTCGAGCTGCTTCGTCGCGGCCGCGAGCTCAGGGGCGTGACCGAGGCGCGCGGCCCGGCCGGCCCGGTCGCCCGCCCGCCGCGCGGTCGACGAGTGTCCCGCGGTGGCCTTGGATCCCCGCCACGTCCCGCGTGCCTGCGACGTCTGACGGTAGAAATCCGACAGCTCGAGCTGCTTGTCGCGCAGCACCAGTGCGGTGCCGGTCAGTTCGGCGCCCGTGGCGTCGTCCGCGCGCACCGCCTCGGCCTCGGCGGCCTTCTTGGCGGTGGCCAGCCGCTCGCCGATCCGGGCGGCGAACGCGAGTTGGAAGTTCAGCCGGGCGGTGACCCCCGCGACCGGCCGGTGCGCCCCCGACTTGATGAACGCGTCCGACGCCCGGACCATCTGCACGAGCAGGCTCGAGTACAGCGCCTCGCAGGCGTCGATGTCGGTGCCGAACCCGTAGGCGAACACCTGGGTCGAGTTGTGCGCGACGTCGCACTGCACGTCGTTGGCGGCCGCGATGCTGACGAACAGGTGCACGTAGGTGCGCAGGCCCTTCTTGCCGGTCTCGCCGATCGAGATGACCCGCTGGGTGGGGGTGGCACGCTGCTCGCGACGCGAGGTGTGCGAACGCGCGACGGCGAGGTCGATCGAGGTGGCGGTGGCCAGCCGCTGCGCGGCCTCCATGAAGGCCTGGGCCTCGTGCGGATTGGTGGTGGACTCGGCCTGGCGGAGCAGACCGCCGATCCGGGCCAGCATCTTCTCGGAACTCACCCGGACGAGCGTAGACCGCGGCACCGACGCGCGCCCCCGCCTATCGCGGGACGTCGAGCTCGAAGTACAGCGCGTCGGACCAGTGGCCGAGTCCGAGCTCGTGCAGGGGTTCCTCGATGCTCTCCTTCGCCGGCGGGAACACCCGCTGCCAGAAGTTCGGCTTGGCGGGCGTGAGCCGAGCCAGCGCGGCCTCCATCTCGGCGTCGATGTCCGCCAGCCCGGCCAGCAGCGCCGCGCCCTGCTCGGCGAACGGCTCGTCGTCCATCGCGAAGATCTCGCCGCATTCGAGGACGAAGTGGTCGTCGGGCCCGGTGTGGGCGCGCAGGAAGCGCAGCGCGTCCTCGGCCATCGTGCCGAGTCCCGGGTGGTGGATGCGGCTCAGGAACTTCTCGAGCCGGGCGATGCCGGGTCCGCAGCGCGCGGTGACCGCGATCAGGTCGGGGGTGTCGTCCCAGATGATCGACTGTCGGGCACGTGGGTCGACGGACACGAGGATCCGGGGGACCAGCGGTATCGCGTACGGCCACTCGGAGATGCCCGCGAGGCGCTGGGTGCAGTCCGCGGCCGGATCAGACTGTGGGGCAAGGGGAGTGGTGTAGAGGTACGTGCGGTTGGCCACGCCATTCCTGTCTGTGGTCGGGATCGGGTGACCGGCAGAGTGTAGGTGGCACCGGTGACAAGGACGGGTCTTGTGCGTTCTCCACAGGCCTGATTCCGTCCACAGGCACCGCGAGATCGGCCGCCGACGGGCGTGCGGCGTCCCGGCCGCGGTGCATCGTCTGGTCATGGCACGAAACCTGGAGCTGGGGGCATTGGGTGAGGACATGGCCGCGGGGCACCTCACCCGGGCGGGCATGACGATCCTCGCGCGGAACTGGCGCTGCCGGTACGGCGAGCTGGACCTGATCGCCCGGGACGGGGAGGCGGTCGTCTTCGTCGAGGTGAAGACGCGGTCGGGCCGGGGCTACGGCACGCCCGCCGAGGCGGTGACGTTCGCGAAGCGGGGCCGGATCCGCCGGCTGGCCGGGTTGTGGCTGGCCGAGCAGCCGCATGGCTGGCGGCAGGTGCGATTCGACGTGGTCGCCGTCGTCGTCGAGTCCGGCCGGGACCCGGTGCTCGAGCACCTGCGCGCGGTGTTCTGATGGCGCTCGGACGGGCCTACGCGGTGGCGGTGCGCGGGGTCGAGGGGCAGTTGGTGGAGATCGAGGCGGACATCGGGCGCGGGCTGCCGGGGGTGCACCTGGTCGGGCTGCCCGACACCGCGCTGCAGGAATCGCGGGACCGGGTGCGGGCGGCGGTCACCAATTCGGGTGAGCGATGGCCGGATTCGCGGGTGATCCTTGCGCTCTCGCCCGCGACCCTGCCGAAGGGCGGCAGCGGCTTCGACCTCGCCCTGGCCTGCGCGGTCCTGGTGGCGGACGGACGGGTGCCGAGCGCGGATCTGGACAAGTCCGTGCTGCTGGGCGAGCTCGCGCTGGACGGGCGGCTGCGCGGGGTCCGCGGCGTGCTGCCCGCGGTGCTGGCGGCCAAGGCCGCGGGCAGGCCCGCCGTGGTGGTGCCGTACCCGGCGCTGGCCGAGGCAGGCCTGGTGGACGGCATCGAGGTGCTGGGAGCACGCAACCTGCGCGAGGTGATCGAGTGGCTGCGCGGGGAGCTGATGCTGTCCGGCCCGGCCCCGGCCGAGGTGGTGCCCGAGCGCACGACGGCCGACCTCAGCGACGTGGCGGGCCAGGGGGACGCGCGCCTGGCGCTCGAGGTGGCGGCCGCGGGCGCACACCACCTGATGCTGACCGGTCCGCCCGGTGTCGGGAAGACGATGCTGGCGCAACGTCTTCCCGGGGTGCTGCCGCCGCTGAGCGAGCAGGAGGCGCTCGAGGTGACCGCGATCCACTCGGTGGCGGGGCTGCTCACCAGCGAGCGGCCGCTGATCACCGAACCGCCGTTCGTCGCCCCGCACCACACCTGTTCGATCAGCGCGCTGGCCGGCGGCGGGTCCGGGATGGCCAGGCCCGGCGCGGTGAGCCGGGCGCACCGGGGCGTGCTCTTCCTCGACGAGTGCGCCGAGCTGGGAGTGAAGGCGCTGGAGGCGCTGCGGACCCCGCTCGAGGACGGTGAGGTCCGGATCGCGCGGCGGGACGGGGTGGCCTGCTATCCGGCACGGTTCCAGCTGGTGCTGGCGGCGAATCCGTGCCCGTGCGCGCCGCCCCGCACGGAGGACTGCGTCTGCGCACCGACCGCGCGCAGGCGCTACCTGGGGAAGCTGTCGGGTCCGCTGCTCGACCGGGTGGACCTGCGGGTGAGCATGCAGCCGCTCTCGGTCGGCGCGCTGAACGGGGAGGCGGCCGAGTCGACGGCGGAGGTGCGGGCGCGGGTGGCGGCGGCCCGGGCGACGGCGGTCGAGCGGTGGCGTGAGTTCGGTTGGCGGACCAACGCGGAGGTGCCGGGTCCGGCTCTGCGGCAACGGTTCCGGATCTCGCGTCAGGCGATCCGCCCGCTGGAAGGCGCGCTGCGGGAGGGGCAGATCACCGCCCGCGGCGCCGATCGCGCCCTCAGGGTCGCGTGGACGCTCGCGGACCTCGCCGGCCTGGCGTTGCCGGGCGAGGACCAGGTGGGGTGCGCGCTGGGCTACCGGGATCGGCGGGGCGAATGAGTGCGCGGCGGGCGGCCTGGGCGTATCTGTCGCAGGTGGCGGCGGGCCCGTGTGCCCCGCTGGTGGAACTGGTCGAGGCGGTCGGACCGGAGGAGGCGGCGCGGGCGGTGCGCGGGGCGGCGCTGCCGGAGGCCCTGCGCACCAGGACGCAGGCGCGCAGGCACATCGACTCCGCCGACCGCGACCTCGACATGATCGGGCGGCTCGGCGGCAGGTTGCTCACGCCCGACGACGAGGACTGGCCGGCGTGGCGGCTGTTGGCTTTCGACGGCCTCGACTCGCGGCGCGAGCGGGAGTCGGCGCCGCCGTTGGCGCTGTGGGTGCTGGGGGAGCGGCCGCTGACCGAGCTGACCGAGCGGGCGGTCGCCGTGGTCGGCACCCGGGCCGCCAGCGGCTACGGGGAGCACGTCACCGGGCAGTTCGTCGACGACCTCGCGGGCAGGGGCTGGACCGTCGTCTCGGGGGGTGCCTACGGCATCGACGGCGCCGCGCACCGCGCCGCCCTGGCCGCGGGCGGGGCGACGGTGGCGGTGCTGGCGTGCGGGGTGGACCGGGCCTATCCGGCCGGTCACGCGCGGTTGCTGCGGGAGATCGCCAGGGAGGGCGCGGTGGTCAGCGAGTATGCGCCGGGCACGACCCCCGCCCGGCACCGCTTCCTGGCCCGCAACCGGCTGGTGGCGGCGCTCGCGGACGCGGTGCTGGTGGTGGAGGCTGGTGCCCGCAGCGGGGCGCGCAACACCGCCACGTGGGCGACGCGGCTGGGCCGGCCGGTGCTGGCGGTGCCTGGCCCGGTGACCTCGGCCTCCTCGGTGGGGTGCCACCGAATGATCAGGGAGGGCGAGGCGCTGCTCGCGGCGCGGGCAGCGGACGTCGTGGAGGCCGCCGGACCCGTGGGGGTGAGCAGCGACGACAGCGGGCCGGTGCGGCCGCTCGACGGACTCTCCGCCAAAGCGGCGCTGGTGTACGAGGCGCTGCCCGCGTCGGGTTCGGTCGGCGTGCCCGAGCTCTCGGAGAGCTCGGGCGTGCCGATCGAGTCGGTGCGGGGTGCGTTGCCGGTGCTGGAGCTGGCCGGGCTGGTCGGGTCCGACGGGACGGGGTGGTTCCGGCGAGCGACGATGTGACTTGACCCTGACCCTGGGGCAGGCTTGCAGGATGGTCGGCATGACGAGCACAGAGACGCCGAGTGGGTCCCGAGGGTGCGGTGATCGGTGATGCTCACGGTCGGTGAGCTCGCGTCGCTAGCGGGCACCACGGTGAAGACCGTGCGGCACTACCACGCCCGGGGTCTGCTTGCGGAGCCCGAGCGGGAGGCGAACGGGTACCGCAGCTACGGCGCGCAGGACCTGGTCCGGCTCAGCCGCATCCGCAGGCTTCGTGACCTCGGCCTGTCCATCGCCCAGATCGGTGATCTGCTCGAGGGCGAGACGAGCGGCATCCACCAGGCGCTCGACACGCTGGACGAGGAACTGGCCGAGCAGTCACGGCTCATCGCGATCCGCCGCCGCACGATCGCGGACCTGCGCAGCAGCCTCGACCCGGAGCTGCCCGACGAGTTCGCGGAGGTGATGTCGCAGTACCTCGCCGCGGGGGTGTCGCCGGTATGGGTCGCGCAGGAGAAGGAGTTCCTGCTGCTCGTGCTCGCGGTCTCGGCCGGGAGCCCTGACGTGAGCGAGCGGCTGCTCGGCATCCACCGACGGGTGCTTGCGGAACCCCACCGTGCGCGTGGCGTCGATCTGATCGGCCGAGTCTCCCGGCTCGACGACCACACCGGCCCCGCCGAGATCGACACGCTCGCAACGGACTACTGCGCCTTTATGGCGGAGGTGCTGCCCGACCAGATGCGTCCGAGCGAGGTCCCGTACATCAGGGACGACGAGCGGATGTCGGCCCTGATGGATGAGCATCGCTTCGGCAATGCCTCATCCGGCTATGCGCGATTCGTCCGGGCGGTGGCCGCCCGGCTCGCCGACGGCGCCTAGCGCCGCACACCACCGATTCACTCGCCCAGGCCCGCGTCACATGCGGGTCCTACTGCCATGCCCGAATTCAGGAGGTACAACGCGCATGCGAAAAACGACAGTCATCACAGCCGCCGCGGCGGCCGTGGGCACCATCCTCGCCGGATGTGCTCAGCCCCAGCCGGATCCGGCGCCCCCGGCCCCGAGCGCGTCGGCCGCCGCCCTCGACCGCTACTACCGGCAGCCCGTCTCGTGGGCGGCGTGCGCCGATGAGCAGCTCGCGGCGACCGGCAGCGAGTGCGCGGCCGTCGAGGTTCCGCTCGACTACCGGGATCCGCAGGGCACGATCATCGAACTCGCGATCTCCCGGATGGCGTCCACCGACCCCGACGGCAGGCGCGGGATCATTCTGACCAACCCCGGTGGGCCGGGCGGCCGCGGCCTCGGCATGCCCGCGAACCTGCGTGAAGGGATGACCTCAGAGGTGTCCGCCGCCTATGACGTCATCGGGATGGACACCCGCGGGCTCGGCGCCAGCACCCCGCTCGACTGCGGGCTGACGGACATGACCTGGTTCCGCGCGACCGGCATCGATCGGTCGGGGTTCGACGAGAATGTGCAACGGGCCTCTCAGGCCGCCGACCTGTGCTGGGACAAGTACCCGGAAGTGTTGCCGCACATCAACACCGCCAACATCGCCAGGGACCTCGACTTGATCCGCGCGGCACTGGGGGAGGAGAAGGCTTCGTACTTTGGCTGGTCCTACGGCACCGTGCTGGGCGCGACATACAGCCAGATGTTCCCCGAGAGGATCGACCGCCTGGTGCTCGACAGCGCGGCCGATCCGGCCAAGTACGGCATCGAGATGTTCCGGGACATGGGCCCGGCCAACGAAAAGGCCATCGACGACCTCGCCGGCTGGGCCGCGCAACGCGACGACGAGTACGGGCTCGGCGCCACCCCTCACGAGGTGCGGGCGGGCATCGAGCAACTGATCGCTGACGCGGCGACCACCCCGATCACGGTGGGGCAGTTCGCCCTCGACGACCACACGCTGCCGTTCGTCCTGTACTTCAATGCCACCAGCGATACCGACAATGCCGCCTTCGCTGAGGTCCTGGTGCAGCTCCGTCAGCTCGCGGCAGGCAAGCAGGTGACGCCGACGCCGAAACTCGAGGGCCTGCTGCAGGCGATGTTCCGCCCGGAGTCGGGCACCGGTCCCGATTACGCTTCCACGCTGGCGATCCTCTGCGGCGACCGTAGGATGCCGTCCGATCCGGAGTGGTACTGGCAGAACATCGAACGCGCTCGCGCCGACCAGCCTATTTTCGGATCCGTGCACAACACCATCACGCCGTGTGCGTTCTGGCACGCGCAGCCGATCGAGCAGGTCGAGATCGGTAATGACACCCCGGCGCTTCAGGTGCAGTCGCTCGGGGACACCAGGACCACCTACGAGGAGGGTCTGGGCATGCACCGGGCCATGCGCGGGTCGAGGCTGGTCACCGTGCCGGGACGCACGCACGCCGTGTTCCCGGACTATCCCAACGATTGCGCGCGCGACACGGTGAACGACTACCTCCGGGACGGCACGTTGCCGAGTGAGGACCTCATCTGCGAGTCGTAACCGGGCATCAGCCGAATTGCGGACAGATGTGTTGCCGCGCCGCCTCCAAGGCCCGGGTCTCCTCCTCCAGCGCTTGCTGCTCGGTTGTGGAGTCGCGACCCGCTGCCTTCGCGGCGTCGAGGGCGGACTGTCGGGCGCCGACCATCGACACCGTGAAACCCGCCCAGTCCTTCCAGGATCCGGTCGACACAGCGGCGGGCAACATCTGCTCGTACGCATCGCAGTAGCCGTGGCCCGCGGAGACGATGGCGGCGCGTTCGGCGCGCGGGCTCAGCGTGACCGCGCCCGCGGTGATGTCGTCCCAGCGGCTGTCCGCGCAGACGGCGCCCGCGAATCCCGCGTCGCCGTCCTCGGGCACGTTCTTGAAGACCGCGCTCTGCTCGACCCGCTCGATCTGGGCCGGGCGCGCAGCGGCGAACTGGTCCGCCAGGTTCTGCTCGACGGAGTCGGCGGTCCCGTCGCCCCGCGGCCGCAGCACGTCGACGAGCTCCTCGGCGGTGGCGTTGGGGAGCGTCGCGTCGACGCATGCCGCGCCGTCCGCCGAGGCGGGCTCGGAGGACGCGGCCGAGCATCCGCCGAGTAGGACGGCGGTCAGCGGCAGCAGGGCGGCGAGTGAACGGATGCGGCGGATATGTGTCATTGCCCCTCGAGAAAGAACGCGGAAGTCGTTGGCGGCGGCGCTGGTTCACCTCGCCGCGGCGTGGACGGTCGATCGCACGCGACGAATCGGCCAGGCAGCAGTATCTCAGGCAAACGCCGAACGAGATAGGGAATCTCGCCATCCGGTCCGATGCACCCGTACTGTGTTAGGTAACGCTAACTAGTGGAGGAGTCGGAATGGCCAGACGAATCACCACGCTCACGGTCTCGCGCACCGAGCGGCTGACCCCGCACCTCGTGCGTGTCTATCTCGGAGACCCCGGCTTCGAGGAGTTCGTCCCCAACGACTTCACCGATGCCTACGTCAAGCTGATCTTCGGGCCGGACGACGATCAGGTGCTGCGCACGTACACGGTGAGCTCGGTGGATGACGAGAATCGTGAGGTCGCCATCGATTTCGTCGTGCACGGCGACGAGGGGGTGGCCGCGCCGTGGGCCGCCTCTGCCGAGCCCGGGGAGAGCGTGCGACTGTACGGCCCCGGCGGGGCCTACGCCCCGCGCGCGGACGCCGACTGGCACCTGATCGCGGGCGACGAATCCGCGATCCCCGCGGTCGCGGCGGCGGTCGCCGCGCTGCCTGCGGGCGCGGTGGCGCGGGTGGTGCTCGAGGTCGCAGGCCCGGACGACGAGGTGCCTCTGCCCTCGGCCGCGCTGGTGGAGGTCACCTGGGTGCACCGCGGCGGCGGCGCCGACGAGGTGGGCGACGACCGGGCGGGCGACAACGCACCGCTGATCGACGCGGTCAAGGCCGTGCCGTGGTTGCCCGGTCAGCCGCACGTGTTCATCCACGGCGAGGCGCATGCCGTCATGCACGGTCTGCGCGCCTACATCCGCAAGGAGCGCGGTGTCGCGGCCGAGTGGGCGTCGATCTCCGGCTACTGGCGGCGCGGCCGCACCGAGGAGGGCTTCCGGGCCTGGAAGTCGGAGCTCGCGGCCGCCGAGAATCCGGAGCGCTCGCGCTAGCCGACGGCGACCGGCGCGCCGCGGCGAACCAGGCGAATCCCGGTGCCGCTGAGCACCATCGCGATGATCAGCCCCATCGCGAGGCCGATGGTGGGGAAGGCGAGCCAGGTGGGCCCGAGGTCGATGTGCCACGGCAGCGATGCGGTGGTGGGATCGCCGGTCGGTGCGCGGTCCAGCGAGAAGGGCTCGCCCAGCTTGGGGGGATGGATGCCGCCGACGAGCGCGACGATCGCGCCGTAGACCAGGCCGCAGAACGCGAAGACGGCGAAGACCGGCCATCGTCCGGCCCCCCCACGTCGGACCAGTCGCCAGCCGGACAACCCCACCAGCGCACCGACGACGGCCAGCATCGTCGCGCCGACGGCCGGGAAGATCAGCAGCGCCGGGAGCCACGGCGGGCCGGGAAAGTACATGAACCCGTAGTAGATCGTCCTGACGCCGAGGCGGCCGTTCGGCTCGGTGGGTGAGTAGTCGGCGTACGGGGTCGCGTGGCGCCACCCCGCCGCGCCGAGTACCCCCGCTGCCAGCCCGAACACGGCCAGCGCGAGGACCACTGCGGCGAACCCGCTGCCCCTCTCTTTGCGGTTGCTCACCGGATCATCATCGCGGACACCGGGTCCCAGACGGTGTAGTCGACGCCGGGCGCGTCACATCGGCGTGCCGGACTAGGTCCGGGCCGCCACCACGTCGGCATCGGTGGCCGCCGGCTTCGCGGGCCTGCCGAGGGTGAGCAGCGCCGTCATCGCCACGACCGCGCACACCACGATGCCGATCGACATCCCCACCGCCGACCCGCCCACCAGAGGCGAGATCAGCGCCGCGAGGCCGAACTGGCCCGCGCCCATCAGAGCCGAGCCGGTGCCTGCGGCGGCGGTCACCTCGGACTGCCCGAGCGCGGTGGCGTTGCCCATGATGAACCCGAGGCTGGTGGTCACCAGGAACAGCAGGGGCAGCACGACCGGGGTCGCGGCGCCGCCCACGGTGACCTCGAGCAGCAGCAGGGTGCCGGCCGTGAGCAGCATCGACACCCCGAACCTCAGCAGCGAACGCGCGTGGAATCGTCCGATCAGCCTGGTGTTGACGATGCTGCCCGCGACGATGCCGATCGAGTTGACGCCGAACACGATCGAGAACTGGCCGGGGGTCAGCCCGAGCACGTCCTGGACCACGAACGGCGAGGCGGAGATGTAGGAGAACAGCGCTCCGAATCCGAACATGAAGGTCAGCGCGTACCCGACGTAGCGACGGTTGCCCGTCACGTACCGCATGTTGTGCGCGAGGGCAGTGAGTCCGCCGCCGTGCCTGCGCTCGGCGGGCAGCGTCTCGGGCACCACCGTCAGCACGCCGACGAGCATCACCACGGAGGCGGCGGCGAGCACCCAGAAGATGCCCCGCCAGCCGATCGGTCCGAGCAGCGCGCCGCCCATCAGCGGGGCCAGCACGGGGGCGACGCCGCCGATGATCATCATGATGCTGAAGAGCTTTGCTGCGTTGTCGCCCCTGGCTCGGTCGGCGATCACCGCGCGCGCCAACACGATTCCCGCGCCGCCGCTGAGGCCCTGCAGCAGTCGGGCGCCGATGAGTACCTCAGCCGATGGCGCGAGCGCGCAGGCCACGCCGCTGATCGCGCAGACGATGGTGCCGCCGATGAGCAGCCTGCGCCGCCCCCATCCGTCGGAGAGCGGGCCGATGATCAGCTGGCCGATGCCGAGGCCCGCCATGAAGGTGGTCAGGGTGAGCTGGACCGTCGAGGCCGAGGTGCCGAGGTCCTCGCCGAGGGCGGGCAGGCCCGGCAGGTACATGTCCGTCGCGAGCGGTGCGATCGCGGACAGCAGGGCGAGGGTCAACAGCATCGGGATCGGAATGGTTCGGCTCACATGAGTGACCCAGCGGCGCGGGTGCTTGATTTATTCCCCCCGGGGGGAGACGGTGCGAACATGAGTTCGCATGCGAAGCGGCAGGAACCGGGCGAGGTGCCCGCGCGGTTGGCGGCGCACCTCGACGCCTACGCCGAGTATCTGTCGCTCGAGCGGGGCCGGTCCGAGCACACCGTCCGTGCCTACCTGGCCGACGCCCGGTCACTGCTCGCGCACCTCGCCGCCGCGTCGCCGGACGCGGACCTCGAGGACATCGACCTGCGGGCGCTGCGGTCCTGGCTGTCCGCACAGGCGTCGGCGGGGGTGGCGCGCACCACCCTTGCTCGTCGGACCGCGGCCGCCCGCACGTTCACCGCCTGGCTGACCCGCACCCGCCGGATCCCGCGCGATCCCGGCGTCCGCCTCGTCGCGCCCAAGGCGCACCGCACCCTGCCCGCCGTGTTGCGCCAGGGCCAGGCGGCCGAGGCCATGCAGGCAGCGGAATCCGGTGCGGCGCAGCTCGAACCGATCGCGGTGCGGGACCGCCTGATCGTGGAGTTGTTGTACGCCAGCGGAATCCGGGTCGGGGAGCTCTGCGGCCTCGACCTCGACGACGTCGACCTCGAACGCCGGGTGCTGCGGGTGCTGGGCAAGGGCAACAAGCAGCGTTCGGTGCCGTTCGGTGCACCGGCGGCCGCCGCCGTCGACGCCTGGCTGACGTCGGGGCGCCCTGCGCTGGTGAACGAGCGCTCCGGCCGGGCGCTGCTGCTCGGCCGTCGCGGCGGCCGGATCGATCAGCGGCAGGCCAGGAGCGTCGTGCACGAGGTCCTCGAGGCGGTGCCCGGCGCGCCGAGCCTCGGCCCGCACGGGCTGCGGCACTCGGCGGCGACCCACCTGCTCGAGGGCGGCGCCGACCTCCGGGTGGTGCAGGAGCTGCTGGGCCACAGCAGCCTGGCCACCACGCAGCTGTACACCCACGTGTCGGTGGCGCGGCTGCGCGCGGTGCACGACCAGGCGCACCCACGGGCCTGACGGCCGCTACCGCTTCGCGTAGTCGGCGAAGCCCTGCCAGTCGATCAGGACACAGGCCTCGTCGCCGACCACCCACGCGTCGTGCCCTGGCGGGGCGATCATGACGTCGCCGGGACCGAACTCCAGCTGTTCGCCGTCGTCCATCACCACGACCATGCGTCCCGAGAGGCAGTAACCCGTGTGGGCCGCCTGGCAGCTGTCGGTCTTCGCGATCGGCTTGACGTGGTCGGACCACTTCCAGCCGGGTTCGAATACTCCCCGGCCGACCGAACCTGCGCCGAGGTCGACCACGTCGACCCTGCCCTTGCCGTCCTCGAAAGGTCGGGTCTCCTCGGGGGAATCGAAACTCTTGCGAACCAATCCGGACATGGCCTGCCTCCTGTGGTTGCCTGTCACCGATGCTTCTCCCTGCCAGGGGTGATGTCCAGGCTCCACTTGATAGCCTCGCCCCGGAACCACTGCGGGTGACACCCGTGGATCTGCCACACATTCGGGGGAATTGTGAACCGCGATCATTCGACGCCGGCCTGGCTGCAGGGGGCCGCCGCGCCCGCGGGGGAGCCGGTCTGGGCGGATCGGGATGCGCCACTTGCCGCCGTGCCCGCATGGTCGCCGGCCGCGCCCGCCGCCCCCGAGGAACCGTGGACAGGGCCGGGCCACGCCGTCGAACCGGCCTGGTCGCCGCCCGAACCCGCCCCGGTCGAGCCGACCTGGACCGAGCCGGTTCGCCCACCGGCGCCGCCCCACCAGCCCACCAACAGGGACCTGGTCGCCGGGGCGCTGCTCAAGCGGCCGCGCCGGACCCCCGACGCGGGCTGGCGCGCGGCGGTGCACCGCCTCTCCGGCGGGGTCATCAACCCCGGGCAGTCCGGGGACGAGCTTCGCCTGCAGGCCCTGGTCGAGCGGATCAAACAGCCGATCCGCGGCGACTACCGGATCGCCTTCCTCTCGCTCAAGGGCGGCGTCGGCAAGACCACGACCACGGTCGGGCTCGGCTCGACCTTCGCCTCGCTGCGCGGGGACCAGGTGATCGCGGTGGACGCGAACCCGGACATGGGGACACTGGCGACGCGGGTTCCGCTGCAGACCGACTCCACGGTGCGCGACCTGCTTGCCGACGCGCCGAACCTGAAGCGCTACTCGGATGTGCGCAGGCACACCTCGCAGGCCGCGAGCAGGCTGGAGGTGCTGGCCAGCGAGCAGGACCCGGCCATGTCGGAGGCGTTCAGCGAGGCCGACTACCGGTCGGTCATCGACATCCTGCAGGTGTACTACAACATCATCCTCACCGACTGTGGCACCGGGATCATGCACTCCGCGATGAACGGCGTTCTGCAGCTTGCCAATTCACTCGTGCTGGTGAGCTCGCCCGCGATCGACGGGGCCCGTAGCGCCGCGGCAACCCTGGACTGGCTGCAGCATCACGGCTACGGGCACCTGGTCGAACGGACGGTTGTGGTGATCAGTTCCGCCAGGCCGGGCGCGACGACGATCGACCTCGACGAGCTGAGCAGGCATTTCCTCGCCCGGTGCCGCGCCGTGCAGGTGGTGCCTTTCGACGAGCACCTCGCCGAGGGCGCCGAGATCGACCTGGACCTGCTCCGGCCCGCCACCCGCCGGGCCTTCGTCGAACTCGCCGCGATGGTCGCCGACGACTTCCCGGCCTCCGCGGGCAGGCACGCCGTGGCCGAGTGGAGCTAGGGCCCGGCGCCGTCCGCGCGTAGCGGCTTGAGCCGAACCGGCGCCGCCCGCACCAGGCCGAGCGGGTCGAGGTACTCCCGGCCCCGCCGCAGCCCCCAGTGCAGGCACGTCCCGCACCCCGGATGTCCCGGCTCCAGGGTGCCGAGCGGTGTCCCGCGCCCCACTCGGGCGCCGACGCCGACCGTCGCCAGGACCGGCTCGTAGGTGGTCCGCAGGCCGCCGGGATGATCGACCGAGACCACCGGCTTGCCCGCGACCACGCCCGCGAACGCCACCACCCCCTCGCCTGCGGCGAGCACCGCCTGGCCGGGCGCGCCGACCAGGTCGACGCCGCGGTGGCCGGGCAGCCAGTCGTGTTCGGGTGGGTCGAAGGCCCGCGCGAGCGCGGGGCGGGGGCGCAGCGGCCAGGAGTAGCCCTCGGGTGCGCCGGCCGCCGGCGAGGGACCGCTGAACAGCACCACGGCGCACAATCCGAGAACGGTCAGGATCCGCATCCGTCCACCCTGGGCCACACCAGGGCGCACCTGGGGCGTCGCCGGACGATCTGTGGATGGCCGATCGGCTGTCCACAGCGCCGGTTATGACCTGCTGGGGCCAGCCCGTACACTGTCCATGCGGTCTGTGCTCGCACAGTCCGACTTCGCGCGCCCGCGCATGAACAACGGCCTCCGGCTGGTCCTGCACCCGTGCAGGTCCGGAGGCTGGTGGGCGCCAGGGCAGGGATCACCGATCGCCTGCGTCAACCGGCTATGAAAGAGGTACACAGCCATGGCTGTCGTAACCATGAAGCAGATGCTCGACAGTGGTACCCACTTCGGGCACCAGACCCGTCGCTGGAACCCGAAGATGAAGCGTTTCATCCTCACGGACCGCAACGGCATCTACATCATCGACCTGCAGCAGACCCTCACGTACATCGACAAGGCGTACGAGTTCGTCAAGGAGACCGTTGCCCACGGCGGCACCGTCCTCTTCGTCGGCACCAAGAAGCAGGCGCAGGAGTCCATCGCCGAAGAGGCGACCCGCGTGGGCATGCCCTACGTGAACCAGCGCTGGCTCGGCGGCATGCTGACCAACTTCACCACCGTCCACAAGCGTCTGCTGCGTCTCAAGGATCTCGAGGCGATGGAGCAGACCGGTGGCTTCGAGGGTCGCACCAAGAAGGAAATCCTCATGCTCACGCGTGAGATGACCAAGCTCGACCGCACCCTCGGTGGTATCCGGGACATGGCCAAGGTCCCGTCGGCCATCTGGGTCGTCGACACCAACAAGGAGCACCTCGCGGTCTCCGAGGCCCGCAAGCTGAACATCCCGGTCATCGCGATCCTGGACACCAACTGCGATCCCGACCTGGTCGACTACCCGATCCCGGGTAACGACGACGCGATCCGCTCCGCCGCTCTGCTGACCAAGGTCGTCGCCTCCGCGGTGGCCGAGGGCCTGCAGGCCCGCGCGGGCCGCGGTTCCGCGGACGACGCGAAGCCCGAGGCCGGCGCCGAGCCGCTCGCCGAGTGGGAGCAGGAGCTGCTCTCGCAGGCCGCCCCCGCCGCCGAGGCGGAGGCAGCAGCCGAGGCTCCCGCAGCCGAGGCGACCGAGGCTCCCGCAGCCGAGGCCCCGCAGGCCTAGTGACTCGGCCCTGACCTTCCAAGGTCAGGGCCGCTTCACTTCACGCTCCACCCCAGGCATCGAATCTCACTCAAGGAGGCTCGCCCCCAATGGCGAACTACACCGCCGCTGACGTGAAGCGGCTCCGCGAGCTCACCGGCTCCGGAATGATGGACTGCAAGAACGCGCTTGCAGAGACGGACGGCGACTTCGACAAGGCCGTCGAGCTGCTCCGCATCAAGGGCGCCAAGGACGTGGGCAAGCGCGCCGAGCGCACCACGGCCGAGGGCCTGGTCGTCGCCAAGGACGGCGTCATGGTCGAGCTCAACTGCGAGACCGACTTCGTCGCCAAGAACGCCGAGTTCCAGGAGCTCGCGGACAAGGTCGTCACCGCGGCCGCCGCGGCCAAGGCTGCTGACCTCGACGCCCTCAAGGCCGCCTCCGCGGGCGACCAGACCGCCGACGAGCTCGTGGCGGCGCTGTCCGCGAAGATCGGCGAGAAGCTCGAGCTGCGTCGCGTCGTCGCGTTCGACGGCCCGGTCGCGACCTACCTGCACAAGCGCAGTGCCGACCTGCCGCCCGCCGTTGGCGTGCTGGTCGAGTACCAGGGCGAGGGTGACGGAGCAGCGGAGGCCGCTCGCGCCGCCGCCATGCAGGTCGCCGCGCTCAAGGCGAAGTACGTGACCCGTGACGAGGTCCCCGCCGAGATCGTCGAGGCCGAGCGCCGCGTCGCCGAGGAGACCGCCAAGGAGGAGGGCAAGCCCGAGGCTGCACTCCCCAAGATCGTCGAGGGCCGTGTCAACGGCTTCTTCAAGGACGTCGTGCTCACCGAGCAGTCCTCCGTCACCGACTCGAAGAAGACCGTCAAGGCGCTTCTCGACGAGGCAGGCGTGACCATCACCCGCTTCGCGCGGTTCGAGGTCGGCGCCAGCTAGACGGCACCAGCTCCACCGAAAGGCCCCGCCCTGGTTTCCGGGTGCGGGGCCTTTCTGCGTGTGCGGAGCGCGCCGACGGCCCCGGGGTCCGTTCCCGGGGGCGGATAAGGCAGGATGGAGTGGTCATCTGTGGCCAGAACACCGGGTGGCCTATTCATGCTGGCCGCACACCGCCCACGGCGGCACCGACGATCGAGGAGAGCCATGACCGAACCCGCACCGACCGATTCCGCACCCCGACGGGACGGCTTCAAGCGCGTTCTCCTCAAGCTCGGTGGCGAGATGTTCGGTGGTGGCGAGGTCGGCCTTGATCCCGACGTGGTGCAGACGGTGGCGGAGCAGATCGCCGAGGTGGTAAACACCGGCGTGCAGGTTGCGGTCGTCATCGGCGGCGGCAACTTCTTCCGTGGCGCCGAGCTGCAGCAGCGGGGCATGGACCGGTCCCGGTCCGACTACATGGGCATGCTCGGCACCGTGATGAACTGCCTTGCACTGCAGGACTTCCTCGAGAAGCAGGGCGTCGCCACCCGCGTGCAGACCGCCATCACCATGGGCCAGGTCGCCGAGCCGTACCTGCCGCTGCGGGCGCGCAGGCACCTCGAGAAGGGCCGCGTCGTCATCTTCGGCGCGGGCATGGGCATGCCGTACTTCTCCACCGACACGACGGCCGCGCAGCGCGCCCTCGAGATCGGGGCCGAGGTCGTGCTGATGGCCAAGGCCGTCGACGGCGTCTACACCGCGGACCCGCGGGAGGACCCGGACGCGACCATGTACACCGACATCACCCACCGCGAGGTGATCGAGCAGGGGCTGAAGGTCGCCGACGCCACCGCGTTCAGCCTGTGCATGGACAACCAGATGCCGATCATGGTGTTCAACCTGCTCACCGAGGGGAACATCGCACGCGCGGTGGCCGGTGAGAAGATCGGAACACTCGTCAAGTCATGAACCATCCCACCGCACCCGCCGAGCCTGGAGGAACACCGTGATTGATGAAGCTCTCTTCGACGCCGAGGAGAAGATGGAGAAGGCCGTCGCGGTGGCCAAGGAGGACCTCGGCGGAATCCGCACCGGGCGCGCGAACCCGGGCATGTTCAACCGGATCCACATCGAGTACTACGGCTCGATCACCCCGATCACGCAGCTGGCGAGCATCAACGTGCCCGAGGCGCGCATGGTGATCATCAAGCCGTACGAGGCCGCGCAGCTCGGGCCGATCGAGACCGCGATCCGCAACTCGGACCTGGGCCTGAACCCCAGCAACGACGGCAGCATCATCCGCATCTCGGTGCCGCAGCTGACCGAGGAGCGGCGCCGCGAGTTCGTCAAGCAGGCCAAGGGCAAGGGCGAGGACGCCAAGGTCTCCATCCGCAACGTCCGCCGCAAGGCGATGGACGAGCTCTCGCGCATCCAGAAGGACGGCGACGCGGGCGAGGACGAGGTCGGGCGCGCCGAGAAGGAACTCGACAAGACCACCGCCAAGTACGTGGCGCACATCGACGAACTTGTGAAGCACAAGGAAGCCGAATTGCTGGAGGTTTAGTGTCAACCGAAGGCTCGGCGCCCCAGGGCGCCGCCGCGGCCGTGAACGCCAAGGCAGGCCGGGACCTGCCTGCGGCGATCGCGGTCGGTGTCGGGCTCGGGGCGATGCTGGTCGTCGCGCTGCTCTACTTCCCGAACCTGTTCTTCGCCATCGTGGCGGCCGCCATGGCCGTCGCGACGTGGGAGGTCACCAAGCGATTGCGGGAGGGCGGGATCGCGGTCCCGTTCATCCCGCTGCTGCTCGGTGGGCAGGCCACGATCTGGCTGGGCTGGCCGTACGGCACCACCGGCGTGCTCGGCGGGTTCGCGGGCACGGTGCTCGCGTGCATGCTGTGGCGGCTGCTGCAGGGCGGGCTGAAGGCCACCCCGCAGAATTTCCTCCGCGACACCGGGGTCGCGGTCTTCGTGGCCGCGTGGATCCCGCTGTTGGCCTCGTTCGCGACGCTGATGGTGCGCCAGGACGACGGTCCTGGACGGATCTTCTGCCTGATCATCGGGGTGGTGTGCTCCGACGTCGGCGGCTATGCCGCGGGCGTGCTGTTCGGCAAGCACCCGATGGTCCCGGCGATCAGCCCGAAGAAGTCCTGGGAGGGTTTCGCGGGTTCGCTGGTCTTCTGCGTGATCGGCTCGGTCCTCACCGTCACCCTCATCCTCGATGCCGACGCGCTGGTCGGCGTCGTGCTCGGCGTCGTGCTGGTCCTGGTGGCCACCACAGGCGACCTGATCGAGTCGCAGGTCAAGCGCGAGCTCGGAATCAAGGACATGGGCACCCTGCTGCCCGGACACGGCGGGATCATGGACCGGCTGGACTCGCTGCTGCCGTCCGCGTTCGTCACCTGGCTGGTGTTCACCGCGCTGCTGTGACCGGGCGAGCGCTGTCGTGACGGCACCGATCCCGAGCCCCAACATCTGGCACTGGCCGGACGTCTACGAGGTGGAGAACCGCGCCCAGGACGCGGACGGCGCCGTGTTCGCCGAGCTGCGGCGGGTCGCCGACTGGGCCGGGCGCGACGTGCTGGACCTCGGCTGCGGCGCAGGCTTCCACCTGCCGGTGTTCGCGGCGCTGGCCCGGTCGGTGGTCGGCGTCGAACCGCACCCACCGCTGGTCGACCGGGCGCGGAACCGGACGGCCGGGGACGATGCCGTCACGGTGCTCGCCGGTTCCGCCGAGCGGATCCCGCTGCCCGACGCCTCCGTTGACCTCGTGCACGCGCGGACCGCGTACTTCTTCGGGGCGGGCTGCGGGCCCGGCATCACCGAGTCCATGCGGGTGTTGCGGCCAGGGGGAGTGCTCGCGGTGGTGGATCTGGACGCCACGGTCGGCCCGTACGGCGAGTGGATGCGCGCGGACCTGCCGCACTACGACCCGGCAAGGGTCGAGTCGTTCTTCGCCGCACAGGGATTCGAGCTCTCGAGGGTCAGGACACGGTGGGAGTTCGACAGCAGGGCGGCCCTGCGGGCCGTGCTCGGGATCGAGTTCAGCGGCAAGATCGCGCAGCGCGCCTACGCGCAGACCCCGGGACTGGCGCTCGAGGTCGGGTACCGGATCCACACCAGGCGCGCGCCCGCCGGGCTGCTGTACTGAGGCGTTCTGCTGGGCCCGGACGGGGTGGCGGGGCATGATGACCTGATGGCTGAGCTGACCGATTACCTCGCGACGCTCGAGGAACCCGAGCGGTCCCTGCTCGACGCCATCCGGGTGCGCGCGCTGGAACTGGCCCCCGACGCGACCGAGGGCGTGAGCTACGGCATGCCTGCGTTGCGCTATCGGGGTCGGCCGCTACTGAGCGTGCGCGCCGCAGCCAAGCACCTGTCGGTCTTCCCGTTCAGCCCGGCCGTGGTCGAGGCGGTCGCGCCCGAGCTGGGCGGGTTCTCCCTGTCGAAGGGCACGATCCGGTTCTCCGCGGACCGGCCCCTGCCCGCGCGGGTGCTCACCCGCATCGTCGCCCTGCGCCGCGAGGAGATCGACGCGGCCCTGGACTGAGTCCTAGTCCAGGTCGAAGGCCCTGGCGAGGTCCGTGACCTTCTTTGCCTTGGCCAGGCGCGGCAGATCGCTGCCGTCGCGGACGCGTTCGCCGTCCTCGCCGAGCTCGGCGATCACCTCCCGCGCCCAGATGATGTCGTCCTGGCTCGGGCTCAGCGCCCGATTGACGGCGAGGGCCTGATCGGGGTGCATGCAGAGCTTGCCGGTCAGCCCCATCGACGCGGTCAGTGCCGAATCACGTTGCAGGACGGTCTCGTTCGTGCTGATGGTCGGGCCGTCGATCGGTCCGGCCAGCCTGGCCGCGCGGCTGGCGACGACGAGGCGGGATCGGGGGTACGCCATTGCCATCGGGTCGTCGCTCATGCCGGTGTCGCGGCGGAAGTCACCGCTGCCGAACGCGAGCCGGAACACACCGTCCGCCCTGGCGATCTCGGGCGCGGCCTCCAAACCCATCGCCGATTCGATCAGCGCGAGGATGCGGGTGCCTTCGGGCAGCCGGTCCGCGGTCGCGTCGGCCTGGTTGCCGCTCTCGGTCTTGGCGAGCATCACCCCGGCCAGGCCCGGTGCCGCCGCGAGGGCCGCGAGGTCGTCGGCCCAGTACGGCGTGGTGGCGTCATTGATCCGGACCCAGGCACTGCCGCCGCGGCCCAGCCACTCCACCACCCGGTCGCGGGCGGCGGGCTTGGCGGGTGGGGACACCGCGTCCTCGAGGTCGAGGATCACCGCGTCCACGCCGGATTCCGCTGCCGGCGTGAAGCTCTCGGGCCTGGTGGCGGGTACCAGCAGCCACGACCGGGCGAGATCGGGTGGGGCCGCAACCCCTCGATGCTCTGCGTGAATGGTCACAGCAACTCCTCCGGTGATCGGGACGACGTTTCCATCGTCCTCCCGTCGGGGTTGCCGAGCCAGTTTGCGTAAGTAATGTGCGCTGACGCACACGCCGGGTCAGCGGCTGGTGGATCTGGCCTTCTTCGCCACCCGGCGAATCTGCACGATGCGGACGCCGCCGGCGAGGGCCATGATCAGCGCGCCTGCGATCGCGGCGAGCAGCAGGCTCACGCCGAGCGGCAGCGAGAACTCCCAGAAGAACAGTTGGAGCGCGACTTGGTCGAGGTTCTGCAGGATGAACACGAGCAGCAGGATCAGGACCACGACGCCGATGACGAGGCCGGTCCAGGTGGCGGCCGCCTTGGTGTGGCCGAGGCTGGTGTGCCGATCGAGGGCGGCCTGGGCGGGGTCCACCGGCGGCTCGGCCGCCGGTGCCGGCTGGGTCGCACCACGCGGGTCGTCGATCGGGTCGGAAGTGGCATCCGGGTTGGGACCGTCGCTGTGTGCCATGCTCCGATCATTTCGCACCGGATGTGTGATTGCACGCGCATCGGGGCGAGAATTCGCATGTCGCGGGTGCCGGATGGGACACTGGAGCACACTATGGCCGTTTCAGTCCCGCTCGTGTTCAACGCTCCGCGTCGCGGCATGCCGCCGACGCACCTCGCCGACCTCGACGCCGAAGGCAGAAAGGCGGCCGTTCAGGAGCTGGGGTTGCCCGGATTCCGGGCGGACCAGCTGGCCCGTCAGTACTACGGCCGGCTCGAGGCCGATCCCGAGAAGATGACGGACCTGCCCGCGTCCGTGCGCGAGAAGGTCGGCGAGGCGCTGTTCCCGACGCTGCTCACCGCGGTCAAGCACGTCGCCTGCGACGACGGCAGCACCCGCAAGACGCTGTGGAAGGCGAACGACGGCACTCTGCTCGAGAGCGTGCTCATGCGCTACCCGGATCGGGCGACGCTGTGCATCTCCAGCCAGGCCGGCTGCGGGATGGCCTGCCCGTTCTGCGCGACCGGCCAGGCCGGACTGACCAGGAACCTGTCCACCGCCGAGATCGTGGATCAGGTCCGCTCGGCGGCCGCGGCGATGCGGGACGGTGACGTCGCGGGTGGCGAGGGCCGGCTCTCGAACGTGGTCTTCATGGGCATGGGGGAGCCGCTCGCGAACTACAAGCGCGTGGTCGCCGCGGTCCGACGGATCACCTCGCCCGCGCCGGACGGCCTCGGGCTGTCGCAGCGCTCGGTGACCGTGTCGACGGTCGGGCTGGCGCCCGCCATCCGCAAGCTGGCCGACGAGGGACTGTCGGTGACGCTCGCGGTGTCGCTGCACACCCCGGACGACGAGCTGCGCGACACCCTGGTCCCGGTCAACAACCGCTGGACGGTTGCCGAGGTGCTCGATGCCGCCAAGTACTACGCCGATCAGACCGGTCGCCGGGTGTCGATCGAGTACGCACTGATCCGCGACATCAACGACCAGCCGTGGCGCGCCGACATGCTCGGCAAGAAGCTGCACAAGGCGCTGGGCTCGCGGGTGCACGTGAACCTGATCCCGCTGAACCCGACACCGGGCAGCAAGTGGGACGCGAGCCCGAAGGACGTCGAGCGCGAGTTCGTGCGCCGGGTCATCGCGCAGGGCGTGTCCTGCACCGTCCGCGACACCCGCGGCCAGGAGATCGCCGCCGCGTGCGGGCAGCTCGCCGCGGAGAACTGACCTCACCGAACAGCACAACGGCCGCGCGGCTCCGGGTGGAGCGGCGCGGCCGTTGTCGAAAGTTCTTTCTCTACCGGGGCTTGCGGCGCCGGATGATGTCGCGCACGAGCAGGAACACCATGCCGGCGGAAATGCCGACGAGCCACAGGTCCTCGACCTTGCCCTCGTGGTTGCCGATCGTGTAGACGAGCAGGAAGGCTGCGAAGAACCAGCCAAGGAAGCGGAACAGTCGCGGCGCCTCGCCGCTCCAGCCCCAGGCTGCGGACGGAACTTCTGCCGTGTCGACGTGTGCGGCGACGAGGGGCTCGTTCACGCTGGGATCCAGCTCGGTGGCCACGGTCGATCCTCCTGCTCGTACGGGTGTGCGTGTGCCTGCATATCGTGGCATACGACCGTGCGTCGTACCTAGCTGGGTCGGCGCGTCCGCGCGGTGCGCGTGAACGCGCCGAGGTAGCGGCGCGTGATCCACCGCTGCACCGCCCGATTCGCCGGTCCGCCGATCCGGGCGAGTGCGCTGCCGCCGGTCGAGAACGCGTCGATCACCACCCGCACCCGGCCGTCGTCGCCGAGCTCGATCGCGAAGCGTTCCTCGCCGCGCTCGGGGTGTCCGGGCAGGGTGCCGTATGCGAAGCCGGACCGCCGCGGCTCGTCGATCCGGTACACCACCCGGCACGGCGCCGTGACGGCCAGCGGACCCGGTCCCAGCCGCAGGATCACGACGGCGCCCTCGACGGCCTCCTCGTGGGTGGACCGGACGCGCAGGCCCGCGCGACGGTGCATGTCCCAGTGCAGCAGCACGTGTTCGGCCCGCTCGAAGTCCTCGGCGCCGACGCCGATGACGGCGCTCTCGTGCACGTGGTGGTACCTGTCCGGCAGGGCGGCGCGGGTGCCGCCGACCTCGGGGTAGGTCAACGGCACGGTGCGCAGCGCGTCCGGGTTCACGGACGCCATCCTGTCAGGGTGGCCGGGCGGCGGCATGAACCGTACGGTGTACTACATGACGATTCTGGTGACCGGGTCCACCGCGAACATCGGCAGGCTGGTCGTCGACCACCTCCTGGCGGCGGGCGCGACCGATGTCCGAGCCCTGACGAACAACCCCTCGAAGGCGATGCTGCCGGACGGCGTCGAGGTCGCCGAGGGCTATCTGCGCCGGCCGGGGTCGCTGCCTGCCGCCTTCGAGGGCGTCGAGAGGATGTACCTGGCGCCGACCCCGGAGACCGTGGAGGAGGTCGTGGCCCTGGCCCGCGACGCCGGGGTCCGGCACATCGTCGACCTGTCCGGGGAGCACGAATCGTGGTGGGGCGCGGTCACCTCGGCGGTCGAGCGGTCGGGGATCGCCTGGACGCACCTGTGGGCGGGGGAGTTCCTCGAGAACGACCTCGTCTGGGCCGACCAGGTGCGGCGCACCGGACAGGTTCGCGACCCGTTCCCCGATGTGGTCAGCGCCCCGATCGCGATGGACGACATCGCCAGGGTCGCGGCATCCGTCCTGCTCGGAGACGGGCACGAGGGCAGGACCTACGAGCTGACCGGGCCGCGGGCCGGTTCGCGCGCCGAGCGGGTGCACGAACTCGGCACGGTGCTCGGGCGGCCCGTGGAGTACGTCCGGGTGCCCGTCGAGGAGGCCGTCGAGATCCTCGAGCCGGTGATGGGCCCGAACGCCCGGTTCTATCTCGAGACCGCCGTCGCGTCGCTGGTCGGTGCGCCGCAGCGGGCGACCGCCACCGTCGAGGAGGTCTCCGGCCGCCCGGCCACGACCTTCGCGCACTGGGTCGCCGCGAACGCAGACGCCTTCCGCTAGGCCGCGCCCGATATCGCCTTCGAGGCCCCGGCGGTGTCCTGTCAGCTTCTTCTCAGGTGCCGTCGTGAAGAATGGACGGGTGGCAGAACCTACGCGCGTGCTCCTGCTCGGCAGCACCGGATCCATCGGCACCCAGGCCCTCGAGGTCATCGCGGCCAACCCCGACAAGTTCACCGTCGTCGGTCTGGCCGCGGGCGGCGGCAACATCGACCTGCTAGCCCGGCAGATCCGCGAGACCGGGGTGAACGCGGTCGCGGTCGCCGACCCGGCGGCCGCCGCCCGCCTCGACGGCCCCGCGCTCAGCGGGGCGGGCGCCGTCACCGAACTGGTCCGCACCACCGAGGCGGACGTGGTGCTGAACGCGCTCGTCGGCTCCCTCGGCCTCGAACCGACGCTCGCGGCACTCGAATCCGGCGCCCGACTGGCGCTCGCGAACAAGGAGTCGCTCGTCGCGGGCGGCCCGCTGGTCACAGCCGCTGCCGCGCCGGGGCAGATCGTGCCGGTCGACTCCGAGCACTCCGCGCTCGCGCAGTGCCTGCGCGGCGGGCGGGCCGAGGAGGTGGACCGGCTGGTGCTCACCGCCTCCGGCGGCCCGTTCCGCGGCTGGACCGCCGACGCCCTCGAATCCGTCACCCCCGAGCAGGCGGGCGCGCACCCGACCTGGTCGATGGGCCCGATGAACACCCTCAACTCGGCAACCCTCGTCAACAAGGGGCTCGAGCTGATCGAGACGCACCTGCTGTTCGGCATCGACTACGACCGCATCGACGTCACCGTGCACCCGCAGTCGATCGTGCACTCGATGGCCACCTTCACCGACGGCTCCACCCTCGCCCAGGCCAGCCCGCCGGACATGAAGCTGCCGATCGCCCTCGCCCTCGGCTGGCCGGACCGGGTGCCGGGCGCGGCCGCGGCCTGCGACTTCACCACGGCCGCGACCTGGACGTTCGAGCCCCTCGACTCGTCGGTGTTCCCGGCCGTCGACCTGGCAAGGGCCGCGGGCAAGGGCGGCGGTTGCCTGACCGCGGTCTACAACGCGGCCAACGAGATCGCCGCGCAGGCGTTCCTCGATGGGACCGTCCGGTTCCCGGCGATCGTGCGCACCGTCGAACGCGTCCTCGCTGGTGGCGACGAGTGGACCGCGCCACCGGCTACCGTGGAGGATGTGCTCGCCGCAGACGCGTGGGCGCGCGCACGGGCACACGAGCTCGTCAAGCAGGAGGACTAGAGCCGCATGGTGTTCGTCATAGGTGTGGTGCTGTTCGCGTTGGGCATCACCATCTCCATCGCGCTGCACGAGGCAGGTCACATGTGGACCGCCCGCGCGCTGGGGATGAAGGTCCGCCGCTACTACATCGGATTCGGACCGAAGATCTTCTCCTTCCGCCGCGGCGAGACCGAGTACGGACTCAAGGCGATCCCCGCTGGCGGCTTCTGCGACATCGCAGGCATGACCCAGCACGACGAGCTCGCGCCCGACGAGGTCGACCGCGCGATGTACAAGCAGAAGACGTGGAAGCGCCTGGTCGTCATGTCCGGCGGCATCGCGATGAACTTCATCCTCGGCTTCGTGCTGGTCTACATCCAGGCCGTCGGCTGGGGCCTGCCGAACACCGAGACCAGGGCCGTCGTGGAGGGTGTCACCTGCGTGGCGCCGACGCAGGCCGGCAAGGACGGCGACTACAAGCTGGCGGACTGCACCGGCGAGGGGCCCGCGCAGCAGGCGGGCATCCTGCCGGGCGACGTGGTCGTCGCGGTCAACGGGACGCCGACCTCCACCTTCGGTGACGTCGTCAAGGCGACGCAGCCACTGTCGGGCACCGCGGAGTTCACCGTCGACAGGGACGGCGAGACCCAGGTGATCGACGTGCAGGTGCAGCAGGCGCAGCGCTGGGTCAACAATCCGGACTCCACCAACAGCGACCCGCTGCCGCCCGTCTCCAGGGACGTCGGCGCGATCGGCATCAAGGCGCCGCCGACCTTCCTCGAGTACTCGGCCCTGTCCGCGATCCCGGGCAGCGTGGTCTACACCGGCGACGTCTTCGTCCGCAGCGTCGACGCCCTGGTCCAGATGCCGTCGAAGGTCGCCGACCTGTGGACCGCCGTCACCGGCGGTGAACGCGACGTCGAGACCCCGATCAGCGTGGTCGGCGCCTCGGTCATCGGCGGTCAGATGGCCGAACGCGGCTACGTCGACCTGTTCATCGGCCTGCTCGCGACGCTGAACTTCTTCCTCGGCATCTTCAACCTGCTGCCGCTGCTCCCGCTCGACGGCGGGCACATGGCGGTGACCATCTACGAGAAGATCCGCGACTCGATCCGCGCGCGCCGCGGACTGCCAGCGGGTGGACCGGTCAACTACATGAAGCTGATGCCGATCACCTACGTGGTCATCGCGTTGGGTGGCGCGTACATGCTGCTCACGCTGACCGCGGACATCGTGAACCCGATCAAGATCTTCTAGTGCTCGCTAAACTTGTCCTGACGCTACGAAAGAAGGCATCCACGTGACCAGCCCCGTCGGATTGGGCATGCCAGAAGGCCCGGCCGCCGTCCTCGCGCCGCGCCGCAAGACCCGACAGCTCCAGGTCGGATCCGTCGGGGTCGGCAGCGACTTCCCGGTGTCGGTGCAGTCGATGTGCACCACCAAGACGCACGACGTCAACGCCACCCTCCAGCAGATCGCCGAGCTGACCGCGTCCGGCTGCGACATCGTGCGCGTGGCCTGCCCCCGGCAGGAGGACGCCGACGCGCTGGCGACGATCGCGAAGAAGAGCCAGATCCCGGTCATCGCGGACATCCACTTCCAGCCGCGGTACATCTTCGCCGCCATCGACGCCGGCTGCGCGGCGGTGCGGGTGAATCCAGGCAACATCAAGGAGTTCGACGGCCGGGTCGCCGAGGTGGCCAAGGCCGCGGGCGACGCGGGCATCCCGATCCGGATCGGCGTCAACGCCGGTTCGCTCGATCCGCGCCTGATGCAGAAGTACGGCAAGGCCACCCCGGAGGCGCTCGTCGAGTCGGCGCTGTGGGAGGCGGGCCTGTTCGAGGAGCACGGCTTCGGCGACATCAAGATCTCGGTGAAGCACAACGACCCGGTGATCATGGTCGAGGCGTACCGCCAGCTGGCCGCGCAGTGCGACTACCCGCTGCACCTCGGCGTGACCGAGGCGGGCCCGGCGTTCCAGGGCACCATCAAGTCCGCGGTCGCCTTCGGTGCGCTGCTCTCGGAGGGCATCGGCGACACCATCCGGGTCTCGCTGTCCGCGCCGCCCGCCGAGGAGATCAAGGTCGGCACGCAGATCCTGCAGTCGCTGAACCTGCGTCCGCGCAAGCTGGAGATCGTGTCCTGCCCGTCCTGTGGGCGCGCCCAGGTGGACGTGTACACCCTCGCCGAGCAGGTGACCGCCGGTCTCGAGGGCATGGAGATCCCGCTGCGCGTGGCCGTGATGGGGTGCGTCGTCAACGGTCCCGGCGAGGCCCGCGAGGCCGACCTCGGGGTCGCGTCCGGCAACGGCAAGGGTCAGATCTTCGTCAAGGGCAAGGTCATCAAGACGGTGCCGGAGGCGATGATCGTGGAGACACTGATCGAGGAGGCGATGCGGATCGCGGAGGAGTTCGGCGAGGATCAATCCGCATCGGGATCCCCGGTCGTTACCGTCAGCTGACGCTCGCACGTATCGTGGGATCACCAGACAATTCGAATCCCGACGACCCGACCCGGGGGTGACTCGGTGCTCAAACTGCTCGGCGCCAGGCAGCTCGGTGCGCGCGACAGGGTGCACGTGTTGCGTGTGCTGGACGCCGATCCGATCGCCTCGTGCATGGTCGCGGCTCGGATCCAGGACCTCGGGATCGATCCGCGGGCGATCAACGGCGAGCTCTGGAGCCGGGGCGGGCCGGCCGAGTCGCTGTGCTTCTCGGGCGCGAACATGGTTCCCCTGCGCGGTGACCTCGACGACCTGCGGGCCTTCGCGGACCGGGCGTGCCGGGGACCGAGGATGTGCTCGTCGGTGGTCGGCCGCAGCGAGCTGGCACTGCCGCTGTGGGAGATGCTCGAGACCGACTGGGGTCCGGCGCGCGAGGTGCGCGCCGAGCAACCCCTGCTCGCCCTCTCGGCGCCGCCCGTCGTCGCGCCGGATCCGTACGTGCGTCCGGTGCGGATGGATCAGCTCGAGCCGTACCTCACGGCCGCGATCGCGATGTTCATCGAGGAGGTCGGGGTCGACCCGCGCTCGAACGACGGTGGCCGCGGCTACCGTCGCCGGGTCGCGGGCCTGATCGCCGCTGGCCGGGCCTGGGCCAGGTTCGACGGCGAGGAGGTGACCTTCAAGGCGGAGGTCGGCTCGATGTCCGCGCAGGTCGGCCAGATCCAGGGTGTGTGGGTGCATCCTCGGTACCGGGGCCACGGTCTCGGCGCGGCAGGCACCGCCGCGGTGGCGGCGGCGGTCGTGGCGTCCGGCCGCACCGCGAGCCTCTACGTGAACAGCTTCAACCACCAGGCGCGGCGGACCTACCAGCGCATCGGGTTCACCCAGGTCGGCATGTTCTCCACGGTCCTGCTGGACTAGCGGCTCCGCCGCCCGTGCGCCATTCGTACCCCGATCGGGGTGAAAAGCGCTCACGGTGCGGGTGCCTTCCCGGGCTGGGTGGTGAGCCGACCTACGATGGCAGGCGATGATCTCCACCGCCGCACCCCGCATCCTCTCCTCGCTCGTCGTCACGGGCGCCCTCGTGCTCGGCGCGGTCGCGTGCACCCCGAAACCGGCCGGCCCCGAACCGGCAGCCCAGGAGTTCCTCGACGCCGTGGCCGACCGGGAGTCCGAGCGGGCCGCCGCGCTGTCCGACCGGCCCGCGGACGCCCAGCCCGCGATCGATGCCGCCTGGGAGGGCCTGCAGGCCGAATCCCTCACCGCGACGACGGGATCGGTCCGGGTGGACGGCGACACCGCGACCGTCGGCTACACCTACGAATGGCATCTGCCGAAGGACCGGGTGTGGACCTACAGCGGCGATCTGCAGATGGGGCGGAAGAACGGGGAGTGGGCGGTCCGGTGGAGCGCCACCGACCTGCACCCGAAGCTCGGCGACACCCAGACGATGACGCTGCGGGCCACCCCGGCGCCGCGGGCCCGGGTGAACGAGCGGGCCGGCTCGGACGTGCTCGTGCCGGGGACCATCGAGCGGATCAAGTTCAACGCCAAGGACTCCGGCAACCCCACCGCCGTCGCGACCGCGCTGGCCACCGCGCTGGAGCCCTTCGACCCGACCCTCACCCCGCAGTCGATCGTGGAGTCGGCGACCTCGGTCAGCGGCGCCTACCTGGTGGCGAGCCTGCGGCAGGAGGACTACGAGACGGTCGCCGCCGCGCTGAGCGGCCTGTCCGGGGTGACGGTCTCGGAGGAGGCGGACCTGGTCTCCACCGACCGCGGCTTCGCCCCCGACCTGATCGGCCAGGTCAAGAAGCGGGTCATCGACGAGGTGGACGGCAAGGCCGGCTGGAGCGTGGTCACCGTCAACAAGAACGGTGTGGACATCGATGTGCTCACCGAGACCAAACCCCAACCGGCACCGTCCTTCTCCGTGAGCCTGGACCGGCCCATCCAGGTGGCCGCGCAGAACGCGGTCAACGCGCGGGCCGAGCAGGCGATGATGGTGGTGCTGCAGCCGTCGACCGGCGCGATCCTCGCGGTCGCGCAGAACAAGGCCGCCGACAAGGACGGCCCGGTCGCGACGACGGGCCTGTACCCGCCCGGCTCCACCTTCAAGATCATCACCGCGGGCGCGGCCATCGACAACGGCCTCGCCGAGCCTGGTACCCCCGTCGGCTGCCCGGGTCGGATCGTGATCGGGGAACGGTCGGTGCCCAACTACAACGAGTTCGCGCTGGGCACGGTGCCGATGAGCACCGCGTTCGCGCGCTCGTGCAACACCACCTTCGCCAAGCTGGCCAGCGAGATGGCGCCCGACGCCCTGACGGTGGCGGCCGCGCGCTACGGCATCGGGCCCGACTACGACGTGCCCGGCCTGCCGACAGATTCCGGATCCGTCCCGCCCGCATCGGAACTGGTGCAGCGCACCGAGGACGGCTTCGGGCAGGGCAAGGTGGTGGTGAGCACCTTCGGCATGGCGCTGGCGGCCGCGACGATCGCGAACGGGTCGACGCCGGTGCCGACGCTGATCTCGGGAGAGGAAACCAAGATCGCGGGCGCCCACCCGCCCATCAGCAAGGAGATGGTCGACGGCCTGCGCGGGATGATGCGCGACGTGGTCACCAGCGGTACCGCCACCCGGATCGCCGACCAGGGCGAGATCTACGGCAAGACCGGTGAGGCCGAGGTCGACGGCGGCTCGCACGCCTGGTTCGTCGGGTACCGCGGCGACATCGCGTTCGCGACGCTCGTGGTCAGGGGCGGCAGCTCCGACAACGCCGTCGCCGTGACTCGGGACATGTTCACGGCGCTGCCGGAAGGGTACTGACGGCTCGGCCGTCGGTGGGTACTGACGGCTCGGCCGTCGGTGGGTACTGACGGCTCGGCCGTCGGTGGGTACTGACGGCTCGGCCGTCGGTGGGTACCGAGCGCCGGAAAATCGATGGCCCCGTCGCTGGGGAGGCGCCAGACTCGGGGTGTGAACACCGATCTGGCCCCCACCGTCGAGCGATTCCGCGCACTCGCGCGATCGTCCCCATGGCGTTGGTCGACGCTCGAGTTCGACCTGGACCGTGACGATCTCGAGCACGCCTGGATCCGGCGGCCGGACCACCTGCGGGTCGAGGACGGCGACGGTCGGGTTCACGTCACGACGGGCCGCGACCGCCCGGTGGCGGTCGCGTACAGCGTTAGCGGCGGCGTGCCGCTCGCTCGGGTCTGGCCGGCCGACGTCGAGCCGGGTTACGACGCGGACGGGCTCGTGGCGGCGCGCCCGGACGACTTTGCGATCGACTATGACCCGCCCTTCCACGACGACTACTTCTGGGTGGCGCTACTCGACCCCGCCGAACTCACCGAGGGTGTCGACGTGCTGGCCGTGGAGGCGGTGTCGCACCACGGCCGGCCGGCGTGGCAGGCGCACGTGCGCCCGACGCCGCAGTACGACCCGCGCTGCACGTGCTGCGCACTGCTCTCCGGCAACGGCGAGCTCGATCCCGACCCGTGGGTGCCGACCGCGGACTCGGTGGTGCGGCTCGACCTGCAGACCGGCGTGTGCGTGTCGGTGCGGCACCTCGGGTCCGGGTGGTGTGGGCAGGAGGCCGAGATGCGCATCCGCGCCGTGGACGAGCCGATGGCGGACGAGTTGTTCCGTCGGCCCCGTTGGTTCAGCGGTAGACGTCGGCGCTGACCACCTGCATCGTCCGGCGGTCGAGGTAGGCGAACAGCACGGCGTGCGCGCCGTCAACGGTCCCGGTCGCGGTGACCGCGTCGCCCGCGGCGATCACCTTGGTCAGGTCGGTGATCACGTTGCCGCCGAGCATCTTCAGCGCATCGGCATCGCCGCGCTGCGCCGAATCGAGCAGTCGCCGGACCGCGTCCTTGCCCTTCTTGCCCACGCTCAGCGCGGCCTTGCCGAAGGCGAGCGTGCCGCCGAGACCCTGCAGACGCAGCATCCGTGCGCTCATCGAGGCGGCGACCGTCAACCGCTCGGGGCTGACGCCTGCCACCTGTGCGAACATCGGCGTCACCTCCCAGTGCGCGGCGATCCGGCGGATCCGCGGTTCGCCGTCGTCGAGGGTGGCCTCGTAGAGCAGGTGCATCGGCGCCCTGGCCACGACCCCGGCCGAGAGCCGGGTCTCGATGGTGACGTCGCGGACCACGTGCAGGCCGTCGACGATGTCCTCGTTCTCGATGTCGAAGCTGATGTCGTTGGGCGCGATGAAGGTGTCCCAGAACCGGCCGAGCGCGTCGCCGCCGCGTCGGCCCGACTTCCGGTCGTAGAGGCCGCCGAGCACGGGGCGACCGCCGACCGGGTCCTCGATGATGTGCTCGCGCGCGAACAGGCCGAGCCACGCGGCCCTGTCGTGCACGGCGACGGCCGTCGGGGAGGAGCGCGCAAGGGCCAGCAGGTCGTCGGTGGACGGATTCGCGGACATGGCACCCCTGGGATCGGCGTCGGACGGTCGATCGGAGTATGCCAGGAAAGGTAGAACTTGTTCTAGATTCTTTCGCCGTGACCGCTCAGTTCATCGGACCGGGCGGCACGCCCTCCTCGCCGAGGAACTCAGGGTGCAGCTCGGCCTTCACGCCCAGCTTCTTGTTGGCCAGGTTGTTGACGAACCACAGCACCACACCGATAGCGAGCAGCACGCCCGCGATCTTGTACTGCGCGGGATCGCGGTCGGTGAGCGGTGTCGCCAGGAAGGCGCAGCTGATCGCGCCGATGATCGGCAGCACGGTCGGCGCGCGGAAGTGCTTGTGGTCCACCGTGTCCTTGCGCAGCACCAGGACGGCGACGTTGACGACGGTGAACACGCACAGCAGCAGCAGCGCGGTGGTGCCGCCGAGTTGGGGCACCTCGCCGACGATCGTGATCAGTCCCAGCGCCAGTAGCGTGGTGAACCCGATCGCGATGTACGGGGTCCGCCTGGTGCGGTGCACCCTGCCGAGCTGCGGCGGCAGCACGTGCTGACGGCTCATGCCGTACAGCAGCCGGCTGGCCATCAGCATGTTGATCAGCGCCGAGTTGGCGACCGCGAACATGGTGATGAAGGCGAAGATCCCGATCGGGAAGCCCGGTGCGCCCGCCTGGACGACCTTGAGCAGCGGGGTGTCTCCCTCGCCGAGCTCGTCCGCCGGCACGAGGGCGATCGCCGTGACCGACACCAGCATGTAGATGACGCCGGTAGAGACGAGGCCGATGAGCAGGACCTTCGGGAAGATCCGGCTCGGCTCCTTGCACTCCTCGGCCATGTTCACCGAGTCCTCGAAGCCGACCATCGCGTAGAAGGCGAGGGTGGTGGCCGCGATGACGCCACCGAGCGCGGACCGGTCGCCGGTGTCGAAGGTCGCCGCCCGCGAGAAATCGCCCTCGCCGATGCCGAGCGCCCACATGCCGATGAAGACGATGATCAGCAGGCCGGACAGCTCGATGCAGGTCAGCAGCACGTTCAGCTTGACCGACTCGCCGACGCCCCGGAAGTTGACCGCCGCCACCGCGATCATGAAGACGATGCCGATCAGCGTGATCCCGACCCCTGTCCGCACGTCCAGGTCGAAGGCCTCGGCGAAGTTGGCGGCGAACGCGCGCGAGGCGGTCGCGGCGGAGGTGATCCCCGAGCACATGACCGCGAACGTCACCATGAAGGTGAAGAACTGGATGCCGAAGGCCTTGTGGGTGTACAGCGCGGCACCGGCGGCCTGGGGGTACTTGGTGACCAGTTCGAGGTAGCTGAACGCGGTGATCAGCGCGACAACGAAGGCGACGAGGAAGGGCAGCCACACCACGCCGCCGACGTCGTTGGCGACCTGCCCGGTCAGGGCGTAGATCCCGGTGCCGAGGATGTCGCCGACGATGAACAGCAGCAGCAGCCACGGGCCCATCACCCGCTTGAGGGTCGGTTCGTCCTGCGATTCGCTCACGGCGGCTGGTGGTTTCGTCATTGCGCATCCCCTCGGTGCGGGCGGCCGGACCGGCCGCGGTGCTTACGGAAGCAGACCCAACCTCCTGGCAGCGACCACCGCTTCGTGCCGTGAGTGGGCGTCGAGCTTGCCCATCGCGGCACGCAGATAGCTCTTCACCGTCTCCGGCTGGAGCGAGAGCCGGTGGGCCACTTCGTTGTTTGTGCAGCCGAGGGCGATGTGGGCGAGCACATCCAGCTCGCGGGGAGACAGCGTGACCGAGGTGTCGCCGCCCTCCACCTCGTCGTTGACCAGCGCCGCCAGCTTCTCGGACACCGCGCGCAGCCGTCCACGGAGCGGGCCGTCGGGCACCGACTGGGCGAGCCCGCGCAGCTCGGCGTGGGCATCCCGGATGCCCTCGGCCACTGCCGCGCTCGCGTTGCCCTTGTTGCTGTCGAGCACCCCGAGCATCTGCAGGCGGCGGTCCACCTCGTCGCGGATGGCGATCTCGGTGCCGAGTCGGCGTCCGGCCTGCACCAGGATCTCGGCGGTGCGGTCGCCGATCGGCATGGATTCCCGGACCGCGGCGTAGAGGACCGCCCTCGAGGCGCCGTCGACCAGGACGGGGACCGCGAGCACCGAGCGGATGCCCTCGCCGAGGACGGGCCGGTCGTAGTGGTGGGTGATCGACATCGCGCTGCCGTAGTCGGGCACCGAGGCCGGCTGACGCTGCAGCACCACCCGTCCGCCCAGGCCCGAGCTCGGGGGGATGACCAGCCCCTTGAGCCCGTTGGTCCTGGTCCCGAAGAACTCGGTCAGGTGCAGCGTGCCCGCGGAGACCTCGCCGCCGAACAGCACGGGCACGTTCGCCCGTCCCGCGACCGCGCGCAGTTCAGCGCGCAGGGCGTCGCCGTCGCGGGGCCGCAGCAGGGGTGGGGTGCGGGAGAGCATGGACTACCCCTTTCCGGGGGTGGTGCGTGTTGTTTGTGAGCTAGATCATAGGGCCATGGAGAAGTCCGGTGTCTGCCGGACCGCTGTTGAAGGAGCAAACCATGGGCACCGATGCCACCTCGCGGGTGCGCGAGCTGCTGGAGCAGTACGACACGCCGCAGGCCTGCGCCGCGGACCTGCTGTGTGACCGGCACCCCGACACCGACGTCGCGTTCACGGTGATCGAGGGCGATCTGACCTCGCGTGACCTCAGCTACGGCGAGCTGCGGGCGGAATCGACCAAGTTCGCGGCCGCGCTGGCGGAGCTCGGTGTCGAGCCCGGCGATTGCGTGGCGACGCTGATGGGCAAGTCCGCGGAGCTGGTCATCGCGCTGCTCGGCATCTGGCGTCGCGGCGCGGTGCACGTGCCGCTGTTCACCGCGTTCGCGTCCCCTGCTATCGCGTTCCGGCTCGACTCCAGCGGCGCCAAGTTCGTGGTGTCCGATCAGAACCAGCTCGCCAAGCTCGCGCCGGGCGAGGACATCCCGGCCGACGCGCCCTGGCGGGTCATCGTCGCGGCGGGCGAGCCCGAGTCCGAGGACCAGCTGCGGTTCGCCGATCTGCTCGGGGCGCACACCGCCGACGACGCGGCGGGCGCCGCGGTCGCGGTCGGCGGCAACGGCCCGCTCGTGCAGCTGTTCACCAGCGGCACCACCGGGACCCCGAAGGGCGTGCCGGTGCCGGTGCGTGCGCTGGCCTCGTTCCACGCCTACCAGGAGTTCGGCCTCGACGTCCGCCCCGACGACGTGTTCTGGAACGCCGCGGACCCCGGCTGGGCCTACGGGCTGTACTACGCGCTGCTGGGTCCGCTGGCGGCCGGCACCCGCAGCCTGCTGCTGCACTCGGGCTTCTCCGCGCCGCTCACCTGGCAGATCATCGAGAAGTTCGGCGTCACCAACTTCGCCGCCGCGCCGACCGTCTACCGCAGCCTGCGCGCCGACACCAGTCCGGTACCCGAGGGGCTGTCGCTGCGCCGCGCGTCCTCGGCGGGCGAGCCGCTCACCCCCGACGTGGTGGCCTGGTCGCAGAGCGCACTCGGTGTCGAGGTGCGCGATCACTACGGGCAGACCGAGCACGGCATGTTCATCGTCAACGCGTGGGCGGACGGCCTGCGTGAGGACGTGCGGCCCGGCTCGATGGGCCGGCCGCTGCCGGGCTGGAGCTGCGCCGTGCTGCTCGACGACGCGGACGAGGTCGCGCCCGCGGGCACCCCCGGCCGCGTCGCCATCGACACGCAGGCCAGCCCGCTGATGTGGTTCACCGGCTACGTCGACGCCCCGGAGAAGACCGCGCAGCGGTTCAGCGCGGACGGCCGCTGGTACATCACCGGCGACGCGGGCAAGACCGACGAGGACGGCCACTTCTTCTTCTCCTCGCGCGACGACGACGTGATCATCATGGCCGGCTACCGCATCGGGCCCTTCGATGTGGAGAGCGTCCTGGTCATGCACGAGCAGGTGATCGAGGCGGCCGTCGTCGGCATGCCCGACGAACTGCGCGGCGAGGTGCTCGAGGCCTTCGTGGTGCTCCGGGAGGGCACCGAGGGCACCGGCGAGCTCGAGGCCGAGCTGCAGACCCTGGTCAAGAAGAAGTTCGCCGCGCACGCCTACCCGCGGACCGTGCACTTCGTGCCGTCGCTGCCGAAGACCCCCAGCGGCAAGGTGCAGCGCTACCTCCTCCGCCAGGGATAGGCGGCTCCGCCGCCCGTGAGTCCTTCTGGCCCCCTTACGGACCAGAAGGACTCACGGGCGCGTCAGCGCCTGCGGATGCGTCCGACCGCAAGCAGGGCGACCAGGGTGACGGCCAGCAGCAGGGTGGTGTCGGCGGCGGCGAGGAACACCTGGCCGCGGTCGGTGAGCCCGAAGATGGTCACCGGCAGCGTCTTCCAGGTCGCCGGGTACACCATGATGGTCGCGCCGAGCTCGCCCATCGACAGCGCGATCGCCAGGCCCGCGGCCGCACCGAGCGCGGGCAGCAGCAGCGGCAGGGTGATCCGCAGCAGCACCCGCGTCGGTCCGGCGCCGAGCGACTCGGCGGCCTGCCGGTAGGCCGGGTCGAGCCGGTCCAGCGCCGCGGACACCGCGCTGAAGGCGAACGCCAGCACCAGCACGGTGTGCGCGAGGATCACGATCCACTTGGTGCCCCCGAGCAGCAGCGGCTCGGCGTTGAACGCGATCAGCAGACCCAGCCCGATCGCCACCGACGGCACCGCGATCGGCAGGTGGAACACCGCGTCGGTGGTCTTGCGCAGCCAGCCGGGCGCCTCGCGGGCCGCCAGTGCCGCCCACGTTCCGACGAACAACGCCAGCGCGCCCGCGATGAACGCGGTCTGCAGGCTGACGGTGAGGCTGGCCAGGTTCTCGTCGGAGAGCGCGGCGGCGAGGTTCTTCGGGCCGAGGTTCGACGGCAGCGGCCCGGTCCAGGCCCCGGCGAGCGCCGCGGCGACGACGGTGGCGATGGGGGCCACGAACACCACGACCACCACGACGCCGAAGAGGGCGAGGGCCAACGCCCTAGCGCGCGTGGTCCACAGCAGCACGGCGGCCTCCAAGCAGTCGGTTGAACAGGAATCGGTAGCCGCAGTACAGCGACAGCGACAGCACCACCTGGACGCTCGCGATCACCGCGGCGCCCGGCAGGTCGAAGGTCACGATGCCGTGGGTGTAGATCAGCACCGGCAGCGTCACGACGTCCTTGGCCCCGGTGAACAGCACGATGCCGAACTCGTTGAGCGTCAACAGCAGGACCAGCGAGCCGCCCGCCATCAGCGCGGGCCAGGCCTCCGGCATCACAACGGTCCGCAGCACCCGCAGCGGGGAGGCGCCGAGGCTTGCCGCGACATCGAGCTGTTCGCGGGGCATCTGAGTGAACGCGGCCAGCAGCGGCCGCACCACGAACGGGGTGAAGAAGGTGATCTCGGCGGCGATCACGCCGAGCGGGGTGTTCACGAAGTTCAGCGGTCCGGCGTCGGCGCCGGTGAGCCGGGCGAGGAGAGCATTGACCGCGCCAGCGGTTCCGTACAGAAACGTGAACGCCAGCGTGATGAGGAACGAGGGCAGCGACAGGATGGTGTCGATCAGCCGGCCGACCACCCTCGACCCGGGGAAGGGCACGAAGGCGAGCACCAGCGCGAGGAAGGTGCCCAGCACCAGGCAGCCCAGCGTGGAGGCGACCGCGATTTCGATCGTGCGCCACAACGCGTTCCGGAACTGCGCGGACGCGAGCACCTCCGTCCAGGTGGACAGCCCCCTGCCCTCGTCGGTGACCGTGGACTCGGCCAGTACGCGGGCCATCGGGTAGACCGCGAAGCCCAGCACCAGCAGCAGCGGCGGCAGCGCAAAGGCCACCGACCGCCACCGGCTCGGCTCGGGCCGGACCGGCGGGGGATCGACGCGAACCGGATCGAGGACCGCGGTCATGACGCCTGCCCCGGTGCGGGGACGAGCACCGCACCCTGGTCCGGGATACGAACGCCGACAGCGGTTCCCGCCGGTCGTTCGTCGTGCCCGGTCACGTCCACCTCGAGCAGGGCGTCGGGCAGGGCGGCGAGCACGACGGTGTGCCTGGTTGTCGAGCCGCGCCAGACGCTGGCGGTGACCCGTCCCGGGAGCGCGCCGCGCTCGGTGGGCGAGGTGAGGGTGATCGCGTGCGGGCGCACGCAGAGCAGGGCCCCGGCGTCGGACTCCCACTCGGTCGGGCTGATGGCAGGCCGCGGGGCGTGCGCGGTGACCGGTGTGCCGCCGACCGACACCAGGGCCGAGGTGCCGATCACCCGGGTCACGGTGCAGGGCAGCAGGTTCGCGCCGCCGAGGAAGGCCGCGGTGAAACTGCTCGGCGGCCGCTTCCACAGGTTCTCCGCGGTGTCGATGTCGACGAGCCGGGCGTCGCGCATCACGGCGATCCGGTCGGCGAGCGCCAGGGCCTCGCTCTGGTCGTGCGTCACGTAGAGCATCGCGGTGTCCGGCAGGGCCGCCCGGAGCTGTTGCAGCTCGGCCAGCATGCTCTGCCGGAGTTGGGCGTCGAGCGCGGCCAGCGGCTCGTCGAGCAGCAGTACCTTCGGACGGATGGCAAGGGCACGCGCGATGGCGACCCGCTGCTGCTGCCCGCCGGACAGCTCGCGGGGCAGTCGTTTGCCGTAGGCGGACATCCCCACCATCTCCAGTGCCTCGGCGACCCGCGTGCCGATTTCCGCGCGGGGCACGCGATGCGAGCGCAGGCCGAACGCGACGTTCTCCGAGACCCTCATGTGTGGGAACAGCGCGTACGACTGCACGACCACGCCGATGCCACGCTTGGCGGGCGGCAGATCTGTGACGTCCCTGCCCGCCAGCCGGACCGAGCCCGAGACCGGCCGGGTGAAGCCGGCCAGCGCCTTGAGGGCGGTGGACTTGCCGGACCCGCTGGGCCCCAGGAGAGCGACGGTCTCTCCCGGGGACACCCGCAGGTTGAAATCGATCAACGCCCGGGTGGCGTTCCTGCCCCGCCCGTAGGCCACGTTGACGCGGTCGAAGGTGATGGCGGGAGCGGAGTAGTCGGTGGCCCCGAGGATGCCGGATTCGGCCGTTCTCGTCGGAGCCGATCCGATTCTCGGCCAGGCCTGCCCGGTGTTGATCTTCCTCATGTCAGTTCCCGGTGGCCTTCTGGTAGGCGGCGACGTCGGCGTCGAGCTCGGTGATGACGGTGTTCCAGTTCGGGGTCCAGACGGTGACGCCGTTCAGCAGGCCCGCCGGGGTGGACTTGTCGTTGACATCGACGGTCGCGCCCTCGCGCACGTCCTTGCGGACCGAGACACCGAGCGCGTCGGATCCGACCGTCTTCTGCGCCTGCTCCGAGAGCAGGTACTCCATCAGCTTCTTGGCCTGCTCGGACTGCGGTGCGCCCTTGGCCAGTCCCATCACGTAGGGCAGCGCAACCGTGGTGCGGGCCCCACCCGCCTCGGCAGGGAAGAAGATGTTGAACTTCGAGCCGTCGTCCGCGATGGACGCGAGGTTCATCTGCACGTCGCCGTTCGCGACGAGCAGCTCACCGTTGCTGACCTTCGGCTGCAGCTTGCCGGTGGAGGAGGACGGCCCGACGTTGTTGGCCTGCAACTTGTTCAGGTACTCCAGCGCGCCCTCCTTGCCCTTGAGGTGCTGGAGCAGCAGGAGCACCGCGGTGCCGTCGCCCGCCTGGCCGGGGGTCGAGTACTGCAGCTTGCCCTTGAACTGCTCGCCGAGGAGGTCGTCCCAGGTCGCAGGGGCCGGGTTCGCGCCGGGGTTGGCGATGAAGTCGAGGTAGTTGTTGACGACGGGGACGTACTTGCCCGCCGGGTCCTTCTCCTCGGCCGGGACCGCGGAGGTGTCGATCCCGCTGGGCTGGAGCAGGCCCTGCGCGTCGGCCTTCTGGATGAACGGCGGCAGCGTGACGACGATGTCGGCCTGCGGGTTGGACTGTTCCTTCTCGACGCGCGAGACCACCTCGCCGGAGCCCGCCTCGACCAGGTTGACGGCGACGCCGGTCTCCTTGGTGAACTCGTCGAACCTGGCTTTGTACCAGTTGCTCAGGCCGTCGGCGCTGTAGACGGTGACGGTCTCGGTGTCGGAGCTCGCGGCGGTGCCGGTGCCACCGCAGGCGGTGGTCAGCGTAAGAAGGGTCGCGGCGAGGGCGGCTGCGGCCAGGCTGGGGCGGATGCGCATGACGAATTCCTAACTGTGGGTGTGGGTGTGGGGGAACGGCTAGGGCTTTAGCAGGAGCTGGGCGAACTCGCGCACCGATGGCACGACGTGGGTGGCGCCCGCCGCGCGGAGCTGGGCCTCGCCGTGGGCGCCGGTGAGGGTGCCCGCGACGATCGACGCGCCCGAGCGCAGCCCGCTGGTGACGTCGTTGGAGGTGTCGCCCAGCACGGCAACGCTTTTCACGTCATCGACCTGCAGGCGCAGCAGTGCGGTGAGGATCAGGTCCGGATAGGGCCGACCGCGCCCGGCCTCGGCGGGGGACAGGGTGAGGTCGGCGATGGTCTGCCAGCCGAGGGCGGCGAGCAGCTTGTCCTGGGTGCCGCGACTGAACCCGGTGGTCAGTGCGACCTTGATCCCGGCCTCGCGCAGCGCGGTGATCGACTCCGCCGCACCGGGAATCGGCTCGGCGTTGCCCTCCTCGATCAGCCGGTCGTAGGCGGCCTCGAAGGCGGCGTTGGCGGCCTGGGCACGATCCTCGTCGCGCAGCAGTGCGCGGAAGACGACGATCTTGGACTGGCCCATGGTGTCGAGCACGTACCGGCGCGCGTTGTCCGCCTCGGCGCCCTCGGGGGGCAGGCCTGCGGCGTCGGCCGCCGCGGCGAAGGCCCGCAACACCAGCCCGTCGTCGGAGACGGTGGTGCCTGCCATGTCGAGCACGGCGAGGGCGATGGGGGTGGCGGTCACGATTTCTCCTGGGGCGATGGATGTGTCGGTGATTCAGAGGCCGAGCTGGTCGGCGGTCTGTTCGGCGAGGGCGGGGCCGAGGGTCATGCCGCGGCCGCCTGGGCCTGCGACCACCCAGACGTTGTCCGCAGGGCTGCCGCGGTGCACGAGCTCGCCGGGGTCCAGACACTGGCTGTAGACGCCTGCCCAGCGCTTGACGATCGGGGGGAGTCTGCGGCCGAGCAGTTCCTCGACCACTCCGGTCAGGTGTGCGTACGGCGCCTCGTCGACGTCGAAGTCGAACGGCTCGTCGTACTCGTGGGTGTCGCCGATGGTCAGCCCGCCGTGCAGGCGCTGCACGCAGAGCAACTGCATGCGGTGCGCCTCCGCGGTCGGGGCCTGCGGCTGGACGGTCCTGAGGTTCTCGAGGGCGGCGCCTGCGAAGCCCGGGTAGTAGCGCAGGCTGTCGCCGTCGGCGATGGCCGTGGTCAGCTCCTCGCCGAGCGGGGCCGTCTGCATCATCTGCAGCCGGACCCGCCGCAGGGGCAGCTCACCGGCCAGGTCCCTGGCCAGGCCGCCGAGGGTCGCGCCGGGGCAGACGATGGCCAGGTCGGCGTCGAACACGCGGCCGTGGTCGTCGCGGATGTGCACGCCCGCCCCGTCGGAGGTCACCTCGCGGGCCTCGGTGCCTGCGTGGAAGGTGTAGCGGCCGCTCGCCTCGAGGTGGCGGCGGATCGCGGGCAGGGCAACGCGGGATTCGACGGCGCCGTCGCGGTCGCAGTGCAGGCCGGCGAGGAATTTGCCGCGCAGGGCCGGGTTGACGGCGAGCACCCGCTCCGGTTCGAGCAGGGCGAAGCCTCGGGCCTCGGCGTCCGGGCGGGCCATCGCCTCCTCGGCAACCGTGACCTCCTCGGGGGTGCGCAGCAGCGTCATCGAGCCGGCTGCGCGGAAGCCGATCGCCGGGACACGGACGGCGAGGTCCTCCCACAGTTCACGCGAGCGCAGGGCCGCGTCGAGCTCGTGTTCGGCGCGGCCGGAGACCCACACCAGGCCGAAGTTGCGCACGGTCGCCCCGCGGGCCTCGGTCTCGCGCTCGAGTTGGATGACGTCGTGTGCGCGGCGGATCGCCTCGTCGGCGTGGGTCGTGCCGATGATGCCTCCGCCCACGATCAGAATTCGCATGACGAGGAGCATGCAGTTTGGTCTAGACCAACCGGTGATGGCCAGGGGAACGCCGGGTGAACAATTGGTATAGACCAATTTGAGGTACGCTGACCTGCATGAACGACGAGGGGATCGGATCGGGCGAGGCCGTACTGGAGGAAACGACCATCGTGCTGCGCTCGCTGCGCGGACTGCCCGACGACGCGGCGCACGACGTCGCGGCGAGGCGGTCGCTCACCCCGCGATTCGGCGAGCGGGTCGGATGGCTGGCGGGCGCACACGTCGCCGCGAAGCGGTACCTGGTCGCCACGGAGCCCGGGTATGCCGCGACCCTTTCGGCGGAGTCGGTCCACACACTGCACGCGCAGGGTGGGCCGGGCGTCGACCCTGTGCTCAGCGCCGATCCACGGTGGCCCGATCCGGTGCGGCTGCGACGTTACGATGACGGCGCGAAAGTCGCAGGCGCGCAAGCTCCGTCGATCGACGAGGTGCTCGCGGTGGCCAGACGGGTACGCGCCGGGATGGGGACGTCACGATGACCGAGATCAACGCCCGCATCGATGCGGGGGAGTCCGCGCCCAAGTACTACCGGGTGCGCACCGAACTCGCGGCCATCATCGACGATCTCGACGAGGGCGATCCCGTGCCCGCGGAGCGCGACCTCGCGGTGCGCTTCGAGGTGTCGAGGGAGACGGTGCGCCAGGCGGTGCACGAACTACTGGTGGAGGGCAGGATCGCGCGTCGCGGCAGGGGCACCGTGGTGGCGAGCCCGAAACTCACCCAGCCGCTCTCGCTCCGTTCGTACACGGAGGGCGCGGTCAGCCAGGGCCGGGTGCCCGGCCGGGAGTTGGTCACCTTCGAGGACGTGCCCGCCGACGCCGAGGTAGCCGCGGACCTCGGACTGTCCGTTGGATCCGCCGTGATCCACCTCGAACGAGTGCTGCTGGCGGACGGCCAGAAGATCGGGCTCGAGAGTACGTACCTGCCCGCCCGCCGGTTCGCCTCGATGGCCCGGTCGTTCGATCCGGGCACCTCGTTGTACGCCGCCATCCGCGCCACCGGCGTGACCTTCGACTCGGCCACCGAGCGGATCGAGACTGTATTGGCGTCGCCGCGCGAGGCCGCCCTGCTCGACTCGACGACCGCGATGCCGATGCTGTTGCTGAACCGGATTTCCCTGGATACGGACGCCGTACCGATCGAGCGGGTCCGCTCGATCTACCGCGGAGATCGGGTCGCATTCCTCGCCACGCTGCGGGAGTGAGCGCGGGAGTCGTTCGTTTCGTCGACGAGTTGATTCCGGTTAGCATCCGAACCCGTGGTTGACAGCATCGTGGCGACGAGACCCGCATCGGCAAACGGTCCAGAGCACGATCCCCACCGGGCACACGCGAAGTCAGCGCTGCGTGGCGTCCGCTGGACCGCGATCATCACGGGCCTGATCGGCATGCTCCTCACCCTGTCGGTGCCGCTGCTGCCCGTCGAGACGGACGAGACGGTGCTGTCGTGGCCGCAGCAGGACCTGGCACGCAGCGTGTCGGCGCCGCTCGTCTCGTACTCGCCGCTGAGCCTCGACGTCGAGATCCCCTGTGCGGCGATCGGCCCGTTGTCCGAACGGGGCGGCACCCTTGTCGCCACGGCCCCGAACGGCGCCCCCGACGCCGAGCGCCACGGCTTCGTGGCCAAGGTCACGCCCGCGGGCGCGGATGATCCCGGTCGCGTCGAGGTGGTCCTCCGCAACACGGTGCTGCTGTCCTCGCCACTCGACCGCTTCGCGGGTGGCGACTGCGCGATCGCCGTGTCCTCCGACGCGACGCGGACCACCGCCGAGATCACCGGGTCCGGGATCGCGCCGACCGTGCGCGAGGGTGACCTCCGTCCCCAGATGGTCGGGGTGTTCACCGATCTGGACGGTGCGGCGCCTGCCGGCCTGCAGGTCACCGCGGAACTCGACTCGCGCTTCACCTCGACGCCCTCGACGCTCAAGCTGCTCGCCATGGTGGTCGGCGTGCTGGCGGTGATCGCCTCCCTCGTCGCCCTGCACCGCCTCGACCGCGTCGACGGCAGGCGCTCGCGCCGGTTCCTGCCCGCGCGCTGGTGGAGGTTCGGCGTGGCGGACGCCGTGATCATCGGCACCCTGGTGCTCTGGCACTTCATCGGCGCCACCACCTCGGACGACGGCTACCAGTTCACCATGGCCCGCGCCGCCGAGCAGGCCGGCTACATGGCGAACTACTTCCGGTACTACGGGGTGCCCGAAACGCCCTTCGGCACGCCCTACTACCAGCTGTTCGGGCTGCTGGCCCACATCACGCCCGCGAGCCCGTTCGTCCGGCTGCCCGCGCTGATTGCGGGCATCGTGACCTGGCTGGTGCTCAGCCGTGAGGTGGTGCCCCGCCTCGGCGCGGCGGCGCGTGCCAACCGGTTGGCCCTGTGGACGGGCGGGCTGGTCTTTCTCGCCGTCTGGCTCCCGTACAACAACGGGCTGCGCCCCGAACCGGTCGTCGCGGCAGGCGTGCTGCTGACCTGGTGCTCGGTCGAGCGCGCCATCGCCACTCGGCGGCTGCTCCCCGCCGCGGTCGCGATCCTGGTCGCCGCCATGACCCTCTCGGTCGGACCGTCCGGGATCATCTGCTTCGCCGCATTGATCGCGGGCCTGCGCCCCATCGCCCAGATCGTCGTCGCCCGTGCGAAGACGGTCGGCTATCTCGCGTTGTTGCTGCCCCTCGTCGCGTCGGGCACCGCGATCCTGGCGGTGATCTTCGCGGGCCAGACACTGGCGGCGGTCTTCGAGATGCAGCGCGTGCACGAGGTCGCGGGGCCGAACATGAAGTGGTTCGACGAGTACCTGCGTTACCAGTGGTTGCTGAACATCTCGCCGGACGGATCGCTGGCCCGGCGGTTCGGCATCTTCATCATGATCCTCGGGGTGGCAGTGAGCATCCTGGCGATGCTCCGCAAGGGCGGCCGCATCCCCGGGATCGCCGCCGGACCGGCGCGCCGGATCCTCGGGATCACCCTCGGCGCCATGGTGTTGATGATGTTCACGCCGACGAAGTGGACGCATCACCTCGGGATCTACGCGGGACTGGCCGGGGCGGTGGCCGTGCTGACCACGGTCGCCGTGAGCGTCCACGTACTGCGGTCGCCCCGCAACCGCGCGTTGTTCGCCGCGGCGGTCCTGTTCGTGCTCACCATGTCGTTCACCGGCAGCAACGGCTGGTGGTACGTCTCGAGCTACAGCGTGCCGTGGTGGGACAAGCCGGTCTCGATCGGCGGACTCGGCGCAGGCACCGTCCTGCTCGGCGCCACGATGGCGATGCTGCTCGTCGCGGTCTGGTATCACGTGCGAGAGCCGCACTCCGGCAACGGTTCGCGGCAGGGCGGTCGACTCTGGGCCATCCCGCCGCTCACCGTCGCCGCCGCCGCGATGGTGCTCTTCGAGGTCCTCTCGCTCGCCAAGGGCGCCGTCGCGCAGTACCCGGCGTACTCCGTCGGCCGTGCGAACTTCGACGCCCTCGGCGGCCAGGTCTGTGGTCTCGCCAACGACGTGCTGGTCGAGACCGACCCGAATGCCTCGATGCTGCAACCGCTCTCGGGTAGCCCGGCGACCGCGCTGGCCGGGCCGGGCACTGTCGGCTTCGAGCCGAACGGTGTCGCCGCCGACCTGAGTGCCGACAAGGAATCGTCGGCCTCGGTCACGGCGAACTCGGTCGACTCGAACACCGACCAGGCGAAGACGGGCAACGCGGCGGGAACGGCGGGCGGGGCCGGGCGGGTCGGCATCAACGGCAGCGCCGTGGCCCTCCCGTACGGCCTCGACCCGGCGACCACCCCGGTGCTCGGCAGCCACCAGGCCGGCGACACCCCCGCCCTGACGACCGGCTGGTACCGGCTCCCGCCCGCGGATTCCGACGGTTCGAGGGGCGACCTCATCTCCATCGCCGCGGCAGGCCGGATCCGATCCGTCGATGCCGATGGAATCGTCACGGAGGGGCAGAACCTCGTGGTCGAGTACGGAACCGGGCAGGGTGACGGCACGGCGGTCGCCCTCGGCGCGGTGGCCCCGCTCGACCCGGGCCCCGCGCCGTCCTGGCGGAACCTCCGGGTCCCGCTCGACGCGCTGCCTGCCGAGGCCGACGTGGTCCGGATCGTCGCGTCCGACAACGACCGGGATCCGGAGCAGTGGCTCGCGGTGACCCCGCCGCGGGTGCCCCTGACCCAGACGCTCAACTCGGTGGTGGGGTCGCAGACGCCCGTCCTGGTCGACTGGTCCGTCGGACTGGCGTTCCCGTGTCAGCGTCCGTTCGACCATCACGACGGTGTGGCCGAGATCCCCGAGTACCGCATCCTCCCGGACCGGATCGGCGCCATGACGACGAACCTGTGGCAGGACCACTTCGGCGGCGGGCCGCTCGGCTGGACGCAGATGCTGCTGACGGCCAGGACCATCCCGTCCTACCTGGATCAGGACTGGGGCCGGGACTGGGGTGAGATCGAGCAGTTCACGCCGCTGGACCCGACGGCCGATCCCGCCACGCTCGACGTCACGACCACGCCGCGGTCCGGGCTGTGGACCCCGGGGCCGATCAACACCACCTTCTGACGCCGGCCCCGCCCGGGCTACGCAGGTAGGGGCTGGCAGTCCTCGAGGGTGCGTTCGGCCGCCGACCGCACGACCGCGCCGACGCTGCGGCTGTTCGCCAACGCGTTGCGCTGCCAGATCGCGCCGTTGCCCTGTGCGAGCTCGCGCCGCAGCGCCGCCTCGACTCGACCGAACTCCCTGAGTTCGTCGAGCGCGTCGCGTACATGGTCGAGCAGGAGCTCGACGCGGCGCGCACACGGGACGGGCCGTGCCGTTAGCGGGTCGAGCCCCAGGCCCGACAGGCCGTCGCGGGCGGCCATCCAGTTGGCGATCCGGAGCGTCGCGAGCTCGACGTCGGGCGGGTCCTGGCCCCGCTCGACGGCCGAGTTCGCCGTCATGACCAGAGCGCGCACCAACGTCGCGATCAACACGGTCTGGTCGACCGTCGGCATCACATCGCTGACCCGGACCTCGACGGTCGGCAGGTGGGAGGAGGGGCGGATGTCCCAATAGACCATGCGCTCGTCCAGGAGGCAGTCGCAGTCGACCAGCATCGCGACGAGGTCGTCGTAGGCATCGGCCGAGTCGAAGTACGGCGGCGGTCCGGAGATCGGCCACCGCGACCACAGGATCGTCCGCCAGCTCGCGAAGCCGCTGTCGATGCCCCGGTGCAGTGGCGAGTTGGCGCTCAGCGCCAGCAGCGTCGGGAGCCAGGGCCGAACGTGGTTGCAGACCTGCACCCGGGTCTCCCGGTCGGGGACGGCGACGTGCACGTGGCAGCCGCAGATGCCCTGTTCGAGGGCGAGCGTGCCGAACCGCCTCGCCATGGCGCGGTAGCGCTCGGTGTCGCTCACCGGCATCCGGGCGGGACCAGCGGGCAGCGTTCCGGTTGCGAGCAGCCTGCTGCCGTTGCGGGCCGCCGCGGTGGCCGCGAGCGTGCGGGACTCGAGCAGGTGGTTGCGCAGCCCGCGGCTGTCCCAGCACACCGGGGAATTGGTCTCGATCTGGCATTGCGAGAGCTCGAGTTGGAGCGACACCCCGAGCTCGGTGGCGGTGGAGATGACTGCGGCGTTCCGCATCTGTGGGAGTCCCGTGTCCGGGTCGACCAACAGGAATTCCTCTTCCACGCCAACGGATGGGCACGCTGGGTGGTTCATACGGGGGGTCGCCCTACCTGGGGCATCATTACCAACTCGGATCTGTGGAATCGGGAAGGTCCTGACTTCAGCTCAATTCAAGCACTCGCCGAACACCGCCGAAAGGGTCAGGCGCGTCGGTAGGTGAGCGGGAGGATGAACCAGAAGTACGCGAACGCCACGGCGGTGCAGCCGCCGGCGACCGCCCCGACGGCCGAGTTGATGACGGTTCCGGCGATCAGCATCACCACGCCGGTGAGGGCGAAGCCCAGCAGCACCAGACCGCTGAGTTCGAGGCGGTGCGCCGTCGAGACGATGGTGCTCAGCTTCCGCCTGCGGAACAGGATCCGGTGGAACCCCACCGGGGCGATCAGCAGCACGGTGGCACCGATCGAGAAGAACACGGTCGCGAGGTAGACGCCCCGTTCGTACGTCGACAGCTCCGCGAACCGATCCTGGAACGGCAGGATGAGCAGGAAGCCGGTCAGCAGCTGGACACCGGTCTGCGTCACCCGCAGTTCCTGCAGGATGCTCGCCCAGTTGCGGTCCAGGCGCTCCGCCTCGGTCTCGTGCCTGCCGTCGGCGGCGTCGTCGTCCATGGCCATCGGGTCGGCCGCCTAGGACGCGCGCGAGGACCGCGCGGCCGAATCCGCGCAGCGGCAGCCGAGCGGGACGTCGGCGCAGTCCAGGGCCAACGGATGCCGCATCACGGCCAGGTCGGCGCACCGCTCCTCGGTGCACTCGGCCGGGTCGGTGCGGTGCACGATCAGGGTTCCGTGGCAGTGGTCGAGCGAGTCGGCACACGCGGCGCAGGCCATGGGTGGTACCTCCGGGTCGGGGCGATCGGAATCCTGCCTCTGTTGGTACCACCTGTCGCCGACAGCGCGGGGATTCCCCTGGCGTGTCAGTCGACCGGAGAAATCGGGCCCGCCGCTTTCGCGGAGACGCCGATGGGGCGGACAATCGAGGGGCAAGAAATGAGGCCTCGACCACCGAAGGAGGGGCAGCGGTGAACCGGACCGAGCTCCCACAGACAGTGCGGCGATCGTCCAAGGAGGCGCAGGCGGCCTTCGCGGCGGCACGCGACACGGCGATCAAACGGTACGGGGAGGGCGAAGACGCCCTGCGTGCGGCGTACGGCGAGCTCAAACACCATTTCGAGTTGGAGGTCGATCACTGGGTGCCCAAACAGGGTTGACCTCGGCGCGACCCGGTCCGCGTCGCGGTGAGACCGCGACGCGGTGCGTCTGACCCTGTGCCGACGCGGTGCGTCTACCCTTGTCCGTATGCCAGTTCGCACCCAGCTCAGCCCCGGAACCGTCTCTGCGACGCTCGCCGTCCCCGCCAACATCGAGCGGCCGGAGTACGCGTGGAAGCCGACCGTCAACGAGGGCAACGAGCCGTGGGTGCAGACGCAGGAGACCATCGAGGCCATGCGGGTGGCGAGCAAGATCGCCGCGCAGGCCCTGCAGGAGGCGGGCAAGGCGGTCGCGCCAGGCGTGACGACCGACGAGCTCGACCGCATCGCGCACGAGTACATGATCGACCACGGTGCCTATCCGTCGACGCTGGGCTACAAGGACTTTCCCAAGTCCTGCTGCACCTCGCTGAACGAGGTCATCTGCCACGGCATCCCCGACTCGACGGTCATCCAGGACGGCGACATCGTCAACATCGACGTCACCGCCTACATCGGCGGGGTGCACGGCGACACCAACGCCACCTTCCTGGCCGGTGACGTCTCCGAGGAGAACCGCCTGCTCGTCGAGCGCACCCGCGAGGCGACGATGCGCGCCATCAAGGCGGTCAAGCCCGGCCGCGAGCTCAACGTCATCGGCCGGGTCATCGAGGCCTACGCCAACCGCTTCGGCTACGGCGTGGTGCGCGACTTCACCGGCCACGGCATCGGCGAGACCTTCCACAACGGGTTGGTCATCCTGCACTACGACCAGCCGAACGTGGACACGATCATCGAACCGGGCATGGTGTTCACCATCGAGCCGATGATCAACCTCGGCACCGTCGACTATGACATCTGGGATGACGGCTGGACCGTCGTGACCAAGGACCGCAAGTGGACGGCCCAGTTCGAGCACACCATCGTCGTCACCGACACGGGCGCGGAAATCCTCACGCTGCCGTGAAGGGTGCGCTGCTCGTCGCCGGAACGACCTCCGACGCGGGCAAGAGCGTGCTGGTGGCCGGGCTGTGCCGGATGCTGGCCCGGCGCGGGGTGTCGGTTGCGCCGTTCAAGGCGCAGAACATGTCCAACAACTCGGTGGTCACCCTCGACGGCGGCGAGATCGGGCGGGCGCAGGCGCTGCAGGCGCGGGCCTGCGGGCTCGAGCCGAGCGTGCGCTTCAACCCGGTGCTCCTCAAGCCGGGCAGCGACCGCACCTCCCAGCTGGTTGTCCGCGGCCGGGCGGTGACGAACGTGGGGGCCCGCGACTACATCGAGCACCGGGAGTGGCTCAGGGGCGTCGTCGCCGACGAGTTGTCCTCGCTGCGAGCGGAATTCGACGTGGTGATCTGCGAGGGCGCGGGCTCGCCCGCCGAGATCAACCTGCGCGCGACAGACCTGGCGAACATGGGGCTGGCACGGGCGGCGTCGCTTCCGGTGATCGTGGTCGGGGACATCGACCGCGGGGGCGTGCTGGCACACCTGTTCGGCACCCTCGCCGTCCTCTCACCCGAGGACCAGGCGCTGATCGCCGGGTTCGTGGTCAACAAGTTCCGCGGCGACGTGGGGCTGCTGGAGCCGGGCCTCGTCCAGCTGCGGGAGATGACCGGACGGCCAACCCTCGGGGTGGTGCCGTTCGCCGACGGACTGTGGATCGACGCCGAGGACTCGCTGGCCACGGTCGTGGACGCCCCGGTAGGCAGGCCTGCCGCGCCCGCGGGTCAGGGATGGCTGCGGGTGGCCGCGGTGCGACTGCCGCGGGTGTCCAACGCGACCGACGTAGAGGCGCTGGCCTGCGAACCGGGTGTCTCGGTGCACTGGGTCGGCGAGCCGTCGCGGCTGCAGGATGCCGACCTGGTGGTGATCCCCGGCAGCAAGTCCACCGTCTCGGACCTGGCCTGGCTGCGGTCGAGCGGGATCGCGGACGCGCTGCACGCGCGCGCCGAGGCCGGGCTGCCGATCCTCGGCATCTGCGGTGGGTACCAGATGCTCGGCCGCACCATCGTCGACGACGTCGAATCGGGTGCGGGGACGGTGCCCGGGTTGGGGCTGCTGGACATGGAGATCGAGTTCGCGCCCGAGAAGGTGCTGCGGCAGGTCACCGGGACCGCCGACTCGGTTGCGGTGTCCGGCTACGAGATCCACCACGGCCGCGTCGTCCGCAACGCGGACCCGCCGCTGCTGCGCGGCGTGGACGGCGATCCTGAGGGCAGCGTCCGGGGGCAGGTGTTCGGCACCCACTGGCACGGTCTGCTCGAGTCGGACGAGTTCCGCCGCGGGTTCCTGACCCGGGTCGCGGCCGTCACCGGGCGGCCGTTCACGGTCGCGCCCGACACCTCGGTGGCGGCGGAGCGGACCGCGCAGCTGGACCTGCTGGCCGACCTGGTGGAGCGGCACCTCGACGTGGACGCGATCGGGGAGCTCATCGACGACGGTGCGCCGCGGGATCTTCCGGTGATCACCCACGGCCGCGCGGCGGTCGACCCGGCCCGCTGACCGCCTGCCCGGTCCGTCACGGGGTCGCCCGGCGCAGCGCCAGCCAGGCGACGGCCGTCGCGAGCGCGGTCGCGGTCAGGGGCAGCGCCACCAGGGGGAGTACCCGCGGTGAGTCGACGAACCAGTCGCCCACCGCGGGCCACCACCCCGCCCAGGTGACCAGGATCGCGGCGAGACCACCGAGGCCGAAGACACCGACGCCTGCGGCCAGCAGCCCGGAGGCCCGCCAGCGCTGATAGATCGCGCCCGCGGCCATGGCGATCGCCGTCGTCAGCAGCAGGGTCGAGAAAATGGTCAGGAACTGCAGGAGTGGGTTGTCGGTGAGGTACCGGGCCAGCCCGAACATCCGCATCCACACGCCCCAGCCGTCGGTGGCGGCCTCCACGACCGAGAGCAGGTAGAGCGTCGCGGCGAACACGGTGGACTGGGCGAGTGCCAACGACCCTGTGGCGGTGAAGAACTCGCGGCGGGTCACGCTCATGCCGAGCGTGAAGGGGAACGTCTGGGCCATCGCCTGCAGGTAGAACGCCAGCACGAACCCGTAGACGGAGAACACGCTGCCGGTGAAACCCTCGTTCTGATCGTTCTGGACCAGGAAGTAGATCGTGTAGCTGATCAGGAAGGAGGTGGCGAGGATGCCGACCGGCCAGGCGATCAGCAGCGGCCATGCCACGGTGTGCACCCGGAGCACGGCGCCGATTCGGGAGCCGGACTCCGTCCCGGTCCTCGGCGATGTCGTCAGGTCGACGGTCTGCGTGGTCATGCGGTGATCTCCCTGGCTCCTGTGGTGGTCGCGATGACGAGTTCCTGCATCGATACCGGTTCGAGCTCGACGCCCGCCGCGCGCAGCCCGGTGCGTTCCGGCTCGGTCGCCGTGCGCTGGACCGTGGCGCGGACCTGCGAACCGAGCGATTCGCGATGCAGCACCCTTGCCCCTGCCGCGAAGGCGTCGACGGCCTCGGCCGGCCCGGTGGCGACCACGGCCCTGCTGCGCAGCTCGTCGGCATCGTCGTCGACGATGATCCGTCCGCGGTCGACGACGATGACGTGCTCGAGCAGGTTGCTGACCTCGTCGATGAGGTGTGTGGACAGCACGATCGTGCGCGGGTGCTCGGCGTAGTCGGCGAGAAGTCGGTCGTAGAACAGATGTCGTGCCACGGCGTCGAGGCCGAGGTACGGCTCGTCGAACAGGGTCAGCGGGGCCCGCGCGGCGAGCCCGATGATCACGCCGAGCGTGGACTTCATGCCCCTGGACAGCTTCTTGACCTTGCGGCAGAGCGGGAGTTGGAAGTCGTCGAGCAGCCGGTCGGCGAAGTCGCGGTCCCAGCCGGGCATCAGGTGCCCGGCGGCGGTGAGCACGTGCTTGACCCGGAGGTCGTCCACGTACGTCTGGCTTTCCTTGATGAAGCAGATGTTCCTCAGGACGCGGGCGTTCTCGAAGGGTGTTTCCCCGAGAACCGTGACGTCGCCGGATGTCTGGGTGTCCTGCCCGGTCAGGATCTGCATCAGGGTGGTCTTGCCCGCGCCGTTTCGGCCGAGCAGGCCGTAGATCTTGTCGGGTTCGATGGTGAGGGAGATGTCGTCGAGCGCGGTGACGTCGCCGAAGCGTTTGCTCATGCCGTGAACCGACACGATCGGTTCCGGATCGAGGGCGGTCACGGTCATCTGCTTTCCTCCCGGTTGTCGAGCATGGACTTGAGTTCGGTGATCGACATGCCGAGCTTGTCGGCCTCCGCGATGAGCGGGTCGATGTACTGGCGCACGAAGTGCTCGCGGCGCCGGAATCGGAGCGCGTCCCGCGCGCCGACCGTGACGAACATCCCGATCCCTCGCTTCTTGTAGAGAATCCCCTCGGCCACGAGCTGTCCGAGCCCCTTCGCCGCGGTGGCGGGGTTGATCCGGTGGAATGCGGCGAGCTCGTTGGTGGAGGGAACCTGGCCGTCCTCCGGCAGGGATCCGTCGATGATGGAGTTCTCCACGAGCTCGGCGATCTGCTGGAACAGCGGCCTACCGTCGTCGTTCACCGGAACCGCCGCCCGTGAGGCTCACTGGTTCATTACTCATGTAATGAACCATAGAGCCGAGGGGGCGCGGTGTGCAACTGATGGTCGGAGGAGCCGCATGGCGTACCGTCCGTAGCCATGGAATTGACGCAAGTTCCCGTCGGGGAGGGCACCTACACCGTTCGCGTCGACGGCCCCGAGAGCAGGCACACCGTGCTGCTGCTCCCGGGTGCGGGGGAGTCCGCATCCGTGTTCGACGCGGTGTGCGAGAGACTGCACAACTCCGACCTGCGCACGGTCGTGCCCGAGACGATCGAAGGGCTCGACGAGACCGGTGCGATCGCGTTGCTCGACGAGCTGAAGCTGCCGTGGGTGAACCTCGCGGGCAACCGCGAGGGTGCCGCGCTGGCCTGGCTGCTCGCCGCCAAGACCTTCGGCCGGTTCGCCAGTCTGGTCGTGGCGGACTGCCCGCACCCCGCGGTGCCGGATCTCGACGGCGTCGTACGTGAGTCCGGTTGTGCACCAGTGGAAATGCCGACGACGCTGCTCATCCGGAACTCGCTGGGCCGGCCGATGGCCGACACCAGCGGTCGGCACGTCTACTCCGATTTCCGGGTCGTCCAGCTCGACGGTGTCGACTCGGTGCCGGAGGGCGCGGCCGCCGAGATGGCCACCGAGATCGTGCTCCGCACCAGCAGCTGGTAGGCGCTCCGCGCCCGTGAGTCCTTTTGGTCCCCAGGCGGGCCAGAAGGACTCACGGGCGGCGCAGCCGCCTACTCCAGTCCGAGCAGGGCGTTCTCGACGACCTCGGGCAGGCCAGGGTGAATCCAGTACTGGCCCCTTGCCATCTCCTGCGCGCTCAGCCCGAAGCTCATCGCCTGGATCAGCGGCTGGATCACCGTCGGTGCCTGCGCGCCGATGACGTGGGCGCCCAGCAGCCGGCCCGTGCCGCGCTCGGCGATCACCTTGCACAGGCCCTCGGTGTCCTCCATCGCCCAGCCGTAGGCGACGTCCGAGTAGGTCTGCACCTTCACCGTGATGTCGAGGCCCTGATCGCGGGCCTGCTCCTCGGTGAGCCCGACCTCCGCGATCTGCGGGTCGGTGAACACCGCCGCGGGCACGAACCGGTGATCGGTGCGGACCAGGTCGGCGCCCTCCGCCCACGCGTTGCGCAGCAGGTTCTCCTGCACGACCCGGGCCTCGTGGTTCGCCACGTGCTTGAGCTGATAGGGCGAGGACACGTCGCCGAGCGCGAACACGCCCTCCGCGGTGGTGCGCTGGAACCGGTCCACCAGCACCCGTCCCTCGTCGTCGACGTCGACCCCCGCTGTCTCGGCGCCGAGCCGGTCGCCGTTCGGCGCCCGCCCCACCGCGACCAGCAGGGTGTCGCCGGTGACGACGCTGCCATCCGCGAGTTCCACCTCGACGTGGCCGTCGTCGCCCCGCACGGACGTCACCGGATTGCCCAGTCGCACATCCCATTTCTCGCGGGCGAGGGCGGTGAAGTGTGCCGAGATGTCGCCGTCGAGGTGTCGCAGCAGGCGGTTGCCGCGACCGATGATGGTGACCTTGCTCCCGAACGCGGAGAAGACGTGCGCGAACTCGGAGGCGATGAACCCGCTGCCGATGATCACCAGGTGCTCGGGAAGCTCCGGCAGCCGCATGATGTCGTCGTTGGTGTAGTAGCGGACGCCGCTGCGGGTCACCTCCTCCGGGATGATCGGCCGCGATCCGGCCGCGATCACCACCTGGTCCGCGGTGATCACCTCGCCGGTCCCGGTCTCCAGGCGCCGCGGTCCGATGAACCTGGCGTGGCCGGAAAACAGTGTGGTGCCAGGACTCTCGTCGCGCCGATAGCGCTCGCCGCCCGCCGAGATGGGGTCGATCCGGTCGAACACCCGGCTCACGATGTCGGGCCAGCGCACCTTGTCGATGCGCGAGTCGATGCCGTACCTGCTCGAGTGCTCGATGGTGCGGGCGACCTCGGCGGCGTAGACGAACATCTTGGTCGGGATGCAGCCGACGTTCAGGCAGGTGCCGCCGAAGACGCCGTCCTCGAGCAGCGCGACCCGCATGTCGGCATACCGGTCGTCGAGAATGGTGTTGCCGGAACCGGATCCGATGATCGCGAGGTCGAAATGGCTCATGCGCCGTGTCCGTGCAGCCAGGTCAGCCACAGGTCCACCTCGTCGAAGGCCTGCTTGCGCGGGATCTCGGTGGACAGGAAGACGTCGTGCCGGGCGCCCTCGATCGGCACGATCGTGGTGCGGTCGCCGAGGCAGCCTGCCCAGCGGGCGATCTGCTTCACGTCGAGCACCAGGTCGGCCTCGTCGGACTTGGCGGTGTACCGGGAGGAGTAGTGCGTCTTCTGGGACCGCAGGATCAGCGAGGGGACGCCGACGTCGAGCCCGCGGTGCAGTTTCGCGTGTCCCTGCCGGATGGCTCGCAGCCAGCCGAAGGTCACCGGGAACCCGGTCAGCGGCTTCCATTCGAGGTCGTAGTCCCACTCGCCGCTCGCGCCGACGTGCAGGCTGCGCCCGTAGACGTCGATCGGCGGCTGCTTGACCGCGAGCCGGTCCTTGACCCGCCCGACTGCCTTGACGGCCACGGTGCCGACGGTGCGGAGGTAAGACGGGCCCTGCAGGTCGAACCACGGGCTGTTGAGGATCAGTCCGGCGATGCCCGCGCCCGCGCTGCCGCCCGGCAGCTTGTTCAGCCGGTCGAGCCACAGCGGCAGGATCAGCCCGCCGGTGGAGTGCGCCACCAGCAGGACGGTGCCCCCGCCGATCTGTTCGCGCACCAACGCGAGCGCGCGGCCCAGTTCCTCGTCGTAGAGCGCGAGGTCGGTGACGAAATGCGGGGTCTGGCCCTTCTTCAGCGAGCGGCCGCATTTGCGCAGGTCGAGGGCGAAGAACGAGTAGCCCTGGTCGTGGAAGTGCTCGGCCATGTGGTGCTGGAAGAAGTAGTCGGTGAAGCCGTGCACATAGAGCACGGCCCGCGCGGGCGTGCGGTCGATCCCGCCCTCGGGCTGATACCGGACAAGTGTGGCGTCGATCTCACCTTCACCGTCGGGATCGATTCCGAGTGGGATGGTCAACTGCTGATATCCGTCGCCGAGGACGTCGGGAGCCCAAGTAGTCACAGATCACAATGTAATGCGCAGGAATGCCCCCCGCAGTGGCGCACAATTGGGTGAGGTGAACGTCGCGTATACGCGCGGGTAACCTATCCGCTGCAGTCGGCGCGACTGCCCACTGCCAATGGACAAGGAAGTCGATTTTCCAGTGTCAGACAACAACGCGGTAGAGACCAAGACCGATGTAGTGCTCGTGGGTGCGGGCATCATGAGTGCGACCCTCGGAGCCATCCTGCGGCAGCTGCAGCCGGACTGGTCGATCAGCGTGTTCGAGCGGCTCGACGCCGCCGCCGCGGAGAGCAGCGACCCGTGGAACAACGCGGGTACCGGACACTCTGCTCTGTGTGAGCTCAACTACACCCCCGAGAACAAGGACGGCTCCGTCGACATCGCCAAGGCGATCACGGTCAACGAGCAGTTCCAGGTCTCCCGGCAGTTCTGGGCGCACGCGCTCGAACAGGGCATCCTCACCGCCCCCAAGGAGTTCATCAACCCCATCCCGCACGTGAGCTTCGTGCACGGGGCGGACAACGTGAAGTACCTGAAGGCGCGCTACGACGCCCTTGCCGGACACACGTTGTTCAACGGCATGGAGTACACCGACAGCGCGGACGAGTTCGCCCGCCGCCTGCCGCTGATGGCCAAGGGTCGCGACTTCTCCGACCCCATCGCCCTCAACTGGACCGAGGGCGGCACCGACGTCGACTTCGGCGCGCTGACCAAGCAGCTGCTCAACCACGTCGCCTCCTCCGGCGGCACCGTGCACTTCGGTCACGAGGTCACGGGCATCAAGAAGCAGTCCGACGGCAGCTGGACGCTCAAGGTGCACAACCGTCGCACCGGCGGCCGCAAGACCGTCAAGGCCAAGTTCGTCTTCGTCGGAGCCGGTGGCGGTGCCCTGCACCTGCTGCAGCAGTCCGGCATCAAGGAGGCCAAGGGCTTCGGAGGCTTTCCCGTCAGCGGCGCCTTCCTGCGCTGCACCAACCCGGAGCTGATCGATCAGCACCGCGCGAAGGTGTACGGCAAGGCCGCCGTCGGTGCCCCGCCGATGTCGGTGCCGCACCTCGACACCCGCGTCATCGGCGGCAAGCCGGGCCTGCTGTTCGGCCCGTACGCCGGTTGGTCGCCGAAGTTCCTCAAGGAGGGTCGGGTCACCGACCTGCCCGGGTCGGTCAAGCCGAACAACCTGCTGTCGATGCTCGGGGTCGGCGTTTCCGAGCTCGGCCTGGTCAAGTACCTGGTCAGCGAGCTCGCGAAGAACGCGGAGGGTCGCATCGAGACCATGCGCGAGTTCGTCCCCGAGGCGCTCGGCGCCGACTGGGAGCTGATCACGGCGGGCCAGCGCGTTCAGGTGATCCGCCGCGACAAGCGCAAGGGCGGCGTGCTCGAGTTCGGCACCGCGGTCATCAGCGCCGCGGACGGCTCGATCGCCGGTCTGCTCGGCGCCTCGCCCGGCGCCTCGACCGCGGTCCCGGCGATGCTCGACGTGCTCAAGCGTTGCTTCGCGGACCGGTTCGCCTCGTGGGAGCCGCAGCTCAAGCAGATGGTGCCCTCGCTCGGCGTGAAGCTCTCCGACGACAAGTCGCTGTTCACCGAGGTCTGGGACTGGTCCAGCCGCGTGCTCGAGCTCGACACCGAGGTTCAGGAGACCGCCTCCGCCGCGGTGTGATAGTCACACCGTATGACGGCAACAGCGGCTCTGCACCGCGCCTGGGCGCTCGATCTGGACCTCCGCACGCTCTATGACCTGCTGAGACTGCGGGTCGACGTGTTCGTCGTGGAGCAGGCCTGCCCGTACCCGGAACTCGACGGGCGGGACCTGCTCCCCGGCACCAGGCACCTGTGGATCGAGCAGGACGGTCAGGTCGTGTGCACGCTCCGCCTGATGGAGGAGCACGACGGCAGCACCTCGTACCGCATCGGACGGCTCTGCACCCGTGCGGACGCGCGGGGGCACGGACACACCACCAGGCTGCTGCGCACGGCGCTCGCGGAGGTCGGGTCGGCGCCGTGCAGGCTCAGCGCACAGAGCCACCTGGTGGACATGTACGCCAAGCACGGGTTCACGCCCGACGGCGAAGAGTTCATCGAGGACGGGATCCCGCACGTGCCGATGCGGCGCGGTGGCGGCGAGCCATGGCGCGAGGTCTAGAGTCAGCATCCGTAGTTCCCTGCCGCGGGGAAGTCCTGTGTGAACCAGGCACGGTCCCGCCACTGTGATGGATCCGGCCACGACCGGATCCGGAGTCAGATCGCCGCGGCAGCGGGTCAAGGTCCGAACCCTCGGCGTGGACACCGGGGAGTGAAGGGAAATTCGCTGTGGCACAAGCTGGTACCGGGTCCGAACCGGGCTTTCCGTTCAGTGCGATCGTCGGTCAGGACACGCTCCGGCTCGCCCTGACCCTCTGCGCCGTTCACCCCGGCATCGGGGGCGTGCTGGTGCGCGGCGAGAAAGGTACCGCGAAGTCGACGGTGGTGCGCGCCCTCGCCGCGCTGCTGCCACCCGTCGACGACGGCAACGGCGGCAGGCCCGCCCGGCTGGTGGAGCTGCCGGTCGGCGCCACCGAGGACCGGGTGGTCGGCTCGCTGGACCTGGAGAAGGTGCTGCGGGACGGGGAGCGGGCCTTCCAGCCCGGACTGCTGGCCGCGGCCCACGACGGCGTGCTCTACGTCGACGAGGTCAACCTGCTGCACGATCACCTCGTGGACGTGCTGCTGGACGCCGCCGCGATGGGGCGCGTGCACATCGAGCGCGATGGGGTCTCCCACTCCCATCCCGCGCGGTTCGTCCTGGTGGGGACCATGAACCCGGAAGAGGGCGAACTCCGCCCGCAGCTGCTCGACCGCTTCGGCCTCGCCGTCGACGTGGCGGCCTCGCGCGAGGTGGACGTCCGCATGCAGGTGGTGCGCAGGCGCCTCGACTTCGAGGCCGACCCCGCCGGATTCGCGGCCAGGTACGCCGACGAGGACTCGGCGCTGGCCCGCCGCATCGCCGCGGCGAGGGCCGCCTTGCCCGCCATCGAGCTCAGCGACACCGAACTGCGCCGCATCGCCGCGTTGTGCGCGTCGTTCGATGTCGACGGCATGCGCGCGGACCTGGTGCTGGCCCGCACCGCCACCGCGCACGCCGCCTGGCGCGGCGCGGACGCCGTCGCCGAGGAGGACGTGCGGGTCGCCGCGGAGCTGACGCTGCCGCATCGCCGCCGCCGCGACCCGTTCGACGAGCCGGGCCTCGACCCGCAGCAGCTCGAGGACGCGATGCGGGACGCCGCCGAGCAGGCGAACCAGCCGGAGCCCGAACCCGAGCCCGATCCCGACGGACCCGGCGGCGGCGCGCCCGAGCCCGAGTCCGACGGGGCGTCCCCCGACGGTGCCCAGCAATCCGCGGAGCCGAGCGAGAGTGAACAGCCCGGCCCTGTCCGTGCCCCCGAACGCGCGGCCGCGGCGCCCTCGGCGCAGTTCAAGACCCGGCTGCTGACGATCCCCGGTGTCGGCGAGGGCGCGCCGGGCAGGCGTTCGCGTTCGCGCTCCGCGCAGGGCCGGACCGTGCGGCCGACCACCGAAGCGGGCCGGGGGCTGCACCTGGTCGGCACCCTGTTCGCGGCCGCCGAGCACCAGGTCGCCCGTGGACGGCGGGACGGCCGGATGGTGTTGGCGCCCAGCGACATCCGAGGGGCGCACCGCGAGGGTCGCGAGGGCAACCTGGTGGTCTTCGTGGTCGACGCGTCCGGTTCGATGGCCGCGAGGGACCGGCTCTCCGCGGTCACCGGCGCCGTCGTCTCGCTGCTGCGCGATGCCTACCAGCGCCGCGACAAGGTCGCGGTGATCACCGTGCGGGGCGCCGCCGCCGAGCTGGTGCTGCCGCCCACCTCGTCCGTCGACGTCGCGGTCCGGCGACTGCGCTCATTGCGCACCGGCGGCAAAACCCCACTGGCGCAAGGATTCCTGAAGGCCCGCGAGGTGGTGCTGCGGGAGAAGGTGCGCGACCCCCAGCGTCGGGCGATGGTGGTCGCGTTGACCGACGGCCGCGCGACCGGCGGAGCCGACCCGGTCCATCGCGCCCGGGTGGCCGCGACCCTGCTCGCGGGCGAGTCGGTGGCCTCGGTTGTGGTGGATTGCGAGTCCGGCATGGTGCGCCTCGGCCTGGCCCGTGACCTGGCGACCGCGCTGCGGGGTGCCTACATCCGGCTCGGCGAGCTCTCGGCGGAGCAGGTGGCCGGCGTCGTCCGCGCCGGCACCGCGAAGCTCGCGGCCTAGAACGGAAAGAGGAGTATCAGACGATGCCCAAGGGTGTACCGCTTCCCGAGAACGTCCCCGACGACGGCCTGACCACCCGGCAGCGCCGCAACGCGCCCGTGCTGGCCGTGCACACGGGCCCGGGCAAGGGGAAGTCGACCGCCGCGTTCGGGATGGCGTTGCGAGCCTGGAACCAGGGCTTCGACATCGGGGTGTTCCAGTTCGTCAAGAGCGCGAAGTGGAAGGTCGGCGAGGAGTCGGCGTTCCGGGCGCTCGGCGAGCTGCACGAGTCCACCGGCGTCGGCGGACCGGTGCAGTGGCACAAGATGGGCGAGGGCTGGTCCTGGACCCGCAAGAAGGGCGAGGACGAGGACCACGCCCGCGTCGCGCTGGACGGCTGGCGTGAGGTGGCCCGCCGGATCGCGAACGAGGAGCACAAGTTCTACGTCCTGGACGAGTTCACCTACCCGCTCAAATGGGGCTGGGTTGACGTCGACGAGGTGGTCGAGGTGCTGAGTTCGCGGCCCGGGAACCAGCACGTGGTGATCACCGGCAGGGATGCGCCGCAGGCCCTGATCGACGCGGCCGACCTCGTCACCGAGATGACCAAGATCAAGCACCCGATGGACGCCGGACGCAAGGGCCAGCGGGGCATCGAGTGGTGAACGCCGTTCCGGCGGTGGTCATCGCCGCACCCGCCTCAGGCAGCGGAAAGACCACCGTCGCAACGGGTCTGATCGGTGCCCTGCGCGCGGCGGGAGATCGGGTGGCGCCGTTCAAGGTGGGGCCCGACTACATCGACCCGGGCTATCACGGCCTCGCCGCCGGGCGGGTCGGACGCAACCTGGACCCGGTGCTGGTTGGTGCCGACCGGATCGGCCCGCTGTACCGGCACGGCAGCGCGGGCTGCGACATCGCCGTCGTCGAGGGCGTGATGGGCCTGTTCGACGGCAAGATCGCGGACCCGGCGCCCGAGGGCGCCGCGGAGGGTTCGACCGCTCAGGTCGCCGGGTTGCTCGGCGCCCCGGTGGTTCTCGTCGTCGACGCCCGCGGCCACAGCCAGTCGCTGGCCGCGGTGCTGCACGGGTTCGCGACCTTCGACAGCGGCGTCCGGATCGGCGGGGTGATCCTCAACCGGGTCGGCAGCGAGCGGCACGAGCAGGTGTTGCGCCAGGCCTGTGACCGGGTTGGGGTGCCGGTGCTCGGGGTGGTGCCCCGGCTCGCGGAGCTGGCGGTGCCCTCGCGGCACCTCGGCCTGATCACCGCGGTCGAGCACGGCCGCGCCGCCACCGACGCGGTCGACGCGATGACCGAGCTGATCGCCCGGCACGTCGACCTCTCCGCGGTGCGGGCGCTGGCCCGCTCCAGCGTCGCGGCACCGGCATGGGATGCCGTGGACGAGGCCGGTACGGACGAACCGGGACCCGCGCCGGTGGTGGCGCTGGCGGGCGGCTCGGCGTTCACGTTCGGATATGCCGAGCACCGAGAGCTGCTCGAGGCGGCGGGCGCCCGGGTGTGCACCTTCGATCCCGCCGTCGATCAGCTTCCCGACGGCGCGGCCGCTCTGGTGCTGCCCGGTGGGTTCCCGGAGGAGCACGCGCCCGAGTTGGCGGCGAACATCCCGCTGCTCACCACCGTCCGCGAGCTGGCTCGCCGGGGGATGCCGATCCATGCCGAGTGCGCGGGCCTGCTGTACCTGGCGCGTCGCCTCGACGGGCACCCAATGGCGGGGGTGATCGGCGTGGATGCGGAGTTCGGCAAGACGCTGACGTTGGGCTACCGGGAGGCCGTCGCGTTGGGGGAGTCGGTGCTGTTCGAGCCGGGGACGCGGGTGGTCGGTCACGAGTTCCACCGGACCCGGCTGGAGTCGGCGTCGGTGGACGGTTGGGCCCCGGCCTGGGGCTGGCGGGCGGCGGGGACGTCGGCGCGGGAGGGTTTCGCGGGCGGCGGCGTGCACGCCTCCTACCTGCACACCCACCCCGCGGGGAACCCGGAAGCCGTACGCCGGTTCGTCACCGCGGCAAGAGCTTTCGAGGCAGCCAATGGGTGATCTGGTGGTGGGCATCGGTGCCCGCGACGGGGTGGACCCCGACACCGTGCTGGCCGCGATCAGCGCCGTCGTCGACGACCCGACCGAGCTGCACGCGCTGGCCACCCTCGAGCGCAAGGCCACCGAGTCCTCGATCGCCACGGCGGCGGCCGAGCTGGGTGTGCCCGTGCTCGGGTTCACGGCCGACGAACTCTCGGCGGTGGACGTGCCGACACCGTCCGGACGGGTCGCGGCCGAGGTGGGGACGCCGAGCGTCGCCGAGGCCGCGGCGGTCCTCGGTGCGGGCGGCGGCGACCTGCTGGTGCGCAAACGCGCCCGCAATGGCGTCACCGTGGCGGTCGCCCGTAATGTTTGGTAGCCCGAAGACCCCGACATCCCAGTCAAGGAGCGCGAAGTGCCAGCAGCGGCCGGAGACGAGCCCAACTACCTCGTAGGGCTCAACCTGACCGATCGACGGGTGGTCGTCGTCGGCGGCGGCACCGTCGCGCAGCGGCGCCTCGGCCTGCTCGTCGCCTGTGGGGCGCGGGTGCACGTGGTCAGCCGCGCCGTCACCCCCGCCGTCGAGGCGATGGCGACCGGTGGCCAGATCACCATCGACCTGCGCGCGTACGTCGACGGCGACCTCGACGGCGCCTGGTACGCGATCGCCTGCACCGACGAGCCGGACACCAACGCCGCCGTCGTCGCCGAGGCGGAGCGGAGCCGCATCTTCTGCGTCCGCGCCGACAGCGCCCGCAACGGCACCGCCGTCACCCCGGCGAGCGCCTCCTTCGACGGACTCGAGCTCGGCGTGCTGGCGGGCGGCGACCACCGCCGCTCGGCCGCGGTGCGCACCGCGCTCGTCGAGGCCCTGCAGTCCGGTGGCGTGGTGGACGTCGCCGAGCCGCACGCGCCCGGCGTCGCGCTGGTCGGCGGCGGACCCGGCGACCCGGACCTGATCACCGTCCGCGGCCGCAGGTTGCTGGCCCGCGCCGACGTCGTGGTCGCGGACCGGCTGGCCCCGCCGGAGCTGCTGGCCGAACTCGGCCCGCAGGTCGAGGTCATCGACGCCGCGAAGATCCCGTACGGCCGCGCCATGGCGCAGGAGGCGATCAACGCCGCGCTGATCGACGGCTACAAGGCGGGCAAGTTCGTGGTCCGGCTCAAGGGCGGCGACCCGTACGTGTTCGGCAGGGGCTTCGAGGAGCTGCAGGCCTGCGCGGCGGCCGGGGTGCCGGTCACCGTGGTACCTGGCATCACCAGCGCGATCGCCGTGCCGTCCGCGGCCGGGATCCCGGTGACCCACCGCGGCGTCACCCACGAGTTCGTCGTCGTCAGCGGGCACATCGCCCCCGACCACCCCGATTCGCTGGTGGACTGGTCGGCCCTGGCGAAACTGCGCGGCACCCTGGTGCTGCTGATGGCGGTGGAGCGGATCGAGAAGTTCGCCGCCGTGCTCACCGAGGGTGGCAGGCCCGCCGAGACACCGGTGACCGTGATCCAGGAGGGCACGACGCGCGCTCAGCGGGTGTTGCGTGCCGATCTGGCGACCGTCGCGGCCCGGGTCCGCGAGGAGAACATCCGCCCGCCCGCGATCGTCGTGATCGGGCCGGTCGCGGGCCTGACCGCCGACGCGCAGTAACCTGGGCGACCGTGCCTGACTCCACTGTCGTGAAGTACCCCGTGACCACGCGAGCCTTCGGTCTCGCCATCATCGTCCTCGGCGGTATGCAGCTGATGATGGTGCTCGACGGGACCGTCGCGTCGCTGGCACTGGCCCGGATCCAGCAGGACCTCGACCTCAGCGACGCGGGCCGGAACTGGGTGATCACGTCCTACGCGCTGACCTACGGCGGCCTGATGCTCCTCGGCGGACGGCTCGGCGACGCGTTCGGACGCAAACGGGTCTTCATCGGCGGCGTGGTGCTGTTCACGGTGGCCTCGCTCGTCTGCGGGCTGGCCACCGGCGAGATCTCGCTGATCGCGGCGCGTGCGCTGCAGGGCGTCGGTGCGGCGATCGCGTCGCCGACGGCGCTGGCCCTGGTGGCGACGACGTTCGCGCCCGGCCCGGTCCGCAATCAGGCGATCGCGATCTTCGCGGCGATGACCGGCGTCGGCTCCGTGACCGGACTGATCGTCGGCGGCGCGCTGACCGAGGTGTCCTGGCGCTGGATCTTCCTGATCAACGTGCCGATCGGCCTGTTGATCATCGCGCTCGCCTTCCGTTCGCTGGTGGAGACCGGCGCCGAGCGGCTCAAGCTGGACGTGCCCGGCGCGGTGCTCGCGACCCTGGGCTGCACCGGCGTGGTCTTCGGGTTCACCGAGGGCGCGGAGATGGGCTGGACGAGCGCGCCGGTGGTCGCGGCGCTGGTCGTGGGGCTTGGCATGCTGGCGGCGTTCCTGATGGTCGAGCGCAAGGCGGAGAATCCGCTGCTGCCGTTCTCGCTGTTCCGGAACCGGAACCGGGTGGCCACCTTCATCGCGATCGCACTGGTCGGTGCGGTGATGTTCAGCCTGGCGCCGTTCGTGGCGCTGTTCGTGCAGGACATCCTCGGGTACAGCCCGCTCGCCGCGGGCATGGCGTTCGTGCCGTTCGCCTTCGGCCTCGGCGCCGCCGCATTCGTGGCGTCCAAGCTCGCCGTCCGCGTCCAGCCCCGGTGGCTGATCGTCGCGGGCACGGTCCTGACCACACTCGGCTTGCTGTACGGCTCCACGTTGGACACCTCCGCGACCTACATGGGCAACCTGTTCATGCTGGTGGTCGGCGTCGGGTTCGGTGTCGGCCTCGCGGTGGTGCCGCTGCCGCTGTGTGCGATCGCGGGGGTCGGGCAGCACGAGATCGGCCCGCTGTCCGCGATCGCCCAGGTGGCTCAGGTGCTCTTCGGCCCGATCGGGCTGGCGATCGTCGGCGCGATGGCCACGTCCAAGACGCTCTCGCTCGGCGGCACCTCCGGCGTGGCGTCGACGATGAACGCGAATCAGCTGTTCGCGCTCAGCGAGGGCTACACGACCGCCCTCCTCGGCTGCGCGATCTTCGCCGCCCTCGCCGCCGTCGTGGCCCTGTTCATCCGGTTCACCCCGCAGCAGGTCGCCCAGGCGCAGGCTGCGGAGAAGGCGGCCCAGGAGTCGTAGGCGACGCGCCTCGGAGGTGTTCCCGTGGGGACACCTCCGAGTGCGTGACCGGACGTTCGGTCAGGCCAGCTGGGCGAAGAACTGGCGGATGTCGCCGACCAGGATCTCGGGTGCCTCGTGCGCGGCGTAGTGCCCGGCGGCATCGTTCGCGCCGCCGCTCGGCCCGGCGGTGTCGTAGGAATTCCAGCTGATGATGTTGCTGTGGTCGCGCTCGGCGAACCGGCGGATCGACTGGAAGTCACCGGCGAACATCGCCAGACCCGTTGGTGTGGTGGTCGGCGTGGTCGGGTGCTCGGTGGCGTGGGCATCCTCGTAGTAGAACCTGGTCGAGGAGCCGGCGGTCCCGGTCAGCCAGTAGATCGCGACGTTCGCGAGGACGAAGTCCGCATCGAGGCCCTCGCCGAAAAGCTGTGCGTTCCATGCGAGTAGCCCGACGGGGGAGTCGGCGAGGGCGAACGCGAGGGTCTGCGGCTGCTGGCTGTGCAGCGTGTTGAACGCCATCTTGTTCGTGTGGAACCACTGCAGGTGCTCGAGGGCGGCCTGGTCGGCCTCGGAGAGTCCCTCGAATTCGGACGGATCGCCGGAGGGGAACGAGAACAGCTGGGTGACGTGCACGCCGACAACGCTCGACGGGTCTCGGCGGCCGATCTCGGGCGCGATCATCGACCCGCCGTCGTTGCCGACCGCGCCGTAGGACTGGTAGCCCAACCGGTGCATCAGCTCGATCCAAGCCTGCGCGGTGCGGTACCGGTTCCAGCCGGTGCTGCGGGTGGGCCCGGAGAAGCCGAAGCCCGGGATCGACGGGATCACCAGGTGGAACGCGGGTGCGTCGGGGGACTCCGGTTCGGTGAGCGGGGCGATGACATCGAGGTACTCGACGATCGACCCGGGCCATCCGTGCGTCAGCACCAGCGCGGTGGCATCCGGCCGTGACGACCGGATGTGCAGGAAGTGGATGTCCTCACCGTCGATCTCGGTGACGAACTGCGGGTACGAGTTGATCCTCGCCTCGAGGGCCCGCCAGTCGAATCCGTCGAGCCATCGGGCGGCGAGCGCGCGGACCCGGTCGTTCGGCACGCCGTACGAGTCGGCGACGCCCGGCAGTTCGTTCGGCCACAAGGTGCGGCGCAGCCGGTCGTGCAGGTCGTCGAGCTGGGCCTGCGGGACGTCGACGGTGAAGGGGCGGATGTCGTTCACGGCTGCTCCTAATTAGAACGGAATATTCGGTTCCGTTAGAACGTAACAGATCGGATCATTCCGTTCCAGTGTTATCGTCGGTTCATGCCGAAATCGACTGAAAGCGCAGTTCGCGAGGGCAGGCCCGGTCTGCCGGGACGCAAACAGGAGGCGGCCCGCAACGACGGAGTCATCCTCGAGGCGGCGCGGGAGGTGTTCCTGTCTGATCCGAAGGCGCCCATCACCGCGGTGGCGCAGCGGGCCGGTGTCGGGATCGGCGCGCTCTACCGCCGGTATCCGGGTAAGGAGGACCTCCTGCGCACGCTGTGTCACGACGGCCTGCGTCGCTACATCGCCGAGGCGGAGAAGGCGCTCGAGGATGCCGACGCGTGGCACGGACTGACCGGATTTCTGGAGAGGGTGGTCGACGCCGATGTGCACTCGCTGACGGTGCACCTGGCGGGGGCGTTCACCCCGACCGAGGAGATGGGCCACGACGCCATGCGTTCCCACGAGCTGACCGCCGCCCTTGTCGAACGGGCGCACGCGACGGGGAGATTGCGTGCCGACATCGTCACCCTGGATCTGGGGCTGCTCCTCGAGGGTTGTGCCGCCATCCGGATTCCGGACCAGGACCGGACCCGGCAATTGCGCCGCCGTCACCTCGCCCTGCTCGTCGACGGTCTCGCCGCGAGCGGGGATCTGCCTGGCCCGCCACCACAGGCGGGGGAGTTCGGGTCGCGGTGGAACCGGGAGGCCGGCGGCGTGTAACAACCGTCCAGTACGGCGCGACTAACAGGCCATGAAGGGGACAGGACCTGCGATGACGGTCGAGCCACGAGAATCGGCACCGCCGACGAAGGTCCGCAGTCGGTGGCGTATCGCCCTTGGAGTGGTGATCATCGCCGTCGGAGTCGTGGTGGCCGTCGTCGGCGGAGTGCTGGCGGTGGGCCTGGTGGCGCTCGTGGTTGACACGCCCGCGCTGTTCCTCGGCGCGGGGCTGGTGGTCGCCGTTGCCCTCTGCTTCCTGATGAGCTGGTGGGGATTTCGGTTGACGGGGGCGCGCCGCACGAAGGTGGGCGCGGCCGTACTGAGCGCGGTGGTCGGCGTCGCGATCGCCACGGTGGCAGCGTCGACGATTCTCAGTCCGTTCCCCGCGCAGCCGGAAGCCGACGCGCCCTCGGCCGTCCGGTACTGGGACCTGCCGACGGGGTCGCGAATCGCCTACGTCCACGCCCCGGCCGCCGAACTCCCGACCCCGAAACCGCCGGTGATCTTCGTGCACGGCGGACCGGGAACCCCGGGTGAGGGTATACCGGTCGGCGGCGCCGAGCTCGCCGCCGAGGGATTCGACGTCTATGCATACGACCAGGTGGGGGCGGGCCGCTCGACCCGACTCGACGATGTCACCGAGTACACCGTGCAGCGCCAGGTGGCCGACCTCGAAGCGATCAGGCAAGAACTCGGTGCCGAGCAGCTCATCCTCGTCGGACGTTCCTGGGGCGGATCGCTGACGGCGCAGTACATCTCAGCGCACCCCGATCGTGTCGCGAAGGCCGTCTTCGTCGCGCCGGGGGCGATCTGGCCGACCGCATTTCCCGATGGTGTGGGGGAGCCCTGGCACGAGATGGATCCCGCCCAGCAGGCCCGGTACGACGAACTGATGGGCAACCCGCGCATTCTCACCCAGTCATTGCTGATGGGCGTGAATCCCAATGCGGCGCATGCGTTCGTCCCCGACGCGGAAGCCGACTCGTGGATGCACGAGGTCGCCCTCACCGGACGCGACGGGGCCTCGTGCTCGCGCGAGGTCACCACGCCACCCCACAGCAACCCGCAGGGTTTCTACGTCAACCAGATGACGACCGCCGATTTCGATTCCATCCCGGATCCCAGGCCCGCCCTGACGCAGGCGCAGGTTCCCGTCCTGGTCATGGCGGCCCAATGCGACTTCCTGCGCTGGCCGGTCTCGCGCGAGTACCGCGACACCTTCCCGAACTCCACGCTGGTGGACGTCCAGGGTGCAGGCCACGGCGTCTCGACGGACCAGCCCGAGGTCTATACGGGTCTCCTCGAGACCTTCCTGAGCGATCAGCCCCTTCCGCTCCCGGCCTACACCTCCATGGATCCGCCGCCCGGACGCTGGACCAGCTGATTTCGGGACCGGATACGCGACATACTCGGCGGGTGATCGTCCTCGAGGAGTATCGCCGCAAGCTCGGGCCGCGCCTTCCGCGGATTCGTGACATCGCGCTGGCGGCCGCGACGGTCGTGGTCCTGGTCGGGCGGTTCGTGCAGTCGGACGACCACTCGGCACAGGCGATCTGGTTGCTGGCCATATCGGTCACCGGCGCCACGACGCTGTGGTGGCGCCGCCGGTATCCGATCGCGATCACGTGCGTCGGCATCCTCGTCTGTGCGCTGTCCGGGTCGAATCTCATGATGCTCATCGCCATCTGCACCCTCGCGGTTCGCCGCCGTGATCGATGGCTGTGGATCCTGGCCGTTGTCGGCGCGCTGACCGACGCCACCTCGGTGGTTCTCCGGCGCGCTGGGGAGGACTATCCGACCGCGCTCGGCTCGACGTTGTTCGCAGTCGCGGCCTTCGCCGTTCTCGGCGCCTACATCGGCCTGCGCCGCGCCTACCTGGACGGACTTCACGATCGCGTGCGTCAGGCGGAAGCCGAACGCGAGGCACGAGCGGCCCAGGCACGGCTGGCCGAACGCAGCCGCATCGCCCGCGAGATGCACGACGTGGTGGCGCACAAGGTCACGCTGATCGCGCTGCACGCCGGCGCCCTGCAGCTGGCCCGCGAGCCGGACGCCGACCGCGTGCACCGCAGCGCGGTCTTGATCGCCGACACCGCCCGAGGTGCACTCCAGGATCTGCGCGGCGTGCTCGGCGTGCTCCGGGACACGTCCGACGACCCCGAGCCGGAACCGCCGCAGCCGCTGCTGCGGGACATCCCTGCGCTCATCGCCGCCTCTCGCGCCGCGGGGATCCCGATCGTGGAGGACATCCGCGCGGACCTGGACCATCCGGCGCCGTCCGTGCTGGCGCACGCGGCCTATCGCGTGACCCAGGAGGCGCTGACGAACATCCACAAGCACGCGGCAGGCGCCGCCACCAGGATCACGATCCACGGAGCCCCCTGTCACCGTCTCACCGTCGAGATCGTCAACGCCGCCCCGCCGCAGTCATCGGCGACCCGGTCAATGGGCGGGTCAGGAACGGGGCTCGAGGGACTGAGCGAGCGCGTCGAGGTCGCGGAGGGCACCTTTGAGCACGGACCGACTTCCGACGGCGGATTCCGGGTGTTCGCCAGCTCGCCCTGGCCAGGCGGTCAGCCGGACTCGCCGAGCAGCTGAGCGTCCCGCGCCACCAGCGCCGCCTGCACCCGGTTCGAGACCTCCAACGCCGCGAGAATCCGACTGACGTGCGCCTTGACGGTGCTCTCGCGCATCGACAGCGTGTCCGCGATGTCGGCGTTGGAATCCCCACGTGCGACCCGGCCGAGCACCTGCGTCTCGCGCGGGGTGAGCCGCGCGATGCGCTCGGCCGCGGCCTGCGCGGACTCCGCTGTCTGCTGGTGGAACCGGTCGATGAGGGCCCGCGCCGCGCCGGGATGCAACATCGAACCGCCCGCGGCAACGACGTGGACGGCTCGGAGGATTTCCGCGGGAGGTGTCTCCTTGAGCAGGAATCCGTCGGCGCCTGCCGCGAGGGCCGAGTACACGTGCTGGTCCAGATCGAACGTGGTGAGCACCAGGATTCGCGGGCGGGACGGCAGTGCCGCGATCCGGCGGGTCGCCTCGATGCCGTCCATCGTCGGCATCCGGATGTCCATCAGTACGACGTCGACGTCACGGGACCGAACGACTCGCACCGCCTCGGCGCCGTCCGACGCGTGCGCGACGACGGACAGCTGGTCGTCGGTGGCGATCATGTCGGCCAATCCCTGGCGCACGAACGGATCGTCGTCGACGACGAGGATGGAGATCACGATGCGAATGTACCTGCGGAATCGGCTCGGGGATCGGATGTTTCGACCGATGGCCGGGCCCCACCGACTTTCGTCGGGGGTGGCGGTGCCCGGATTGCCGATGCGGCACACCGGGCGGCGCCCGCACTGTGGGTACATGACGAACCTTGCCGCCAGAGTCTCGCCGACACGATGGGGCGGTCACGCACTGTTTGCCGCAGAGGCAGGCCGGGACCTGCGCACGACGGGCGCGATCGCGCCGAGCAGTCCACGGCTGGCACGCGCGCTGACCGCGTCGATCGCGCGGTCCACCGATGCCGCGCTGTCGATCCTCGAGGTCGGTGCGGGGACCGGGGCCCTGAGCCGGGAGATCGCGGCACGCATCGGCCCGGACGACACCCTGACCTGCATCGAGCGGAACCCGCGCCTCGCCGAGTACCTCCGAGGGGCGATCGGCGTCGATCCCGCGCTCCGCGCCCGTGCGGGGCGGATCGTGATCCACCAGGCCGATATCGTCGACCTCCCGGCCACCGACCGGTACGACGCCATCGTGGTCGGAGTCCCGTTCGCGAACTTCACCGAGAACGAGACGCGGGCGATCTGCGACGCCCTCGACGGGGTACTCGAGCCCGGAGGCCGCATCACCTACTTCTCGTACCTCGGAGGTGCGGCGGTCGACCGGTTCGCCGGGGACCGGCACCGGCGACACCGCCTCGGCAGCGCGCGGGCGCTCGCCGAGTTCCGCGCGCGCTTCCGCCAGGATCGCGTGACGGTCTGGACCAACCTCCCGCCCGCATACGCCTGGACGCTGACGAAACCGGTAGCGGCCCAACCCGATCCACGTGTCGACGGCGAGAACCCCTGCGCCGAACCGATCACCGCCTGAGGGATGTCGGAGTGTGGCCTGTGGTAGCCCTCACCGATCGGCCCGAGGCCCCGGCGGTCTGGTGGTTTCTCGCGGCGATGGTGGTGACGGTGATCGGGACGTGGGGATTCAGCTCGGTGGTCTGGCGTCGGCTCTCTACACGGACATCGCACTCGAGCACGGCGCCGGGACCGCGGTGGGTGGCCGGCTTCGTCGTGTGGGCCGGGGGAGTGTGGTTGCTCTTCCACCAGGCGGCGAGCATGGGGTCCGGCAGCGCGGTCATCGTCGCAGTCGCAGCGGGCCTGTGGAGCTGCGCATACATCAGGCCTCGCTGTGAGGCGGCTACGCCGCGGTGAGCGATTTGTACCCCCATCGGGGTGAAACTCGCGCACGGGCGGCGGAGCCGCTCACGTCAGGATGATCAGCTCCCGCTCGGAGGCGATCTCGACCCGCAGCCCGGCCTTGGCCGCGACCCTGGCGACGCCCTTCACGTCGGACGGCTCCGCCCGCGAGACGACCAGCGCACGGGCGAGCAGGCCCTTGTGATGCTTGTTGAAGTGGCTGACCACCGAGCGACTGCCGTCCGGCTTCTCGGTGAGCACGGTGGCGATCACCGCAGCGGGCACCGGGCCCAGCTGCTGGTAGGTGCCCGAGCGCAGGTCCACCACCAGGCCGTCGGCCTCCGCCTCGAGCGCCGAGGTCAGCTCCGGCTTCCACACCGACTGCAGGGTGCCCATCCCGGGCAGCTTCGAGCCGCCGGACAGCCGGTAGGCCGGGATCGGGTCGCCCGCGCGGACCACCCCGAACAGCGCGGAGCCGACCGCGAGGCGGGTCAACGCCTTCGCCTTCTGCGCCCGGGTGAACGACTTCGCGTCGAGGGCGTCGAACAGCACCCCCGTGTAGCGCTCCAACGCCGGACGCGTCGCCGAGGTCCACAGCGCCGCGTTGCGGGCGATCTCGTCGGACTGCCCGGCGCTCAGCCCCAGCGCGAGGCTCGACGCCTCGACGTCGGCGGCCAGCTCGACGAGCGCGTTCACCAGCACCTCGCGGGTCGCGGTGAGCTTGGGCAGCGACAGCTCGCCCAGGTCGAGGGGGGCGCCCTTGCCGCCGTCGGACTTGGTCTCGGAGGGGGGAAGCAGCACCAGCACGAGCGGTAACGGTACCGGGCGGGGGGTCACGCACCGTGGGCCGACTATCCTGATACCCCGTGATCACCCGCCTGTCTCAGCTGTTCCTCCGCACGCTCCGCGACGACCCGGCCGACGCCGAGGTCGCCAGCCACAAGCTGCTCGTCCGCGCCGGCTACGTGCGGCGCATCGCGCCGGGCGTGTACTCCTGGCTGCCGCTGGGCCTCCGGGTTCTGCGCGAGGTCGAGCGGGTCGTCCGCGAGGAGATGGATGCCATTGGCGCGCAGGAGATCCTGCTGCCCGCGCTGCTCCCGCGCGAGCCCTACGAGACGTCGAACCGCTGGACCGAGTACGGCGCGGGCCTGTTCCGCCTCAAGGACCGCAAGGGCAACGACTACATGCTCGGCCCCACCCACGAGGAGCTGTTCGCGCTCACCGTGAAGGGCGAGTACAACTCGTACAAGGACTTCCCGGTCACCCTGTACCAGGTGCAGACCAAGTACCGCGACGAGGAGCGTCCGCGTGCGGGCATCCTGCGCGGCCGCGAGTTCGTGATGAAGGACTCCTACTCCTTCGACCTCACCGACGAGGGCCTGTCGGCGTCCTACCAGGCGCACCGCGACGCCTACGAGCGCATCCTGCAGCGGCTCGGCGTCAAGTACGTGATCGTCTCCGCGACCTCGGGTGCGATGGGTGGCAGCGCCTCGGAGGAGTTCCTGGCGGAGAGCCCGATCGGTGAGGACACCTACGTCCGGTGCGTCGAGTCCGGCTACGCCGCGAACGTCGAGGCCGTCAAGACCCTCGCGCCCGCCGCGATCCCGTTCGACGGGCAGCCCGAGGCGAAGGTGTACGACACCCCGGACACCCCGACCATCGAGTCGCTGGTCGACTGGGCCAACGGCGCGGACCTCGGCAAGACGGTCACCGCTGCGGACACGCTGAAGAACATCATGGTCAAGACCCGCGTGCCCGGCGGCGAATGGGAGCTGCTCGGCATCGGCATCCCCGGTGACCGCGAGGTCGACGAGAAGCGCCTCGAGGCGGCGCTCACGCCCGCCGAGTACGTGCTGATCACCGAGACCGACTTCAAGAACAACCCGTTCCTGGTCAAGGGCTACATCGGGCCGAAGGCACTGCAGGCCAACGGCATCCGCTACCTCGTCGATCCCCGAGTCGTCGACGGCACCAGCTGGATCACCGGCGCCGACGAGGAGGGCAAGCACGTCGTCGGCCTCGTCGCCGGCCGCGACTTCACCCCGGACGGCACCATCGAGGCCGCCGAGGTGCGCGATGGCGACCCCTCGCCCGACGGTGCCGGGCCGCTGGTCGCCGCCCGCGGCATCGAGGTGGGCCACGTCTTCCAGCTCGGCCGCAAGTACACCGACGCGTTCGGTGTCGACGTGCTGGGCGAGAACGGCAAGCCGGTCCGTCCGACGATGGGCTCGTACGGCATCGGCGTCTCGCGGCTGGTCGCGGTGATGGCCGAGCAGCAGCACGACGACAAGGGCCTGCGCTGGCCTGCCGAGGTGTCGCCCGCGAACGTGCACCTGGTGATCGCGAACAAGGACGATGCTGCACGCGAGGGCGCCGAGGCGCTCGCCGCGGAGCTGGACCGGGCCGGACTGTCGGTGATCCTGGACGACCGCAAGGCCTCGCCCGGCGTGAAGTTCAAGGACTCCGAGCTGCTCGGCGTGCCGCTGGTGGTCGTCGTCGGCCGCGGGTTCGCCGAGGGCAACGTGGAGCTGCGGGACCGCTTCACCGGCGAGTCCAGGGAGGTCCCTGCCGGGACCGCGCTCGCCGAGGTGCTCGCCGCCGTCCGCGGCTGACACACAAGACAGCAGTACCGGACCGGGCCGTCAGCCGACGGCCTGGTCCAGTGCGTCGAGGCGGGCGTCCTCCGCTGCCAGCCGGCGCCGTTGCACGTTGACGTGGGCGACCCCGGCCGCCGCGGTCGCCGCGACGACCGCGGACAGCACCCAGCCGGAGCCGGGAACGTGCTGTGAGAGGACCGCGGTGAGCGCGACGAAGCCGCGGAAACCCCCGATACAGAAGTACGCGAGTGCCCCCGCGGCCACCCAACGCGCCTGCAGCACGGCGACGTTGACCAGTGGCCTGCGCGGTTCGAGGCCCAGCTGGGAGCGCCGCGTGCGCTCGCGCACCTCGGCCCTGTCCTGCGCGGTGGCTCGCGCGGCGAGGGGGAGGACGAGCACGGCCGCGGATGCGAGGACCAGTGCGGTCTCGCCCGCCGGACCCCGCCACACCGCCACGGCGGCCAGCGTCAACAGTCCGGCCGCCAGCGCGTGCGTCCGGACCCGGGCCCACAGGTCGGCGCGCAGCGCGGGATCGCGGCGCAGCCGCCGGTAGCCGAGGTAGCCGCCCGCGGCAACGGCCAGCAGTGCGACGGCGGTGAACATCCGGAAGCGGTCCCTCGGCTCGAGTGGTGGTTCTGACACCGGATGCTCTCACACGCGTCGCCGCGCCAGGATCTACGTGGACCCGCCGCGGATCCGTGCGTCGTACGCGGCGCGACCGGAATCGATGTCAAGGAACACCCGGTCGAGCCCGGTCGCCCGCCGCAGCAGGCGCGCTAGCGGCCGCGGGAACAGCGGCCACAGCAGCGAACCGGACAGCCGGCGCGGGACGACCGCCCGGCGCCGACCGGACCGCAACGTCGCGACGACGGCGTCGGCGACCGTCTCCGGCGGGATCGGGGTGAGCAGTCGGCCGGGGTGGGTGCCGTCCAGCAGCGCGGTGTTCGTGAACGACGGCAGCACCGTCGACACGCGCACCCCGGCCGCGGACAGCTCGGCATCGGCGGCGTCGCCGAAGCAGAGCACCGCGGCCTTGGTCGCGTTGTACACGGCCATGCCGGGGGCCGGGATGGCGCCGGCGATCGAGGCGATGTTGACGATCCGTCCGCCGCCTGCCGAGGTCATCGCTCGTCCTGCGGCGCGGGTGCCGTGCAGGACGCCGCGCAGGTTGACGTCCACCGCCGCGTCGACGATGGCGTCGTCCTGCTCGAGCAGCGCGCCGAGCGGCATGATGCCCGCGTTGTTCACCCATCCCCATGGCCTGCCCAGTGCCGATTCGACCCGGGCGAGAAACGACGACACCGATTTCGGATCGGTGACGTCCAGAACGGAGCCCAGTACGCCGAGCTGCGTGGCCGTGCGGGCCACCTCGGTCTCGTCGATGTCGCCGATCGCGACCAGGGCCCCCGCGTCGCGCAGCGCGGTCGCGGTGGCGCGGCCGATGCCTCGTGCCCCGCCGGTGACGACCACCACCCGGCCCGTCAGATCCATGTGCCTCATCGGTGTTCCTCCTGCAGTTCGTCGAGTGTGCGGCGGGTGAGCTTGCCCGTCGAGCCCCGCGAGAGGTCGTCGACGAACACGATCTCGCGCGGCATCCGCGATCGGGGCAGTTCCGCGGCGAGGTACCGGCGGACCGCCTGCTCGTCGAGCGCGTCCCGACCGGCGGGGGCGTCGGCACGGACGAGATAGGCGCGCAGTCGATGTCCGAAGTCGGCATCGGGCACCGGCGTGACGGCGGCGTCCGCCACCTCCGGATGCGCGAGCAGCGTCAACTCGAGCTCCTCCGGGAAGACGTTCTCGCCGCCGGAGACGATCATGGCGTCGGAGCGGCCCGCCACGAACAGGCGACCGGCGGCGTCCAGGTGGCCGCGGTCACCGGTGTCGAGGAACCCGTCGGAATCGCTTCCCGTGGTGCCGTCGGTGTACGCGTCGATCTGGCCGGGCGTGCGGACGAGGATGCGGCCTTCGGCGCCGGCCGGTGCGCCCGCGCCGCCGTCGTCGGCGATGCGGACGACGGTGCCGCGCGCCGGGATTCCCGCGCAGTGAGGGGCCACGGCCAGGTCCTCTGGCGTCGCGATGCTGATGTACGAGGCCTCGGTGGAGCCGTAGAGGTTGTGCAGCACCGGGCCGAGCGACTCGGTGACCTGGGCGACCAGGGCGCCGTCGAGCCGCGCGCCGCCGCTCGCGACGATCCGCAGCGCGGACAGGTCGGCCGAGGCAATCGCGTCACCGAGCGCGACCAGCCGCCGCAGCATGGTCGGCACCGCGACCAGGGTGGAGCAGCGCTGCCGCTGCAGGTCCGCCAGCACCCGCCCGGCGTCGAACCGGCGGTGCAGCACCAGCGTTGACCCCAGGGTGAGGGTGAGCGTCGCGACGATCAGGCCCCAGCCGTGAAAAACCGGCGCGGACAGCAGCACCCGCTCGCCGCCACGAAGCGGGATCTTGCTGAGCAGGCCTGCGGGGACCAGCAGGGACGGGGCCTGCGACCTCGGGGCGCCCTTGGGCAGCCCGCTGGTCCCGCTGGTGAGCACCACCAGCGCCGGGGGCCGAGGCGGCCGGGCAGGCAGCGCGGCGGACTCGCCGGTCAGCAGGGCGGCCAGCGAGCTCTCCGCCTGGGCGTCCTCGGTCCAGGCGCACCACCGCGGGCCGTCGAAACCCGATGCCGCGGTGGTGAACTCCTCGTCGTAGACCAGCGCGTCCAGTCGCTCGCGGGCGGCCACCTGGGCCACCTGGCGCGGGCCGAAATCCGAGTTGAGCAGCACCACTCGGGCGCCGGCCGCCGACGCCGCGCAGAGCGCGACGACGGCATCGGCGTGATTGCGGCACAGGATGCCGATCCCCGGTTGGGGCGCGGGCAGTCGCGACCGCAGCGCGTGTGCCAGTCGGTGGGTGCGCCGCGCGAACTCGGCGAACGTGAGCTGAACCCGGTCGTCCACGAGGGCGACTCGGTCCGGGTGGGCCGCCGCCCCGAAGGCGGGAAGACCGCCGAACGGCCCGAGCCGGACGACCGCGCGGGAGCCGGCGGCCAGGGCCCGTGGGTCACGCGGCACCGCGCCCGCTCGCCAGAGCGTGCCCGCGGCGAGCGCCTCGTCGAGGAATCGCATCGTTCTCCTCATGATCGGTGTCGAATCGCCAGCAGCGCACGGGTTCCCGCGTTCATCGCGCGGAGCAAGGGCCCGCGGAATCGATCGGGATAGGCGGTGCCGATGCGCTGGGTGGTGACCGTCTGCGGCTCGGTGTAGCGGACGATGCCCTCGCGGCCGTGCCTGCGCCCGGTGCCGCTGGTGCGCATCCCGCCCATCGGCGCGCCGAGCGAGGCGATCGCGGACAGGTAGCCGTCGTTGACATTCACCGCGCCCGCGACCACCTGGGCCGCGATCCGGCGCCCCCGCCGCAGGTCCCGGGTCCAGACGCTGGCGCTGAGGCCGTAGTCGCCCTCGTTCGCGAGGCGGATCGCCTCCGCCTCCGAGGTCACCGGGTAGAGGGAGACCACCGGCCCGAAGGTCTCCTCGGCGTACACCGTCATCTCGGCGGTGACGCCGGTCAGCACGGTGGGCTCGTGGAAGAACGGGCCGAGGTCGGGCCGGGCCCGGCCGCCGGTCGCGACGGTCGCGCCCTTGGCGAGGGCGTCGGCCACGTGGCTCCGCGTGACGTCCAGCTGCCTGCGCGAGGTGAGCGAGCCCATGTCCACGTCGTAGCCGTATCCGGCGCCGAGTCGCAGCCGCGCGGTGCGGCGGACGAGCTCGTCGCGGAACCTCTCGAACACCTTCTCGTGGACGTAGATTCGCTCGATACCGATGCACATCTGCCCGGCGTTGGAGAAGGCGGCCTGCACGGCGCCGCGGGCGGCGGCCCGCAGGTCGGCGTCCGCGCAGACGATCATCGGGTTCTTGCCCCCGAGCTCGAGCGAGGCCCCGATCAGGCGGTCGGCGCAGCGACGCGCGATATCGCGCCCCGTCGATGTCGAGCCGGTGAAGCTCATGTGGTCCACCGCGTCGATCAGGGCGGGCCCGAGCCGGCTCCCCGGTCCGGCGACCACCTGCCACACGGCCTCGGGCACCCCCGCCCGCACCGCCAGGTGCCGCGCGTGCAGCAGGGTGAGCGGGGCCTGGGAATCGGCCTTGCTGAGGACCGAGTTCCCGGCGAGCAGTGCCGGGACCACGTCGCCGACGGCCAGGAACAGGGGGTAGTTCCACGGGGCGATCACCCCGACGAGTCCCTTCGGGCGGTACCCGACGCGGGCCGAGACGAGGCCGGGCACCGCGCCGAGTGCGCGCCGTTCGCCCAGGTATGCGCCGCCGCGGGCCGCGTAGTGCCGGGCCACGGAGACGACGCCCTGCACTTCGATGGCGGCGTGCACGCGGGCTTTGCCGGTCTCCCACTGCATGAGGTCGCAGAGCCGGTCGTGCTCGTCGACCAGTAGCCGCGCGAACCGCGCCAGCACCCGCCGGCGATCGCGCACGGGCCGGGCAGCCCACTCGGGCTGCGCGGCGCGGCAGGCGAGCGCAGCGGCGGCCACCGCCTCGGTGCCGGTCTGTGGCACGTCGGGGAGCGGTTCGCCGGTGAAAGGGGCCGTGGCCGAGGCGAACTCGGTGGACGGCGGCAACTGGCGCAGCAGCGCCTCGATCGACGCCGTCACGGTGTCACCACACCAGTCGGGCGAGGTACCTCTCGGCGTAGCGGCGCACCGCGACGGGGTCGGTGGTGTCGAGGCGACCGTGCGGGTGCAGGATCAGTGACATCGAGATGCGGATGAGGATCTCCGAGACAGCGAGCAGGTCGTCCTCGGGCATGGTCGCCCCGCTGTGTCGCAGCGCGGCTGCCACCCGGGCGGCCGCAACCGCGATCGGCGCTCCCTCGGTCCGCGTGGTCACCTCGACCAGCATCTCCGGTTCGCTCTCGAGGATCCGGCCGAGTAGTGGAATCTCCCGCGTGAGCGCAATGCCCCGCGCAAAGCACTCGATGAGCGCCTGCGGCGGTTCCAGGTCCCTGGCCAGGGCGTCGAGTTGATCGAAGAACAGTCCCGCCTCGCGCAGCACCAGCACCTCGACCAGCGCATCCTTGTTCGGGAACTTCCGGTAGAGGGTGCTGCGGCTGATCCCGGCACGCTTGGCCACATCGTCCATGTTGGTTCGACGGATCCCGTAGCGCTCGAACTCGTCCCTGGCGGCGTCGAGCATCGCCTGCTCCGCCGGGGGAGCGGGCGGCGCGACGGGGGCGGGGCGCGTGGTCATCGCGTGCCAGCATATCCGCGGTCACCGCGCCCGCAGCGTGACGGGCAGGTGGTCCTTCGGGACCGGCAGCGTGGAATTGTCGAGTTTCCAGGTGTAGTCCGCCGGTACCGACCACTCGTACTCGAGGAGCAGGTTGTGCATGATCGTCTTGATCTCCATCTGGGCGAAGTAGAGGCCGATGCACTTGTGCACGCCACCACCGAAGGGCATCCACGCGTAGCGATGTGACTTGTCCTCGGCGCGCTCGGGGGAGAAGCGGTCCGGGTCGAAGCGCTCGGGATGCGTCCACAGGTCAGGGTTGTGGTGGTTGACCATGCCCACCGCGCTGACATAGGTGCCCTTCGGGACGAAATGCCCGTTGATCTCGGTGTCCTCCAACGCCCGTCGAGCCAGCCCCGGCACCGGGGAGTTCAGTCGGAGCGCCTCCTTCATGACGGCGTCGAGCACCGTGAACTCGCCGAGGTTGTCGTAGGTGATCTCGCGGGGCAGCGACAGCGACTGGGCACGCGCCCGGTCCTGCCATTCGGGATGCTTGGCCAGGTAGTAGGCCATGGTGGTGAGGGTGATCGTCGAGGTGTCGTGCGCGGCCATCAGCACGAAGATCATGTGGTTGACGACGTCCTCGTCGGTGAAGGTGTGTCCCTCCTCGGACCGCGCGTGGCAGAGCACCGAGAACAGGTCGGCGGTCTCGGATGCGCGTTTGGCGGGCAGGTGCCGATGGAAGAACTCCTCGAGCACGCGTCGTCCGGCCAGCCCCCTTGACCACTTGGTCCCCGGAATGTCCTTGCGGATGATGGACATTCCCGCGTTCACGCAGTCGATGAAGGCCTTGTTGATCCGATCGGCCTCCGCGCGCGGCAGGTCCATCCCGAGGAAGATCTCCAGGGCCAGGTCAAGGGTGAGCGACTTGAGCTCGTCCAGGACGAGCACATTGTCGCCGGTGGGAAGTCGCTCGACCCCCTTGCGCAGCATCGGCTGCATCTCGTTCAGGTAGCCGCGCAGGCGCTTGTTGTTGAAGGCCTGCTGCAGGATCAGCCGATGGTGGCGGTGCTCCTCGAAATCCATCAGCAGGATGCCGCGGCGGAAGAACGGACCGATGAGGAAGCCCCACGCGGGTTCGGCGGCCAGCGCCTTCTGCTTGTTCATGGCCACCGACTCGGTGCCGTCGGCGGTGAGCGGGATGGCGAATTCGAGGCCGAACGCCTTGATGTAGGTGATGTCCCCGAAGGCCGCGCGGCGTTGGGCCACCAGCTCGATCGGGTTGCGGAAGAAGCGGAGGAGCTCGATCACGCCGGGGTCGCCGGTGCCGTAGATCGGTCGGAGGCCGCTGCCGGCCGGGGGTGCTGCCAATGCCTTGGTGCGCATGCGAACTCCTAGCGGGCGAGGCCGGTGGTGGGGGCATTCATCAGGGGGCGGGGGTCGACGCCGACCCTGCGCCAGGCCTCGTGGGCCCACGGCACGTACAGCGCGCGCAGCGGCAGCCGGTTGACGACCGGATTGATCCGGCGAGAGAAGGCCGCGAAGCGCTGGAATCGCTTCTCCTTCTTGGCATCCCAGTCGAGGTTGCACACCTCGCGCATCTGCGGGGGCAACGTTCCTACGACGACGGTCCGGAGGAAGGCGTTCAGCGGTGCCGACAGCATTCGCCACACCGGGGCCGGGATCCGCCGGGGGCCGGGTATGCCCTTCCTGATGTACCCGGTGGCGTACCCGATGGTGCGGGTCGGGACGAACCGGTCGAGCATCTGCTCCCAGTACTCGAGGAACTCCTCGTAGGTCTGCGGCTGACTGCGATCGCTGACCCCGTAGAGGCGATACCAGGTCTTGCCCTCCTCGAAGATCTGGACCTTCTCCTCGTAAGACAGGCGCCGGATGAAGGTGTCGGTGACGTACAGGACCTGGTCGACGAACGTGGCGTGTGCCCAGTAGAAGAGTTCCGGGTTGAGCGCGTGGTAGCGCGACCCGTCGGCCACGGTGCCCTTGATCGGCTTGTGGAAGTCGCGGACGGTGCGACCCCAGTGGTGCGGATCCTCGCTGTAGACGGTCTTCATGATCGGGGGCCCGCTGCGCCGGGCCCGGCCGAGGGTGTCCGAGAAGATCACCGAGTGGTCCTCGACCGCCTTGCCGAGTTGTTCGATGCAGTTCTCGGTCCCGGCGAGTCGCTGGAAGCCCAGCAGTCCGCGCACATCGCCGTAGTACTTCCAGATCAGGGAATCGGGGCCCAGTCGCGGTGAGATCGCGGTGATCTCGTCGTCGACCGGCATGGGGACGGCCTCGCGGATGGCGGAATCGAAGTCGAGCGGCATCGTGGGTTCCTGTCGGATTGGACGATGAAACAAAGTTGTCGCGCTGTGTCAGAACGTAGCATCGGAGTGACCCGCGCCACAAGGAAGGGGATTTGCTACTCGCTGGTAGGTTCATGTCAGATGCGAGCTGATCTGCGAGAGAGGGGCACGCCCATGTCCGCGAACGGACACCTTTTCAACCCGACCACCTGCGACTTCGCCGAGTTCGACGAGGAAACCCGCCGGTTGCTGCGCGCGACCGTCGCCTGGTTCGAGAACCGCGGCAAGAAGCAGCTGCTCCAGGACGACCTCGACGCGACCTGGGTGTCGGACTTCCTGGAGTTCGTGAAGAGTGAGAAGCTCTTCGCCACCTTCCAGACGCCCGCCGAGTTCGGCGGCGGCGACCCGAACCGTCGCTGGGACGCGGCCCGCAACGCCGTCCTCAGCGAGATCTTCGGGTTCTACGGCCTGGCGTACTGGTACGCCTGGCAGGTCACCATCCTCGGTCTCGGGCCGATCTGGATGAGCGAGAACACCGCCGCCAAGCAGCGGGCCGCCCGCGAACTGGCGGACGGCGGCGTGATGGCCTTCGGTCTCTCGGAGCGCGAGCACGGCGCCGACGTGTACTCCACCGACATGCTGCTCGCTCCGCAGTCGGGCGATGACGGCGTCGCCTTCCGGGCCACGGGCGAGAAGTACTACATCGGCAACGGCAACGTCGCGGGCATGGTGTCGGTGTTCGGTCGCCGGACCGACGTCGAGGGCTCCGACGGGTACGTCTTCTTCGTCGCGGACAGCCAGCACCCGAACTACAAGCTCATCGACAACGTCATCCACGGCCAGATGTACGTGAGCACCTTCCGGCTCGAGGACTACCCGGTGCGCGAGGAGGACATCCTGCACACCGGCGTCCAGGCGTTCGAGGCGGCGCTCAACACCGTCAACGTCGGCAAGTTCAACCTGTGCACCGGCTCGATCGGCATCACCGAGCACGCCTTCTACGAGGCGATCACCCACGCGCAGAACCGGATCCTGTACGGCAACCCGGTCACCGACTTCACCCACGTGCGGGCGGCGTTCGTCGACGCCTACTCCCGGATGGTCGCGATGAAGCAGTTCAGCGCCAGGGCCGTCGACTACTTCCGCAGTGCGAGCCTCGAGGATCGCCGCTACCTGCTGTTCAACCCGATGACGAAGGCGAAGGTCACCTCCGAGGGCGAGCGCGTGATCGCGCTGCTGCACGACGTGGTCGCGGCCAAGGGATACGAGAAGAACACCTACTTCCGTGAGGCCGTCGAGGTCATCGGCTGCCTGCCCAAGCTGGAGGGCACGGTCCACGTCAACGTCGGGCTGATCCTCAAGTTCATGCCGAACTACATGTTCAACCCGGCGAGCTTCCCCGAGATCGGAACCCGCCTCGACGCGGCCGACGACGAGTTCTTCTGGAACCAGGGCCCCACCCGCGGCGCGGCCAAGGTGCAGTTCCACGATTGGACGAAGGTCTACGAGCGGTTCGCGGACATCCCGAACGTGGTGCGGTTCTACGAGCAGGCACTGGAGCTCAAGAAGCTGCTCACCACCGCGGCTCCCGATGCCGCGCAGCAGAAGGACCTGGACTTCCTGCTCAACGTCGGGCACCTGTTCTCGCTGGTCGTGTACGGGCAGCTGATCCTCGAGCAGGCCGAGATCACCGGGCTCGACCGGGATCTGGTCGACCAGATCTTCGACTTCCAGATCCGCGACTTCTCCGGGTATGCCATTGCCCTGCACGGGAAGCCGTCGTCGACGCTCGCTCAGCAGGAGTGGGCGCTCGGTGCGGTCCGCAAGCCGGTGGTGGACGAGGACCGGTTCGGCCGGGTGTGGGAACAGGTGCGGGCCTACGATGGTGCCTACGAGATGACGCCGTAGCGTCGGCTGGGGGGCAGGGACGATGAAAATTACTCGGGCAGTTGTGGTGTCGGTTGCGGTGGCGGCGTCGCTGACAGGGGGGACCGCAGCGGCGTCGACCGGATCGTCGTCGGACCCGGTGGGGATCTCACCGACCTACACCCTCGGTGGCGGGGCCCTCGGGTGCGTCGGGACCGTGGACGCGCACTACGACCCGAATGCCCTCTTCTACGGGCAGAACCCGACGATCTGGGTGCGGCCGGAGTTCACCTTCGTGCCGGACCCCTTCCAGGGGGTGTACTGCGGCGTCGAAGCCACCCTGCGTTGGAAGAACCTGGACACCGGAGCGAGCGGAGTCTTCCCGGGGCCGCCGGTGCCGCTCGGCGACGACACACCGCTGTCGCCGACGGACGGCCCGTGGGTGCCGATGACCGCGGACACCGGGGTCGGGCGGATCGAAGTCCAGATCGACACGAACTTCCCGCACGTCCAGGGGCGCGGCACGATCGTCGTCCAGTAGGCGCTGTCTGTCCCGGCGGGCGGTGGGTGGATCTCTTGCCCAGTCGATGCCGTGGATCAAGGTTGAGGGCGTGACGCCCGGTGGTGATGCCGCCGGCCGTCACGCCCTTTTCTGTGCGACGCGAGACGCCGGCACGGGTGCCATTCGGCATGGTGAACGTGTGTCATGATCCCGACGGTTGGCGGGAGAACATGGCAGGTCCCGGCCTGGCGTCGGGCCATGAACCAGTTCTAGATTCGGATGGTACCGATCGGTCTGGACACCTTGCCAAACAACTGTCCGGCAAATAGTGTCGATCTGATTCGAGTGCTCGCTCACGGTGGCAAGGGAGACCCTGGTGAAGTTTGGCATCACGCTGTTCACGAGTGATCGTGGGATCACACCGGCTTCGGCCGCCGCGGCCTCGGAACGCTGCGGCTTCGATTCCTTCTACGTCCCGGAGCACACGCACATCCCGGCCCGGCGGGACGCCGCGCACCCGCAGACCGGTGACGAGACACTGCCCGACGACCGCTACATGCGCACGCTCGACCCATGGGTGGCGCTGGCCACCGCGGCCTCGGTGACCGAACGCATCGCGCTCGGTACCGCGGTCGCGCTCCCGGTCGAACACGATCCGATCACCCTGGCGAAGACCATCGCCTCGCTCGACCACCTGTCCGGGGGGCGGGTGGTGCTCGGGGTCGGGTACGGCTGGAACCTCGACGAGCTCACCGACCATGGTGTGCCGCCGGGACGGCGCCGGACCATGCTGCGCGAGTACCTCGAGGCCATGCAGGCGCTGTGGTCGCAGCAGGAGGCCGAGTACGACGGCGAGTTCGTCAAGTTCGGCCCGAGCTGGGCGTGGCCGAAAACTATTCAGCAGCCCCGTGTTCCGGTGATCGTGGGTGCGGCGGGCAACGAGAAGAACTTCAAGTGGATCGCCCGGTCCGCAGACGGCTGGATGACCACCCCGATCGAGCAGGACATCGACGACAACGTGCTGTTGCTGCGCCGCATCTGGCAGGAGGCCGGCCGCGAGGGCGCGCCCCAGATCGTGGTGCTGGCGGGCAAGCCCGACCAGGAGAAGCTCGCCCGCTGGGAGGCCCTCGGCGTGACGGAGGTCGTGTTCGGGGTGCCCGACAAGTCGGAGGCCGAGGTCGAGGCCTACCTGGAACGGCTCGCGGGCAAGCTGAACCGGGAGCCGGTCGCGCGCTGACCAGGGGCGGGCGGATTCAGCCCAGCGCCGCAACCCGCCCCTGTTTGCGGGCCTTCGCCAGCCCGCGCCGCGCCAGGAAACCGTTGGCCAGCAACAGGATCGTCTTGTTCGCGGGCGCACGGAACCCGGTCTCGGTGTGCGGTGCATACCGCGCCTCGTCGCCGGTGACCTCGAGCCAACCGGTGTTCTGGCGGGACTCGAGGCCGACGAGCTGGGCGCGGTAGGAGTGCGCGAGCAGGCCGGCGCGGCGGCCGCCCGGCGGCACCCACGTGGGCACCCGCAGGCGGACGCCCTCGGCGTCGGCGTCGATCACCCCGACCGGGGCGATCACCGGATATCGGTCCGCGTCGCGGTAGGCGAGCAGCAGGTGCGGGAGCGTCGAGGCGCGCTCGCCTGTCCTCGCCGGGTTCACCCGTGGGCCGGTGCCCTTCTTCGGTGGCGACTGCGGCGCGGCGGCGGCCTCGGGTCGCGGCGCGCCGAACACCTCGGCCCCGCCGTCCGCGTTCGGCGCGGGCCAGGCCACGACCCGGGTCACGGTCACCGTCACCAGCACCCGGTCCTCGTAGTACGCGTGCAGCCACCGGCCCCAGAACCGTCCCCTTTTGGGCGCGCCCATGAACGGCTCCGAGTGCGTGCCGATCTCATCGAGCGTCGCGCGGTCGGGATGTGGGTCGAATCGGGCCTCGCCCTGCACCAGGACGTACCCAGCGGCGCGGTCGCCGACACCGTGTTCGCGGGCGTGGTACGCCAGCGCGACCCTGGGATCGACCTTGATGCGCTCGAGTTTGCGGCCGAAGCCGAGTGAGGTGGTGAAGCCGACCGTGCCGAGCTCGCGGTCGCGCAGCCCGATCGGCGCCACCGTCGTCACGACCGCCCCGCCCGCAGGGGTGAGGCAGGCGAGCCCGCAGGTGAGGTCGCCGCCGAGGATGGCGTCGACCTCGTCCGACCAGGTGACCGGCATGGCTTCAGGCTAGCGCTTGTGCGCGGTTGACGAGTGCAGGAACTCGTCAACCGCGCACAGGCGGCGCAGCCGGCTGCCTATCCCTTGGCGGCGCTGATGCCTGCGCGCCTGCCGTAGAAGCTGCCGTCGCCCAGCGAGGTCCCGCTCGCGTAGCCGCCCGCACAGACGCCGGAGGTGCAGCGGCCCGCCGCGAACAGGCCGGGGATCGGCTCGCCGCTCACGTGCAGCACCTCCGAGTTGATCGTGGTGCGCAGTCCGCCGAGGGTGAACCCGGCGGTGAAGTTGCGCAGGTCGAGGGCGGCGATGGGGGAGCCGATCGGCTTGCACCATTCGGGCTTCTTGCCCAGCACCGGGTCCTCGCCGTTCTCGGCGTGCCGGTTGTACACCTCGACGGTCGAAACCAGCGCGCCGGCGGGCAGGCCCATCTCGGACTCGAGCTCCTCGACCGTCTCCGCCACCCACTTCGGCTGGAACCGGAAGAACGGTGTCGAGCTGTCGGCGGCGATGCCCTCCTCGTAGGCGGCCTCGTCGATGATCAGGTAGGCCTGGTTCTCGTTGCGCAGCAACGTCTCCTGGCCGATCCGGCCCGGGTAGGTGTCCTCGTTGACATAGCGCTGGCCGCGGCCGTTGACGAGGATGCCCCTGACCATCAGCTGCGGATCGCCGAAGAACGCGACCTCGGTGGCGTCCATGTGTGCCAGGTCCGCGCCCAGGGCCTGCGCCATCCGGATCGCCCTGCCGTCGTGCTCCTCGATCGAGGCGCCCGGCTTGCCGATCAGCCGCGGCGCGTAGTTCTGCACCATCTCCTTGTTGTAGGCGAAGCTGCCGGTGGCCAGCACCACGCCGGTGCGGGCGCGGATCGCGATCTCCTTGCCGTACTGCTTGGCGAAGATCCCGACGACCCGGCCATCGGCATCGACGATCAGGCGCTGCACCCGCATGTCGTATTCGGCACGGACGCCGAGCTTCTCGGCGGTCTCCACCAGCGGCTTCATCAGCATGTAGCCGCCGCCCTTCTCGCCCGTCCGCTTGTCCGCCATCTGCGGGACGTGTCCGCGCGGAGCCGGGGTGGCGACGGCGTTGAACGGCGCCGCGTTCTCGCCGCCGGAGTACATCAGTCCGTCGTCGAACGGGGTCTCCCAACCGGGCTGGCCGTAGAAGGACTCCTTGAACGGCACCCCGTTGTCCACGAGCCAGTTGTAGTGCTCGACGCTGCCCTCGCAGTAGTCGGTGATCTTCTCCTCGTCGGCACCAGGGCCGAGGGCGGCCATCATGAAGGCCTTCATGTTCTCCGGCGAGTCCTCGAAGCCGAGCGCCCGCTGGAGCGGCGTGCCGCCGCCGAGGTAGATGAACCCGCCGGCCAGCGCCGCGGCGCCGCCCCAGCCGCTGGTCCGTTCGAGCACCAGGACGTCCGCGCCTGCCCGCGCGGCCTCGATCGCGGCGCTGACGCCCGCGATGCCGTAGCCGGCGACGACCACATCGGCTTCGTACTGCCACGTCTCAATGGTGTCGGCGGGCTGTGGACGGATGGGAGTGGCCTCGGCCATGAATCGGGTCCTTCTCTCGAGAGTTGTTGCCTTGAGTGCAGTATTTCCGGTCCGGCCTCAGCCGGTGGCGGTTTCCGAGGAGTTCGTCTCGGCGGCCTTCGCCGCGGCGCGGGCGGCCTTGCGCCGGTCCGCCTTGACGGCGATCAGGGCGTTGTTGAGTCCGGTGCCCAACGGCCACCCGACATAGTGGCAGAGGAAGATCGCCGCCTCCTCGACCTGCTCCTCGGTCAGTTCCTCGTTGTGCAGCGCCGCGTTGATCTGGATCTTCGCCACGTCGCCCTGGCCCTGCGCGGTGATCGCGCCGAGCAGCAGCAGCCGACGGTCGCGCAGGCTGAGTCCTGGCCTGGTCCAGATGTCGGCGAACAGATGGTCGGCGGTGACCGCGAAGAAGTCGCCGGGGATGTCGGCGGGCATCTCCCAGCCGTACACCTGGTTCATCATCGCGACCCCGCGAGCCCGCGCCTCGCTCGGACCTGTGCCGTTCTCGTCGGTCATGCGTGCTCCTTGGTTGCAGATTCGGACAATGCGCCGGTCCCGACCCCGAGTCCGGGGCCGAGATCGGAGAGGGCGCGCCTGGCGAGCGGAAGGTCGACGTCGAGCCGCTCACCGAGGTCGAGCGCGAGGGACAGGTCCTTCTCGCCGAGGTTGCGGACGTGCCCGAGGATCGGGTGCCAGAAGTCGTCCTCGGCGACCGGGGCGGTGGTCTCGCGCAACATGATCGCGCCCGCGCCCCCGGTGATGGCGTCGGTGTGCCGGACGATCTTGCCGAGTTCCCGGATGTCCAGTCCCGCGGCCTCGGCGAGGCGTTGTGCCTCGCTCGCGGCGGTGAACGAGACGAAGTGGAGCAGGTTGCGCGCCAGCTTCATCCGGGTGCCCGCGCCGACCGGCCCGGCGTGGACGACCAGCTCGGCCCAGCACCCGAACGGCCCGCGGACCGCGGCGAACGCCTCCTCGGATCCGCCGACCATGACCGCGAGCCGTCCCTGCTTGGCCCCGGGCGCGCCGCCGCTGACCGGCGCATCGACCAGGTCGACTCCCCGTTCACGGCAACGCTGGGCGAGGTCGGTTGCGGTCAGGTCGCTGATCGTCGAGTGAACCGCGATCACCGTGCCGGGCGCGGCGGCGGAGAGGATCCCGTCGGGACCGTTGACCACCTCCCGTACCTGCGCGTCGTCGAGGACGGTCACCGAGATCACCTGGGCCTGCGCGGCGACCGCCGCGGGCGTGTCCGCCGCGGCGGCACCCGCATCGGTGAACGGTGTCAGCGTCTCGGGCCGCGCGTCGCACACCACCAGGCCGCCGGGCCAGTCGAGCAACCGGGTGGCCATCGGCGCGCCCATGTTGCCGAGGCCGATGTATCCGACCGTGATGTCGGTGTCGTTCGCGGTCACGACCGGTACACCTGTCCGCCGTCGACGTTGAATATCTGCCCGGTGACCCAGCCGGCATCGTCGGAGAGCAGGAACAGGCACATGCCGACCAGGTCCTCGGTGGTTCCCATGCGCTGCAGGGGAATCCGCCTGACGATGTCCTTGACGATGTTGCCGGGCGTGACGGTGCGGGTGGCCTCGGTGTCGATCGGGCCCGGCGCGATCGCGTTGATGCGAATGTTCGACCAGCCGAGCTCGGTGGCGAGCTGCTGGGTGAGGCTGTTGATGCCTGCCTTCGCCAGTCCGTAGTAGTTCGAGTACAGCCAGGCGGCGGTGGAGGACTGGTTGACGATCGAGCCGCCATTGGCTCGCATGTGCGGGACGACCGCCCGGCACACCTGCAGGGCGCCGTCCATGTTCACGCTCATGAACCGCCGGTAGTAGTCCCAGTCCACCGTGAGCAGCGAGTCGATCTTCATACCGCCGTAGATCGCGGCATTGTTGACCAGGTGCTCGATGCTGCCGTACCGCTCGATCGCGAAGTCGGCGAGGGCGACGGCCGAATCCGCCTCGGCCACATCGACTTCCTTGAACGCCGCGGAGCCCCCGTCCGCGGTGATCTGTTTGGCCACGGTCTCGCCGAGCTCGCGGTTGAGGTCGGCGACCACCACGTTGGCGCCCTCCGCCGCGAGTGCCCGTGCGTATCCCTCGCCGATGCCCTGCGCCGCGCCGGTGACGATGGCGGTGCGTCCGTCGAAACGTCCCATGTGTCTGTTCTCCTCGCTAGGTGTACTCGGCCGGCTGTGGATCAGGTCGTCGCGGGGGAGGCGACGAGTTTGGTCTCCAGGTACTCCTCGAAGCCGGCCACGCCCATCTCGCGGCCGATCCCGGACTGCTTGTAGCCGCCGAACGGGGCGTCCGCGGAATACCAGACCCCGCCGTTGACGCTGAGCGTTCCGGTGCGCACGCCCGCGACCACGCGGTTCACCCGCTCGGGGTCGGTGCCCCACACCGAGCCGGACAGACCGTACGGCGAGTCGTTGGCGATCCGGACGGCGTCCTCGTCGCCGTCGTGCGGGAGGATGACCAGGACCGGACCGAAGATCTCCTCCTGGGCGACCCGTGCGGAGTTGTCCACCCCGGCGATCAGGGTCGGCTCGACGAAGAACCCGCGGTCCCGGTCGGCCGGTCGGCCACCGCCGGTGACGATGGTGCCGCCCTCCTCGACGGCGAGCTTCAGGTAGCCCTCGACGCGGTCCCGCTGGCGAGCGGAAATGAGTGGGCCGCACACTGTTCCAGGGTTCGTGGGATCACCGGGTCGGATGCTCGACATCGTCTTGGTGGTCGCTGCCACGGCCTCGTCGTAATGCGCCCGCGGGACCAGCAAGCGGGTGGTCAGCGCGCACCCTTGGCCCGCATGCACGCACACGGAGAAGGCCGCGTAGGAACTGGCGGCCTTGACGTCGGCGTCGTCGAGGACGATGAATGCGGACTTGCCGCCGAGTTCGAGGAACACCTTCTTCAGCGAGTCCGCCGCTGCGCGCATCACGGCCTTCCCAGTCGCGGTGGATCCGGTGAACGAGACCAGGTCGACGCGCGGGTCCTCGGCGAGCTGGGCGCCGATCCGATGGTCGGTGGAGGTCACGATGTTGACCACGCCCGCGGGGATCTCGGTCTCCTCGGCGATCACCCTGCCGACCAGCGCCGCGCACCACGGGGTGTCGGGCGCGGGCTTGAGCACCACGGTGTTGCCCGCGGCCAGGGCAGGCCCGAGCTTGGCGAAGTTGATCTGGTGCGGGAAGTTCCATGGGGTGATCGCGCCGACGACACCGACGGCCTCCTTGAACACCCGGCGAGCGGTGGGGATCCCCATCGGCGCCGCGGTCCCGAGATCCTGTTCCCACGAATAGTTCTCGGCCAGGTCGGCCCAGTAGCGCAGGTCTTCGATGGGGCCCTCGAGCTGCGGTCCGCTGGTCAGCATCGCGGGCGCACCGACCTCGGCGATGGTCACCTCGCGCAACTCCTCGATGTGCGACTGCAGGGCGTCGCACAGCTGGCGCAGGCAGCGGGCGCGGAACGCGTGATCGCGGGACCAGGTGCCCTCGTCGAACGCCGCGCGAGCGGCCGCGATGGCGGCGTCCATGTCGGCGGCGGTGGCCTCGGCCGCCGATCCGAGCACCTCCTCGGTGGCGGGGTTGAGCACCTCGAAGGCGCCGCCGGAGCCGGGGACGAGCTTTCCGTCGATCAGCAGGGCCGAACTGTCGGTCGGACGAAGCGTCATGCTCAATTCCTCCACATCTGGACAGGTGTCTGGACTATAGTTCGCACAGAGATACCTCGCAACGCTTTCAGGTAGAAGCACGTCGAACGTTCCATCGATTGCAGGGAGTGATCCGATGAATCGAGTCGCAGGCAAGGTCGCGTTCGTGACCGGCGCAGCACGGGGGCAGGGCCGCAGTCACGCGGTCCATCTCGCCGAGGAGGGCGCGGACATCATCGCGTTCGACCTGTGTGCGGACATCGCCAGCAACGAGTACCCGCTCGCCACCGAGGCCGACCTGGAGGAGACGGCACGGCTGGTCGAGAAAGCCGGCCGCAGGGCCGTCACGGCCCGCGTCGACGTCCGCGACCGGGCGGCCGTCGAGTCCGCGCTCGCGGAGGCGGTGGGTGAGCTCCGGGGCCTCGATGTCGTGGTGGCCAACGCGGGAATCTGTCCCCTCGGCAAGCATGTTCCCAACGCGGGCTTCGTCGACGCCTTCGACGTGAACTTCATCGGCGTGGTGAACACCGTGCACGCGGCGATGGAGTACCTGGGCGAGGGCGGCTCGATCATCGCGATCGGTTCGGTCGCAGGCCTGGTGCCGCAGACCGGGTTCAACGGCCAGCAGGCGCTGCAGGGCCCCGGCGGCGACGGGTACGGGCTGGCCAAGAAGCTGATCCAGGCCTACACGAACTCGCTGGCGCTGACCCTTGGGCCGAGTTCGATCAGGGTCAACGCGATCCATCCGACGAACGTGAACACCGACATGCTGCAGAGTCCGCCGATGTACAAGACGTTCCGGCCCGACCTCGAGAATCCGACCGCCGAGGACGCGGCGCTGACCTTTCCGTTCATGCAGGCCATGCCGATCCCGTGGGTCGAGCCCGAGGACATCTCGCACGCGGTGGTGTACCTGGCCTCGGACGAATCGCGATACGTGACCGGCCAGCAACTGCGGGTCGACGGCGGTGCCGGAATGAAGATCGGGCTCTAGTCGATCGGCTGCCGGCCGGCCGCGAACGGCCGAATCGAACGCGAAAACGGGTATCGCCGGACGGGAGACCGTAGTAATGTCCAGACACGTGTCCAGTCGCAGTTTCGAGTCGACCCGCAGACGGTTGACCGAGAAGCAGGCCGACACCGTCGAGCGACTGACCGGTGCCGCGGTCGAGGTGTTGCGCGAGCAGGAGTTCGGCGGCCTGACCGTGCGCGCGGTGGCCGCGCGGGCCGGTGTCGGCCCGGCGACCGCGTACACCTACTTCTCCTCGAAGGAGCACCTCGTCGCCGAGGTCTTCTGGCGACGGCTCGAGGCCTCCGAGATCCCGGACGACACCGGGCTTGGTCGCACGGAACGGGTGCTGTCGGTGTTGCGCGGGATCGCCCTGCTGCTGGCCGACGAGCCGGAGGTGTCCGCCGCGGTGACCGGCGCCCTGCTCGGCGCCGATCCGGACGTCGAGCACCTACGCGGCCGGATCGGGTTCGAGATCCACAATCGGCTCGGGCAGGCACTCGGCCCGGGATACGACCCCGAACTGCTCGAAACCCTCGAACTCCTCTACGCGGGAGCCCTCCTGCGCGCGGGCATGGGATACGGGTCCTACCCGGAACTCGCGCAACGACTCGAGGCCTCCGCCAAACTGATCCTGGAGCCACGATGACCGAAGCCCTGATCACCCCTGTGGTCTTCAATCCGTACGACTACGACTTCCACGACGATCCGTACCCCACGTACAAGCGGCTGCGGGAGGAGTCGCCGATCTATCACAATCCGGACATCGGGTTCTGGGCGCTCTCGCGGCACGGCGACGTCGCGGATGCCTTCAAGGACAGTCGCAGGCTCTCGAGCGCCAACGGCGTCTCGCTCGACCCGGCTGCCTACGGACCGCACGCGCATCTGGTGATGTCCTTCCTCGCGATGGACGATCCGCGGCACATGCGGTTGCGGCAGTTGGTCTCTCGTGGGTTCACGCCCCGCCGGGTGGCCGAGCTCGAGGGTCGCATCCTGGAGCTGACAGATCAGCACCTGGAGCCGGCGCTGGCGGCGGGCGAGTTCGATTGGATCGCCGAGGTCGCGGGCAAGCTGCCGATGGATGTGATCTCCGAGCTGATGGGGGTGCCGGAGCCGGACCGCGCGGAGCTGCGACGGATGGCGGACCTGGTGGTGCACAGGGAGGACGGCGTCCAGGACGTCCCGCAGGCCGCGGTGGAGTCCTCGATCAGCCTGATGGGCTACTACCGGGACATGATCGCCGAGCGCAGGCGGTCGGCGACCGAGGACCTGACCTCCGCGCTCCTCGAGGCCGAGATCGACGGGGACCGGCTCACCGACGCGGAGATCCTCGGGTTCATGTTCCTGATGGTGGTGGCGGGCAACGAGACCACCACGAAGCTGCTGGGGAACGCGCTGTACTGGGGTTCGCGCCATCCCGGACAGGTCGCGCCGGTGCTCGCCGACCCGGACCGGGCGCCGGACTGGGTGGAGGAGACGCTGCGCTACGACACGTCGAGCCAGATCGTCGCGCGCACCACCGCGGTGGACCTCGAGTACTACGGCCAGACCGTGCCTGCGGGGGAGAAGATGCTGCTGCTGATCGGCTCCGCCAACCGGGACTCCGAGGTGTTCGAGGAGGCCGACGAGTTCCAGATCGGCAGGAACTCGACCAACAAGCTGACGAGTTTCGGTGGCGGCGTGCACTTTTGTCTCGGTGCTCACCTGGCAAGGCTCGAGGCGAACATCGCGCTCGCCGAATTCGCCAGGAAGGTGTCCGGCTTCGAGGTCGACGAGTCCGGGATCGAGCGCGTCCATTCGACGAACGTCAGGGGCTTCGCGGCCCTGCCGCTGAAGGTGCAGGTGCGCTGATGCCACGATTCGAACCGAACCCGGAGCGTAGGCCGGCGGTGATCTCCGGGGCGTCCTCGGGGATCGGCACCGCCACCGCCTATGCCCTCGCCGAACTCGGCCACCCGGTCGCGCTGGGCGCCAGGCGCGTCGCGGAGTGCGAGGCGATCGCGGAGAAGATCCGGGCTGGCGGGGGCGAGGCGTACGCGCACTTCCTCGACGTCACCGACGGCGCCTCGGTCGACGAGTTCGTCTCGGCCGCGGAGGATGCCTTGGGGCCGACGGAGATCGTGCTCTCCGGCGCGGGCGACCTCGAGTTCGGTGCCGCCGACCAGATGGAACCCGAGCGATTCCTCAAGCAGGTCGAGGTGCACCTGGTCGGTGCGCAACGGCTGGCGCACCGAATCCTGCCCGGCATGCGCGAGCGGCGCCGCGGCGACTTCGTGCTGATCGGATCCGACTGCGCCGACCGTCCACGACCACTGATGGGCGCCTACGACGCGGCCAAGGCCGGGCTCGAGGCGATGGGACGGCAGATGCGAATGGAGCTCGAGGGCACCGGTATCCGCGCCTCCATCGTCAGGCCGGGGCCGACCCTCACCGGGATGGGGATGGATTCCACCCCGGAGGTCATCGGCCCGCTCGCCGAATCATGGAAGACCTGGGGCTTCGCCAGGCACGGCTACTTCCTGCGCGCGTCCGACATCGCCAACGCCGTCGTCGCGGTGGTGTCGGCTCCGCGTGGCGCTCACCTGGTGCTGATCGAGGTCCAACCGGAGGCCCCGCTGAGTGCCCGCACGCCCGAGAACCACACCGACCCGAAGGAGGCGAAGTGATGAGTCCGCAAGACCCCCAGCGCGTATCCGGCGGCGAGCACGAGCACGGTCACCTCGAGGAACTGCGCACCGATCCGATCGCGTTGATGCGCCGTGTGCGCGAGGAATGCGGCGATGTCGGGACCTTTCGGCTCGCCGACCGCGAGGTGGTGCTGCTCTCCGGGGCCGAGGCCAACGAGTTCTTCTTCCGCTCGTCGGATGAGGACCTCGACCAGCAGGCCGCGTACCCGTTCATGAAGCCGATATTCGGGGCGGGCGTGGTGTTCGACGCCAGCCCGGAGCGGCGCAAGGAGATGCTGCACAACCAGGCACTGCGTGGTGAGCAGATGAAGGGCCACGCCGCGACGATCGGTGCCGAGGTGGAGGCGATGGTCGCAGGCTGGGACGACGAGGGGGAGATCGACCTCCTCGACTTCTTCGCCGAGTTGACCATCTACACCTCCTCGGCGTGCCTCATCGGCAAGAAGTTCCGCGATCAGCTCGACGATCGGTTCGCCAAGCTCTACCACGAGCTCGAACAGGGCACGGACGCACTCGCCTTCGTCGATCCGTACGCACCCATCGAGAGTTTCCGGCGCCGCGACGAGGCGCGCCTCGCGCTGGTCGCGCTGGTGCAGGAGATCATGACCGGACGGATCGCGAACCCGCCGCAGGGCAAGGACGACCGGGACATGCTCGACGTACTGGTCTCGATCAAGGACGAGTCGGGGGCGGAGCGGTTCAGCGCCGACGAGATCACCGGCATCTTCATCTCGATGATGTTCGCGGGTCACCACACCACCTCCGGCACCGCGGCATGGAGCCTCATCGAACTGCTCCGGCACCCGGACGCGATGAAACAGGTGGTCGGCGAGCTCGACGAGCTGTACTCGGACGGCGCGGACATCAGCTTCCATGCGCTGCGTCAGATCCCGGTGTTGGAGGCGGTGGTCAAGGAGACGTTGCGATTGCACCCGCCGCTGATCATCCTGCTACGGCTGGCGCGCGACGACTTCGAGGTCGGTGGCTACCGGATCGAGAAGGGCAACCTGGTCGCGGCGACCCCGGCGATCTCCAATCGGATCCCGGAGGACTTTCCGCGCCCGGACGACTTCGACCCGGGTCGCTATATCGATCCGAACCAGGAGGACATCGTCAACCGGTGGACCTGGATCCCGTTCGGTGCGGGAAGGCACCGCTGTGTCGGGGCCGCGTTCGCCCAGATGCAGCTCAAGGCGATCTTCTCGATCCTGTTGCGGGACTTCGAGTTCGAGATGGCGCAGCCGTCGGAATCGTATCGGAACGACCACAGCAAGATGGTGGTTCAGCTCGAGCAACCGTGCCGGGTCCGCTATCGCAGGCGGCGAGTCCGATGAGGATCGAGGTCGACGCGGACCTGTGCCAGGGGCATGCGGCCTGCGAGATGGAGGCCCCCGAGGTCTTCTCCGTGCCCAAGCACGGAACCGTACAGATCCTCGACACCGACCCGCCCCGGTCCCTACGCCCGAGTGTGGAGAACGCGGTGAAGTTCTGCCCGACCCGTGCGTTGAGAATTTCCGAATCCGAAGGAGACCAGTGATGTCCCAGTTCGATCGCGCGGAGCTCGACGAGATGGTGCAGCGATGGGTCGAGGAGAACAAGCGTTGCGAGGCCGCAGGCGACTGGAAGCCGTTGGCGCAGATGTACACCGAGGACGCGACCTACGGCTGGAACTATGGCCCGCAGCAGGATTTCATGGCCGTCGGCCGCGACGAGATCCGTGACATCGCGCTCGGTCAGGAGATGTTCGGCCTCGAGGGCTGGCAATACCCCTACCAGGAGTTCGTCGTCGACGAGCGCAGCGGCAACGTGATCGGCCTGTGGAAGCAGGTCGCCGACGCCACCCGCGCCGACGGCAGCCACTACTCGGTCCACGGCATCGGAGGCAGCTGGTTCCGATACGGCGGGGACTTCCAGTGGTCCTGGCAGCGTGACTTCTTCGACTTCGGCAACGTCTCGGCGCTGTTCATGGAGATGATCACGGACGGCGCGCTCTCGGACGGCATGAACGCGCGCATCCAGCGGTCGGTCTCCGGGGAGAAGCTCCGCGGCTGGTACCCGGCCGGCGGCGCCCCGGTTCCACTGTGGTGAGCGCGGTGACCGTCGGCGATTCGTTCGCGGCGCGCTCGCGGGCCGATCTCGCGGCACTGGTGCCCGAGCTCCTGCTCTGCGGCCAGCTGATCGATCGTTCGGGGATGGCGCACCTGATCGTGGAGTTCGGGCGCGAGGGCATGGCGGCCGTCGCGATCGAGGAGTGGCAGGCGTCGAGTCCCTGGTACACGCGCAGGATGCAGAGGGCGCTCGGGTATGAGGGCGACGACGTGGTCACGATCTTCAAGGGACTGCAGCTCGACATCGGGGCACCGCCCCAGTTCATGGACTTTCGGTACCGGGTAGACGATCCAGCGCACGGCGAGTTCTGGCTCGACCACTGCGGTGCCCTGATGGACGTCGAGCCGCTCGGTAACGAGTACGTGACGACGATGTGCCACGACATCGAGGACCCGACCTTCGACGCGACCGCGCTGGCCACCAACCCGCACGCCCAGGTGCGACCCATCCATCGCCCGCCGCGCCGGCCGGCGGACCGGAAGCCGCACTGCGCGTGGACGGTGGTCATCGACCCCTCGCACGTGCCGCCCCAGATGGCCGCGCACACCGAGGAGATCGGCCGCACCGCGGCCAACGCGGTGGAGCTGAGCCCCATCGACCGCACGGGCGAGGGCGCGCACGACTACTCGGGTCCGCTGCTCTCCGACATCCGGTTCGCGGACTTCTCGCACTCGGCCCTGGTGCGGATCGCGGAGGAGGTCTGCCTGCAGCACCACCTGCTCGCGCTCGGCTTCCTCCTCGCGGTCCGCAAGCGGGCGGCGGAGGACAAGGCGCTCGAGATCACCCGCAAGCAACTCACCGGGATCGCCGGGGTGGCCGCGCAGCGGATCCGCGAGGCGCTCGGGCTGCCCCGTGACCTGGCAGGCCTGGCCGCGGTGCTGTCGGTGCACCCGCTGCTGAACCCGAAGCAGTACGTGGACAGCGACATCCGGCTCGGGGACGGCAGGCTGGAGCTGCTGCTCGGTCGCGGCGGAGCGGCGGACGCCGACGGCGGTTGGCCCGCGCTGGTCGACGGCGACCACCTCGAGCCCCTGCAGGCGCTGGTGCGCGGCGTCGATCCCCGGTTCACCGTCCGGCTGCTCTCGGAGGATGTCGACTCCCTCCTCGTCGAGGTGGTCACCGAGGACGAGCCCGCGCCCGAGTGCGTCGAGGTCGCCATCACCCGGATCAGTACCGGAGCCGGGTTTGCGTTCACAGATCGTGGAATCCCCTTGCCGCTCACGGTGATCTGAGCGCCCAACGCCGGAAGGACTCGCATGGCATACACGTTCGCGGACCTGTTCGAGCACGCCGTCGACGCCATGGGCGACCGTGTCGCCCTGATCGCGGGAGAGGGGCAGGTGACCTACCGGGAACTGGACGAGCACGCGAACCGGCTCGCCCACCATCTCGAGTCCGTCGGGCTCGGTGCGGGAGTACATGTCGGTATCCAGATGCACAACTCGATCGAGACCATGGCGGCGGTGCTGGCCGCCTTCAAGATCCGGGCGGTGCCGCTGACCGTCAACTATCGCTACACGGCCGACGAATTGGCGTACCTGTACGACGACGCCGATCTGGATGCGGTGGTCTATCACCGCGGGTTCGGCGAGCGGGTCGCGGAGGTCGCGCCCGCCATGCCCCGGATCCGGCACCTCATCGAGGTGTCGGACGAGCTGGCGCCTGCCGCCCTCGACGCCCCGGTGCTCGTTCCCGGCGCGGTCCGGTACGGGGACGCGCTGGCCGCCGCGTCGCCCGCGCGCGGTTTCGGCGAACGCAGCGGCGACGACGTCTACATCCTGTACACCGGCGGCACCACCGGTAGGCCGAAGGGTGTGGTGTGGCGGCAGGAGGACATGTGGCGGGTCCTCGGCGGCGGCCTCGACTTCTTCACCGGGGAACCGGTTGCCGACGAGTACCAGCAGTCCCGTGCCGGTGCGGCGGGCGAGCAGATCCGGATGCTTATCCTGCCGCCGCTGATCCACGCCTCAGCGCTGATGCCGACGTTCACCGCGCTGCTGGCGGGCAACGCGGTGATCTACGACGCGAAGTTCGACGCCGAACGCACCTGGGACCTGGTCGCCCGGCACCGGCCGACGGCGATGGTCATCACCGGCGACGCGATGGGGCGGCCGCTGGTCGAGGCGTACCGGAACAGCAAGGCGGACACGTCGAGCCTGGCCGTGGTGGCCTCGGGCGCGGCGCTGTTCTCCGCGTCGGTCAAGGATGCATTCTTCGAGGCCATCCCGAACCTGATGATCTCGGACTCGGTTGGCTCGTCCGAAACCGGTTTCGGTGGTATCGGATTCGCCACGAAGGGTTTCGAGCAGCACGGCGGGCCGAAGGTGGGCTCGCACCGGCACACCGTGGTGGTCGACGACGAGAACCGGGTGCTCGCACCGGGATCCGGCGGGGAGGGTTGGCTGGCGAAGCTCGGCTACGTCCCGCTCGGCTACTACAACGACCCGGTCAAGTCGGCCGAGATCTTCCGCGAGATCGAGGGGGCGCGTTCCGTGGTGACCGGCGACCGGGCCCGGATCGAGGACGACGGGTCGATCACGCTGCTCGGTCGCGGGAACATGGTGATCAACACCGGTGGCGAGAAGGTGTTCGCGGAGGAGGTCGAGGCGATCGTCAAGGCCCATCCGGACGTGTACGACGCGATCGTGATCGGGGTGCCCGACGAGCGCTGGGGAAACCGGGTGGCCACGGTGCTGTGCCCCCGCGCAGGCGAACCCGACTTCGAGAGCCTCGAGAAGCACGCCCGCAGCCACCTCGCCGGATACAAGATCCCGCGATCGTTCTGGATCGCCGCGGAGGTCGCGCGGACGCCGAGCGGCAAGCCGGACTACCGCTGGGCCAAGGACCACGCGGCCGGCCGCGCGCCCGATCACCGAATCGACTGACCCCGCCCCGAAAGGCCTGCCATGACCGATCTGCACGCCAAGGCGCTCGACCTGCCGAAGGGTTTCGACGTCACCGACCCCAAGCTGTACGGCGAACGCGTGCCGCTCGCCGAGTTCGCCCAACTGCGCCGCTGCGCCCCTGTGTGGTGGAACGAGCAGGAACCCGGCACCGGCGGCTTCCACGACGGCGGTTGCTGGGTGGTCTCGCGGCACGCCGACGTCCGCGACATCTCGCGCCGCCCCGAGCACTTCTCGAACCACGTGAACGGGTCGATCCCGCGGCACCAGGACGACATCTCCGCCGAGGAACTGGAGGTGACCAAGCACGTCCTTATCAACAAGGACGCGCCCGAGCACACCCAGCTGCGCAAACTGGTCTCGCGGCTGTTCACCCCGCGCGCGGTCGAGTCGATGCGAGCCGCGCTCGACGAGCGTGCGGACCTCATCGCCCGCACCGCGGCGGCGAACCCGAAAGGGGATTTCGTCTCCGAGGTCGCCAGCGAACTTCCGATGCAGGCGATCTCGGAACTGCTCGGGGTGCCGCAGGATGCCAGGAAGCAGCTCTTCGAGTGGTCCAACCAGATGACCGGATACGACGACGAGACGCTAGAGGGCGCGTCGCGGATGGCGTCCGCGCAGATCCTCGGGTACGCCTACCATCTCGCGGAGGCGCGCCGCACGGAGCCGCTCGAGGACATCATCTCCACGCTGGTGCACGCCGATGTCGACGGGGAGGCACTGACCCCCGAGCAGTTCGGCTTCTTCGTGATCATGCTCGCGGTTGCGGGCAACGAAACGACCCGAAACGCGACGACGCTCGGCATGATGGCGTTCATGGAGCACCCCGAGCAGTGGGAGCTGTACAAGCGTGAGCGTCCCCGCACCGCGGCGGACGAGATCATCCGCTGGGCGTCGCCGCTGACCTCGCTTCAGCGAACGGCACTGGTGGACACGGAAATCGGTGGAACCGCCATCAAGGCGGGACAGCGAGTGGTACTGCTGTACGGGTCCGCGAATTTCGACGAGGACGTATTCGACAACCCACGCACCTTCGACATCACCAGGGATCCGAACCCGCACCTCGCCTTCGGCGGGACCGGGCCGCACTACTGCATCGGGGCCAATCTGGCCCGCATGGAACTGGATTTGATCTTCAACAAGATCGCAGACCACATGCCCGACATCTCGAAGCTCGGCGACCCCCGCCGTCTGCAGTCCGGATGGATCAACGGGGTCACCAGCTTCGAGGTCGACTACAGCACCCGCGCGTCTGGGTGTCCCGTAGCGCACTAGCAGGGCGTGCACACGACGAGGGGAGGGCTCGTGGCGAGTACGACGCTGAAGGGGCCGATGCGCGAGCTCGGCCACTTCTACCGGATGGGGGCCGACGTCGCGGTCGGGTTGGTACGCACCCGATTCCAGCTCCAGGAGTTCCTGGAGCAGAGCTGGATGATCGCGCGCGTGTCGATCGTGCCGACGGTGCTGGTCGCGGTGCCGTTCACCGTGCTGGTCAGCTTCACACTCAACATCCTGCTCCGTGAGATCGGCGCGGCCGACCTCAGCGGGGCGGGGGCCGCCCTCGGGGCGGTGACCCAGGTGGGCCCGGTGGTGACCGTGCTGATCGTCGCGGGTGCCGGGGCCACCGCGATCTGCGCCGACCTCGGCTCGCGCACCATCCGCGAGGAGATCGATGCGATGGAGGTGCTCGGCATCGATCCGGTCACCCGGCTGGTGATCCCGCGGGTGGTGGCGTCGACGGTGGTCGCGTTGCTGCTCAACGGGCTGGTGTGCGTGATCGGCATCGCAGGCGGGTTCGTGTTCTCGGTGTTCCTGCAGGGGGTCAACCCCGGCGCGTTCGCGGACGGCATCACGCTGCTGACCGGCCTGCCGGAGGTGGCGATCTCGATGGTGAAGGCGGCGCTGTTCGGCCTGCTCGCCGGCCTGGTCGCCTGTTACCGCGGACTGACGGTGCGCGGTGGGCCCAAGGGCGTGGGTGAGGCGGTCAACGAGACCGTGGTCTACGCCTTCATGGCGCTGTTCGTGGTCAACACCATCGTGACCGCGGTCGGCATCCGGCTGACGGCGGGCTGACGCGATGGCACTGGCGACGACCGGCAAGTTCGGCCGTACCCGCAACCGGGCCGCTGGCCTGTCCCGAGCCGTTGACGACATCGGCCGCCAGGCGGTGTTCTTCGTCCGCGCGCTCGCGCACGTGCCGTGGGCGTTGCGCAAGCATCCCAAGGAGGTGCTCCGGCTGATCGCGGAGATCAGTATGGGCACAGGGGCATTGGCCCTGATCGGCGGGACCGTGGCGGTGGTCGGGTTCCTCACCCTTGCGTCCGGCGGCACGATCGCGATCCAGGGCTTCAGCTCGCTGGGCAACATCGGGGTCGAGGCACTGACCGGCTTCTTCTCCGCCTTCATCAACGTGCGGATCGCGGCGCCGGTGATCGCGGGCATCGGCCTCTCGGCCACCATCGGCGCCGGTTCGACCGCTCAGCTCGGTGCGATGCGGATCAGCGAGGAGATCGACGCGCTCGAATCGATGGCGATCAGTTCCGTTCCGTACGTGGTCAGTACCAGGGTGGTCGCGGGCATGATCTCGATCCTGCCGCTCTACTCCCTGGCATTGGTCGCGTCGTTCCTGGCGGGCCGGTTCACCACCGTGGTGCTGTTCGGCCAGTCGTCCGGGCTCTACGACCACTACTTCTCGACCTTCCTGGACCCGATCGATGTGATGTGGTCGTTCGTGCAGGTCCTCGCGATGGCGATGCTGGTCATGCTGATCCACACCTACTACGGCTACTACGCGACGGGTGGACCCTCCGGGGTCGGCACCGCGGTCGGTCGTGCGGTCCGGCTGTCACTGATCTGTGTGGTCGCGGTGACCCTGCTCGTCTCGCTCGCCATCTACGGCGGCTCCGGCAACTTCAACCTGTCCGGTTAGGGAGGCAGATGCGCACGAACGGGTACAAGCTCGCCGCACTCGCGCTGGTCGCCGCGATCGGGGGAGTCGTGGCACTGGCCGTGGCGATGTTCGGTCAGTCCTTCTCCGACCGGGTTCCGGTGACCGTGGTCGCCCAGCGCGCGGGCCTGGTGATGGATCCGGGCGCCAGGGTGAAGATGGCGGGGGTCACCATCGGCGCCGTCGAGTCGATCACGCAGTCCGGCGAGTCCACCGCGCTGCTGTCGCTGCTGATCGATCCGGATGCACTCGACGCGATCCCGGCGAACGTCGACGTGCAGGTCACCTCCAACACCGCGTTCGGGGCCAAGTACGTGAGCATGTCCGCCCCCGAGCATCCCAGCTCGGAACGGCTCGCCGCGGGTTCGACCAACGATGCCTCGCACGTGACGGTGGAGATGAACACGGTCTTCGAGAACCTGACCGACGTCTTGCGCACGGTGCAGCCCGAGAAGTTGGACGCCACGCTGGCCGCCCTCTCGAGCGCGCTGCAGGGTCGTGGCGACCGGCTCGGTGTCGCTCTCGGGCAGGCGGATTCGTCGCTGGTGGAGTTCGCGACGGCCCGCGGCGCGCTGGATCAGGTGCTGACCGAGCTGCCTCCGGTCACCGACACCTACGCCACGATTGCCCCGGATCTGATGCGTTCGCTCGGTGCGCTGACCACCACCGGGAACACCGTGGTGGACCGGCAGGCGGACCTGGACCTGTTGCTGCTCGAGGTGACCGGCCTCGCGAACACCGGCGGCGAGGTGTTGGCGCAGAACCGGGACGCAGCCGTCGATGTGGTCTCGCTGCTGCGCCCGACCGCGGTGCTCCTCGAGGAGTACTCGCCGGTGATCCCCTGCATGTTCACCGGATTGCAGGAGAGCAAGAAGATCGGTGACGGCGCGTACAACGGCCAGCCGGGGATCAAGATGTCGATCGGCCTGATCGCGGGGACCGAGCCCTACCACTATCCCGATGACCTGCCCAAGGTCGCTGCCACCGGCGGTCCGCACTGCATGGGATTGCCACTGCGTGACCCGAACGTCAACGCCCCGTTCCTGGTCACCGATATCGGGGTGAATCCCTTCGATCCGCAGCGTCAGCCGAATGGGGGCAGGCCGAGCGGAACGACCGCGAACCTGATGAGCTACCTGTTCGGGGCGGAGGTCCGATGAAGGTGCTGGGACACAGGGTGCGTGGGTACACCGTCAAGTTCGGGATCTTCGTGCTGGTGATGCTGCTGGTGAACGCGGGACTGATCCTCGTGTTCGGGCAGCTGCGCGGCGGCGGCGCGAGCGCGTACGCCGCCGAGTTCACCAGCGTGTCCGGGCTCAAGTCCGGCGACAAGGTGCGGATCGCGGGGGTGCCGGTTGGCGCGGTCAGCTCGGTCGAGCTCGGCGAGAACCGCCGGGCACAGGTGGAGTTCACGGTCGACGCCGGGAACACGGTCACCGTCGCGACCAGGGCCGCGGTGCGATACCAGGACCTGGTCGGCAACCGGTACCTCGAGCTGCTCGACAGCCCGGGCACCGCAGAGCCGCTGGTCGAGGGTGCGACCATCCCGGTCGAACGCACCGCGCCCGCATTGGATCTCGACGCCCTGCTCGGCGGTTTCAAACCGCTCTTCCAGGCCCTGGACCCGGAGCAGGTGAATGCGCTGTCGATGTCGCTGCTGGAGGTGTTCCAGGGGCAGTCCGGGACCGTCACGTCGGTGCTCGCGCACACGGGCACGTTCACCAACACCCTTGCTGACCGCGACGAGCTGATCGGTCGGGTGATCGACAACCTCGACGGGGTGCTGAACGAACTGCGCACTCGCGGTGGGCAGTTCAGCGGAACCCTGGACCACCTGCAGCAGCTGGTCAGCGGTCTGGACACGGACCGTCAGCTGATCGGCGATGCGGTCACGAGCGTGAACACCGCCACCGGCACCTTCGCCGACTTGCTCACCGACACTCGGCCGAACATCGCGGGCACCCTGACCGAGCTGAACACGAGCCTGGATCCGCTGATCGAGCAGCAGGGCGAGCTCAACCGGATCGTGGAATCGATGCCTGCGAACTACCGGCAGCTCATCCGGGTCGGCGCGTACGGCTCGTTCTTCAACTTCTACCTGTGCGGGATCGCGATGAAGGTCGACGGTGCCGACGGCAGGCCGATCACGGTCGACCTGGTCGACCAGAAGACCGGAAGGTGCGCGCCGCGATGAGGAACATGGTGGAGAGCCACGCGGTGCGGGCCGGGGTGATCGGCCTCGCTGTCACCGCGGCGGTGGTACTGACCGCGCTGCAGTATCAGGACCTTCAGTTCCTGAAGTCCGGGGTGGGGTACAGCGCGGTGTTCGACGACGCCAGTGGGCTGGCCGTCGGAGACGAGGTCAACGCCGCGGGGGTGAAGATCGGCACCGTCGAGGAGATCGGTGTCGAGGGCGGGCGCGCCATGGTGAGCTTCACCCTCGACGGATCGATCGGGATGGGGGAGAGCACAGCCGCCGCCATCACCACCATGTCACTGCTCGGCAAGCGGGCGGTCACCCTCGACCTGACGGATGACGGCCGGATGCCGGTCGGCGGACAGATCCCGCTCGACCGCACCCGATCGGCGTACTCGTTGCCGGATGTCCTCGGCGACCTGACGACCACCGTGGAGGACATCGACCTGGACCAGTTGTCGGCCTCGCTGGACGAGGTGGGGAAGGTCATGGCGGACAGCGCCCCGAATCTGCGGCCGGCCCTCGACGGCGTCAGCCGGATCTCCACCAGCCTCAGCAGCCGTGACGAGACCCTGCGAGCGCTGCTCGCCGATGCGAACAACGTGGCAGGCCTGCTCGCCGAGCGTGGCCCGCAGGTCAATTCACTGCTCGTGGACGGCAATGCGCTGCTCGGTGAGCTCGTCCGGCGCCAGGGCGCCCTGTCCGAGGTGATCACGAACGTCTCCGCGGTCTCGACCCAGCTGAGTGGGCTGGTGCACGACAACGAGGCACAGCTGAGCCCCGTCCTCGACGAGCTCAACACCGTGGTGGGGATCCTGCAGAAGAACCGGGACAACCTGGCGCAGGGCATAGACGGGTTGGGGATCTATGTCGGCACCCTCGGCGACACCGTGGCCAGCGGGCCGTTCTACTACGCGTACATCCAGAACCTGATGCCCGCCCAGTACACCCAGCCGCTGATCAATGCGATGTTCGGGCTGCCGCCCGCTCCGCTGCCGATTCCGGAGGTCCGCTGATGATCACCTGGCGCAGGATGGCCGTCGGAGGGGTGGGGCTCGTGCTGGCGGCCGCGGTCGCGGTGTCCGGTTACCTTGCGGTGGAACACTTCCGGTACTACCGGGTGACTGCCTACTTCACCTCCGTCACCGGCCTGTACGTCGGCGACGACGTGCGCGTGGTCGGGGTCGACGTCGGCAAGGTGACCGGCATCGACCCGGAGGGCGACCGGATGCGTGTGCGCCTCGAACTGGATCGCTCGGTGCCCGTGGCGGCGGACGCGAAGGCGGTGATCGTGGCGCAATCCCTCGTCTCCGCGCGGTTCGTCCAGCTGACCCCGGCGGTGACGGAGGACTCGACACCGGCGCTGACCGACGGTGCCGAGATCGGACTCGATCGCACCGCCGTGCCCGTCGAATGGGATCGGGTCAAGCAGGAACTGGGCCGGGCGGCGGAGGCGTTGGGGCCGAACGGGGATGATCGCGGTCCCGCGGCGAACCTGCTCGAGGGCGCGGGAACGGCGTTGCAGGGCAACGGCGCCGCGTTGGGGGAGTCCGTGGTGGAGCTGTCGCGGGCGATGAGCACCCTCTCCGGGAGCGGCGGTGACCTGTTCGGCACGATCCGCGGTCTGCAGGCTTTCACCACCGCCTTGGCCGCCAGCAACGAGCAGATCGTGGAGTTCCAGGGCCGCCTCGCCACGGTGACGGGGGTACTGGCCGAGAGTCGAACGCAGTTGGCGCCCGCGCTGGCACAGTTGGACACCGCGATCGCCGATGTGCAGCGTTTCGTCGCGCAGAACCGGGCCGGGCTCACCGAACAGGTTCGCACCCTCGCGGACGTGTCGCAGGTGCTGGTCGACAAACGGGACGGACTCGAAAAGGTGCTACACCTGGGGCCGACCGCATTGTCGAACTACTACAACGTCTATCGGCCTGCGCAGGGCGCGATGGTCGGGGTGCCCGCGTTCCAGAACATCGGCAACCCGATCGACCTGATCTGCGGTGGCATCGCCGGGCTGGCGAACGAGACCTCCGCGAAGGGTGCGGAACTGTGCGCGCAGTACCTCGGTCCGCTGTTGAACACCGTCCGGGCGAACTATCCGGACCTGAGCATCAACCCGACGCGTGCGCTCGGTGCCACCCCGGACCAGTTGGTGTACAGCGAGCCGCAGTTGAAGCCGGCGGCGGCCGCGACGTCGATGCCGGCGCTGACCATGCCGACGGTTCCGGTGCCGCCGAATCTGGCCGATCTGATGACACCGGGGAGGTCGATCCGATGACGATGCGTGCGTGGGGAATCGGAGGCGCGATGGTGGCGGCCGCGACCCTGCTCTCAGGCTGTCAGTGGAGCGGGTTGAACTCACTGGCCCTGCCAGGTGCGGCCGGTCGGGACGAGGGGAGCTACACCGTGATGATCGAGATGCCCGATGTCACCACGATCAGCCCGAACTCGCCCGTGCTCGTCGACGACGTCACGGTCGGCAGTATCAGCTCCATCGAGACGGAGAACTGGCATGCGAGAGTGACCGTGTCGCTGGAGGATTCGGTGCAGCTACCGGCGAACGCGACCGCGAAGATCGGCCAGACCAGCCTGCTCGGCTCCAAGCACATCGCGCTGGCGGCGCCGACCGATGTCCCAGCGGAGGGCAGGCTCGAAGAGGGGTCCGTGATCCCGCTGGCCTCGGCGGGTGTGTACCCGACCACCGAGGAGGCGCTCACCGCACTGTCCGTCGTCCTCAACGGAGGTGGGCTCGCCCAGGTGCAGACGATCACCACCGAACTGAACAAGGCGCTCGACGGCAGGCAGGACGCGGTGCGGGACCTGTTGCCGCAGCTGGACTCGCTCACCGAGATCCTGGACCGGCAGCGGGAGGCGATGGTGACCACCATGGCGAACCTGGACCAGTTCGCGGGCGAGATCAGCTCACAGCGAGACGTTCTCGGTCAGGCCCTCGAGACCCTCGACCCGGCGATGGCGGTGCTGGCGGCGCAGCGCGCCGACCTGACGGCCGCCCTCGACGCGGTCGGGAGATTCGGCAACGTGGGGACGGACCTGGTGAACCGGAGTCGCGAGGATCTCAAGGCCGACCTCGCGGCGCTGGAGCCGACCCTGGCCAAGGTCGTCGAGGCGGGGCCGGACCTGATCAACAACCTGGGCAACCTCAGCACCTTCCCGTTCCCGCAGACGGCGATCGACCAGGGCATGCGCGGCGACTACACGAACCTGTGGGCGCTGATGGACCTGACCTCGGATCGATTGCGGACCGGGCTCGGCTTCGGCACGCCGTTCGGTCCGCCGCCGTCCGTGTCCGGCGGCATGCCGACCAACCCGATGACCGCGCCGCTCACGGCCGCGGCAGGCCAGCAGGGGAGCGGTCGATGATCCTGACCCGAATGGTCCGCACGCAGTTGACGATCTTCGCGGTCATCGCGGTGATCGGCATGACCGCGGCCGCGGTCTCCTACCTGAGGGTTCCGACGGCGCTCGGCATCGGCCGGTACACGGTGACAGTGGAACTGCCGAATGCCGGTGGCCTGTATCGCAACGCGAACGTGACCTACCGGGGTGACACCGTCGGCCGGGTGCGGGAGGTGCGACTCGACCCGGACAGCGTGCGCGCCGAGCTGACGTTGGAGAGCGCGGTGCCGGTGCCGAGCAGCGACCTCGAGGTCGCGGTGCGCAGCGTGTCGGCGATCGGCGAGCAGTACCTGGACCTGCAGCCGACCGGGACCGAGGGGCCCTTCCTCGCCGACGGCGACGTCATCGCCGCCACACAGGTGACCGTGCCACAGGAGATCGGCCCGGTCCTCGACCAGGCGAAGGCGATGCTGGAATCGGTTCCGCGGGACAAATTGCGCTCGGTGATCGACGAATCCGCGGCCGCCTTCGCAGGCCGGGCACCGGATCTCGCGCGGCTGTTGGACTCGACCACCTCGTTCGTCGATCAGGCGTCGCAGGCGACCACTCCCGCGACCACGCTGGTGCAGCAGCTCGCCCCGCTGCTCGAGACCCAGGTGGTGACCGGCGATCAGATCCGGCAGTGGGCCACGAATGTGGCGCACCTGAGCGGCCAGCTGGCCACCGCCGACGGGTCGGTGCGTGGCGTCCTCGACAAGGGCCCCGGGTTCGCCGACGAGGCCGACGCGCTGTTCCAGGACCTGCGTCCGACCCTGCCGCTGCTGCTGGCGAATCTGACCAGCACCGAGCAGGTCGCGGTCACGTACAACGCGTCCCTCGAGCAGGTCCTGGTGATCCTGCCCCCGCTCGTGGCGGCCCAGGAGACGGTGGTGCAGCGCGGCCAGGCCGACGGCGCCGCCAACGTCAACTTCCACCTGGAGGCACAGGATCCGGCGGCCTGCTCGACCGGGTACCTGCCCGCCTCGGAGCGTCGCGATCCCAACCAGACGAGCGTTCCCGAGACACCCCCGGACCTGTACTGCAAGGTGCCGCAGGACTCGATCTTCGCGGTGCGCGGATCCAGGAACATCCCGTGCACCGAGGTGCCGGGCAAGCGGGCGCCGAATCCCCAGATCTGCCGCAGCCCCGAGCCGTTCGTCCCGAGCGGGACCAACGCGCCGGACGAGTACACGGGCCCAGCGGGCACCCGCCACAGCGATCTCGCCCCCGCCTCGGCGCCGGCGGATGGGGTACAGGGATGGCAGCAGCTGCTGACGGGGCCGCGGCCATGACCGAGGTCGACACGGCGGTCCCGGACTCGTCCGTGGCGGACGACGGCACCCGATCGTCGTGGGGACGAAACCGAATCCTGTTGTCCGCGTTGGCCGGCGCGGCGGCGATTGCCGTGGTGGCCTGCGCCGTCGTGGCGACCATCACCTACCTCGGCGATCGCTCGCGCGAGTCGCACCGACAGGCACTGGTGGAGGCCGCCTGCGACGGGGTGCTGGCTCTGATCGACCTGCACACCGGCACCGCGGATGACGACATGGCGCAGCTGCGTGAGCGGAGCACCGGTGCGTTCGCGCAGGAGCTCGGCGACGGCTCCGCCGGCCTCGCGGCGTCGATCAGGGACTCGGCGGTGAACTCGGACGGGCGGATCGACTCGGCCGCGCTGGCGAGCGAGTCGGGGGAATCGGGCGTGGTGATCGTGGCGGCATCGGCACAGGTCGGCAACTCCGGCAGCCCGACCGCGACGCCGCGCAGCTACCGGCTGCGGGTGACGATCGACGAGGTCGAGGGCAGACTGCTGATGTCGGGCGTGGAGTTAGTGCCGTGAGCGGGCGGACGCGTCGGGTCGCGGCCACCGCGGCGGTCCTGGTGCTTCTCGTGACGCTGCTCGTGACGTCGGCGCTGGTGTGGGCCAACCGGACCACGGCGAACCGGGAGTCGGCCCGCGGGGAGGCGCTGGCCGCGGCACCGGAGCGGATCGAGGCGCTGCTGAGCTATGACGCCGGAACGGTGGATGCCGACCTCGACGACGCGGTGCGCGGCGCCACCGGGACATTCGCGGAGGGGTTCCGCGACTTCGCGGCGAACACCGTCGCCCCGAAATCGAAGAGCGAGGGCATCAGTACACGGGCGCGGGTCGCGGAGACCGGCTACGTCAGCGGGACCGCGGATCAGGCGCGACTGCTCGCCTTCGTCGACCAGATCACCACCAGCACGCGCTCACCCGCGCCGACCTCGACGTCGAGTCGGGTGATCGTGACGATGGAGCGCGTCGGCGACGAGTGGCTGATCGCCGAGATGACCCCCATCTGATCGGTGGGTCGACCGCGGAGCGGCGGCAACGGTGACAGGATCGGGAGGTGGATCTTGACGACGTCGCCGACGAGCTCTACGCCCTCGACCCCGCCGAGTTCGTCGCGCACCGGACGGCGCGCGCCGCCGAGGCCCGCGAGGGCGGGGACCGGGCACTCGCGACCGCGATCACGGCGCTGAGGAGGCCGACGACGGTCGGATGGTTGGTGAATCTCCTCGCCCGCCAGTCGCCGGACGAGGTAGCGGCGCTGCTCCGATTGGGTGAGGAGCTGCGCGACGCCCAGCGTCAGTTGTCCGGCGAGGACCTGCGGCAGCTGTCCTCGCAGCGTCAGCAGGTCGTCCACGCCCTCGCCCGGCGGGCCGGACGCCTTGCGGCGCAGCGCGGGCGGAAGGTCGGCGAGGGCTCGCTACGTGAGGTCGGGCAGACCCTGCATGCGGCGCTCGCGGATCCCGAGGTCGCGGACCGGGTCCGCGCGGGCCGCGTGGTTGCCGCGGCCAGCTACAGCGGATTCGGGCCGGCCGGGCTGAGCGTCGTCGCCGACCAGCCTGCGGCGACGGCGGCAGCGGAGCCGCCGGCGGAGACAGCCGCGTCGGCCGAGGTGGCGGCCGACGTGCTGGCCGGCGCCCGAACCGAGCTCGCCGAGGCGACCGCGGAACTGGAGCAGGCGACCGGGACCGCCGAGCGTGTGCGGGCGGACCTCGAACAGGCATCGGAGGGGACGGCCGCGATCGAGGCCCGGATCGCAGCGCTCCGCGGCGAACTCGAACGCGCCGAACAGGAACGGCAGTTCGCGCGGAGCGCGGAGTCGGCGGCGGCAGAGGCCGCGAAGCAGAGCGAGAGCGACCTCCTCGGTGCCCGTCGGCGGGTCGAGGAAGCCGAGCGGCGACTCCGCGAGCTCGGGTGAAAGGGATCCTCCGTGTTCGCGAAAACCGAGGGCAAGGCGACCCTTGACTCGATAGTCGGGTACAGGGTTGACCACCTGCGAGCTGCCGCGTACCGACCGGTGCTGCCCCCCTGATCCAGACATTGCACGACAAAGGAGAGTCTCGATGAAGCTCGAGATCCTGCAGGTCCCCGATTGCCCCAACGTGGAGTTGCTCGAGCGTCGGATCGCGGAGGCCGTGGCAGGCGAACGGGTCGATGTCACGATCACCCACCGTGTGCTCGATGACCAGGTTGGGGCCGCTGAGGCAGGCATGACGGGGTCGCCGACCCTGCTCCTCGACGGCCTGGACCCGTTCGCCGAGCCCGGATTGGTGCCGAGTGTGTCGTGCCGTCTCTACCGGGCGGATGGCGGCGGCATCGATGGTGCGCCGTCAGTCGCTGCGCTTCGCGCCGCGATTCACCTGGCCCCGGGAGAGAACGAGATCGAGGTGCCCGCGGGCCCCGCGGACTGCTGTGCCCCCGCGACGGGAGTCGATTCCCCAGTCGCGGCGCTGGGTGCGTGGCGTTGCGCCGCCCAGCCCGCCGGCCCCGCCCAAGTGGCCATCCACCACACCGACCGCCCGTAGCGTTCAGATCGCCGATGGTGCACGGGTTCACGCGATGTGCGCCGTCGACGCGCTCGGCATGTCCGCGATGCTCGGTGGTGTCGAGGTCGTGATCGACTCCGCCGATGCGTCCACGGGCGAGCACATCACCGTGACAGTCCGCGGCGAGGATGCCGCCGCGGATCCCGTCACCACCGTCGTGTTCATCGGGGCGCAGTCGGCGCAGGGACCGTCGGCAGATACCTGCTGCAACCACCTCAACTTCTTCACCGATCGCCGCGCCGCGGAGGCATGGGCCACGGCGCACCCGCACGTCGACGGGATCGTGGTCGATCTTGCCGAGGCGGCCCGGTGCGGAGCCATGATCTTCGGCCCCCTCCTCGACTCCTGACCGGGGGGAGGTCAGCGTCGCAGCTCTGCCTCCTCGTCCAGCCGTTCCAGCTTGTGCGGGTTGCGGATCGCGTACACGCGGGTGATCAGGCCGTCCTCGACCACCACGCTCACCGCGGTGGCCTCGCCACCGACGTCGATCCGAATGCCCGGCATGCCGTTGAAGGACGTCGGCGTGGTCATGAAGTCCGGGAACTTTGCCGCGCGGGCCAGGAACGCCACCACCTTTTTGGCTCCGATGATCGGCTTCCGAGCGGCCGCGGCCAAACCGCCGCCGTCGGCGATCACCACCACGTCCGGGGCGATCACCTCCATCAGTCCCTGCACATCGCCGGTGGAGAGGGCGGCCATGAGTTTCTCGACGGCCGCCTGCTGTTGAGCTCGGTCCACCTGCATCCGTGGCCGCCGCGCTGCGACGTGCTCGCGGGCACGGTGCGCGATCTGCCGGACCGCGGCAGGCGTCTTGTTCACCACCTCGGCGATCTCCTGGTACGGCGTCTCGAACACCTCGTGCAGCACGAACACCGCCCGCTCGACCGGACCGAGGGTCTCCAGCACGGTGAGCATCGCGATCGAGACGTTCTCGGCGAGCTCGACGTCCTCGGCCACATCGGGACTGGTGAGCAGCGGCTCGGGCAGCCATTCCCCGATGTACTCCTCACGGCGACGCGACACCGACCGGAGCCGGTTCAGTGCCTGCCGGGTGACAATCCGGACCAGATAGGCACGTGGGTCGTGCACCTCGGCCTTGTCGACCTCGGCCCACCGCAGCCAGGTCTCCTGGACCACGTCCTCGGCATCGGCGGCGGAGCCGAGCATCTCGTAGGCGACCGTGAAGAGCAGGCTGCGGTGGGTGACGAACGGGTCGTCGGTCATGTCGTCGAGCGTACGGCGAGCGGCTTCAGGCCACAGGCCGCCGCGAAGCCCTGAGATTCGATGCCGAACGCGGTGTTGGTGCGGGTCATGAGGTTTGCCACTGCGATGAACGCGGTCAGTTCCACCAGCGCGGGCGCACCGAGCTGCTCGATCAGTCGCGCGGACATTTCGTCGGTCACCGTCGGCGGGGTCTGGGTCATCGCCTCGGCGTACTCCATGACGTCGCGCTCGAGCGGCGTGAACACATCGGACTCGCGCCAGCGCGGCACCTCGCGGGCCTTGGCCAGATCGAGACCCTCGTTGCGGGCCTGGAAATAGCCGAAGTCCAGGCAGAAGCTGCAGCCGACAAGGCTGGCCACCGCCATGTGGGCGAACGACTTCAGGTTCTCGTCGCACTGGTCCCACTTCTGCACCTTGCGGCCGACGGTGAAGCTGAAGTTCAGCACCTTCCGGTTGTGCCACGCCACCTCGACCGGCTCGGCCACGTCGCCGAGCATCTTGCGGGACATCCGCTTGACGATCGCGCCGTAGATGCCGGTGAGCTCGGCCTTCGGGATCCTGGTAGCCATCATTCCTCCTCCTGGTATTTGCTCTCGGCATGAAGACACCGGCCAGGAATCGAATGTGACATCCGGGCTGAGCCGCCCAGTGTGGTTCCTACATTCGGCCGCCGACGCCTCCTGCGGGGGCGATCTGCTCGATGGTGGCGAGATCGTCGGGAGTCAGGTCCAGTTCGGCCGCGGTGACGTTCTGGTCGACGCGCTCCGGGTTGCGGGATCCCGGGATCGGGACGATGTAGTCCTTACGGGTCAGCAGCCACGCCAGCGACAGCTGCGCGAGCGTGGCGTCCTTGCTTCCGGCGAGTGCGGTCAACTCGTCGACGATCGCGATGTTGGCGTGAAAGTTCTCCGGCGCCCACCAGGGGATGTGTCGGCGAAAGTCGTTGGCGTCGTAGCGCTCGCAGGAGGCTACCGCGCCGCTGAGAAAGCCCCGAGCCAGCGGTGAGTAGGCGACGAATCCGATACCGAGCTCCTCGAGGACGGGGAACAGGGTTTCGACGTCACGCGTGAAGATCGAGTACTCGCTCTGCAGCACCGAGATCGGGTGTACCGCGTGCGCGGCGCGGATGGTGGCCCCGTCCGCCTCCGACAGCCCCAGATATTTGACCTTCCCTGCCGCGACGAACTCCTTCATGGTGCCGACCACGTCTTCGATCGGGACGTTCGGGTCGGGACGATGCTGGTAGAGCACGTCGATCGTGTCGACGCGGAGATTGCGCAGGCTGGCCTCGACCACCTCGCGGATGTGCTCGGGGCGCGAGTCGGATCCGAAGGAGCGAGTGAGGCCGAATTTCGTGGCGATGACGACGTCGTCGCGGATCGGAGCCAGCGCCTGACCGAGCAACTTCTCGCCTTCGCCCCAGCCGTACATCTCGGCGGTGTCGAACATCGTCACGCCGAGCTCATGGGCCTTTCGGATCGCGGCGATCGACTCGGCGTCGTCGGTGGGGCCATAACCGGTGGCGGTACCCATTGCCCCGTAGCCGAGAGCGGCAGCGGCCAGGCCCTGCCCGCCGAGAGCGCGAGTGTCCATGATGAGTCCTTCGTAATGTGTCAGAATGCGTCAATTGTGTCAGTCTATGACACTTTCGGCACTGTACGCTTCCATCGTGGGAAGCTCATCGAATCCGGGCCTGCGCGACATCACGCGCGAGGCCGTGCGTACACGGATCGCCGAGGTCGCGATCGACCTGTTCGCCCAGCAGGGTTTCGACGCGGTCACCGTCGAGCAGATCGCCGCCGAGGTGGGCATTTCGGCCCGTAGCTTCCACCGTTATTTCCCGGCCAAGGAAGACGCCGTCATCGGCGATCTCGTTCCATGGGGTGAGTTCGTCCGCGACGCCTTCGTCGCGCGGCCGGCCGATGAACCGGTCTGGGACTCTCTGCGTGCGTCATTCGAGGCCCTACTGGCTCAACCGAATAGGGACGAACGACGAAGCAAAAGGACCATGCGTGTCCTGACGAGCGCAGCGTCCCTACGCGCTCGCAACCTCGAAAAGCATCTGCTGTGGGCGAGTCTGCTCACCCCGCTCGTACAGAAGCGACTCGCCGGAGATCTCGCGGTGCTGCGAGCGCAGACCCTGGTGCAGGCGTCGCTGGTCTGCTTCGACGTTGCCTTGACCACCTGGGCCGAGCCTGACGAGACCACGGACGCGGTGGAACTCCTCCGTCAGTCTTTCGCCACGCTCGCGCCCGGGAATCCGGCATAGGTCCGACTGCAGCGGTCTACGTCCCGTGAAGCTGGGCTGTCGAGGGGGCCGCCGACGATCAGGCGGGTGCGGGCACAATTGCAGGTGGTTGCTCGATGAGGTCGTCCCCGATTGTGCGCGATAGCCATTCGGCGACTTGTTGTTTGGGGCAGCGCAGGGCCGCGGGTCCCGTTTCTTGTCGGTGGCCGCGGGTAGACTCGTACACATGTTCGATACCGGGGGGTTTCGGAGTGGCGCCGCATGTGAGAGTGCCTGCGACGACGATCCCGTCGTGGAATTCGAGGACGGTACGGCGGCGTTGGCTGCGTTGCGGGAGTACGGGCGGGCGGAGAACATCGCGGCGGCGCGCAAGGTGTTGACGTCGGCGGCGTTTGCGCGGCGGCAGTTCGCGTCTGAGGTGGATTTGTTCGGGGAGGAGTTCGCCTACAGGGCGGGGCGGTCGGCGGAGATGGAGACCGCGCTGGCGTTGGGGGTGAGCGCGGTTACGGCGGAACGGTATGTGGCGGTGGGCAATGCGTTGGATCTGCGGATGCCGCTGATCCGTGCGGTGTTCGTGTCGGGTCGGGTGGATTTTCCGCGGGTGTTCGCGATCGTTGACGCTGTCGCGGAGATCTCCGATGCGACCCTGGCCCTGATGGAGCCGCATCTCGCGGATGCTGCTTTGTATTTGACGCCGCGGAAGTTGGTGGCGGAGGTGATGCGTGAGTTGATCCGCATCAGCCCGGCGGAGGCGGAAGAACTCCGCAAGCGACGCGAACGCCATAGTCGGCGGGTGTCAGTGACCGCGGACCTCCACGGCATGGCCCAGGTGTACGCCGCCCTCACGGCGGAGGAGGGCCGCACCCTCGATTCCCTGATCCAGGAGATGGCGGGCACTGTCTGCCGGGAGGACCCGCGCACCGTCGACAATCTGCGGACCGATGCGTTCATGGCGTTGGTGCACGGCGAAAGCCATCTGCACTGCCAGTGCGGACGTGAGGCTTGCCCCACCGCGCATCTGCCCCGACCGGAGCGGCCGAAGCCCGAGGTGCACATCCATATCGACCTCGACACGCTGTTGCGACTGGCCGACAACCCCAGCCATCTCGAGGGCCACGGGCCCATCGATCCGGAGCTCGCGCGGTTACTCGCCACGGATGCGACGTGGCAGGCGGTGATCGCCGATGCCCGGCGTATCGACGCGGAACGAAGCACCGCTGCTCACGATGAAGGCAATACCAATACCAATACCAATACCGATATCGGCGGCGACGGCGATTCTGACGGCGATGCCGCTGCTGATGGCGACTCCGAGATCGCTGGCGACGGCGGTGACAACGGGTCCGATAGGTACTTCGGCACTGGCCCCGGCAACGGCGTCGACCCCGAGGGGCTCATCGAGACGGGCCGCGGCTGCGAGGGCGGAGGGGTCGTGGGGGAGGGCTCCGAGCCGCCACGCAACCTGCAGGGTGCCCAGTACGGGCGTGGTCACCCCGCATTTGCGGACCCGCCGGATCATGCGAACTGCGATCAGTCAGGAGAACCGAAGAGCGACAATGGTTTAGGGGATAGCTCTGTCCCGGCCCCGACGGCTGGAGTGCCCGCCCGTTATCGACTGCGGCGGAGGCAGGCAGGACAACTGCTCCCATGGCGGAACTCGTCGGAATCGGCTTCACGCCCGTCGGATGTCGGTGCCCGTGAACCCCGGATCGTCGACATCCTCGACGCGATCGCCGCCAACCCCGCCCTACTCGACGGTCAGTACCCGGACGGGCACGGCGGGTATGACCATCCGCCCCGCGGAGCCCTGACCTACCGACCCAGCAACGCCGTCCGCGCCGCCGTCTTCGACAAGTACGACACCTGCGCCTTCCCCGGCTGCACCGTCAAAGCCCGCGACTGCCAGTTCGACCACATCGTCGAATTCGACCCCGACAACCCCCACACAGGAGGCTGGAGCGTGGAAAGCAACGGCGAACCCGCGTGCACCCGCCACCACCAGGCCAAGACCGACCGACTCTTCCGCGTCGTCCGCCTCGACGGCGACGTCATCGTCTGGATCGGCGCACACGGCACCATCGGCGTCACCCTGCCGCTCCCGGCCGAACGGCGCCCGAGCGCCCGCGCCGAGAAACCCGCGGCCCGACCAACCCCGCAACCACGGAGCCCGGCACCGCCACCGACCGAACCACCCGACCTCGGAATCTACGAACCGACCTGGTGGGAAACCCACATGCAACCCGACGACCTACCCCCGACGCTCGCCGACCTCGCCACCATCACCGACCCCGGCCACCTCGCCCTGTGCGCACAGCTGCGCACCCACCACGCCGAACACCAGGCGATCCTGAAGGAACGATTCCGCCACCAACCCCCACCGTTCTGAGGGGTGAGGTTGTTCCGCCCCTGTGGGATGGTTCAGCGCCCCCCGCGCGGGCCATCCTTGACTGGTTCCAGTGAGGAAAAATCCCGGCGGTGCCACCCCAGGTGTAAGAAACTGCACCCTCAGGTCGATATAGCGAGTACTTGGGTAGCTGGCTCGATATCACCGCAAATAGCAGATTGGTATGTACCCGCAGAAGAGAGCGGACCAGGTCGAATCCAGGTACGGAGGACGCAATGTTGAGCACGCCGAGCGCACGAGATCATGCAGGTCGTCGCATCACGGTGCTCGCTGACGACGGTGTCCCCCTGGCCGTCCAGGAGTTCGGCCGGGTAGACGCCCCGATCACCGCCGTCTTCGTGCACGGTCACTGCCTGCGCACGGAATCGTGGTCCTTCATCCGCGAATACCTGTCCTACTCCTGGGGTGCCGACGTCCGCATGGTCTTCTACGACCACCGAGGGCACGGCGACTCCGGTCACGGCCCCGTCGACACCTACACGATCGACCAGCTCGGACACGACCTGGATGCCGTCATCCGCACGGTGGTACCGGAGGGTCCGGTGGTGCTGATCGGTCACTCGATGGGCGGGATGACGGCCCTGGCCTACGCGCGGCAGTACCCGGACTCGATCGGCTCGAGGATCGTCGGGATGGCGTTCATCGCGTCGGCTGCCAATGGGCTCACCGAGGCCGGTCTCGGCCGGCTCCTGCACTCCCCGATGGTGTCCGCCTTCCGAAAGGCGGTCCGCCGGGCCCCGCGGGTGATGCAGGGCTCCAAGCAGCTCAGCCGAATGCTCTGCGCAGGCCTCGTCCGGGTGATCGGGTGCGGCAGCCGCCGGGTGGATTCGCGGGTCGTCGCGCTCGCGGCCGCGATGGTCAACGACACCTCGGTGGTGACGATGTCCAGCTTCCTGGAATCACTGATCGGATTCGACGAGTCGGAGTCGCTGTCCTCTCTGGTCGGGATCCCCTCGTTGGTCCTGTGCGGCGACGCCGACGTGATGACCCCGTTCGAGCACTCCGCAGCCATCGCGTCCCGGCTGCCTGCCTCCGAGCTCGTTCGCATCAGCGGGGCCGGCCACTCGGTGATCCTGGAGCGGGCGGCCGAGGTCGCGCACGCGGTGGCGGCGCTCGTCGCCCGCGCAGGTCACGGCGGGTCGGCTGGCTCCGCGGACAAGGGGATCCTCGCCAACGCCGGCTGATCACAGGTCGCGTTCGTTGATGATGCCGCTCTGCATGGCCAGCTCGGCCAGCCGTACCCGCTTCTGGTTCTGAGGGAGGTCCTCGACATCGAACTTGGCGAACAATGCACGCAGGTGTGTCTTGATCGCATCGACACTGAGGAACAGCTCCGCGGCGATCTGCTGGTTCGACGCCGGGTTGGCGAACGTCGCACCGTGCTTGTACGGCCTGCACAGCCCGGTCAGCACCGCGCGTTGGGTCTCCGTCAATGACCGCACGTTCGGCATGTTCGCGGCGACCATGGTCGCGTCATCGCTCGCTCCGCCGAACTCGTTGTAGGTCAGCAGAGTTCCGCCGATTCTGATGCTGTCGCCCTGGCGTAGTCGTCGACGTCCGGTGATCCGCTCACCGTTGACGAAGGTGCCGTTGCGGGACATCCCGTCGTCGACGACGGTCCAGTGGCTGCCAACCCGCTCGACGACCGCGTGCAGCCGCGACACCTCCTCGTCGGAGGTCAACGGCAGCCCGGAGTCGGGTGAGCGCCCGACGGTCAGGCGTGGGTTATCGGGGGAGAGGTCCAGCTTGTGCTGGTGACCTTCCCTGTCCGAGTAGATCAGGCGAGACTCAGTTGCTCGGTCCACGACAACCCCAGGGCACGTTTCCATGGTGCCCTTCGGAGGTGCGCGCAGCAAGATCGAATTCTCGATAGGTGTATCAAGAAACAATCTTGATCGCCTTGACGTCCACCGCGGCCGAGTCGAATACTTTTTCGTGAGGATCGAATCGGGAACTCGCCGCTGACCACTGGTCGGAGCTTCGGCGTATCCTGATAGACCTGCGTCAGAGGTGGTTGTGATGAACGCGTACGTGCAGGGCCGGCAGACCCGCCGGCGCGGCGCCCGCCTATTCGAGCGGCGGGCAGCACGCGCGCATCAGACGCAGGCAACGGGTGGTTTCTCCGGCTCGCGGGTGTTCGCCGCGGCACGCTCACACTCAGGATTTCTGGTGATGACCTGATGACGCCCTGACCAAGATAGAGGCATCAACTCTCTTGTGGCACAGCCGTTTCAGTCGTTCGGTTCCACCGCACGGGTTTCGGGAAGGGTGGGAGTCCCCACCCCTTGGGTTGGTTTCGGCACCAGCGTCGATGAATCAGGGTTGTAGGTGTTCACAGACAGGGAGTTCGGCACATCGGCGGACTTCCGACACCAGACGACAATCAGGAGGAATCATGCTCGGACTTGTTATCGGACTCGGCGGCGCTGCGCTCAGTATCGGGCTCGGACTCGGGCTCGGAGCGATCGGGCTCGGGCTCGGGCTCTTGCTCAGTGACGCGACGGTCAAGCACGACGTCACCGAACTCACGGACTGAACCGAGGCGATTCGGTGACCGAAGCCATGAAAGCGAGCACCGAGCGCGCGCAGGACGCCCCTGGCCAGTGGGTGGACACCGGCCAGGGGCGAGCGCGTGCGCGCCTGTCTGCCCGAACCCGTCACCCGCTGGCCTGGCTGAACTCGGCCCTGAGCCGCCGGCGCGGGGTCGACACCGAGCGGCCGGTGCCCACCGGCGCCGACGAGGTGCTGCAACGCCTCGCCGAGATGCCTCTCAGCGTGTGGACCTACGGGTTCGATCACCCGTCGGTCCGCCACATGGGTCCGATGGCACAGGACTTCGCCGCAGCATTCGGGCTGGGCGCCACGGACCGGCGGATCGCCGTCGCCGACGCGAACGGGGTGTGCATGGCCGCCATCCAGGCCCTCTACCGGCGCGTCGTCGAACTCGAGGCCGAGGTGGCTCAGCTGCGCTCGGCCCGTGAGGAACTCTGAAAGGGGCCCGCGGTGGCTACCAACATCCCGGACGGAGCGTTTCCCCTCTCTGCGGCGCAGCGCGCGATGTGGTTCGCCCAGCAACTCACCCCGACGGTTCCGATCACGGTTGCCCAGTACATCGAGCTGCACGGGGACATCGATTTCGAGGTGCTGCACCAGGCGGCAAAGACTGCGGCACACGAGTTCCAATCGCCCTACCTCCGGGTGATCGAGGTCGACGGTGAACCGTTCCAGCTCGTCGACGAATCCATCGGTCTACCGCTCGGCTTCGTGGACTTCCGGGACGAGGAGGATCCGGCCGCGGCGGCCGAGGAGTGGATGCATCGGGACTACGCGACCCCTGTGGACCTCGCGACCGATCGCCTCTTCGACATCACGGTCCTTCAGATCGGTGACCGGGACTACCTCTGGTACAGCCGGATTCACCACGTCGCGCTCGACGGCTACGGCGGGGCGACCGTGATGAACCGGATCGCCTCGCTGTACACCGCCGCGGTGGAGGGCCGGGAGGCCGGCCCGGCCAAGTGCTCTCCGTTGACGGATCTGTACGAGCTCGACGTGAAGTACCGGGGATCGAGCAGGTTCGAGTCGGACCGCAAGTACTGGGCCGATCGGATCCGCGGCATCGAGGAGGGCTCGAGCCTGGTCGCGGACGTGGCGCCAGCCGTCGCACGCAGCAGGCTCGCGAGCGCGCCCCTGTCCGACGACGCCGTCCGGCTGCTCGAGGACTCCGACCTCCGGCGTGGCGCCACGGCGGCGGCCGTGGTGATCGCGGGATTCGCCTGCTATCTGTCCCAGATGACCGGCTCCGAGGAGGTCCTGGTCAACATCCCGGTCTCGGCACGGACGACCTCGGTCCTGCACCGATCCGGCGGGATGCTGGTCAATGTCGCGCCGCTGCGGCTCAGCGTGCGACCGGGCGACACGGTCGCCGAGTTGGTCCAGCGGGTCAATCTCGAGTTGATGGGCGCGCTGCGGCATCAGCGTTGCAGCCTCGAGGACATCCGCAGGGACGCCGGGCGCAGCGGCGACAGATCGCTGCACGCCCCGATGGTCAACGTGATGCTGTTCAGTCAACAGGTCACGCTCGGCTCGGTCGTCGGCGAGAACCGGATCATGACCTCGGGTCCGGTCGACGACCTGCTGGTCAACATCTACCAGAGCGGCAACCCACCGAGCACCGTCATCGACTTCCGGGGCAACCCGAACCTGTACGACGACGACGATCTGCGATCGCGGCACCACGCCTTCGTCGAGATGCTGGAGGGGTTCGTCGCGGCCGATCCCGACACCAGGCTGATGGAGATCCAGGCGCGGAGCTTCCGGATGGGTGGACGAAAGCACAAGGCGTCCTCGCTGCTGGCGCACTGGTCACGAGTCCTCTCAGGGATGCCAGAGGTGCTGTCGCTGCCTGCGGATCGACCGCGCCCGATCGTGCTGTCCGATCGGCGCCATTGCGTGGAGTTCGACATCGGCCCCGACATCCAGGAGCGATTGATCTCGCTGTCCAGGGACCGGAGCTCGAGCGTGTTCGCCGCGGTGCACGGGGCGCTGGGGGTGCTGTTGAGCAGGCTCGGCGACACCGACGATGTGGCGATCGGCACCCCGGTCGCGGTTCACGCCGCGGCAGTGGACGGCACCGTCGAGTCCTTCGACAACACGGTGGTCCTGCGGACCCGGGTCGATGGCGGCGACTCGTTCGGCAAACTCCTGCACGAGGCGTCCCTCGGCGAGCTCAGCGCCTTCAACCATGCCGAGCAGTCGTTCGAGCGCCTCGTCGAGACGGTCTGTCCGGTCCGCTCGACGGCCTATGCGCCCCTGGTCCAGGTGCTGCTCGAGGTGCGCAACTCGCGGCGGCCACACCTCGAACTGCCTGGTCTCACAGTCGAATCGGTCGAGGCCGACGGTATCGCCCCCGAGGTGGACCTGTGCCTGACCATCGCCGAGCGGCACGACGCGGACGGCGCCCTTGCCGGCATGTCGGCGGCTTTCACCTATGCCACCGACCTGTTCGATCCGGACACCGTCGAGGGTTTCGCGACCCGGTTCGTCCGGATACTCGATGCCGCGACCGCGGATCCGTCGATCGCGGTGGGGGACATCGAACTCCTCGACGCCGACGAACGCGACGCCCTGGCGCCGGTGCTCGGGGGCCCGGAGGTGCCGCCGCGCACGTTGCCGGAGCTGTTCGCCGACGCCGCGCACATCGACCCCGACTCCGCCGCACTCGTGTTCCAGGACGTGAGCCTCACGTACCGCGAACTCGACCAGCGCTCGAACCGGCTGGCACGGTTGCTGATCGATCGGGGCGTGGGCCCGGAATCCATAGTGGCGCTGGGGATGGCCCGGTCCGTCGAGTCCGTGCTGTCGGTGTGGGCGGTGGCCAAGGCCGGCGCCGCGTTCGTCCCCGTCGACCCGAACTATCCGGCCGAGCGCATCGAGCACATGCTCACCGATTCCGGCGCCGCCCTCGGTCTGACCGTCGGCGAGCGCGCGAGCCGACTTCCCGGCGCGGTGCCGTGGCTGGTCCTCGACGCACCCGACCTGGCGGCGGACCTCGAGCGCTATTCTCCGGCGCAGGTCACGGACGAGGATCGTCGCGCTCCGCTGCTGCTGACGCATCCGGCCTACCTGATCTACACCTCCGGCTCGACCGGCGTACCCAAGGGCGTGGTGCTCACCCATCGCGGCCTGGCCAGCCTCGCGGCCGAGGAGCGCGACCGTTTCGCCGTCACCCCGGCGTCGCGGACCCTGCACTTCTCGTCGCCGAGTTTCGACGCGTCGGTCCTCGAACTGCTGATGGCGTTCGGTACGGGTGCCACGATGGTGGTCGCCCCGCCGACCGTCTACGGCGGCGCGGAACTCGCCGAACTGCTCGGCCGACGTCGGGTCACCCATGCCTTCGTCACCCCGGCCGCGCTGGCCTCCGTCGACCCCGCAGGCCTCGACGACATCGAGTGCCTCGTCACCGGCGGCGACACCTGCCCGCCGGAACTCGTGCAGCAGTGGGCGCCCGGCCATCGGATGTTCAATGCGTACGGGCCGACCGAGACGACGATCGTCTCGTCCATCAGCCCCCGGATGACCCCCGGTGAACAGGTCACCATCGGCAGACCACCACTCGGGTGCGGTGAGATGGTCCTCGACGGCCGGTTGCACCCGGTACCCGCGGGGGTGCCCGGTGAGCTCTACGTCACCGGCCCCGGCCTCGCCCGCGGCTATCACCGGCGGCCTGTCCCCACCGCGGACCGCTTCGTGGCCAGCCCGTTCGGTGAGCCCGGCACCCGGATGTACCGAACCGGAGACCTCGCGCGGTGGACGACGACCGAGGACGGGCACGGCTACACCCTCGAGTACCTCGGACGCAGCGACTTCCAGGTGAAGATCAGGGGTTTCCGGATCGAGCTCGGCGAGATCGACGCGGCCCTGACCACACACCCCGACGTCAGCTTCGCAGCCACCGTCGGTCACCCCGGCCCGTTCGGGGACACGGTGCTGGTGTCGTATGTGCACCCGACGAGCGACGCCGCGATCGCCGCCGCCGAGCTGACCGCGCACCTGGCCGCCCGCCTGCCGGGGCACATGGTGCCGTCGAGCATCGTCCTGCTCGACGAGATCCCGCTGACTCCAGCGGGGAAGTTCGACAGGAAGGCGCTGCCCGCACCGGACTTCGTCACCTCGACCGCCGAGTTCCTGGCCCCGGAAACCCACAGCGAGGAGGCGGTCGCCGGGGTCTTCGCGACGGTTCTCAGCGTCGAGCGGATCAGTACAAGGGACAGCTTCTTCGACCTCGGAGGCAACTCGCTGATCGCGACCCGGGTGGTCGCGCGCATCAATGCCGTCCTCGACAGCGACATCGGGGTGCTGGATCTGTTCGAGGCGCCGACGGTCCAGCAGCTCGCCGCGCGCATCGACCGGATGGGCCGCCGGGACCCGGACCGGCCCGTGTTGGCGGCGGGGGAGCGGCCCGACCGAGTTCCGGTCTCCCTTGCGCAGCAACGGATGTGGTTCATCAACCGGTTCGACCCGTCCTCGCCTGCGTACAACATCCCGATCGCCGTGCGCCTCGCGGGCGAACTGGACCCCGACGCGTTGGCCAGGGCACTGGCCGATGTCGTCGAACGGCACGAGTCGCTGCGGACCGTGTTCCCGGATTCTCCCGACGGTCCGTTCCAGTCGATCCGGCCCGCCTCCGAGGTGGTGCCGGACCTGGCGCCGGTGCCGGTGTCCGAGAGCGGCCTGCGCGAGATGGTCACCCGGCTGGCGTCGACCGGCTTCGATGTCACCACCGAGTTCCCGGTGCGGACCGAGCTGCTCCGCCTCGGACCGACCGAGCACGTGCTGGTCCTGGTCGTCCACCACATCGCCGCCGACGGCTACTCCATGGCACCGCTCGCGCGCGACGTGATGACCGCGTACAACGCCCGCAGGCTGGGCGGTGCCCCTGACTGGGCTCCGCTCGAGGTGCAGTACGCGGACTACTCGCTGTGGCAGCGGGAACTGCTCGGTGACGAGCACGACCCCGACAGCCTGATCTCCGGCCAGCTCGACTACTGGACGGCCGCGCTGGCGGGCGCCCCCGACGTGCTCGAGTTGCCAACGGACCGCCCCCGCCCGCCGGAGCAGTCCTTCCGGGGCGCGGTCGAGGAGTTCACGATCTCCGCCGAGCTGCACAACAAGCTGATCTCGCGTGCGGGGCAGTTGGATTCGAGCCTGTTCATGGTTCTGCACGCCGCGCTGGCGGTGCTGCTGGCTCGGCTGAGCGGGTCGTCCGACATCTCCGTCGGAACCCCGATCGCGGGTAGGGGCGAGGCCGCGCTCGACGACCTGGTCGGCATGTTCGTCAACACGCTCGTGCTTCGCACCCCCGTCGATCCAGGAGTGACGTTCTCGGAGTTGGTCAAGCAGACGCGCACGGTGGACCTCAACGCGTTCGGCCACACCGACGTCCCGTTCGAGCGGGTCGTGGAGGTGCTCAACCCGACACGGTCCACCGCCTACTCCCCGCTGTTCCAGGTGCTGCTGGTGCTCCAGAACACCGGCCACACGCGACTCGAACTACCCGACCTGATCGTGGACGTGGAGGCGCTGGACAACGGAACCGCCAAGTTCGACCTGCAGCTCACCCTGACGGAGACCTACGACGACCAGGGCGCGCCGGGCCGGATCGCGGCGGCGTTCTCCTATGCCACCGACCTTTTCGACGCGCCGAGCGTCCGCCGGTTCGCGCAGCGATTCGTCCGGTTACTCGAATCGGTCACCGGGGATGTCGCGGTGACGATCGGCGACGTCGACCTGCTCGACGGGAGCGAGCGTTCGCAGGTGCTGACCGACTGGAACGCCACCGAACGGGAGCTGCCCGCGACCACCCTCGGCGACCGCTTCGATGAGCAGGTCGCGCGCACCCCCGACGCGGTCGCCGTCGTGTTCGGCCAGGACCAGTTGACCTACGCCGAGCTCGACGCGGCGGCCAATCGACTGGCCCGCCACCTGATCTCACTCGGGGTCGGACCGGAGACGACCGTCGGCCTGGCCACGCGACGTTCCATGGAGCTCGTGGTCGGCATGTACGCGGTGGTCAAGGCGGGCGGCGCCTACGTGCCGATCGATCCGGATCACCCCGCGGACCGGACAGCATATGTGCTCGGCAGTGCCAGGCCGGTGTGCGTACTCACCACTCACACCGACCGCGCCGCGCTTCCTGACTCGGTGGAGGCGTTGGAGATCGACCGGCTCGACCTCAGCGCGCAGGACCCGTCACCGATCGTCGATGCCGACCGGCTCGGCCGTCTTCGCCCGGACGACGTCGCGTACGTGATCTACACCTCCGGCTCGACCGGGAGGCCGAAGGGCGTCGCGGTCACCCACGCCGGGATCGCCAACAGGTTGTCGTGGATGCAGCACCGGTACCCCCTGACGCCCGAGGACGTGGTGCTGCAGAAGACCCCCGCCACCTTCGACGTCTCGGTGTGGGAGTTCTTCTGGCCGCTGCAGACCGGCGCACGGCTGGTGGTCGCCGCCCCCGACGGGCATCGGGACCCGGACTACCTGTCGCGGCTGATCGAGACCGAACGCGTCACCACGATGCACTTCGTGCCCTCGATGCTGGCGACCTTCACCGCGGGTGCGCATCCGGCCCGATGCCGGTCGTTGCGCCGGGTGTTCTGCAGCGGTGAGGCGCTCGCGCCGTCGGCGGCCGAGGCGTTCCGTCAGTTCAGCGTCGCGGAACTGCACAATCTGTACGGACCGACCGAGGCCTCGGTCGACGTGACGTACTGGGCGTGCACCGCCGCGGACGAGGTGGTCGTGCCCATCGGCGCCCCGGTGTGGAACACCCGGGTGTACGTGCTCGACGGCCGGTTGAACCCGGTCCCGGTCGGCGTCGCGGGCGAGCTGTATCTGGGCGGTGTCCAGCTGGCACGCGGCTACGTCGGTCGCGCGGACCTCACCGCGGACCGATTCGTGGCCAACCCCTTCGCGCCGGGCGAGCGGATGTATCGCACCGGCGACCTGGTGCGGTGGAACGAGACCGGGAACATCGAGTACCTCGGCCGCACCGACTTCCAGGTCAAGATGCGGGGCCTGCGCATCGAGCTGTCCGAGATCGAGCTGGCCCTGCTCGAACACCCCGCGGTGGCTCAAGCGGCGGTGACGATGCACAGCGACCCTCTCACGGGCGATTCGCTGATCGGGTACCTGGTCGCCGAGCGCGGCCAGGAGATCGACACCGACGGCGTGATCGAAGGGGCCGCCTCGAGGTTGCCCGGCTACATGGTGCCCGCACAGCTGATGGTGCTGGAGGAATTCCCCCTCGGCTCGACCGGCAAGCTCAATCGTTCCGCTCTCCCCGAACCGATCTTCGCGGCCAAGACGTCCGAGTTCGTGGCACCGCGGAACCCGATCGAGGAGATCATCGCGTCGATCTTCGCGGACCTGCTCGGGCTCGGCCGGATCGGTGTGTACGACAACTTCTTCGACCTCGGCGGGAACTCACTGGTGGCGACCAGGATGGTGGCAAGGGTCAACGCGGCCGTCGACACCCGGATCGGGGTCCGCGAGCTCTTCGACTCGCCGACGGTGGCCGCGCTCGCCGTGTGCGCCGAGACCCAGAGTTCGCGGGCGGTTGCGCGTCCCGCCTTGCTCGCATCCGCCCGGTCACCGCGGGTGCCCGTCTCGCTAGCGCAGCGCCGGATGTGGTTCATGAACCAGTTCGACACGTCGTCCTCCGCGTACAACGTGGCACTGCCCGTCCGACTCTCCGGCGCACTCGACGCCGACGCCATGCGTACGGCCATCCTCGACGTGGTCGACAGGCACGAGGCCCTGCGCACGATGTTCCCGCTCGTCGACGGGGAGCCGATGCAGGTGGTCGTCGACGCCGACGAGGTGGTGGGTGACCTGCGGCCGGTCGCGGTTCCGCAGGATGCGATGCCCGAGGAGCTCGCCCGGTTCGTCGCCGCCGGCTTCGACGTGACGGCGCGGGTTCCGTTGCGGGCGGCGCTGTTCGAACTGAGCGAGACCGAGCACGTCCTCGTCGTCGTCGTGCACCACATCTCGGCCGACGGCTTCTCACTGGTCCCGCTGGCCCGGGATGTCATGGCGGCCTACAGCTCCCGGATAGCAGGCGAGCTCCCGCAGTGGACACCGCTGCCGGTGCAGTATGCCGACTACGCGCTCTGGCAGCGCGAGATGCTCGGCTCCGAGGAGGACCCCGAGTCCCTGATCGCGCGGCAGCTGGACTACTGGACGCGGACGCTGTCCGGCCTTCCCGAGGTGCTGGCACTGCCGGTCGACCGGCAACGGCCCGCCGAGCGATCGCTGCGCGGCGACCGGGTGGAGTTCTCGATCGACGCGGACACCCATCGCAGGCTCGTCGCGACCGCGAGGGAGCGCAGTTCGAGCGTGTTCATGGCGATGCACGCCGTCCTGGCGGTACTGCTGAGCCGGCTGTCGGACACCGACGATGTCGCGGTCGGGACGCCGATCGCCGGCCGCGGCGAGGCCGCACTGGACGACCTCGTCGGCATGTTCGTCAACACCCTCGTCCTGCGTACCCGGGTCGATCGCTCGGCCACCTTCGCCGAGTTGCTCGACTCGGTGCGCGAGACGGATCTCGGCGCGTTCGGTCACGCAGACCTTCCGTTCGAGCGACTGGTGGACGTCCTCGCCCCGCAACGGTCGACCGCGCATTCCCCGTTGTTCCAGGTGATGCTCGAGTTCAAGAACACCGAACGGGCGCGGCTGGAGCTGCCGGGGCTCGTCATCGAGCCCGTTGAACTCGATACCGTCACAGCGAACTTCGATCTGCAGCTGACCCTCGACGAGCGCTATGACGGGGACGGCGGCCCTGCGGGGGTTGCGGCCGCGTTCACCTTCGCCACGGATCTCTTCGACCCGGCGACGGTGGACGGCCTCGCCGCGCGGTTCGTCCGGGTCCTCGAGGCCGCGACCGCCGATCCGTCGATCGCGGTGGGGGACATCGAGTTGCTCGATCCGAGCGAGCGCCGGTCGCTGACGCCGGTCACCGGTCCCGCCGAGGTGCCGCCACGCACCCTGCCCCAGCTGCTCTCGGACGCCGCCGCGATCGATCCCGATGCCGTTGCGGTGATCTGCGAGGACACGACTCTGACCTACCGCGCACTGGACGAACGCTCGAACAGGCTGGCGCGGGTGCTCATCGGCCGGGGCATCGGCCCGGAATCGATCGTCGCCCTCGGGATGGCCCGGTCGATCGAGTCGGTGCTCTCGGTGTGGGCGGTGGCCAAGGCGGGAGCCGCCTACGTGCCGGTGGACCCGAGCTATCCGGCCGAGCGCATCGAGCACATGCTGACCGATTCCGGGGCCGCGCTCGGTCTCACGGTGTCGCGGTCGCGTGCGCAGCTGCCGGACACGGCGGACTGGCTGGTCCTCGACGACCCGGGATTCGGTGCCGAGGTCGACGGACAGCCCGGTACCGCGGTCACCGACACCGACCGGCGCGCCCCGCTGCTGCTCGGGCACCCCGCCTACCTGATCTACACCTCCGGCTCGACCGGTGTCCCGAAGGGCGTGGTGCTCACCCACCGCGGCCTGGCGAACTTCGCCGCCGACGAACGCACCCGGTTCGCCGTCGGCCCGGCGTCGCGGACCCTGCACTTCTCCTCGCCGAGCTTCGACGCGTCCGTGCTGGAGCTGCTGCTGGCCTTCGGCGCGGGTGCCACGATGGTGATCGCGCCGCCGACCTTCTACGGGGGCGCGGAACTGGCCGAACTGCTCGCTCGCGAGCGGGTCACCCACGCCTTCGTCACCCCGGCCGCGCTGGCCTCCGTCGACCCCGCCGGACTCGATGCCCTCGAGTGCGTGGTGACCGGCGGCGACACCTGCCCGCCGGAACTGGTGCGCCAGTGGGCGGGGACGGCCACGATGTTCAACGCCTATGGGCCCACCGAGGCGACCGTCGTCGCCAGTGTCAGCGATCCGATGGTCCCCGGCGCTGCGGTCGCGATCGGACGCCCGCCGGTCGGGTGCGGCGTGCTGGTCCTCGACGAGCGCCTGCACCCGGTTCCGGTCGGTGTCGCGGGTGAGCTCTATGTCATGGGGCCCGGACTGGCCCGCGGGTACCACCGGAGGTCGAGGGCGACCGCGGACCGGTTCCTGGCGAACCCCTTCGGAGACCCCGGATCCCGGATGTACCGCACCGGCGACGTGGTGCGCTGGCGTCCCGACGGTCAACTGGCCTACCTGGGCCGCAGCGACTTCCAGGTCAAGGTCCGCGGATTCCGGATCGAGCTCGGCGAGGTCGAATCGGCGTTGCGGGACTGCGCCGGGGTGTCCGATGCGGTGGCAACCGTCCGCGATGACGGTCGCGGCGTCGGGCGGCTCTTCGGCTACGTGGTGCCCGACGAGGGCGCCGAACTCGGTGCCGCGGAGGTCCTGGCCTCGGTCGGTGAGGTGCTGGCGCCGCACATGGTGCCTGCCGCGCTGGTGGTGCTGGACGAGCTGCCGCTGACGCCCGCGGGCAAGATCGATCGAAAGGCGTTGCCCGCGCCCGACTTCGGTGCGCGTACGACCGAGGGGAGGGCGCCGGTCACCGAGACCGAGCGAGTGCTGGCCGGGTTGTTCGCCGAGGTGCTCGGGGTGGAGGCGATCGGTGCCGATGATTCGTTCTTCGCCCTCGGCGGCGACAGCATCATGTCGATCCAGTTGGTGTCGCGGGCCAAGACGGCGGGTGTGTTCCTCTCGCCGCGGGATGTCTTCGAGCACAAGACCGTCGCCGCGCTCGCCCAGGTCGCTGTCGTCGGCGAGACGGCCGAGGTGCCCACGCTCGACGAGCTCCCGGGGGGTGGGGTCGGCGAGGTACCGCTGACGCCGATCGTGCGCTGGCTGCTCGAGCGCGGCGGCGACTTCGACCGCTATTCCCAGTCCGTGCTGCTCACGCTCCCGCCGGGGATGGACCGCGACGTGCTCGAACGCGCGCTGCAGGCGGTGCTGGACCGACACGACATGCTCCGTTCCCGACTGCACGGGGGGCCGGGACACTGGGGACTCGAGGTGCGACCGACAGGAGCCGTGTCGTCGGCGACAGTGCTCCGCCGGATCCCGGTCGACGAGGTCGCCGGTCCGGAGTTCACCGCCGCGGTGGCCGACACGCTGGCACAGGCGCAGGGCAGACTCGATCCGTCCGCAGGGACCATGGTGCAGGCGGTGTGGTTCGAGACCCCAGCCGGCGTCGGACGGCTGCTCGTGGTCGCGCATCACCTCGTGGTGGACGGGGTGTCCTGGCGGGTGCTGATCCCCGACCTCGCGACCGCATGGGCGCAGCTGGAGGCGGGCGGGCGGCCGGACCTCGCCGCCGTCGGTACCTCGATGCGCCGCTGGGCCCACGCCCTGGCCGATGCCGCGCGAGACAGGTCCGGGGAGCTGGACACCTGGACCCGGATGCTGGCCGAACCGGACCCGCTGCTCGGTTCGAGGCCGCTCGATCCGGCTGTCGACGTCAATGCCACGGTGGCCAGGGTCGAGATCGATCTGCCGCCCTCGGTGACCGAGGCGGTGCTCACCACGCTGCCCTCGGCGTTCCACGGCAGCGTGAACGACGGCCTGCTCACGGCCCTGGCGTTGGCGTTGGCCCGCTGGCGCGAGAACAGGGGCGTGCGCACGAACGGCGCTCTCGTCAACCTCGAGGGTCACGGTCGCGAGGCACAGGTCGTGCCGGGAGCGGATCTGACGCGCACGGTCGGCTGGTTCACCGCGGTGTTCCCGGTGCGCCTCGACCTGTCCGGCATCGACCTCGATGACGCCTTCGCGGGCGGACCGGCGGCAGGCGCCGCGATCAAGTCCGTGAAGGAGCAATTGCTGGCCATCCCGGATCACGGCATCGGGTACGGGATGCTGCGCCACCTCGACCACGCGGCCGCCTCGGTCCTCGGCGAGCTCGCCGCACCGCAGATCAGCTTCAACTACCTGGGCCGCTTCACCACCGCCGCGTCCGATCACGGTGACACCGGCTGGCTTCCGGTCGAGGACGCGGGGGACCTCGCGGGCGTCACGGATCCCCGGCTGCCCGTCGCGGCGGCCGTCGACGTCAACGCGATCACCGCGACGACCCCCGACGGCCCCCAGCTGCGGGCCACCTGGGCGTTCCCCACCGGGGTCCTCGCCGAGGACGAGGCCAGGGAGCTCGCCGAGCTGTGGGCGGCGGCGCTCACGGCGCTCGCCGGGCACGCCGAATCCCCTGGCGCGGGCGGCCTGACCCCCTCGGACCTCGGATTGGTGTCCCTGGACCAGGCCGCGATCGACCGGCTCGAGAGCCGGTACCCCGACCTGTCCGACGTCTGGACGATGGCCCCGCTGCAGAAGGGTCTGCTGTTCCACGCGTTGCTGTCGGATTGCTCGGTCGACGCCTACCTCGTCCAGCTCGGGCTGGAGCTGGACGGCGTCGTCGACGCGGAGCGGATGCGGCGAGCCGCACAGGCACTACTGGAGCGGCACCCCAATCTGCGTGCCGCCTTCCACCAGGACGGCGACGCCGAGCCGGTTCAGCTGATCGCCGAGCGGGTCGAGGTGCCATGGGTCGAGCTGGACCTGTCCGAGGAGGATCCGGCCGTGCTCGAGGCGCGGCTCGCGACGATCCTCGCCGCGGATCGCGCCACCCGTTTCGACATGGCCACGCCGCCGTTGATGCGGTTCATGCTGATCAAGACGGGCCCGAACCGCCACCGGATCTACATGACCAACCATCACATCCTGCTCGACGGGTGGTCGACGCCGTTGCTGCTCAAGGAGCTGCTCGTCCTCTACGCCACCGAAGGTGACACCGGTGTGCTCCCGCGGGTGGCGCCCTACCGGAACTATCTGGAATGGCTCGCGCGCCGGGACATCTCGGATTCGACGAACGCGTGGGTGCGAGCGTTCGCCGACGTCGAGGAACCGACGCTGCTCGTCCCCGCGGAGCCGGGACGCGAACTGAGCACCGTGCCGGGGGAGGTGTACGCCTCGGTCAGCGAGGAGCAGACCGACGCGCTGCGCGAGGTGGCCCGGACGCACGGCGTCACGCTGAACACCATGGTGCAGGCCGCATGGGGGATCGTGCTCGGGCTGCTGACCGCACGGGACGACGTGGTGTTCGGGGCCACCGTCTCCGGCAGGCCACCGCAGGTCGCGGGCGTCGAGACGATGATCGGATTGTTCATCAACACGCTCCCGGTTCGAATCACCCTGGACCCCAACGAGACTCTCGGTGAGTTGTTGAGCCGGGTCCAGAGCGACCAGGCCGCCCTGCTCGACCACCACCATCTGGGACTGCCGGAGATCGCTCAGGCGGTCGGACCCGGGCTCGGCTTCGACACCCTCACCGTGTTCGAGTCGTATCCCGTCGACAGGGCCGGGCTGTCCCAGGTCACCGACATCGCCGGGATGCGGATCGCCGATGTGATCGAGGGCGGCGACGCGACACACTATCCGCTGACCGTGATCGCCTCCGCCGACGCGGAACTGCGGCTTCGGCTCACGTACCTACCCGACCTGCTGGATCGAGCCAGTGTGGAATCCATTGCGGGCCGGGTGGTCCGGGTGCTGGCGGCCGTCGCAGCCGATCCCGGCACGGCGCTGGCAGGCCTCGACCTGCTCAGCGCCGCCGAGCGCGATCGGCTCGCGCCCGTGCAGGGGCCGAGGGGACTGTCCTTCCGGTTGCTTCCGCAGTTGCTCGCCGACGCGGCTGCCCGCCGGGCGGACGCCGTCGCCGTGATCTGCGGCGACGACTCGGTGACCTATCGCGAACTCGACGAACGCTCGAACCGGTTGGCCCGGGTCCTGATCGAACGCGGAGCGTGTGCCGAGAGCTTCGTGGCGGTGGCGGTATCTCGCTCGATCGAGTCCGTGCTCGCGGTGTGGGCGGTGGCCAAGAGCGGTGCGGCCTTCGTGCCGGTGGACCCGAACTACCCATCCGAGCGCATCGTGCACATGCTCACCGACGCGGGCGTGACCGAGGGGCTGACGGTCACGACCGAGCGCGATTCACTGCCGGGCGGGGTCGATTGGATGGCGATCGACGATCCCGACTTCGTTCGGGACTGTGCGCGCATGTCCGCGGCCCCCGTCACCGATGCCGACCGGCGCGCCGCGCTGGGTTTCGACAACCCGGCCTACCTGATCTACACCTCGGGGTCGACGGGCATGCCGAAGGGTGTCGTCGTCACTCATCGGGGGCTGGACAACTTCGCCGCCGAGGAGCGGGCCCGCTGCGGGACGGAGGCCACGTCGCGGGTCCTGCACTTCTCCTCGCCCAGCTTCGACGCCTCGGTCCTCGAGTACCTGCTTGTGTTCGGGCCGGGTGCGACGATGGTGATCGCGCCACCGACCGTCTACGGCGGCGCGGAACTCGCGGAACTGCTACGCGCCCAGCGCGTCACGCACGGCTTCCTCACCCCGTCCGCGCTTGCCTCGATCGAACCCGACGGACTGGACGAGTTCGCCTCCGTGGTCGTCGGTGGCGAGGCCGTCCCGCGCGAGCTGGTCGGACAGTGGGCGACACCGCCACGGCGGCTGTTCAACGCGTACGGACCCACCGAGGCCACCGTCGCGACGAACATGAGCGACGCGATGTCGGCGGGCGAGTCCGTCACCATCGGTGGCCCGATCCGTGGCATCGCCGAGGTCGTCCTCGACTCCCGGCTGCAGCCGGTGCCGGTGGGTGTGCCGGGCGAGTTGTACGTCGCCGGAGCCGGTCTGGCCAGGGGCTATCATCGCCGCGGGCCGCTGACCGCCGGGCGGTTCGTCGCGAGCCCGCACGGTGAGCCGGGTTCGCGGATGTACCGCACCGGCGACCTCGCCCGGTGGACGGACGACGGCAGGCTCGAGTACCTGGGGCGCGCCGACTCCCAGGTGAAGGTACGCGGATTCCGGATCGAGCTCGGCGAGATCGACGCCGTGCTCACCGATCACCCGGATGTCGACTTCGCGACCACGATCGGTCACACCGGCCCGTCCGGGGACACCAGGCTGGTCGCCTACGTGTTGCCGGTCGCGGCCGCGGCCGCCTCGAACGGATCCGAGTCGGGCCTTGCCGCCCGCCTCACCGCGCACGCCGCCACCCGGCTGCCGGGACACATGGTGCCGTCCTCGATCGTGATGATCGAGGAGATCCCGCTCACCCCTGTCGGCAAGCTCGACCGAAAGGCGCTGCCCGCGCCGGAGTACGTGCTGTCCACCACGGAGTTCCGTGCGCCCTCGACACCGGCAGAGGAGGCCATCGCGGACGTGTTCGTCGCGGTCCTCGGTGCCGATCGGATCGGTGTCGACGACGACTTCTTCGAGCTGGGCGGCAATTCGCTGACCGCGACCCGCGTCATCGCCCGGGTCAACGACGCGCTCGGCACGCAGATCGGCGTGCGAGCGTTGTTCGAGGCGCCCACCGTGCATCGCCTGGCGGCCGCCATCGAGCACCACACGGCGGACCGGACCGATCGCCCCGCGCTGCGTCCGGTCTCCCGCCCCGACCGCATCCCGCTCTCGCTGGCGCAGCAGCGGATGTGGTTCATCAACCAATTCGACACCGCCTCGTCGGCGTACAACATTCCCCTCGCCATCCGCCTCACCGGTCGGCTGGACGTGATCGCCCTGCGCGCCGCGATCCGCGACGTGCTGACCAGGCACGAGTCGCTGCGCACCGAGTTCCCGACCATCGACGGGCAGCCGGTCCAGCGGATCGTGGACGCCGCACAGGCCGGGCCGGATCTGGTACCGGTCGAGGTCGTCGAGGTGGACCTGGCGGACCGGATCGCGTCCTTCGTCTCGGCGGGTTTCGATGTCACGCGTGAGGTCCCGCTGCGCGCGGGCCTTTTCGAACTCGGCGAGACCGAGCACGTCCTGACCGTCGTGGTGCACCACATCGCCGCGGACGGCTTCTCGATGGCACCGTTGGCCCGCGACGTCATGACCGCGTACAGCTCGCGGGTCGAGGGGCGGGACCCCGAATGGGCCCCGCTGGCCGTGCAGTATGCCGACTTCACGCTCTGGCAGCACGAGCTGCTCGGTTCGGAGGACGACCCCGACTCGGTGATCTCCCGGCAGCTGGCGTACTGGACGTCGAACCTCGCCGGGCTGCCCGACCTGCTGCAGCTACCGGCGGACCGGCCGCGCCCGCTTGCCCGCTCCTTCCGTGGGGAGGTGGTCGATTTCGAGATCGGCCCGCGTATCCACCGGAAGCTGGCGACGATTGCCCGGCAGAACAATTCGACGATGTTCATGGTGGCGCACGCCACCCTCGCGGTGCTGCTCGCCCGTCTGTCCGGCACCGCCGACATCGCCATCGGCACCCCGGTCGCCGGGCGCGGCGAGGCGGAGCTCGACGACATGGTCGGGATGTTCGTCAACACTCTCGTCCTGCGCAGCGACGCCCCGGCGGCGGCGACCTTCACCGACCTGCTGACCCAGGTCCGGGAAACCGACCTGGCGGCGTTCGGGAACGCGGACCTGCCGTTCGAGCGACTGGTCGACGTGCTGGCACCGGAACGCTCCACCTCGCACTCGCCGCTGTTCCAGGTGTTGATCGAGTACCAGAACAATCTGTCGGCCCACCTCGAGCTGCCGGGACTCGCCGTCGACGCGGTCGACCACGACCTGGGTGTGTCCAAGTTCGACCTGCAGCTGACCATCGGCGAACATCACGACGAGCACGGTGAGCCCGCGGGCATGAGCGCCGGGTTCACCTTCGCCACCGACCTTTTCGATCGGGACACCGCCGCGTCCTTCGCCGAGCGGTACCTGCGCATCCTCGATGCGGTCACCGCCGACCCGGACCGCACGATCGGCGACATCGACATCGTGGACCCCGCAGAGCGGGATCGGTTGCTCGTCGGGGAGGAGGGCGTCGCGGTCGGGCCCGCGACCCTCGCGGACCTGTTCGCGCGCATCGCCGCGGAGCACCGAGGAGCCGTCGCGGTCACCTTCGAGAACACCTCCCTGACCTACGCGGAACTCGACGACAGGGCCAACCGCCTTGCCCGCCACCTGATCTCCCTCGGGGTGGGGCCGGAGGACCTGGTGGCCGTGGCGATGCCGCGTTCCGCCGACCTGGTCGTCGCGCTGCTCGCGGTGATCAAGGCAGGCGGCGGCTACCTGCCGGTGGACGTGACCTATCCCGCCGAACGGCTGGCCTTCATGCTCGAGGACTCGCGGCCGGTGTGCGTTCTGACCACGGTGGCGGACGCCGAGTCGGTGCCCGGATCGGCGATCCCGACCGTCCGCCTCGACGCGCCGGAGGTCGTTGCCGAGCTCGACGCCCTGTCCTCCGCACCGATCACCGACGCGGATCGCCGCGGCGTGCTGGAACCGGCGTCGTTGGCGTACGTGATCTACACCTCCGGGTCGACCGGGCGACCGAAGGGCGTTCTGGTCTCGCATCGGAACGTGGCGACACTGATGGCCAACACCGAGGGCAGGTTCGGATTCGACCACACGGATGTGTGGACGATGTTCCACTCCTACGCCTTCGACTTCTCGGTGTGGGAGCTGTGGGGCCCGCTGCTGTACGGCGGCACTCTCGTGGTCGTCGACCACTACACCGCCCGCGAACCGGAGATGTTCCTGGAGCTGTTGCGGCGCGAGCGGGTGACGGTGCTCAACCAGACGCCGACCGCGTTCTACCAGTTGGCCGAGGCAGACCGGGTGGCGTCGGAGCGCGGCGACCCGGCCGGGCTCAGCCTGCGGTACGTGATCTTCGGCGGCGAGGCGCTCGACCTCGGTCAGCTGGGCCGCTGGTACAGCAGGCACGGCGACACTTCGCCCGCCCTGGTCAACATGTACGGCATCACCGAGACCACGGTGCACGTCAGCCACATCCCCCTGGACCGGGAGTTCGCGGCCGAGGCCTCCGCGTCCGTCATCGGCCGAGGTCTGCCCGGGCTGCGGGTGTACGTCCTCGACGAGCGACTGCACCCGGTCCCGCCCGGTGTCTCGGGCGAAATGTATGTCTCGGGTGCCCAGGCCGCTCGCGGCTACCTCGGCAGGGCCGCCCTCACGTCCGGCCGTTTCGTGGCCGACCCGTTCCGTGCCGACGGTGCACGGATGTACCGGTCCGGCGACGTGGCCAGATGGAACACCGACGGTGAGCTGGAATACCTGGGCCGCAGTGACTTCCAGGTGAAGGTCCGCGGGTTCCGGATCGAGCTCGGTGAGATCGAGTCCGCGCTGCTGCGCAGCCCCGGCGTCGCGCAGACCGTGGTGCTGGCCCGCGACGACGGCAGCGGTGGTGTCCGCCTCGTCGGGTACCTGGTGCCGGAGGCGGGCACGGTCCTCGACGTCGGCGCCGTCTCCGATTTCGCGGCGGAGTCGCTCGCCGCGCACATGGTGCCGGCCGCGCTGGTGGTCCTCGACGAGCTGCCGCTGACCGCGAACGGCAAGCTGGACAGGAAGGCGCTGCCCGCCCCGGACTTCGGGGCGCGGGTGACGGCGAGCCGGGCTCCGGTCAGCGAGGCGGAACGGGTGCTGGCCGAGCTGTTCGCGGAGGCGCTCGGACTCGAGTCGGTCGGCGTCGAGGACTCGTTCTTCGCGCTCGGTGGCGACAGCATCATGTCGATCCAGCTGGTCGCGAGGGCGAAGTCCGCCGGAGTCGTCATCACGCCCCGAGATGTCTTCGAGCGTAAGACGGTTGCCGCACTCGCCGAGGTCGCCCGCGTCGCCGAGGCGGCGGGCGCCGAGGTGCTGGAGGAGCTTCCCGACGGCGGCGTCGGAACGGTTCCGCTCACGCCGATCGTGCGGTGGATGCTCGAACGCGGCGGTGAGTTCCACCGCTACGGACAGGCGGCGGTGCTGGCACTGCCCGCCGAGGTCGACGAGGACTCGTTGCGGCGTGCTGTGCAGGCCGTCGTCGATCACCACGACGCGCTGCGCGCGCGGTTGCGCTCGGATCGGGGCGACTGGTTCCTGGAGGTGCAACCCGTTGGCTCGGAGCACGGGGACCTGATGCTCCGGCGGGTCGCCGTACCGACGGTGGTGGGCGAGGAGTTCACCGCGATCGCCGCGGCCGAGCTGGACGCGGCCGCCGATCGGTTGGATCCCGCGGCCGGGATCATGCTGCAGGTCGTCTGGTTCGATCCGCCCGAGGGACAGGGCCGGCTGCTGGTGCTCGCCCACCACGTCGCGATCGACGGGGTGTCCTGGCGCATCCTGGTCCCGGACCTGGCCACGGCTTGGGCGCAGATCGACTCCGGTGCCGAGCCCGCGCTCGCGCCCGTCGGGACATCCCTGCGTCGGTGGTCGCACGGACTGACCGAGGCCGTGCACCGCGAGGAGCGCATCGCCGAGCTGGACCTGTGGCGGGAGATGCTTGCGGCCGAGGACCCGGTGCTCGGCAGCAGGCCGCGGGACCGCGCCCTCGATCTCAACTCGACCGTGCAGAAGGTCCAGGTCTCGGTGCCGACCAATGTGACCGAGGCCGTCCTGACCTCGTTGCCGCAGGCGTTCCACGGCAGCGTCAACGATGCCCTGCTCGCCGCGCTGGCGATGGCGATCACCCGGTGGCGGCGCGAGCGGGGCGTGTGGGCCGACGGTGCGCTGGTCAACCTCGAGGGCCACGGCCGCGAGGAACAGGTCGTTCCCGGCGCCGACCTCGGCCGCACCCTGGGCTGGTTCACGACCATATTCCCTGTGCGCCTCGATCTCTCGGGCGTCGACCTCGACGAGGCGTTCGCGGGCGGGCCCGCCGCCGGCGCAGCGGTGAAGGCGGTCAAGGAGCAGCTGCTGGCGATCCCGGACCACGGCATCGGTTTCGGCATGCTGCGGTACCTCGACGACGCTTCGGCGGCCGTCCTGCGTGACCTGCCGGTGCCACAGATCAGCTTCAACTACCTGGGCCGGTTCGCGACGGCCGCGGCAGGCGGTCCCGGTGAGGCGGCATGGCTGCCGGTCGACTACGCGGGGCTGGGCGACCCGCACAACCCGGGGATGCCGGTCGCGGCGGTGCTGGACATCAACGCGATGACCAGGGCCACCGAGAACGGCCCGCAGTTGCGGGCGACGTGGTCGTTCCCCGGCGGGGTGCTCACCGCGGCCGAGGTGGAGGAGGTCGCGGAGCTGTGGATCCGCGCGCTGCGGGCCCTGGCGATCCACGCCGCGGGCCCCCGCGCGGGCGGGCTGACCCCGTCGGACCTGGATCTCGTGGACCTCGACCAGTCCGCGATCGACGAGCTCGAGAGCCGGTACCCCGACCTGACGGACATCTGGTCGATGTCGCCGCTCCAATCCGGAATGCTGTTCCACGCCTTGCTGTCCGACGAATCCGTCGACTCCTATCTGGTCCAGCTCGGACTGGAACTACGCGGGGTCGTCGACCCACAGCGGATGCGCCGGGCCGGCCAGGCGCTGCTGGACCGGCACGCGAACCTACGGGCGGCCTTCGTCCAGGACGAGGAGGGCCGGTCGGTACAGGTCATCCAGAACCGGGTGACGCTGCCGTGGAGCGAGGTCGACCTCTCGGCTCTGGATCCGGTGGTGCGCGAGGCGGAGCTGACGGCGCGACTCGCCGCGGACCGGGTCACCCGCTTCGACATGGCACGGGCGCCACTGCTGCGGTTCACGATGATCAGGACGGCACCGGAGCACTACCGCCTGGTGATGACCAACCATCACATCCTGCTCGACGGCTGGTCCACCCCGCTGATGCTGCGCGAGCTGCTGGTTCTGTACGCGACGGACGGCGACCAGGAGGTCCTGCCCCGTGTCCGCTCGTACCGTGACTACCTCGAATGGCTGTCGGAGCGCGATGCCGCCGAGTCCACCGCGGCATGGACCACCGCCCTCGCAGGGGTCACCGATCCGACCCTGCTCGTCCCGGCCGATCCCGGCCGGGAGGTGTCCACGGTCTCGAACGAGGTGGAGCACTCGCTCACCGAGCAACAGACCGACCGCCTCCGGGCGCTGGCCCGCGAGCGTGGATTGACCCTCAACACCGTCGTGCAGGCCGTGTGGGCCATCGTGCTCGGCGTGCTGACCGGCCGCGACGACGTCGTCTTCGGCGCGACGGTGTCCGGGCGCCCGCCGCAGATCTCCGGTATCGAATCGATGATCGGGCTGTTCATCAACACGATCCCGGTCCGGGTCCGGCTGCTGCCGGGGGAGACCGTCGGCGAACTGCTCGACCGGGTCCAGACCGAACAGGCCGCCGTACTCGATCACCACTACATGGGCCTGCCCGAGATCAAGCGTGCGGCAGGGGAGGGGCTCGGCTTCGACACGCTGGCCGTGTTCGAGTCCTATCCCGTTGACCGTTCCGGGCTGTCCGAGGAGACGGACATCGCGGGCATGCGGGTGGTCGACGTGGAGGGATCCGACTCCGCGCACTACCCGCTGTGCCTCGTCGCGTCCGTGGACGCCCGTGTGCACCTCAAGCTCGAGTACCTCCCCGATCTGTTCGACCGCGACAGCGTCGAGTCGATCCTGCTGCGGGTGCAGCGCGTGCTCGACCACCTGGACCTCGACCTCCCGGTGGCCCGGGTACAGGTGCTCGACGAGCGGGAGCAGCGGGAGTTGGCGCCGGTGCGTGGGCATCCAGGAGGGTCGATCCGCACACTGCCGCAGATCTTCTCGGACGCCGCGGCGATGGACCCAGAGGCGATCGCGCTCAGCTTCCAGGGCAGGGAGGTCACCTACCGCGAACTCGACGAGCGCTCGAACCGGATCGCGCGGCGGCTGATCGCACAGGGCGCCGGACCGGAGACCTTTGTCGCACTAGGCATCCCACGCTCGGTGGAATCGGTTCTCGGGGTCTGGGCGGTGGCCAAGACCGGGGCCGCGTTCGTTCCGGTCGACCCGAACTATCCGGCCGAGCGGATCGAGCACATGCTCACCGATGCAGGCGCCACCCTTGGCCTGACGACGGCGGCCGAACGGCATCGGCTCCCCGCCGCGGCGCACTGGATCGCGCTCGACGACCCAGCGTTCGAGTCGGACTGTGCAGAAACGTCCTGCGCGGACCTGACCGACGCCGACCGGATCTCGCCGATCACGCTCGACTGCGCCGCGTACATCGTCTACACCTCGGGATCGACGGGCGTGCCGAAGGGGGTCGTCGTCACCCACCGCGGGCTCGACAACTTCGCGGCCATGCAGACCGAGCGGTTCCACGCGACTCCCGCGTCGCGGACCCTGCACTTCTCGTCGCCGAGTTTCGACGGGTCGATCTACGAATACCTGCAGGCCTGCGGGGCCGGCGCGACGATGGTGGTGGTTCCCCCGACCGTCTACGGCGGCGTCGAGCTGACCCGGCTGCTGGCGGCGGAACGGGTCACCCACGCATTCATCACGACCGCGGCGTTCTCCACGATGGATCCCGCCGGTCTCGACGACTTCCAGTTCGTCGTGTTCGGCGGCGAGGCCTGCCCGCCGGACCTGGTGGCCAGGTGGGCGCCGGGGCGCCGCCTGTTCAATGCGTACGGCCCGACCGAGACCACCGTCATGTCGAACATCAGCGCGGCGATGACCCCGGGTGAGCGGATCACCATCGGCGGGCCGCTGCGCGGCGTCGCGGAGCTGGTGCTGGACTCGAGGCTGCAACCGGTGCCCGTCGGCGTCGCGGGCGAGCTGTATCTCGCGGGCGTCGGGCTGGCACGCGGCTACCACCGGCGGGCGGCACTGACCGCCGGCCGCTTCGTGGCCAACCCGTTCGAGCCGGGCGCCCGGATGTACCGGACCGGGGACGTCGTCCGGTGGACCAGGGACGCGAGCGGTGACCTGGCGATCGAGTACGTGGGCCGCAGCGACTTCCAGGTCAAGGTCCGCGGGTTCCGTGTCGAGCTCGGCGAGATCGACACCGCGCTCACCGATCATCCCGACGTCGCCTTCGCCGCGACCATCGGACACACCGGACGGTCGGGCGACACCGTGCTGGTCTCGTACGTGTTGCCGGTCGGCGGCGCGATGGTGGCGACCCGCGAACTCACCGATCACCTCGCGAGCCGGTTGCCCGCGCACATGGTGCCCTCGGCGGTCACCCTCCTCGACGAGATCCCGTTGAACCCGGTCGGCAAGCTCGACCGAAAGGCGTTGCCGGAACCGGATTTCGTCTTCGCCACCACCGAGTTCCGTGCCCCGACGACGCCGATCGAGGAGACCGTCGCGGACATCTTCACCGCGGTCATCGGATGCGATCGCACGGGCCTCGACGACAACTTCTTCGATCTGGGCGGCAACTCGCTGACCGCAACCCGCGTGATGGCCCGACTGAACGCGGCCCTGCACACCGAGATCGGCGTGCGCGCGCTGTTCGAGGCCCCCACCGTGCGCGAGCTCGCCATCCGCGTCGAGAGGCACGCGGCGGTCGGCACCGCCCGGCCCGCGCTGACCGCGGGCCCGCGGCCTGCGGACATCCCGCTCTCCCTTGCCCAGCAGCGGATGTGGTTCATCAACCAGTTCGACCCGTCGTCGCCCGCGTACAACATCCCGCTCGCGGTCCGGCTGTCCGGCAACCTCGACCTGCGGGCGATGCAGGCCGCGCTCGCCGATGTCGTGGCCCGGCACGAGTCGTTGCGCACCACCTTCCCCGAGTCGACCGAGGGACCACGCCAGGTGATCCACCCGGTGACCGGGGTCGTACCGGATCTCACCCCCATCGATCTCGGTGACGAGACCGATCTGCCGGATCGCCTCGGCCGCTTCATGGCGACCGGGTTCGATGTGACCACCGCCGTCCCACACCGCATCGCCCTGTTCCGGCTGGCGCCGGACGAGCACGTGCTGGCGATCGTGGTCCATCACATCTGCGCCGACGGATTCTCGATGGCCCCGTTGGCACGCGACGTCATGACCGCGTACACCAGTCGAATCGACGGCCGCGCGCCGGACTGGGCGCCGCTGGAGATCCAGTACGCCGACTACGCGCTCTGGCAGCACGATCTGCTCGGCTCCGCGGACGATCCGGGCAGCCTGGCGTCGCGCCAGCTCGACTTCTGGACCGAGACGCTGGCCGGACTTCCCGATGTCCTGCAGTTGCCCGCCGATCGGCCCCGACCCGTTCAGCAGTCCTTCCACGGCGATCGTGTCGACTTCACCGTCGAGCCCGACCTGCACGGCCGGGTGGTCGCACTGGCGCGGGAGAACAACACGAGCGTGTTCATGGTCGTCCACGCGGCGCTCGCGCTGTTGCTCAGCAGGCTCGGCGGCACCGAGGACGTCGCGATAGGCACACCCGTCGCGGGCAGGGGCGAGGCGGAACTCGACGATCTCGTCGGGATGTTCGTCAACACCCTGGTGCTCCGCAGTCGCGTCGACGGGGCCGCGTCGTTCACCGAACTGCTCGCAGGGGCGCGCGAGATCGACCTGGCGGCGTTCGGCAACGCCGATGTCCCGTTCGAGCGGGTTGTCGAGGCGCTCAACCCGATCCGATCCACCTCGTACTCGCCGATCTTCCAGGTGTCCCTGGAGTTCCAGAACAACCTCCGCCCCCGCCTGGAACTGCCAGGACTGACCGTGTCGGGCGTCGACCTCGAGGTGAACGTGGCGAAGGAGGACCTGGAACTGCTGTTGTCCGAGGAGTTCGGCACCGATGGCACACCGGCGGGGATGACGGCAGGCTTCGACTTCGCGACGGACCTGTTCGACCCCGGCACGGTGCGGGGATTCGCGGAGCGGTTCCTGCGCATCCTCGAGTCCGTCACCGCGGACCCGGCCAGGCCGGTCGGTGACATCGAGATCCTCGACGCCGGGGAACGGGCCGACCTGGCGCCCGCGTGGGGCCTGCCTGGTGAGCCGCCGCGGACCTGGCCGGAGTTGCTCGCCGACGCGGTCGCGGTCAGGCCCGACTCGGTCGCGCTGTCCTTCATGGGATCCTCGATGACCTACCGCGAGCTGGACGAGCGCTCGAACCGGTTGGCACGCGCCCTCGTCGACCGGGGCGTCGGGCCCGAGTCGGTGGTGGCGCTCGGACTGCCGAGGTCCATCGAATCGGTTCTCTCGGTGTGGGCCGTGACCAAGGCGGGCGCCGCGTTCGTACCGGTTGACCCCAACCATCCCGCGATGCGAATAGGCCACATGCTGGCCGATTCCGGGGCGGTGCTCGGTCTGACGGCGAGCGGCAGTAGGGGGAACCTGCCGGACATCGTGCCGTGGTTGTCGCTCGATGCGGCCGAGGTGCAGGCCTGGGTTCACGGGTACCCGTCGGCGCCGCTGACCGACCGCGACCGGATCTCCGCACTGCGGCACGAGCATCCCGCCTACCTGATCTACACCTCGGGTTCGACCGGCGTGCCCAAGGGGGTCGTGGTCACCCACGGCGGGCTGGCCAACCTCGCGAGGCAGGAGCGTGAGCTCTTCGAGGTGACGCACGAGTCGCGGGTGTCGCACCTGGCGTCGCCCAGTTTCGATGCGTCGGTGTACGAGCTGCTGATGGCGTTCGGGGCGGCCGCGCGCCTGGTGATCGTCCCGCCCACCGTCTTCGGCGGCGTCGAGCTCGCGGACCTGCTGCGCGAGGAGGGCGTCACCCATGCACTGGTCACCCCGACGGCGCTCTCGTCGATCGACCACCGCGGCCTCGAGGGCGTGGAGGTCCTCGTCGTCGCGGGGGAGGCATGCCCGCCGGAACTCGTCGCGCGCTGGGCACCCGGACGCCGGATGTACAACGGGTACGGCCCCACCGAGACGACGGTGCAGGCAGCCGTCGGCGGTCCGATGCTCGCCGGGAAGGCGGTCGACATCGGCGGGCCCGCAATCGGTTTCGGTGTGGCGGTGCTCGATTCCCGGCTGCGTCCGGTGCCGATGGGGGTGTCCGGCGAGCTGTACGTGTTCGGTCCCGCCCTCGCGCGCGGCTATCACGGCAAGGGTGGGTTGACCGCCCAGCGCTTCGTGGCCAACCCGTTCGAACAGAACGGGTCGAGGATGTACCGGACCGGCGATCTCGTGCGATGGCTGCCCGACCACACCCTCGACTACCTCGGCCGCAGCGACTTCCAGGTCAAGGTGCGGGGGTTCCGGATCGAGCTGGGCGAGATCGACGCCGTGCTGATGGGTCTGCAGGGGGTCAGCTTCGCCACGACGATCGGGCACGCCGGGCCAACCGGCGACACCGTCCTGGTGTCGTACGTGCTCCCACACGACGGCGTCACCCTCGAACCGGGGGAGGTCAAGGCGCATGCCGCGGCTTTCCTCCCGGCGTACATGGTGCCCTCGTCCATCCGGGTGCTGAGCGAGGTCCCGTTGACGCCCGTCGGAAAGCTCGACCGAAATGCCCTGCCCGCACCCGAATTCGGTGCGCGGACGGAGGAGTTCCGGGCGCCGGGCAGTCCGCTCGAGGAGGCCGTCGTCGGAGCGTTCGAGGCGATCCTCGGCCTCGACCGGGTCGGTGTCGACGACAGCTTCTTCGACCTCGGCGGGAACTCGCTGGTCGCCACGCGCGTGATGGCGGATCTGCACGAGCGGCTCGGTCGTCCGATCCCGCTGCAACTGATGTTCTTCGATCCGACGCCCGCCGGTCTGGCCCGGCGCATCGCGGACCTGGACGGCGAGGTCACCGGGGTCGGTGCCTCGGGCCTCGAGGAGGCGCTGTCTGTGGTGATCTCCCTGCGCTCGACCGGCAGCAAGGCACCGTTGTTCTGTGTGCACCCCGGAATCGGTCTGTCCTGGGGGTATGCCGGCCTGGTCGCGCAGCTCGCCGCCGACCGGCCCGTCTATGGGCTGCAACTCCCGACGATCAGCGAAGGCGTGCACTTCGACTCGGTGGAGCAGCTCGCGCACCGCTATGTCGAGGAGCTGCGGTCGATCCAACCGCAGGGCCCGTACCACCTGCTCGGCTGGTCGTTGGGCGGGTGTGTGGCGCACGCGATGGCGGTCGAACTCCGCGGCGCGGGCAACGAGGTGGCGACCCTCGCACTGATGGACAGCTACGCGGTGACCGGGGAGCCGGTCCAGCCACGGCTGAGCGCCGAGGAACTGCTCGCAGGCCTCGGCCTCGAGGTCGAGGCCGCCGGTGATGGCGACCTGACCTACGAGCGGGCGGCGGAGCTGCTCAACGACTCGCTCGGCCAGGACATGGGACTGACCGCTGCGCATCTCGAGCGGATCGCTGACGGCTTCGCCGATTCCGCGGAGAACATGTCCCGGTTCAGCCCCGCGCTCTTCGACGGTGACCTGCTGTTCTTCACCGCTTCGAGATCGGCGAGCGGGCACACCGCTCAGGAATGGCGGCAGGCGATCACCGGCGAGCTCCTGGAGATCGAGGTGGACTGCGATCACAATCAGATGATCGAGCCCGAGGCGGTTTCGGTGATCGGGTCGGTGCTGGCGGAGCACCTCGATGCGCCGGTTGAGGGCGTATTCTGAGGACGTTCGCATCCGAGGTGATATCGATGGAGTTCGCACGTCTGAGCCCTCGGGTGGACCGCGCGTGTTCGCGCGTTTCTGGAATTCCGTGATGCCCCTCCCGTACACACGGGTCCGGAGACCAGCCATTCATTGAGGAGATTCATCATGCTCGGACTCATCATTGGCCTCGGCGGAGCCGCTCTCGGCCTCGGGCTGGGACTCGGTGGAGCCGCGCTCGGCGTCGGACTCGCCCTTGGCGGGGTCGCGCTCGGCCTCGCAGGCGCCGCACTCGGACTCGGATTCGCTCTGCTCATCAGCGACCGGAACATCAAGTACGACATCGAAGAGCTCGCAGCCTGATCCGCCGATCACGGCATGCACCCGGCACACGGTACCCGGCACCCAGTGCCGTGGCTGAGGTCGCGCTGACCACCCCTCGGTGAACGAGGTCAGGCGACCGCCGACAGCGGGTTGTCCGCGTCCGCGGCGAGGAAGCCCTCGACGAAGACCAGGAACCGCTGGTGCAGCTGCCGGAGTTCGGTCACGGAGTACAGGTCCCGGTTCGCGAGGAAGTCGATACGGGTGGCGCCCTCGATCGCGCCCGGGCGGACCCGGACGGTCAGGTCGTCGACCCGGCCCGTGGTCAGGACGTGCAGCGCGCCGTCCAGCGGTCCGAGGGGGATCTCACTGTCGGCGAGCATCAGTTCGATGGTGGGGCCGAAGGAGGCGGCGCGGTCGCCGATCACGCCGACCTCGCGTGCGATGTCCTCCTGGCGGTGGCGCTGACGGCTCAGTGCTCCCGCGAGTTCCCGGCCTGCCGCCGTGCTCGCCTCACCGACCGTCATCCCGGCGCCCGCGGACAGGCGCAGCGGGACCACGTTGGCGAGCGATCCGCCCGAGCGGCGAAGGGCCGCATTGCCCCTGGCGGGGGTCGGGAGCGTGACGGTGACCTCGTCCCGCCCTGTGTGCTGTGCCAGGAAGGCGCCGAACGCGGCGACCACCGTCGGCGCCGACAGAGCGGCTCCCGGGGTCGCGGGCGCCAGCTCGCCGCCGATCACGACGGGCTCGGACTGCGACGGCGCCGCAGCGCCCGCGAAGGTGACCGGGTCCGCGACGCCCGCCAGATGCTCGGCCCAGGAGTCGCGGTCGCGCTCGAAACGCTCGGAAGTCCGGTAGCTCGCATCGGATGCGACCACTGCCTCGAGGTCGAGGGCACCGGACGGGCTGGCGGCGGCGCCGACGAACGCATGGGTGTAGAGCTCGGCGGAGCGTTCGATCAGCGTGCGCAGGCCGTGCGCGTCGAGGGCGACCTGGTGTGCGCGCACGTACCAGAAGGTGTGCTCTTCGCTGATCCGCAGCACGGCCGCGACGATGAGCTGGTCGGCCGACAGGTCGACCGGCCGGGAGTGTTCCTCGCGCATCCATTCCCGTGCGGCGGCAACGGGGTTCACCCGGCCGCGGAAGTCGACCTGCACGACGAAGTCGTCGTCGGCGGCGGCGAGCGTCTGGTACGGGTGTCCGTCGACCTCGAACACGTGCAGGCGTCCTGCCCCGAATTCCCGTCCCGCCCACCGGGCCGAGTCCATGAGCAGGTCGATGTCGATGGCGCCGCGGATGTCGACGTACTGCGCGACGGAGATCGGTGCGTCACCGGAGACGCGCTGGGAGAACCAGACCGAGTGCGCTGCGGCGGAGAGCGGGAGTACCCGCGCCCTGGCGCCGCTACCTGACATGCTGGTGGGCTGCACTGGCTGGTTCACGAAACTCTCCCTCGACTCGGACTTCGGTGACCGGGAACTGCTCTGGTCTCAAAGTCTCGTCGGAGGGCGGGGGTGCGGACAGTCCCCCAAGCGGTGGGGCGGGCGACACCCAGGGTGATGGATTCACCACCCTGGGTGGGCGTCCGACGTCAGAACAGGGGGCCGCCGCCGAAGGCGGTGCGATGCGAGGCAGGCTGGGCGCCGTCCACGTCGGTGATCCCGTACTCGAGGGCGGTCTCCGCGGTGATCTGGGTGCTCCCGCTGAGCTTGCCGACCTCCGGATCGTTGGCGAGGGCGACGATCACCCGGCCGATGAACTCGGGGGTCTCGGCTTCGGAAAGGGGGAACCCGGCGAAGCTCTCCATCCCGCTCGCCAGCATCGCCTCGTTGCGCACAAGGCCGGGCCAGAAGGACAGCGCGGTGACGCCGGTGCCCTTGAGCTCGACCGCCATGTCGGCTGCCATCTTGTCGAGGCCGGCCTTGGACATCCCGTACAGCACCGAGTGCAGGTAGCCGCGGGTGCCGAACGAGGAGATGTTGCCGATGAGGCCGGAACCCCGCGGGACCATGAGCTTGGCGGCCTCGACGCTGGCGACATAGTGTGCCCGTAGCCCGATGCCGATCAGCGAGTCCCAGTCGCTGATCGGACGCTTCCAGAACGGGTCGGAGAAGCCCGCGAAACCCTTTGGATGGGCCCAGACGTTGTTGACCAGCAGGTCCAGTCGTCCGGACTGCTCGTCGGCGATGCGAGCGAACAGCGCCTCGATCTGAGCGTCGTCGCTGTGGTCGCACTGCACGGCGATCCCGGTGCCGCCGCGAGCGGTGACCTCGGCGGCCGTCGCGTCGAGTGGGCCGTCGGTCCCGACCTCGCCGCGGGCCGTGACGTAGACCGTCCAGCCGTCGGAGCCGAGGGCCAGCGCGATGCCCTTGCCGACGCTACGGCTCGCCCCGGTGACGAGGGCCACCCGCCGCTCACTCGTTGCTTCACGAATAGTCACTGCGCCACCCCCGCGAACTGGCCCTCGGACACCACGGCGTCGGGGGAGAGCGGGCGGGTCAGGGACCAGGTCTCGGTGAAGTGGCACTTCGACATGCGCCACTCGCCGTCCTCGAGCACGTACTCGTCGTCGTACTCGCCGGTCGAGACGGTCTCGGTGTTCTCGAGCAGGTTCAGCTGGCGAAAGCGGAGCGTCCACCGCCCCGTCGCGGTGCCTGCACCGGTGATGGTGATGTCGGGGTGCAGGCCGTGGTGCATGTCGAGGATGACGTGCTTGCCGCCGACCTGGTGCAGCGCGATCTTCTCGAAGATCGCGGCCATCGGCTCGATGTCGTCGAACGAGCCGAGGCGGCCGTAGTCGATGTTCGCACCCGAGCGGATGAAGCAGGCGCGGAAGGACTTCGGGTCCTTGCCGTCGCACGCACGCCAGTACCGGTGCTTGAGGTTCTTGATCGCTTCGATCTCTTCGAGGGCGGCGATCCGTTGCTCGAGGTCCAAGGTGAGTCCCGTTCTGTGGTCACTGATCTTCTGTGTCCTGGACCATAGGTGGCCCGGGTCACACCGCGCAGCAATCCTTCCCACAGTGCGGGCAGGACCTAAGTCCGAGCGGCCGCGGCGGCGTTCAGGATGGCCGCCGACCCCGAGATCGCGGCGTCGAGGGTCTGGCCGAAGGCGCACTCGGAGAGTTCGGCGAGCGCCGGGTCCTCGTCGAAATGCTCGGGCGCCTGCATGGCGAGCAGGACGTTGAGGAGCATCCCCTTCGCGATGAACTCCCGCGCCTTCTCCGGGGTGCACCCGGTGCGGGTGCGGATCTGGGTGTAGATCTCCGACATCGCGGCCCTCGCCTGCGCGCCGATCTCGGGTGTTCCGCCGGCGGAGAAGCCGTGCATCATCACCAGCAGCAGGTCGCCGTCGGAGATGAGCTCGCCGTAAGACGCGCCGAGCACGGTCCAGAAGTCCTCGCTCTCGGGGTCGATACCGCCGGGCTCGGCCGCGATCCGGTCCAGTTCCCGGTCGAAGGCCGCCACGATGCTCGCCAGCGCCCGTGCGAAGACCTCGCGGAAGAGCTCGGCCTTGGAACCGAACATCCGCACCACGTAGGGCTGCGAGACCCCGGCCTCCTTGGCGACCGCGTCCGTGCTGGTGCCCGCGTAGCCGCCGCGCGCGAAGGCCCGCGAGGCCGCGGCCAGCACGAGCTCGCGACGCTCCGGTGCGCTCATCCGGGTCGCGGGACGGGGGGACTTCGTCGACTCAGCGGAGTCGCCTTGAACTGCCATGTTGACAGGTTATCACTCGATGCCTTAGCGTTTCGATTTAAGTAATCATTTGATGCTTACAAGCTGATCTCCGCTGCGAGGAGTGGTGATGACCGCAACAACCGATGAACTCGATGTCCTGATCGAAAGCCCGCCGCGAACGCAGGCCGGGCGCAGGGTGCCGATCTGGCTGGCGATGCTCGCGGCCTCGCTGCCGATGTTCATGGCAACCCTGGACAACCTGGTGATGACCAGTGCGCTGCCCGTGATCCAGGCGGATCTCGGTGCCTCGGTTGGGCAGCTGCAGTGGTTCATGAACGCGTACACGCTGTGCTTTGCGACGTTGATGCTCTCGGCGGCGACGCTGGGGGATCGGTGGGGCAGGCGGCGCATGTTCCTGTACGGCATCGGGCTGTTCACCGTCGCCTCGATCGCCTCCGCGCTGTCCACGACGCCGGAGTTGCTCATCGCGTCGCGGGCCCTGCAGGGGGCCGGTGCGGCGGCCATCATGCCGCTGTCGCTGACCCTGCTCGCCGGTGCCGTGCCCGCGTCCAAGCGGGCGCTCGCCATCGGTGTCTGGGGCGGGGTGTCCGGCCTCGGCGTCGCGCTCGGCCCCGTGGTCGGCGGGGCCGTGGTCGACGGCGTCTCCTGGCAGGCGATCTTCTGGCTCAACGTCCCGGTCGCGGTGATCGCGGTGCCACTCGCGCTCTACGCGCTCGGTGAATCCCGTGGCAGGCGTGAGCGACTCGACGTGCTCGGGGTCCTGCTGGCGGGCGCTGGTGTCTTCCTCGGTGTCTGGGGAATCGTGCACGGCAACGACGACGGTTGGACGTCCGCGAGCGTGCTCGGCGCGCTCGCCGGTTCCGTGGCCATGCTCGGCGCGTTCGTGTTCCGGGAGGCGCGCACCTCGAACCCCGTTATGCCGCTGCGGCTGTTCCGTTCGCGCAGCTTCTCGATGGCCAACATCATCGGCCTCGCGTTCACGCTCGGCATGTTCGGGGCGGTGTTCCTGCTGGCCCAGTATCTCCAGATCGTGATGGGGTACAGCCCATTCGAGGCGGGCCTGCGCACCCTGCCGTGGACGGCCGCACCGATGGTGGTGGCGCCCATCGCGGGCATCCTGGCGCCGCGGGTCGGCCTGCGGCCGCTGCTGATCGTCGGTCTCGTCCTGCAGGCGGCATCGCTGGTGTGGATGTCCCAGGTGCTCGAGCCGGGCGCAGCCTACGGCGAGATGGTGCCCGCGTTGGTGATGGCGGGCATCGGCATGGGGCTGACCTTCGCCCCCAGCGCGACCGCGGTGCTCGCGGACATGGCGGAGGTGGACCACGCGACGGCAAGCTCCGCGAACTCCACCATCAGGGAGATCGGCGTGGCGCTCGGCATCGCGATCCTCACCGCGGTGTTCCTCGGCAACGGCGGCAGCCTGACCCCGGCCGGCTACGCGGAGGGGCTCGAGCCGGCGCTGCTCGTCGGAGCGGGCGCCGTCGGGGTCGCGATCATCGCGGCACTGTTCATGCCGAGCCGACAGACGCAGCAGGTCTAGTCGGAGGGCTCACCTGGGAACGGCACCGTCGGCGGTGCCGTTCCCAGGATCGCGCGCCAATTCGCAGCGCGCAGAGCCGTTTCCGTCAGCGCGTCGACCGCGGCCTGCCGGGTGGGCTCGGACTCGGCCCGCTCGATCACCGATCGCCACGCGACCGCGGTATCGGCCTCGACCGCTGCCGCCAACTGGATCGCGGAGATCGGATCGACCACAGGGAAGGGCATGGTGTAGCCCGAGTCGGCCCCCGGCGCACGGACCCCGGCAGCGGTGAGCGCATCGATGGTGGCGTCACGCCTGGCCCGGTGGGCCGCCGCGCTTGCCGAGACGTCGCCGATCCGGGCGGGGTTCGAGAAGGCGGCGATCAGGCCGTATGCGTAGACCGCGGCGTGCTCGGCGCGCAGGGCGTCGGACAGGGCCTGCTGCTCAGGCCCGAGTGACGAGGTGGGGCTGGGCGAGCTCACAGCAGCAACACCGCCTGCTCCGCAGCGACGGCGGCGCTGATCGAACCGAGCAGGCCTGCCCGGTAGCCGGACAGGCGACGGGCCAGGCCCGCGGCGTCGCGCTGGGACGTGGCCAGTTGGGCGCGCAACTCGTCGATGGTCGGTGGGGGCGGCGCGGGCTCGGTGGGGGAGCCGGTCTGGCTCGGCGATGCCATCGCGGACGGATCGACGCCTGCCGCGCGCGCGACCTCGGCCGAGAGTGCGTCGGCGTGGGCGCCGCGCTCGCTCGCGATGACGCTCAGTGCTCCGGCCCGCTCGGGGGCGAGGGCGGTCGCTGCGGTCGCGGCGGCCACGTCCCGGCGCGCCGATTCCGTCGCGGAGATCAACGGATCGGGTTCGGCGGAGTCCCGGTCGGAGGAGTCGGACGTGCACCCGGCGGACATCGCGAGCGTGGTCAGTCCGACCGTCGCGGCGCCCGCGATCCGGAAGGCCGAACGCCGGGAGATCGGTGACGGGTTGACGGCTACAGGCACCCGACCATCTTGACAGGTGCCCCGTCGATCGCGGCCACCGAGGCTGGTCACGAAGCCGTCAAATGCGCGATATCCTTGATCATCGCGCCGGAACCCATTTCGGGCGCGCACGACTTGTGCACACGTGACCTGCCGACCACAACTGAACGAGGGAGCTCCACTGATGCCGGTTCCGCCGAAGGAGAGGGTGATCGAGCTTCTCTCCGATCTGGTTCATCGCCAGGGATACGACCTGGAGGATGTGGCGGTCACCCTCGCGGGCAAGCACAGTGTGGTCCGGGTGATGGTCGACAGCGACACCGGACTCGACCTCGACGACGTCGCGGAGCTCAGTCGGGAGATCTCCGAGATCTTCGACGCGGCATCCGAATTCGGGGAGGCTCCCTACACGCTCGAGGTCACCTCGCCTGGGATCGACCGGCCTCTGACGGAGGAACGGCACTGGCGCCGGGCACGGGGCCGCAAGGTCAGGATCGACCTCGCCGACGAGAGCCTGACCGGTCGTATCGGCATGCTCGGGGACGGCGTCATCTCGATCGTGCTGCCTGGCAAGGGTGGTCCGTCGGTGCGGGAGATCGCGCTCGCCGACATCGGCAAGGCGGTCGTGCAGGTGGAGTTCTCGCCTGCGAACGAGCGAGAACTCGAACTGGCTGGTGGCGTCGCCGAGGGTCGCGTGGACTCGGCACAGATCGATGAGACAGATTTTCAGGTTGATGAAGAGGTAGAGGGGTAGACAAGTGAATATCGACATTGCCGCGCTGCGCGCGATCGAGGTGGAGAAGGGTATCTCCGCCGGCACCATCATCGCGGCGATCCAGACCGCGCTGCTGACCGCGTACCGCCACACCGAGGGCCACCACGCGCACGCGCGGATCGACGTGGACACCAAGACCGGTGTCGTCCGGGTCATGACCCACGAGGTCGACGCCGACGGGAACATGATCGGTGAAGAGGTCGACGACACCCCGGAGGGCTTCGGGCGGATCGCCGCGACCACCGCTCGACAGGTGATCCTGCAGCGTCTGCGCGACGCCGAGCACGAGCGCAGCTTCGGCGAATTCTCCACGCACGAAGGCGAAATCGTCGGCGGCGTCATCCAGCGCGACACCAGGGCCAACGCCCGCGGCATGGTGGTCGTGCACATCGGCAGCGAGGCCAGCGGCGCCGAGGGCATCATCCCGGCGGCCGAGCAGGTGCCGGGGGAGAGCTACGAGCACGGCGAGCGGATCAAGTGCTACGTGGTCGGGGTCACCCGCGGCCAGCGTGGCCCGCAGATCACCCTGTCCCGGACGCACCCGAATCTGGTCCGCAAGCTGTTCGCGCTCGAGGTCCCGGAGATCGCGGACGGTTCGGTCGAGATCATCGCCGTCGCCAGGGAGGCAGGCCACCGGTCGAAGATCGCGGTTCAGTCGCGGGTCCAGGGCCTCAACGCCAAGGGCGCGTGCATCGGTCCGATGGGCCAGCGGGTGCGCAATGTGATGAGCGAACTCGCGGGCGAGAAGATCGACATCATCGACTACGACCCGGATCCGGCCCGGTTCGTCGGGAACGCCCTCTCCCCGTCGAAAGTGGTGTCGGTCACAGTCGTGGACGCGGATGCGCGTGCCGCCCGGGTTGTCGTCCCCGATTTCCAGTTGTCCCTCGCCATCGGCAAGGAAGGGCAAAATGCCCGCCTGGCAGCGCGGTTGACCGGGTGGCGAATCGACATCCGCAGCGACGCCGAGCCCGCCCAGGATCGGCCTGCCGGACCCGCTTCCTCGCGTGTCTAGGGGCGGCATGCGGGAAACTGGCCCGATCAGCGGTAGAGTGGTCAATGGCTCGGCGTGAGCTTTCGGTACAGGCGCGTGCGAAACCCGGGAAACCGGTCCGTACGTGCATCGGATGCCGTAAACAAGCGCTGGCCGCTGATCTGCTGAGGATCGTTGCGCGAGAGGTGCAGCCGCAGGGCTGGACGCTGGTGCCCGACCCGCGACGCAGACTTCCGGGGCGAGGTGCCTGGTTGCACCCCGACCCGCAATGTCTGAGTCAGGCCGAGAAGCGCCGAGCATTCGGCAGAGCACTGCGAGTGTCCGGAAGCCTGGACACGGCGGCCCTCGATCAGCTGATCGAATCGCTCCCACAACAGAGCAGTACCTCTCGAGAAGTCAGGCAAACAAATCATGAGCACACCGTGAAGCACCAGCGATGATCGTCCATCGGAGATAACCCGAGGTCGTGCGGGCACCCAGCCGCGCTCGACCTCTCAGTGAGGAGAGCAGTGGCAGGCAAGGCCCGCGTGCACGAGTTGGCAAAAGAACTCGGTGTCACAAGCAAGGAACTACTCGCGAGGCTCAAGGAGCAGGGCGAGTTCGTGAAGTCGGCGTCCTCCACCGTGGAGGCCCCGGTTGCACGGCGCATCAGGGAGTCTTTCCCCGGCGCACAGTCGGCAGATGCCGAGGCAGCAAAGCCCAAGACCCCGTCGCCCAGCGCGGCGAAGCCCGGTGCCCCGCGCCCCGGCCCGAAGCCGGCGGCCCCCGCGCCTGCGGCTCCGGCTCAGCCGGTCGCCCCCGCGGCGCCCGCGGCACCGACCCCGGCCCCCGCCGCCCAGCAGCCGGCACCGCGTCCGGCCGCGCCCGCGGCGCCGGTCCCGTCCGCTCCGCCGGTCCCCGCACCCGCGGCTCCGGCCGCACCCGTGGCACCCGCCGCGAGCGCGACACCGGCCGCACCGGCGGCCCCCGCGGGTCCGAAGCCCGGCCCGAAGCCGCCGCGCGTCGGTAACAACCCGTACTCCTCGGCCCCGGCGGAGCGCCCCGCGCCCCGCCCGGCGCCCGGTGCACCCCGGCCCGGCGCCCCGCGCCCCGCACCCGGCCAGGGCGGTCCCCGTCCCGCGCCCGGCGCACCGCGTCCGGCCGCAGGTCAGGGCGGTCCCCGCCCGGCTCCCGGCCAGGGTGGCCCGCGTCCGAGCCCCGGCTCGATGCCTCCTCGCCCGAACCCGGGTGCCATGCCGTCTCGTTCGGCTCGGCCTGCTCCCGGCGCCGGCCGTCCCGGTGGCGGTCGTCCCGGTGGACCGGGCGGTCGTCCGCCCGGTGGCGGCGGATACCGCGGTGGCGGAGCTCCCGGCGCAGGTGCAGGCACGGGCGCTCCCGCCGGTGGCGCTCCCGCTGGTGGTTTCCGCGGTCGCCCCGGTGGCGGCGGTGGCCGTCCCGGCCAGCGCGGTGCCGCGGCAGGCGCGTTCGGTCGTCCCGGTGGCGCCCCGCGTCGTGGACGCAAGTCGAAGCGTCAGAAGCGGCAGGAATACGACTCCATGCAGGCGCCCGCCGTCGGCGGCGTCAGGCTGCCCCGCGGCAACGGCGAGACCATCCGTCTCGCCCGCGGCGCATCGCTCTCGGACTTCGCGGAGAAGATCGACGCGAACCCGGCAGCACTCGTGCAGGCGCTGTTCAACCTCGGCGAGATGGTCACGGCCACTCAGTCGGTGAACGACGAGACCCTCGAGCTGCTCGGCGGCGAGATGAACTACGTCGTGCAGGTCGTCAGCCCGGAGGACGAGGACCGCGAGCTGCTCGACTCGTTCGACCTGACCTACGGCGAGGATGCCGGTGGCGAGGAGGACCTCGAGTCCCGTCCGCCGGTGGTCACCGTCATGGGCCACGTCGATCACGGTAAGACCCGACTGCTCGACACGATCCGTAAGGCCAACGTCCGTGAGGGCGAGGCAGGCGGCATCACCCAGCACATCGGCGCCTACCAGGTGCTGACCGAGCTGGACGGCAACGAGCGTCTGGTCACCTTCATCGACACCCCCGGTCACGAGGCCTTCACGGCCATGCGTGCCCGTGGTGCGAAGGCCACCGACATCGCGATCCTCGTGGTCGCGGCCGACGACGGCGTCATGCCGCAGACGGTGGAGGCGATCAACCACGCCCAGGCGGCCGACGTGCCGATCGTGGTCGCGGTGAACAAGATCGACAAGGAGGGGGCGAACCCCGACAAGATCCGCCAGCAGCTCACCGAGTACGGCCTCGTCACCGAGGAGTACGGCGGCGACACGATGTTCGTCAACATCTCGGCCAAGCAGGGCACCAACATCGATGCCCTCCTGGAAGCGGTGCTGCTGACCGCGGATGCCTCCCTGGATCTGCGCGCCAACCCGGATATGGACGCCCAGGGTGTCGCCATCGAGGCGCACCTCGACCGTGGCCGTGGCCCCGTCGCGACCGTGCTCATCCAGCGCGGAACGCTGCGGGTCGGCGACTCGATCGTGGCGGGCGACGCCTACGGACGCGTTCGCAGGATGGTCGACGAGCACGGCGACGACGTGCTCGAGGCGCTGCCCTCGCGTCCCGTCCAGGTGGTCGGCTTCACGTCGGTCCCCGGCGCAGGCGACAACCTGCTCGTGGTCGACGAGGACCGGATCGCCCGGCAGATCGCGGACCGTCGCAATGCGCGCAAGCGCAACGCTCTGGCCGCGCGCAGCCGCAAGCGGATCAGCCTCGACGATCTCGATGCAGCGCTGAAGGAGACCTCGCAGCTCAACCTGATCCTCAAGGGCGACAACTCGGGCACCGTCGAGGCGCTCGAGGAGGCACTGCTCGGCATCCAGATCGACGACGAGGTGCAGTTGCGCGTCATCGACCGCGGTGTCGGTGGCGTCACCGAGACGAACGTGAACCTGGCCTCGGCCTCGAACGCGATCATCATCGGCTTCAACGTCCGCGCCGAGGGCAAGGCCACCGAGCTGGCGAACCGCGAGGGCGTCGACATCCGGTACTACTCGGTGATCTACCAGGCCATCGACGAGATCGAGAAGGCCCTCAAGGGCATGCTCAAGCCGATCTACGAAGAGGTCGAGCTGGGCAAGGCCGAGATCCGCGCCATGTTCCGGTCCTCGAAGGTCGGCAACATCGCCGGCTGCCTGGTCACCTCCGGGTCGATCAAGCGCAACGCCAAGGCACGCCTCATCCGCGACAGCGTCGTGGTGGCGGAGACGGTCACCATCTCCTCGCTCAAGCGGGAGAAGGACGACGTCACCGAGGTCCGCGAGGGCTACGAGTGCGGTCTGACGGTCACCTACAACGACATCAAGGTCGGTGACGTGATCGAGGCGTACGAGCTGCGCGAGAAGCCGCGCGACTGAGCAGAGTGACACCCCGTGCGCGCCCCGTCGACCGCTGGTCGGCGGGGCGCGCACTGGGCAGACCGACGGGAGGGCTCGTTGTACCTCGGTGCTCTTGAGCTGGACATCCTGCTGGGCGACGTGCACTCCCTCAAGGAGAAGCGATCGGTGGTCAAGCCCGTGATCGCTGCGCTGGCCCGATTCGGGGTGTCCGTCGCCGAGACGGGCGAGCACGACCGGTACCGGCGATCACTGCTCGGGGTCGCGGTCGCGAGTGCCGACATCGGCCATCTCACCGAGGTCCTCGACACCTGCGAGCGTCACGTGGCCGGCCGACCGGAGTTGCAGTTGCTCGCGGTGCGGCGAAGGATCTTCGGACCCGAGGATTGACTCGGTGTCCGTATGGAATTGAATGGCTTCACGACGGCGGTGCCGTCAGAACACAACGACGGCGGTGCCGTCAGAACACGCTGACGGCAGCGCCGTCGGACAGAAGGGACCCCGTCATGGCAGATCCGGCGAGAGCGCGCAAGCTGGCCAAGCGCATCGCGACGATCGTCGCGTCGGCGATCGGGGGCGAGATCAAGGATCCGCGCCTCGACTTCGTCACGATCACCGACGCCAAGGTCACCGCGGACCTGCACGACGCGACCGTCTACTACACGGTTCGCGGCGTCGACCTGGAGACCGAACCCGACTACGAGGGTGCCGCGGCAGGCCTGGCGAAGGCCACCGGGTCGCTGCGCTCCAAGGTGGGCGCGGGCACCGGCGTCCGGTTCACCCCGACGCTGACCTTCGTCGCCGACACCGTGCCCGACGCGGCCCGGCACATGGAGGAGCTCCTTGCCAAGGCCCGCGCGGCCGATGACGAGGTGGCCCGTGCCAGGGAGAACGCCACGCATGCCGGCGAGGCCGATCCGTACAAGGAGCCGCGCTCGGTGGACGACGAGGACGACGACCGGGTCGGCGAGGACGACTAGGGCCCGGGATGACCGTGACCGAGCAGAACTCCGACGTCGACCTGGCCGCTGCGGTCGGGCTGTTGTCCGCCGCCGCATCGGTGACGGTGTTGTGTCACATCCATCCGGATGCGGACACCATCGGCAGCGGGCTCGCCCTTGCCATCGTCCTCGAGCGCAAGGGCGTCCCCGTTCAGGTGGCGTTCGCCCGACCGGACGAACTGCCCGAGTCGATGAGCGGCCTGCCGGGCACGCACCTGCTGGCCGCGGCCGCGGACGTCAACCCCGAGGTGGACCTGCTGGTGACGGTGGACTGCGGTAGCCGCGGCCGGCTCGGTCACCTGGCCGACCGCTTCGACGGCGCCCGTACCAGCCTGGTCATCGACCACCACCGCTCGAACACCCGGTACGCCGAGCACAACCTGGTCGACGAGTCCGCCGAGTCGACGACCGCGATCATCACCCGGCTCCTCGACGAGTGGGGCGTGGAGATCGATCGGGACATCGCGCACTGCCTGTACGCGGGTCTGGTGACCGACACCGGATCGTTCCGCTGGGTCCAGCCCGGTACCCACCTGCTGGCCGAGCGGCTCATCGACACCGGCATCGATTCGGCGGAGATCGCGCGCGGGCTGCTCGACACCCATCCGTTCGGCTGGCTGCCGATGCTCGCCGCGGTGCTCGGGTCGGCGCAGTTGGTCCCCGACTCCGCCGGGGGGCTCGGTCTCGTGTACGCGCTGCTCAGGCACGAGGACACCATCGGCATGCGCTCCGAGGAGATCGAGAGCGTCATCGACATCGTGCGCACCACGTCGGAGGCGGAGGTCGCCGCGGTGCTCAAGGAGACCGCGCCCGGTCACTGGTCGGTGTCGTTGCGGTCGAAGGCCGCCGTCGACGTGTCCACCGTTGCCGCGCGGCTCGGCGGGGGCGGACACCGGTTCGCGTCCGGATACACCGCCGAGGGCGACAGCGAGTACGTGGTCGCCGCGCTGCTCGGCGCCCTCTCATGAGCGACATTGCCTGAGGTGTCGGCCCGCAGGAGTCGGGCCGAACCGTCCCCCTCGCGGATTCTGGCGCTCGCGCTGCCCGCGCTCGGCGTGCTGGCCGCCGAACCGCTGTACCTGCTCTTCGACATCGCGGTGGTCGGCAGGCTCGGCGCGCTGCCGCTCGCCGGTCTGGCCGTCGGCGGGCTGATCCTGGCGCAGGTCAGCACCCAGCTGACCTTCCTGTCCTACGGCACCACCGCTCGCGCCGCCCGGATGCACGGTTCCGGTGACGATGCGGGCGCGGTCCGCGAGGGCGTGCAGGCCACCTACCTGGCCGTCGGCATCGGACTGGCGATCATCGCCGCGATCCAGGTCCTGGCCGTGCCGGTCACCTCGCTGATCGCAGGCGGCGGAGACATCGCCGCGGAGGCGCTGTCCTGGCTGCGGATCGCGGTGTTCGGCGCGCCCCTGATCCTGGTGGCGATGGCGGGCAACGGCTGGATGCGAGGGGTGCAGAACACCGTGCGCCCGCTGCGATTCGTGCTGGTGGGACTCGGGCTGTCCGCGGTGCTGTGCCCGGTCCTGGTGCACGGCCTGCCCGGGGCGCCGCGCTGGGAATTGGCCGGTTCCGCGATCGCCAACGTCGTCGGGCAGGCGGTCACCGCGGTGTGCTTCGTGGTGGCGCTGCTGCGGCAGGCTCGCTCGGCGGGACCGCGGGTTTCCCTGCGGCCCGACTCGGCGGTGATGCGGGCCCAGGTGGTGCTGGGCAGGGACCTGATCCTGCGGAGCCTCGCGTTCCAGGCCTGCTTCCTGTCGGCGGCCGCCGTCGCGGCCCGGTTCGGAGCGGCAGCGGTCGCCGCCCATCAGGTGGTCCTGCAGCTGTGGAACCTGGTCGCGCTGACCCTGGACTCGCTCGCGATCGCCGCGCAGACGCTGGTCGGGGCGGCGCTCGGCGCGGGCAGGGCGACGCAGGCCAAGGGGCTGGCGCGGCGGCTCACCGAGTGGTCGACGGTGTTCGCGGTGGCGCTGGCCGCGGCGTTCGCGCTCGGGCACACGGTGATCCCTGCGCTGTTCACCGACGACGCCGCCGTCATCGACCAGATCGACGTCATCTGGTGGTTCTTCGTCGCGATCATGCCGGTCGCCGGGGTGGTCTTTGCGCTGGACGGGGTGTTGCTCGGCGCGGGCGACGCGCCGTTCCTGCGCAACGCGACGCTCGGTTGTGCGATCGTCGGTTTCCTGCCGCTGATCTGGCTCTCGCTCGTCCAGGACTGGGGTCTGGCGGGAATCTGGTCGGGGCTTACGGTGTTCATGGTGCTGCGGATGCTGGCCGTCGTGTGGCGGGTTGCTTCCGGGCGATGGGCTGTGACCGGCGCCGACATACAGGCGGGAAGGTAGTGCACGTGACACGCAAGCTGTGGGCGGTGAGCGACACCCATGTCGGGCATCGCGGAAATCGTCCGATCACCGAGGAGCTGTACCCGGATTCGCCGGAGGACTGGCTGATCCTGGCGGGAGACGTCTCGGAGAAGACCGATGACATCGCCTGGGCACTGAAACTGCTCCGCGGCCGGTTCGAGAAGGTGATCTGGGTGCCGGGCAACCACGAACTGTGGACCACGGCGAAAGATCCCGTCCAGATCCACGGCGCGGCCCGGTACGACTACCTGGTCGCCATGTGCCGCGAGCTCGACGTGACCACCCCCGAGGATCCCTACCTCGTCTGGGAGGGCGAGGGCGGCCCGGCCACGCTGGTGCCGATGTTCCTGCTCTACGACTACACGTTCCGGCCGCCGGGATCGATCTCCAAGGCGCACGCCCTGCAGATCGCAAGGGACAAGAACGTGGTCGCCACCGACGAGTTCCTGCTCTCGTGCGAGCCGTACAGCACAAGGGAGGCGTGGTGTCACGCCAGGGTGGAGGCGACCAGGGCCCGCCTCGACGCGCTGGACCCGACCGTTCCGACGGTGCTGATCAATCACTTCCCGCTGGTCCGCGAGCCCACCTCGGTGCTGTTCTATCCGGAGTTCTCGTTGTGGTGCGGCACCGAGCTGACGGCCGACTGGCACACCCGCTACAACGCCATCTGCAGCGTGTACGGCCACCTGCACATCCCGCGCACCACCTACTACGACGGCGTCCGCTTCGAGGAGGTCTCGCTCGGCTACCCGCGTGAGTGGCAGCGGCGCGGGATGCCCGAGCGGCTGCTGCGCCAGATCCTGCCGGTGCCGGAGTACCCGCCGGGCACGCTGAACAAGTGGGGCGGCCATTTCAAGGTCACCCCGGAACAGGAAGCCGAGTTCGATGCGATGAGGGCGGGGCGCGCGTGATCGAGAAGATTCTGCCGACCGGCGTCGTGTTCGCCGAGCTGTTCGAGGATCCGCCGGGTCTCGCGGCGCACCCGCAGGAGGAATCGCTGATCGCAAGGGCGGTCGAGAAGCGCCGCCGCGAGTTCACCAGCGCGCGGCACTGCGCGCGGGTCGCGCTCGGCAAGCTCGGTATGGACCCGGCGCCGATCCTCAGGGGCGAGCGGGGCGTCCCGCTGTTCCCGCGCGGGGTTGTCGGCAGCCTGACGCACTGCGACGGCTACCGCGGCGCGGTCCTGGGCTACTCGATGCAGGTGCGGTCCGTCGGCATCGACGCCGAGCCGCACGGTCCGTTGCCGGACGGTGTCCTCGACGCGGTCAGCCTGCCGGAGGAGCGCACCGCGATCGCGGCGTCCGCGGCGGGCGCCGTGCACTGGGACCGGATCCTGTTCTGTGCCAAGGAGGCCACCTACAAGGCCTGGTTCCCGCTGACGAACCGCTGGCTCGGGTTCGAGGAGGCGCACATCACCTTCACCCTGTCCGAGGCCGCGGCGGGCACGGCGGAAGGCACCTTCCACTCGAAGCTGCTGGTGCCGGGGGAGGCGCTGTCGGGCCCGCCGCTGTCCTCGTTCGACGGCCGCTGGATGGTCGCCGACGGCCTGGTGATCACCGCGATCACCGTCCAGTAGTCTCGAAACCCGTGTCTTCTCACCGCAAACCGTCCTCCGGCCTCGTTGGCGCCGGGCTGCTGATCGTCGACAAGGACGCGGGGATGACCAGTCACGACGTCGTGGCCCGGTGTCGCAAGATCTTGAACACGCGCAAGGTCGGACACGCGGGCACCCTCGACCCGATGGCGACCGGCGTGCTGGTGCTCGGTGTCGAGCGGGCCACCAAGATGCTCGGGCTGCTGGCCCTGACCACCAAGGCGTACACGGCGACGATCCGGCTGGGTCAGGCGATGACCACCGACGACGCCGAGGGCGAGCTGGTCTCGGAGGCCGATGCGTCCGCCGTCACCGACGCCGAGATCGCGGCGGTGATGGCCACGCTGACGGGCGACATCTCCCAGGTCCCCGCCAGCGTCAGCGCGATCAAGGTGGACGGGCAGCGGGCCCACAAGCTGATTCGCGCGGGTGAGGAGTTCGAGCTCAAGGCGAGGCCCGTCACGGTGGACCGGTTCGAGCTGACCGAGACCAGGCGCGAGGGCCCATTCGTCGACCTCGACGTCGAGGTCGAGTGCTCGTCCGGGACCTACGTCCGGGCGCTGGCCCGCGATCTGGGCGCCGCACTCGGTGTCGGGGGACACCTGACCGTCCTGCGGCGCACCAGGGTGGGCCCGTTCACCCTGGAGCACGCGCGCACCCTCGAGACGCTCGCCGAGGATCCGGCGGTCAGCCTCGACATCGATCAGGCGGCCCAGACCGCGTTCGCACACCGGCAGATCGACGCCGACCAGGCCGAGTCGATCAGTCAGGGACGGTGGCTGGAGCCGGTCGGGATCCCCGGCACCTACGCGGCGATCGACCCCAGCGGGCACACGATCGCGCTGCTGCAGGAACGCGGCAGGCGGGCTAGCTCGGTGATGGTGGTCCGCCCGGCGACGCTGCGGGAGCACTGACGGCGCTGCCTGACCGCCGGCCCGAGTCGGGCGAATCCTCGACGGGCACCCCCGGCCGGAGTAGCCGCCAGGCCAGGAACAGCAGCAGTGCCACTCCCAGCAGGAGCAGCACGACGGTCGTGGGAACGGCATCGCCCCACCGCATGACCTGGGACTCGAGCGCGAAACCGGTATCGGCTCCGATGGTTCCCGCCAGGGCGGAGGTGCCGTCCGAGAATAGGAACAGGACGCCGACGGCAATGAAGAAGAGGCCGGAGATCAGCGTTGTCGTGTGGATGTGGAACCGGCCGACCGTCATGGCGCGACCGCGCAGCCAGCGGCGGTGACCCAAATCGAAACGGTCCCAGAGGATCGCCATCAGGAACAGCGGCATGGCCATGCCGAGGGCGTAGACGGCGAGCAGCGAACCGCCGTGAAGGGGAGAGGAACTCAGCGCTGCCACGGTGAGGATCGATCCCAGGATGGGTCCGACACAGAATCCGGACAGGCCGTAGACCATGCCGAGCAGGTAGACGGCGCCGCCCCTGTCGGAACGGCCGTGCTGCGCCATCTTGCGCTGGGCGAACTCGGATGAGAAGCCGCGGCCGAGGATCTGCATGATGCCGAGCACGATGATGGTCAGGCCGCCGATGGTGATCACCGTCTCGCGGTGCCGGGTCAGTACCCCTCCCATGAGGGAACCGGCCGCGCCCAGCGGCACGAGCGTCGTGCACAGGCCCAGGTAGAACGTGCCGGTGCGGGTCAGCAATTTGCCGGTGGAGGTGAAGGAGTAGGCGAAGAAGCTGGGCAGCAGCAGCGCGCTGCACGGGCTGAGGAGGGCGAGTAGTCCGCCGAAGAACGCTGCGCCGTAACCGATTCCGAAGCTCACTACCGACCCGCCTCGGTGCCGTCCTGCAGACCGGCCTCGATGACGGCGATCATCTGTTCGATCGGCCGCGCGCCGAGGACCGGCCTGCCGTTGATCAGGAAAGCCGGGGTGGAATTGATCCCGATGCCGATCGCCTCGTCGACATCGGCTTTCACGGCGGCGTGCGCGGCGTCGGAATCCATGTCGGCGCGGAATCTGGTGAGGTCGGCGACTCCGGCCTGCGCGGCCCATTCGGTCAGCCGATCGGCGGTGTAGACGCCGGTGTTCTTCTTGGCGGGCGAGTGCTCGAACATGATCGAGTGCAGCTCCGGGAACTTACCCTGCTGTCCGGCGGCCCAGCCGGCGCGCGCCGCGAGTTCGGATTCATCGCCGAAGAGGGCGAGGTTGCGCCACTCGATCCGCAGTTGGCCACTGTCGACGTACTTCTCGACCAGTGTCGGTTCGGTGTTCTGCGCGAACTGGCGGCAGAACGGGCACTGGAAATCGGAGTACTCGATCATGACCACCGGCGCGGTCGCCGAACCCCGCGCCAGCGGGTCTGCGGCATCGCGGCGCGCGAGTGCGGCCAGCTGTCGGTACATCGCGTTGTCGCCGGACTGCGTGGCAGCGGCCTTGGCCTGCTCGGACCCGGCGCTCGTATCGCTGTCGAACTGGGAGATCGCCAGGACGAGCAGTGCGACCGCTGCGAGGACGGCTAGCCCCGCCGCGATCTTGCGGGCGGGGGAACTGGTGGGACGCGACTTCATGGGACGACTCCTGACTGCGCGCGCCGACTCACCGGGCGCGCGAACTACGAATTGAGGACATGACGAAGCCCGGCTCGAGCACCACCCGTCGGGGTGATGTCGAGGCCGGGATCGGTCGTCTAAATTCGCAGAACTGTGGTCAGAACCAGGGCCGGTGATGGGGGACCGGTCGTGTCGACCGGCTTGAAGTCGGCGTGATTCGAGCGCCCGAGCGCCACCGCGGTCGGCACCTCGTAGCAGGGGAGCGGCACCCGCAGGTCCTCGCGATGCGGAACCCCGGCCTGCATCGGCGCGGCCGGTGCGGCCGGATCCTTACGGCAGGATGGCGACTCGCCTGCGATTTCCTGATGAGCTGCGGTGGCAGGCACGGCATGGGCGAGCGCGGGACCTTCGGCAACCACGGTCGGCTCCGCGAGCGGCCAGGCGGCGACGATACCGATGATCAGCCCGATGATCGCGGTCAGCACGCCTCCGAGCAGCACGGTCCGGCGTTGCGGAGACGGGCGCCGATGCGACCCGGATCGGGAAATCACCTGCCGCATCCGGGTCAGCCCTCGACGAGCCAGATCGCCTCGGCGGCCGGGTTGCCCAGGTCGACGGTGTCGTCGACGTCATCCCCGAGCCGGACCGACACGGTGCCGGCGAAGTCGCGGCGTTCGACCACCGTGATGGTCAGGTCGAGGGCGATCCCCACCGTGTCGAAGTACCGCAGCATCGCCGGGTCGGAGTCGGAGATCCGCGCCACCCGGCCGCTCTCGCCGTCCGCGAAATCGCTGAGCTGGCGGGCGGGCGGGGTCGGGATCGCGCCGTCGGCGGTCGGGATCGGGTCGCCGTGCGGGTCCCGCTCAGGATGGCCCAGCTTGGCGTCGATCCGGGCGATCATCAGCTCCGAGACCGCGTGCTCGAGGACCTCGGCCTCGTCGTGCACCTCGTCCCAGCCGTAGCCGAGCTCGTTGACCAGGAAGGTCTCGATCAGCCGATGCCTGCGCACCATGCCGATCGCGGCGGCCCGGCCCCGGTCGGTCAGCGCGATCGAGCCGTAGCGGGCGTGGTCGACAAGCCCCTGGCCCGCGAGCTTGCGGATCGCCTCGGACACGGTGGAGGCCGACACGCCGATCCTCTCGGAGAGCATCTTCGTCGAGACGTGCTCGCCGGACCATTCGCCGGCCGTCCAGATCACCTTGAGGTAGTCCTGCGCGACGGTGGTCAGGGATTCCGGCGCCGCCGCACTCCCGGTCTCGCTCGGTCCACTCTTGCTCTCGGCCACGATCATGAGCTTAGGCAATGCACGCGTGTGGGCGTAACCGACACTCTCGGTGCCGGGGGCCGGGGGACCGGACAGGGGGGATTCGCGGGGGATAGGGGGTGGGGACACGGGCCGACCCCTATTCGACCCCTAACGTGTCTTCGTCATCTCGGCAGTGAGCGTCTGCGCTGGTATCAATATGCGATGACCTCCTCGATGATGACCGACACGATGACGACCGACGCGGTGACGGTTCAGTCGGCTCCCTCGGGTGGCCCCGCGGCCCCGGTCTCGACCACTCGGCTGACCGCCGACCAGCGCAGGCGCCAACTCATCGAGTGCGCGCTGGACATCGCCGAGCGCGGCGGGATCGGCGCGGTCACGGTGCGGGCGATCGCGCGGGAGGCAGGAATCTCCCTCGGCATGGTGCACTACTGCTTCGCGAGCAAGGAAGCACTCCTGACGGAGATGGCCGAGCGATTGGTGCTCGAGCTGAGTACGGCCTCCCAGATGATGCTCGCTGCGGTGGGCGACGCACCGCAGGCGCCGGGACGGGCGGGCCTGCACGAGTTGGTCCGAATCGGCCTGAATGCCATGTGGTCGATCGTCGAGGCCAATCCGAACCGCAGGTTGCTGACCTACGAGATCGCCACGCACGCCCTGCGCCTGCGGGAGGCCGGGTCGCCGGATGCGGGGGACGTGGTCGGCGAGCAGTACCGGATCATGGACCGGGAGGTCACGGCGTTCCTCGACGAGAGTGCGGTCCGCACCGGGATGGTGTGGACGGAGCCGGTCGAGGCGATCGCGCACCGCAACCTGTCCATCGTCGACGGTCTGGTGCTGCGCTGGTTGGTGGACCGGGACACCGACGCGATCGCCGTCGGACTCGCCGAGGTCGCGAACGCGATCGCCGCGAAGGCCGTCGAGTCCTGAGCCGGAGATGACGCACTCGGGCGGGGGCCGTAGGCTGCCTCTCGTGCAGAGATGGCGTGGTCTCGACGAAGTGCCTGCCGACTGGGGTCGTTGCGTGCTCACGATCGGCGTTTTCGATGGCGTGCACCGTGGGCACGCGCAACTGATCAGCAGGGCGGTCAAGGCGGCCAGTGAGCGTGGAATCGCAAGTGTGCTCATGACTTTCGATCCGCATCCGGCCGAGGTGGTGCGTGCGGGCAGTCACCCCGCGCAGCTGACGACCCTTGCTCGCAGGGCGGAACTGGCCGAGGAACTCGGCATCGACGTCTTCTGCGTGATGCCGTTCACCCCGGAGTTCATGAAGCTGACCCCCGAGCGCTACGTCCACGAGATCCTCGTGGAGCGACTGCACGTCGCGGAGGTGGTGGTCGGCGAGAACTTCACCTTCGGGCGCAAGGCGGCGGGCAACGTGGACCTGCTGCGCAAGACCGGCGAACGGTTCGGCTTCGCGGTCGACGGGGTCAGTCTGCTGGCCGAGCATGCGGTGACCTTCTCGTCGACGTATATCCGGTCCTGTGTGGACGCGGGCGACGTCGCGGCGGCTTCCGAGGCGTTGGGTCGACCGCACCGGGTCGAGGGCGTGGTGGTGCACGGTGACGGGCGCGGCCGCAAGCTCGGCTTTCCGACGGCGAACATCGCGCCGCCGATGTATTCGGCCATTCCCGCGGACGGCGTGTACGCGGCGTGGTTCACCGTCCTCGGCGCAGGCCCGCTGACCGGAACGGTCGTCCCGGGCGAGCGGCACCAGGCGGCGGTGTCGGTGGGCACCAACCCGACGTTCTCCGGCCGCACCCGCACGGTCGAGGCGTTCGTGCTCGACGGTGAGGCCGATCTCTACGGCCAGCACGTCGCGGTCGATTTCGTTGAGCGACTGCGCGGTATGGAGAAGTTCGAGTCGGTCGACGATCTCGTCGAGCAGATGGGCCGGGACGCACAGCGCTCGCGCGAGATCCTCATGGAGGCGGACCTGCGTCACGGCGAGTAGATCGCCACGAATGCCCTGGTAGTATCTCCTGTCGGTGTGTGCTGCGGTCCGCGGTGGCCGCACCAACGGGGACGACATCTTCGGGTGGGAGTCCTCGTTCCAATCACGTGGACGTCAGTTACAGGAGATTCACAGTGGCATTGACCACCGAAGAGAAGAAGGCCGTGCTCGGCGAGTACGGACTGCACGAGACCGACACCGGTTCGCCGGAGGCGCAGGTTGCGATGCTCACCAAGCGCATCGTCGACCTCACCGAGCACCTGAAGAAGCACAAGCACGACCACCACTCCCGCCGCGGCCTGCTGCTGCTGGTCGGACGTCGTCGTCGTCTGCTCAAGTACGTTCAGAAGGTGGACATCGAGCGTTACCGCTCGCTGATCGAGCGTCTGGGCCTGCGTCGATAATTCGACGCACACGGTGACCCGCGACACGTTGCGGAGCATCTGGACGTGAACTTCCCGGTAGCCGGCGAGACGAGTGCATAGACTTGGCCTCGCCGGCTACCGGTGTTTTTCGCACCACAGCATTTGCAGCACCACCGGATCCACGGGATCCAGCCGTACGTACCTGAAGCCGTGGCGTCGGTCCTCGGTAGTGGTCACTCGGACGCGTCGATCTCATGACGACGCCCATCCGGAGGGCTTCGATCGATGACCGCCTCCGCGCAGCGATGTACCCGCCCGCCTCGGGCGCTGGACGTCGTGATGGTGCGCGTCGCAGCCAGGAGGGCTGCGCCGCCCACACACGGATACGGCAAAAGACGAGAGGACGAGAAGAGAAAAGATGACAGAGAATTCCGCAGTAGAGGTCGACGAGGGCGTGTTCGAATCCACCGCCGTGATCGACAACGGGAGCTACGGCACCCGCACCATCCGTTTCGAGACCGGTCGTCTCGCGCAGCAGGCCGCAGGCTCCGTCGTCGCCTACCTGGACGACGAGACGATGCTCCTGTCGGCCACCACGGCCAGCAAGCACCCCAAGGAGCACTTCGACTTCTTCCCCCTCACGGTGGACGTCGAGGAGCGCATGTACGCCGCGGGCCGTATCCCCGGCTCCTTCTTCCGTCGTGAGGGCCGTCCCTCCACCGACGCGATCCTGACCTGCCGCCTGATCGACCGGCCGCTGCGCCCGTCCTTCGTCGACGGCCTGCGCAACGAGATCCAGGTCGTCGTCACGGTCCTCAGCCTGGACCCGAAGGACCTGTACGACGTGGTCGCGATCAACGCCGCCTCGGCGTCGACGCAGATCGCGGGCCTGCCGTTCTCCGGCCCGGTCGGTGGCGTGCGCGTCGCGCTGCTCACCTCGGACGAGAACAAGAAGGGCCAGTGGGTCGCCTTCCCGACCGTCGAACAGCTCGAGAACGCGGTCTTCGACATGGTCGTCGCCGGCCGCATCGTCTCCGGTTCCGGTGACGACGCCGACGTCGCGATCATGATGGTCGAGGCCGAGGCACCCGCGCACGTGATCGACCTGATCGAGGGCGGCGCGCAGGCGCCGACCGAGGCGATCGTGGCCGAGGGCCTCGAGGCCGCCAAGCCGTTCATCGCGCGTCTGTGCACCGCCCAGCAGGCGCTGGCAGCCAAGGCAGCCAAGCCGACCGGCGACTACCCGGTGTTCCCGGCCTACCAGGACGACGTCTTCGCCGCCGTGGAGAAGGCCGCAGCCGACAAGCTCAGCGCCGCACTGACCATCGCGGGCAAGCAGGAGCGCGACGACAAGACCGACGAGATCAAGGTCGAGGTCCTCGAGCAGGTCGCCCCGAACTTCGAGGGTCGCGAGAAGGAGATCGGCGCGGCGTTCCGCTCGCTGACCAAGAAGCTCGTGCGCCAGCGGATCCTCAAGGATCACTTCCGCATCGACGGCCGCGGCATCACGGACATCCGTTCGCTGTCGGCCGAGGTCGCGGTCATCCCGCGGGCCCACGGCTCGGCGCTGTTCGAGCGTGGCGAGACCCAGATCATGGGCGTCACCACCCTCGACATGGTCAAGATGGCGCAGCAGATCGACTCGCTGGGCCCCGAGACCAGCAAGCGCTACATGCACCACTACAACTTCCCGCCGTACTCCACCGGTGAGACCGGTCGCGTCGGCTCGCCGAAGCGTCGCGAGATCGGCCACGGGGCCCTCGCCGAGCGCGCCCTGATGCCGGTGCTGCCGAGCCAGGACGAGTTCCCGTACGCGATCCGTCAGGTGTCGGAGGCGTTGAGCTCCAACGGTTCCACCTCGATGGGCTCCGTCTGTGCCTCGACCCTGTCGCTGCTCAACGCCGGTGTGCCGCTGAAGGCTCCGGTCGCGGGCATCGCCATGGGCCTGGTCTCCGACCAGGTCGACGGTGAGACCCGGTACGTGGCGCTGACCGACATCCTCGGTGCCGAGGATGCGTTCGGCGACATGGACTTCAAGGTCGCGGGCACGAAGGACTTCGTCACGGCGCTGCAGCTGGACACGAAGCTCGATGGCATCCCGTCCAAGGTGCTGGCAGGCGCGCTGTCGCAGGCGCACGACGCCCGTACCACGATCCTCGAGGTCATGGCCGAGGCCATCGACACCCCGGACGAGATGAGCCCGTTCGCCCCGCGCGTCACGGCCATCAAGGTGCCGGTGGACAAGATCGGCGAGGTCATCGGGCCCAAGGGCAAGATGATCAACTCGATCACCGAGCAGACCGGTGCGAACATCTCCATCGAGGACGACGGCACCGTGTTCGTCGGCGCCACCGATGGTCCGTCTGCGCAGGCCGCGATCGACATGATCAACGCCATCGCCAACCCGCAGCTGCCCAAGGTGGGCGAGCGCTTCCTCGGCACGGTCGTCAAGACCACCGCCTTCGGCGCGTTCGTCTCGCTGCTCCCGGGCCGCGACGGGCTGGTGCACATCTCGAAGCTGGGCAACGGCAAGCGGATCGCCAAGGTCGAGGACGTGGTCAACGTGGGCTCCAAGCTCCGCGTCGAGATCGCCGACATCGACAACCGCGGCAAGATCTCGCTGATCCCCGTCGAGGATGACGCCGCTGCGTCGGACGCGCCTGCTGACGCGGCCGCCGACGAGGCGACCGACTCGGAGTAGATCCGGCCCCATCGGCTGGTCGAACACCGGTGCTCCCGCGCACACGCGCGGGAGCACCGGTGTTTTTCGTGTCCTGATTGTTGTTTCACAGATCTGACTTCGTCCTGCCATTGGGCGGTTTGCGTGTTTTGCTGGGCGGGTGAACTCAGGATCTCCTGTGGTGAGCAACGGCACGCGGACACTGAACCTGGCCCTGGCCACGTGGGTGTCCGCGATCAACTTCTGGGCCTGGAACATGATCGGCCCCCTCTCCACGACCTACGCCGAAGCGCTGCCGCTCAGCGCGAGCCAGGCTTCGATGCTGGTCGCGACCCCGATCCTGGTGGGATCGCTGGGGCGCGTCGTCGTCGGCGCGCTGACCGACAGGTACGGCGGCCGCGTGATGTTCATCGCCATCTCGCTGGCCTCGATCCTGCCGGTGCTCGCGGTCGGCTTCGCCGCCGAGATGGACTCCTACGCACTGCTGTTGCTGTTCGGCTTCTTCCTCGGCATCGCGGGCACCATCTTCGCCGTCGGCATCCCGTTCGCGAACTCCTGGTACGAGGCGTCCCGTCGCGGCTTCGCCACCGGTGTCTTTGGCATGGGCATGGTCGGAACGGCGTTGTCGGCGTTCTTCACGCCCCGGTTCGTCCGCTGGTTCGGCCTGATCCCCACCCACGTGATCATCGCGGTGGCGCTGGCGGTCACTGCGGTCGCGTGCATCCTGGTGATGCGGAACTCGCCGAGTTTCGTGCCGAACACGGACCCGGTGCTGCCGAAGCTCAAGGCGGCCGCGAAACTCCGTGTCACCTGGGAGATGTCGTTCCTGTACGCGGTGGTGTTCGGCGGCTTCGTCGCGTTCAGCAACTACCTGCCCACCTACATCAAGAACATCTACGGCTTCTCGGCGGTTGATGCGGGCGCGAGGACCGCAGCGTTCGCTCTCGCGGCCGTGCTGGCCCGCCCCGTCGGAGGCGCACTGTCCGACCGGATCCCGCCCAAGACGGTGGTGCTGACCTCGCTTGCCGGCACCGCGGCGATGGCCGTCGTCGCGACCTTCCAGCCGCCGGCCGACGTCTGGTCCGCCGCCACGTTCATCCTGCTCGCGCTGTTCCTCGGCATCGGTACCGGGGGCGTGTTCGCCTGGGTCGCCCGTCGGTCGCCTGCCGCGAGTGTGGGCAGCGTGACCGGGATCGTCGCTGCCGCAGGTGGTCTCGGCGGCTATTTCCCGCCGTTGATCATGGGCGCGACGTACGACGAGGCGGCCAACAACTACACGGTCGGCCTGCTCCTGCTGGCGCTGACGGCGCTCGCGGCGCTGGCGTACACCGCGCTCAAGCTGTCCGCCCGTGAACCCGAAAGGGTCTACGACAAAACATGAGACGCGCGGTCAAGGTGAAGGAGGCGACGTGGCATCCAGCAATCGCACCGGTGGCGCGGTCGAGGATCTGCTGCTCGAGGGTGGGCGGTTCTTCGTTCCCGGCACGGTGTCGGGAGACCGGCGCACGGTCAGCCGACAGGGCGGACGCGAGGGCGACATCTTCTATCGCGACCGCTGGAGCCATGACAAGGTGGTGCGCTCGACGCACGGTGTGAACTGCACGGGCTCGTGCTCGTGGAAGATCTATGTCAAGGACGGGATCATCACCTGGGAGACCCAGGAGACCGACTATCCGTCCGTCGGTCCGGACCGGCCCGAGTACGAACCACGCGGCTGCCCCCGAGGTGCGGCGTTCTCCTGGTACACCTACTCGCCGACCCGGGTTCGGTATCCGTACGCGCGCGGCGTGCTCGTCGAGATGTACCGGGAGGCGCTGGCGCGCACCGGTGATCCGGTGGAGGCCTGGGCCGACATCCAGTCCGATCCGGAGCGCCGCGGCCGCTATCAGCGGGCGAGGGGGAAGGGTGGACTCGTCCGGGTGACTTGGGACGAGGCCACGGAGATGATCGCCGCCGCACACGTGCACACAATCAAGACCTATGGCCCCGACCGGGTGGCCGGGTTCTCGCCGATCCCCGCGATGTCGATGGTCTCGTTCGCGGCCGGTTCGAGGTTCGTGGAATTGCTCGGCGGCGTCATGACCTCCTTTTACGACTGGTACGCGGACCTGCCGGTGGCCTCGCCGCAGGTGTTCGGCGACCAGACCGACGTGCCGGAGTCCGGTGACTGGTGGGATGCGTCCTACCTGATGATGTGGGGGTCGAACGTGCCCGTCACCCGGACCCCTGACGCGCATTGGATGGCGGAGGTGCGCTACCGCGGGACGAAGGTGGTCGCCGTCAGCCCCGACTATGCGGACAACACCAAATTCGCCGACGAGTGGATGCCGTGCGCGGCGGGCACCGACGGCGCCATGGCGATGGCCATGGGACACGTCATCCTCTCGGAGTTCTTCGTCAAGTCGCGGGTGCCGTTCTTCGTCGACTACGTGCGGCAGTTCACCGACCTGCCGTTCCTCATCACGCTGGAGGAGCGGGACGGCCGACTGGTGCCAGGAAAGAACCTGACGGCAGCGGATCTCGGCGACACCGGCGAGAACGCGTCATTCAAGCCGGTGCTGCTCGACGGGGCCACCGGGGAGGCGGCCGTCCCGCACGGCTCGCTCGGCTTCCGGTTCGGTGAGGAGGGCGTCGGCAAGTGGAATCTCGACCTCGGCGGCATCGCCCCCGCGCTGACCGTGGCGCCCACTGACGGTGCGGGCGGCGAGACCGCGCTGGTCATGCTGCCCCGGTTCGACGCCCCGGACGGGCACGGCGAGACCCTCGAACGCGGTGTCCCCGTTCGGCTGGTGGGCAGACACCGCGTCTGCACGGTGTTCGACCTGATGCTCGCGCAGTACGGGGTGGTCAGGCCGGGACTGCCGGGGGATTGGCCCGCCGGCTACGACGACCCGCGATCGCCCTATACCCCCGCGTGGCAGGAGCCGATCACAGGAGTCAGTGCGGCGCAGGTCATCCGGATCGCCACCGAGTTGGCGAACAATTCCGTCGAGTCCGGTGGCCGATCGATGATCATCATGGGCGCGGGCATCTGTCAGTGGTTCCACGGCGATGCCACTTACCGCGCGGTGCTCAGCCTGTTGCTGCTGACCGGGTCGATGGGCCGAAACGGCGGTGGCTGGGCACATTACGTCGGGCAGGAGAAGTGTCGGCCGGTCACCGGATGGGCCGCGGTGGCGATGGGTACCGACTGGTCGAGGCCACCACGCCAGATGGCAGGGACGTCGTACTGGTATGTCCACGCGGACCAGTGGCGCTACGACGGCTACCGCGCCGACGCGCTGGCCAGTCCGATCGGTAGGCACCGTTTCGCAGGCAAACACACGATCGACGTGCTGGCCTCGGCCGTGTCCATGGGCTGGACCCCGTTCTACCCCCAGTTCGACCGCTCCAGTCTGGACGTGGTCGACGAGGCGCAGGCGGCAGGGAAGGACCCGATCGGGCACGTGACCGAGCAGTTGGCGAGCGGTCAGCTGAGGCTCGCGGTGACCGACCCGGACAACCCGAAGAACTGGCCACGCGTACTCAGCGTCTGGCGGGCGAATTTGCTCGGGTCCTCGAGCAAGGGCAACGAGTACTTCCTCAAGCACCTCCTCGGCACCACATCGAATCTGCAGGCCGAGCCGACCCGGGAGCACCTGCGCTCGAGTGAGGTGACGTGGACCGAGGACATCCCGGAGGGAAAGCTCGACCTGTTGATGTCGATCGACTTCCGGATGACCTCGACCACCCTGCTCTCCGACGTGGTCCTGCCCGCCGCCACCTGGTACGAGAAGGCCGACCTGTCGAGCACCGACATGCATCCGTTCATCCACGCGTTCACCGCCGCGATCGACCCGCCCTGGGAGACCCGCTCGGACTTCGATGCGTTCGGCGCCATCGCGCGGGCGTTCTCCACCCTTGCGGCCGAGCACCTGGGTGTCCGGCGCGACATCGTGATGGGCACCCTGCAGCACGACACGCCGGGAGCAATGGCGTATCCCGGTGGCACCGAATCGGATTGGCGTGCGATGGGCTCGACGCCGGTACCGGGCAAGACGATGGGACCGCTGGTGGTTGTCGAACGCGATTACCCGGCGATCGCCGAGAAGTGGGCCGCGCTCGGTCCGCTGGTCGAGACCGCGGGGCTGACCACCAAGGGCGTCACCGTGCATCCGGATCAGGAGGTCGCGGAGCTCGGGGGCAAGCACGGCGTCATGAGTTCCGGTGCAGCCGCAGGCAGGCCTGCTCTCGACACCCCCGAGAAGATGGCGGAGACCATCCTCGCGCTGTCCGGCACCTCCAACGGCAGGCTCGCGGTCGAGGGTTTCCGTGAGCTCGAGAAGCGCACCGGCCGGCCCCTGGTGCACCTGGCCGAGGGCAGCGAGGAACGTCGGATCAGCTTCGCCGACACCCAGGCTCGGCCGGTTCCGGTGATCACCAGCCCAGAATGGTCGGGCAGCGAGACCGGTGGGCGTCGGTATGCGCCGTTCACGGTGAACATCGAGGAGCTCAAGCCGTTCCACACCCTGACCGGTCGCATGCACTTCTACCTCGACCACGACTGGATCGAGGAACTCGGTGAGCAACTGCCGACCTACCGTCCACCGCTCGATATGGCCCGGCTGTTCGGCGAACCGGAGGTCGGCAGCTCGCGCGACGGCGTCGGGCTTGCGGTGCGGTACTTGACACCGCACTCCAAGTGGTCGATCCACTCGGAGTACCAGGACAACCTCCTCATGCTCTCGCTGTCGAGGGGCGGTCCGACCATGTGGATCAGTCCCGACGATGCCGCGAAGATCGCAGTGAGCGACAACGACTGGGTCGAGGCGGTCAATCGCAACGGCGTGCTGGTGTGCCGGGCCATCGTCTCGCACCGAATGCCCGTTGGCGTGGTCTATGTGCACCACGCGCAGGAGCGAACCATCGACGTCCCGCTCACCGAGACCACCGGAAACCGCGGCGGCATCCACAATTCGCTGACCAGGCTGCTCATCAAACCGACGCATCTGGCGGGCGGGTACGCCCAGTTGTCCTTCGCGTTCAACTATCTCGGGCCGACCGGCAACCAGCGCGACGAGGTGACGGTGGTCCGTCGCCGGTCGCAGGAGGTGACCTACTGATGCACCCGAGCGAAGCGAGGAGATCATGAAGGTGATGGCACAGCTCGCGATGGTGATGAACCTGGACAAGTGCATCGGCTGCCACACCTGCTCGGTGACCTGCAAGCAGGCGTGGACCAATCGGTCCGGCACGGAGTACGTCTGGTTCAACAACGTCGAGACGAGGCCGGGTCAGGGCTACCCCCGTACCTACGAGGACCAGGAACGCTGGCGCGGCGGGTGGGTCCGGGATCGCAAGGGCAGGTTGCGGCTACGCGACGGCGGCCGGATGAAGAAGCTGTCGCGGATTTTCTCGAACCCGAAGATGCCGTCCATCAACGACTACTACGAGCCCTGGACCTACGACTACGAGAATCTGACCAACGCACCACTCGGCGACCAGATGCCGGTGGCGGCGCCCCGCAGCCTGATCACCGGCAAGCCGATGAAGGTCGAATGGTCGGCGAACTGGGACGACGATCTGGGGGGCTCGCCGGAGATCCTCGCGGCCGATCCGGTGCTGCAGAAGGTGAGCGAGAAGGTCAAGCTGGAGCTGGAGCAGACCTTCATGTTCTACCTGCCGCGGATCTGCGAGCACTGCCTGAACCCGTCCTGCGTGGCCTCGTGTCCCTCCGGCGCGATGTACAAGCGATCCGAGGACGGGATCGTTCTGGTCGACCAGGACAAGTGCCGCGGCTGGCGGATGTGCGTGTCCGGATGTCCCTACAAGAAGGTCTATTTCAACCACAAGACCGGCAAGGCCGAGAAGTGCACGTTCTGCTATCCGCGGGTGGAGGTGGGTCTCCCGACGGTGTGCGCCGAGACGTGCGTCGGCCGTCTCCGGTACATCGGGCTGATCTTCTACGACGTCGACAAGGTCCTCGATGCGGCCTGCGTGGAGAACGACACCGATCTCTACGAGGCGCAGCTCGATGTGCTCCTGGACCCCAAGGACCCCGAGGTGATCGCGGGCGCACGTGCCGCGGGCATCTCGGACGGATGGATCGAATCCGCCCAGCGCTCTCCGATCCACGCGTTGATCAAGGAGTACCGGGTGGCGCTGCCGCTGCATCCGGAGTTCCGGACCATGCCGATGGTCTGGTACGTCCCGCCGCTCTCGCCCGTCGTCGACGCGGTCAGCCGGGATGGCCACGACGGCGAGGACGTCGGGAACCTGTTCGGAGCGCTGGACTCGCTGCGGATCCCGGTCGAGTACCTCGCGCAACTGTTCACCGCGGGCGACACCGCACCCGTGGACGCGGTGCTGCGCAAACTGGCCGCGATGCGTTCCTATATGCGTGACATCAGTCTCGGGCGTGAGCCGCAGGAGCACATACCAGCGGCCGTCGGGATGTCCGAGGAGCAGATGTACGCGATGTACCGGCTGCTCGCGCTGGCGAAATACGATGAGCGATACGTCATCCCGTCCGCCTATGCCGCGGAGGGACACAAACTCGAGGAGACCGCGACCGAGTGCGCACTCGACTTCGACGGCGGGCCGGGCATGTTCGAGGGAGGGTCGGGCCCGTTCGGTGAGTCGAGCGGTGGGCCGGTGCCGGTGGCGGTGGAGACCTTCCATGCTCTCCGGCAGCGTCAGACAACCGAGTCGATGGGGGTCAACGACAGCAATCCCTCTCGGGTGAACCTGCTCAACTGGGACGGGAAGGGCAAGCCGGACGGGATGTTCCCATCGGGCAACGGCGACCCCGGGAAGCATCGGCGGGGGACGCGATGAGGCTGCTCGGGCGTCGCTCCGGCGAAGCCACCGCGCGTCGCCTCGTCTGGCAGGCATCGTCGCTGCTGCTGGCGTACCCGGACTCAGGGCAGCCGGGCCGGCTCGACACCGTGGACAGGATCCTGGGTCACCTGTCGCCCGAGCACCGCGACCCGCTCGCCGCCACGACGTCGTACCTACGCGAGACCGAACCGTTCGAGGCCGCCGCGCGGTACGTCGAGACCTTCGATCTGCGCCGCAAGACCACGCTGTTCCTCACCTACTGGACCGACGGCGACACCCGCAACCGGGGGGAGGCGATCCTGAGCTTTGCCCGGGCCTACCGGTCCGTTGGGGTGGAGCCGCCCGAGGGGGAGTCCCCGGACCACCTCGCGGTCGTCCTGGAGTTCGCGGCCACGGTGGACGCGGACGTCGGGTACCGGCTGTTGAGGGCGAACCGCGTTCCGATCGGCATGCTCGGCGCTGCGTTGGCCGAGGGCGGGTCGCCGTACGCGTCGGTGCTCGCCGCGATCGGGCTGACCCTGCCCGCCGCGACCGAGCGGGAGCAGGCCCGCGCACAGGAGCTGGCAATCGCCGGACCACCCGCGGAGGCAGTCGGTCTGCAGCCGTTCACCCTGACGGTGCCGCCGCGTCGGACCGACGTGACCGGCATCCCACGTGGAGAAGGAGCGCGGTGACCATGTCGGCGGGAGAGATCTTCTGGGACGTCATCCCCTACGTGACGCTTGCGATTCTGGTGGTCGGGGTGTGGTGGCGGTACCGGTACGACAAGTTCGGCTGGACCACCCGATCCTCGCAGCTCTACGAGAACCGGCTGCTGCGTATCGCGAGCCCGTTGTTCCACTTCGGCATCCTGGTGGTGATTCTCGGGCACGTCATCGGGCTCGTCATCCCGGAATCGTGGACCGAGGCGATCGGCGTCAGCGAACACATGTATCACTGGGGTGCGACCGTGCCCGGCATCATCGCCGGTGTTGCGACGCTCGTCGGCGTGGGTTTGCTCATCTACCGGCGCCGGACCACCGGCCCGGTGTTCACCGCCACCACGGTCAACGACAAGCTGATGTACGTGGTGCTCGTGGCCGCGTTGGCCGCCGGGTTGGCGACCACGGTGATCGGTGCCGCGGCGGGGAACTCGGCGGCCAACTATCGGGAGACGGTCTCCCCGTGGTTCCGGTCCATCTGGATCCTGCAGCCGCGTGGCGACCTGATGGTGCAGGCACCGCTGCAGTTCCACATCCATGTGGTGATCGCGCTCGTGCTCTTCTCGATCTGGCCGTTCACCCGGCTGGTGCACGCGTTCAGCGCGCCGATCGCCTACCTGTTCCGGCCGTACATCGTCTACCGCAGCCGCGACGCGGCGGGCAGGCAGGAGCTGGTCGGATCGCAGCCGCATCGTCGCGGCTGGTGACCCCGGCGCAGTGTGTACTGTTTGAGCCTCACACCCGCACAGCTGACGAGGACCGTAGACCCACTTCATGGCCGCACACAATCGCAGTCGAACCTCCGCACTGACGACCAGATCCCAGGACTTCGGAGTACGGCGCACCGTGCTCCCCGGCGGTCTTCGGGTCGTCACCGAGCACATGCCGGGCGTCCGCTCCGCTTCGGTCGGTGTGTGGGTGGGAGTGGGATCTCGCGACGAGCAGCCGTCGGTGGCGGGAGCCGCGCACTTCCTCGAGCACCTGCTGTTCAAGTCGACGCCCACCCGCAGTGCCCTGGAGATCGCCCAGGTGGTCGACGGCATCGGCGGCGAGCTCAACGCGTTCACCTCCCGCGAGCACACCTGCTTCTATGCGCACGTGCTCGACGACGACCTGCCGCTGGCCATCGACCTGGTCAGCGATGTCGTGCTGCGTGGACGCTGCCGATCCGATGACGTCGACATCGAGCGGCAGGTGGTGCTCGAGGAGATCTCGATGCGCGACGACGACCCCGAGGACCTGCTCGGCGACGATTTCCTGACCGCGCTGTTCGGTGACCACCCGGTTGGCCGCCCGGTGATCGGCAGCGTCGAATCGATCGAGTCGATGTCGCGGACCCAGCTGCACTCGTTCCACGTCCGCCGGTACACGCCGCCGCGGATGATCGTCGCGGTGGCGGGCAACGTCGACCACGACGAGACCGTCGCGCTGGTGCGGCGCAGTTTCAAGGGGCACCTGGCCAGGGGACCGAAGCCCGCGCCGCGGCGGGAGGGCCGACTGCGGCTGCGCACCCTCCCCGAACTCACCTTGCGTGGGCGCGACAGCGAGCAGGCGCACCTGTGCATGGGAGTGCGCGCATTCGGGCGGCACGAGGGGCACCGCTGGGCCCTGTCCGTGCTCAACACCGCGGTCGGCGGTGGACTCAGTTCCCGTCTGTTCCAGGAGATCCGGGAGTCGCGGGGCCTCGCGTACTCGGTGTACTCGAGCATCGACACGTTCGCGGACAGCGGGGCGTTCTCGGTGTACGCCGGTTGCCAGCCGGAGAACCTCGGCGAGGTGACGACGGTGATCCGCGAGGTGCTCGCGAACGTGGCCACCAACGGCATCACCGACGACGAATGCGCGCGGGCCAAGGGTTCGATCCGCGGCGGACTGGTTCTCGGACTGGAGGACTCCGGCTCCCGGATGCACCGGATCGGCCGCAGCGAACTCAACTACGGGAACCATCGCAGCATCTCGGAGACGCTGGCACGGATCGACGAGGTGACCACCGAGGAGGTACGCGAGGTCGCCGCGATGATGCTGAGCCGGCCGTTCGGCGCCTCGGTCGTCGGCCCCTACAAGCGCAAGAGGGACCTGCCGGCCGCCGTCCGCGGAATCGTCTGACCGGTGTCGCTGCTCCGGTCGCGGCGGGCGGTGCCACTGGCCGTCGTCACGCTCATCACCCTGGTGATGCTGTTCTCGCCCGGCTCCACGGTGCCGAGCGGGCCGCCGAACATCGACAAGGTGACCCACCTGCTGATGTTCGCGGCGCTGGCCTACACGGCGCGGTTCGCGGGGTTCGGCGTCACCGCGGTGATCGTCTGGGCCGGCCTCTACGCGGCGGTGTCTGAGGTCCTGCAGGGCCTGCTGCCGATCCACCGCAGCGCGTCGGTCTGGGACTGGGTCGCTGACCTCGTCGGCGTGGCAGTCGGGCTGGGGATCTTCCAGGCGTGGCAGGCTGGGCGCGGGAGACCGGCGCCGGGCGGTCGCGACGAGGAGAGGTAGCGGCATGCGGATTCGTGGTGCGGTGCTGGAGGAGATCGGCCGGGAGCGTCCGTTCGCCCAGTCGCGGCCCATCTCGATCTCGGAGCTCGAGCTGGACGGACCGGGCCCAGGCGAGCTGCTGGTCCGCATCGAGGCGGCCGGGCTGTGCCACTCGGACCTGTCCGTCGTGGACGGGAACCGGGTGCGTCCGGTGCCGATGCTGCTCGGTCACGAGGCCGCGGGGCGCGTCGAGCGGGTCGGCGAGGGCGTCACCGATGTCCGGGTCGGTGAGCGCGTGGTGATGACCTTTCTGCCGCGCTGCGGCGAGTGCGCGGGCTGCGCGACCGACGGCCGGATGCCCTGCAGCGCCGGCGGCGCCGCGAACAACGCGGGCACCTTGCTCGGCGGCGGGGAGCGCCTGCACCGCGACGACGAGCCGGTGCACCACCATCTCGGTGTGTCGGGGTTCGCGACGCATGCGGTGGTCGACCGTCGGTCGGTGGTCCCGGTGGGTGACGACGTGCCGCCCGCGGTCGCGGCGGTGCTCGGGTGCGCGGTCCTGACCGGTGGCGGCGCGGTGCTGAACGCGGCCAGGACGGCCCCGGGGGATTCGATCATGGTGGTGGGTCTGGGTGGGGTCGGGATGGCCGCCATCCTGACTGCGGTGTCACTCGGCCTCGGCGAGGTGATCGGCGTCGATGCGATGCCCGAGAAGCTATCGGTGGCAACCGAACTCGGCGCCACGCAGGTGTACACCCCGGACCAGCTGGCCGAGCGCGGAGTGCGGGCGTCGCTGGTGGTGGAGGCGGCGGGGAACGCGCGCGCCTTCGAGGCCGCGGTGGCGGCGACGGCCCCCGGCGGCACCACCGTCACGGTCGGCCTGCCCAGTCCAGAGGCCAGGTCCGCGATCTCGCCGCTGTTGCTGGTCGCCGAGGCCAGGACCATCGTCGGCAGCTACCTGGGGTCGGCGGTGCCCTCGAGGGACATCCCGAGGTACGCGCAGATGTGGCGGGAGGGCCGGCTGCCGGTAGAGCGGTTGATCTCCTCGCAGATCGCGCTCGAGGACATCAATCGCGGCATGGACGAGCTGGCCGAGGGCCGGGCGATCCGTCAGGTGATCGTCTTCGAGTGAACCCGGATCAGGAGCCGAACAGTTCCTCGAGCGATCCGCCGCCCGGGGTCGTCGGGTTGCACCCGGTGACCGTGACCGTGTGCCACTGGCGGTCACCGATCCACTCGGGTGTCTCGGTCGGGGTCTGACCGTTGTTCCCCGGCGGGCCGAGCACCATGCGGTACTGGATCGTGTGGGTGTCGGCGTCCGGGCTGGGCAGTCCCGGGTTCCAGCCGTTGAGGTTCTTCAGGTCCTGCACGTAGGTGGCGGTCACCGGGGCCCGGTCTGACACCATCGTGCGGTTCTCCGGAGTGTTCGGCGGCACCTCGTCGGGCCAGGTCGGCGAGTCCGCCTTCGACGCCATGTTCGGGTCGCCGGTCCGCCAGATCGGGAATCCGACGCCGATGTCGCGGCCGTCGGGCACCTCGTCGTCGATGCGCCAGTCGATGGTGTACGTGGTGACGTTCGTGCGGTTCTCGATCGTGAACTCGGCCTTGCAGCCGCCGAGATCCTTCGCCCAGAACTGCACCGGTCCGGTGCGCTGGCCTTCGTCCGGCGCTGCGGACGCCGGAGCCGACAGCACCAGGATCGATCCTGCTGCCACGGCGAGGGCCGCGGTCATTCTCACGGAGGCAACCATGTGGATTCCTTTCGTTCCGTGCGGCGGGACTGTAGTCGTCGGCGACCGCCTCCACCGCCGGAATCCGCATGGTCGCGATGTGGCCGACCCGCGGTTCCATTCGAGGTCGATGGAATGCGTTGGCCGCGTATCATCCGCTGGGTTGCCGAGGGGGCAACGAATTCGACGGGGAGGAAAGCACGAATGATCGATCGTCCTGAGCAGCTCGGTGGCCGACGGGCCGGGCGTTCGGTTCCCACGCTTCTCGTAAGCTGCGTGCTGGCGACCGGGATCGTGCTGGGCGGTACGGGAGTTGCAGGGGCCGAATCCAGTTCGAGTTCCTCATCCGCAGTGGACGTGGAGTGGGAAGCGTCGTGGGCGGCCTACGAGTTCGAGAAGAGCGTGGCAGGCCCGGCACTGTCGACCGTGAACGTCACCCTGCCGATCACCATCAACGCGCCCATCGATCGGGTGTTCCCGGCGTACTCGAACCTCTACAACAGTCTCGGACGGCACCCGTTCCTCAGCGGCGTGCTCGACCGCCGCACGTACGTCGAGGGTGACGCCGACGTCTGGGAGTTCATCGCCCTCGAGGACATCCCGGCCGGCTCGGCATCGATCCCGGGACGCACCGTCGGACAGCAGCGGGTGTACGCCGCCGATCACTGGTACAGCACGGACACCTGGGACGCGCCGGGCGTGATCACCCACCAGAAGGTCACCTTCGCCGAGAGCGGCGGCGCGACCACCGTCACCGAGCACCTGACCTTCTCCGCGCCGGCGTTGCTGATCGACTACACCGTGAAGAACGGCGTGTCCTCGCACATCGAGAACCAGAAGGCCATGCAACGCGACATCGAGAACGGCACGCTCTAGCGGGTTGCGTAGGCTCTCACTCAGCAACTGTGCGAGCGGACGGAGAGTGAAGCAAGTGACCTCAGCGCCAATCCGGGTCGGAGTCCTCGGTGCCAAGGGCAAGGTTGGCCGGGCGATCTGCGAGGCGGTCGAGGCCGCCGCGGACCTCGAACTGGTCGCGCAGGTCGACACCGGCGACCGCATCGAGACGTTCGTCGACACCCGGACCCAGGTCGTCGTCGACTTCACCCACCCCGATGTGGTGATGGCCAACCTGGAGTTCCTGGTCGCCAACCGCATCCACGCGGTCGTCGGGACCACCGGCTTCGACGACGCCCGGCTGGCCACCGTGCAGTCGTGGCTGGCGGAGAACCCCGAGGTAGGCGTGCTGATCGCGCCGAACTTCGCCATCGGTGCGGTGCTGTCGATGCGGTTCGCCGAGCAGGCCGCGCGCTTCTTCGACTCGGTCGAGGTCATCGAGCTGCACCACCCGAACAAGGCCGACGCTCCGTCGGGTACCGCGTACCGCACCGCCGCGCTGATCGCGGCGGCACGCGAGAAGGCGGGACGCGGGCCGAGCCCGGACGCGACCAGCACCGAGCTCGAGGGTGCGCGTGGTGCGGACGTGAACGGGGTAAGGGTGCACTCGGTCCGCCTCGCGGGACTCGTTGCGCACCAGGAGGTTCTGCTCGGAACCCAGGGTGAGACGCTGACCATCCGGCACGATTCGATCGACAGGAACTCCTTCGCGCCCGGCGTTCTGCTCGGTGTCAGGGAGATCGCAGGCCGTCCCGGGCTCACGGTCGGTATCGACCCCCTGCTGGACCTGTGAAGAACGACGTCACCAAGGTCGTCGTCACCATCGCGGCGATCGTCCTCGCGCTCGGCTTCTACTTCGTGCTGCTCGGCCAGCGCGGCCTCGACCTGATCCGGGAGGGGGGAGTGGCGCCGATCGGACTCGGTATCGGTGTGCTGCTGCTGCCGGTACTGGGTGTCTGGATCGTCGTCGTGACGTTGCGTGCCGGATTCCAGCACCAGCACCTCGCGCGGCGGATCGCGGACGAGGGGCTCGAGCTCGATGTGTCGGAGCTGCCGAGGCGCCCCTCCGGCCGGATCGACAGGGATGCCGCGGATCAGCTCTTCGCACAGGTGAAGTCGGAGTGGGAGGCCGATCCGGACAACTGGCGCAACTCGTACCGGCTCGCGCGTGCGTACGACTACGCGGGCGATCGTGGCCGGGCCCGCGACACCATGCGCCGGGCCGTCGCGCTGGAGCAGGCCGAGCGGGAGCGGGGCTGACCCGCTCCGCCGGTCCGGTCTCGGCCGTACTCTGAACCACGTGACGGACGACATGTCGGGGGCGCTCGAGCATGTGAGTACCGATTACCCCCTCTATCAAGTGTTCTTCGAGGTCAGCGACATGAAGCGACTCCTGATCGTTCACCACACACCCTCGCCGCACTGCCAGGCGATGTTCGAGGCGGTCGTCAGCGGTGCCACTGACCCCGAGATCGAGGGCGTCGAGGTGGTCCGGCGGGCGGCGCTGGCGGTGTCGGTGAGCGACTTCCTCGACGCCGACGGCTACGTGCTCGGGAGCCCGGCGAACCTCGGGTCGATTTCGGGCGCTCTCAAGCACGCGTTCGATTGTTCGTACTACCAGATCCTCGACTCGACGCGGGGTCGCCCGTTCGGTCTCTACCTCCATGGGAACGAGGGCACCGAGGGTGCAGAGAGCGCGGTCGATCGGATCACTGCCGGTCTCGGTTGGGAGAAAGCCGCCGAGTACATCATCGCGTCGAACAAGCCAGACAAGGCCACGCTGGAGGCGTGCTGGGAGCTGGGCGCGACAATCGCCGCGCAGCTCATGGAGGGCTGATCGTCGAAATCGGATTCGGTTGGGTAGCGGGTCGGGTCCTCCACGGTGCCGCCGGTGCCGTTCGCGACCGGCCCGAACATGGTGTGGGCCATCGACTTCCAGTTCGACTCAGCGACTGGAAGGAGGAGTACAACCACGACCGGCCGCACTCATCGCTGGGCTACCGAACCCCACGGGCCTACGCTGCAATCTGTACCCACTAATCGACTCTCACGCGTCTGGTGTCGTATGCCCACATCGCGATCTCGACGCGGTTGCGGGCGCCGAGCTTGGTCATCAACGATGCGACGTGGGACTTGACCGTGCTCAGGCCGACGAAGAGCTCGGTGGCGATCTCGGCGTTGGTCCGGCCCCGTGCCACCAGCGCGAGCACCTCCTTCTCCCGCTCGGTGAGCGGGTCGATGGGCTGGACCGGTACCACCGGGGCCTGGTCGGCGAAGGTCGCCAGCAGCCGGCGGGTGACGTTGGGGGCGATCAGCGCGTCCCCGTTGGCCGCCGCGTGGATAGCCTGCACGAGGAGCTCCGGCCCGGCGTCTTTGAGCAGGAAGCCGCGGGCGCCGGCGCGTAGGGCGCCGAGGACGTACTCATCGAGGTCGAAGGTGGTGATCACGACGACCGCCATCGGGTCCGTCACGTCTGGCCCGGCCAGGCGCCGCGTCACCTCGACGCCGTCGAGCCCGGGCATCCGGATGTCGACGAGGAGGACATCGGGACGCAGCCGGGTCGCCAGGTCGAGCGCTGCGAGCCCGTCTGCTGCCTCCCCCACGACCTCGAGGTCGGGTTGCGCGCCGAGAATCATCACCAGCCCGGTCCGGACCAAGTCCTGGTCGTCGGCTACGACAACACGGATGCTCATGCCAGCGCCTCCACCGGCAGCACGGCCTCGACCACCCAGCCACCCTCGGGCCCCGGTCCCGCGGAGAGCGATCCGCCGAGGAGCTGGGCGCGTTCGGCCATGCCCAGCAGGCCGAACCCGGGCTCCGGGGCCGGCCCCGGCTCGGTCTGTCCATCGTCGCTGACACGCAGTCTGACGGCGTCGCCCTCCCGGTGTACGTCGATCCCGACGCGGGTCGCGCTCCGGGCGTGCCGTACGGCGTTGGTCAGCGACTCCTGCGCGAGCCGGTAGAGCGCAGCATCCACGGGTCGTGCCAGCCGGGTCAACGAACCGTCCAGCGAGACCTCGACGGTGGGTGTCGCGTCGGCGCGCGCCAGAGCAGGCAGGTCCGCGACACCCAGCTGCGGTGAGTAGGCGACGGCTTCCTCCTCACGCAGCACCCGCACCATGGATCTCATCTCCGCCAGGGTTCGCGACGCTTCAGACTCGATCGCGGCCAGGATCTCGGCAGCCTTCTCAGGCTCGATGCCGGCAACCACGCCACCGGCCTGCGCCTGCACCGCGATGGCCGAGACGTGGTGGGCCACGGTGTCGTGCAGCTCGCGAGCCAGCCCCACCCGCTCCTGATTGCGGATCTCGCGCTGTTGGCGATGCCAGAGGTCCGCGCGGTAGCGGAACACCGCCGCGAGGGCGACGAACAACAGCAAGAGGACGCTCCCGCCGAAAACGTCGGCCCAGCCCGTGGAGGAGACGTACATCCCCAGCGCGACGACGGCCGTCACGAACGCCGTCCCGAAGACCATCTCCCGGCCCGAGCCCCACCGCACCAGGGAGTAGAGCAGGATCAGGACGGCCATCATGGAGTAGAGGCCGAGGTCCTCGGCGTGCGCAGTCAGCTGGAGGACCGAGAGCAGCCCCGCGACGCCCCACCCGACCAGGGCGGCCATCAGGGGGCGACCCCGCCGCCAGAGCAGGGCAGGCATCAGCGCCAGGGCGAGCACCGTCACAAGGGGTTGCCAGGCCAAGCCCGGCCGAGCGATGCCCTCGACCAAGGCGGCGGCCGCGAACACGCCCACCAGCAGCCAGTCGAGCCGACCGATGGGTGGGGCGTCAGCAGGCCGCGGCTCATGCCAGATGGAGCGCGGGACAGTGACCACGGCTCCAGCCTAGGGGTCGGCGTGCCTCGGCGTACCCGCCGAAAGTACGAGAGAGAAACCATGCCATCGGCCAGGCGAACCCCAGCCTCCGGGCCGAGGCGGCCGCCGCCGGGCTCAGCGATCGTAGACCTACCGATCCTCACCACAACAAGGGAGCCCATGATGAGAACAGGTCAACCCACCGTCACACTGGAAGACCAGCGGATCCCGGTGAGAGCCAAGCTCGCCGCAACGTGGACAAGCTTCATGTTCCTATACGCCTACGTGGACATTCTCAACTTCTTCACGCCCGGCGTCGTCGAAGACATCCTCGACGGCAAGGTCTTCGAGTTCGACCTCTCCCAGACCTTTTCGACCACGGCGCTGACCCTCATGGCCATCCCGATCTTCATGGTCGTGCTGTCGATGACGCTGCCCGCCCGGGCGAACCGCATCACGAATCTCATCGTGGCTTCGCTCTACGTCCCCGTCACGGCATTCAACGTGGTGGGCGCGTCCTGGCTGTACTTCTACGGCCTCGGCATCGTGCTGGAATTGATCCTTCTCGCCCTTATCGTGCGGTACGCCTGGACCTGGCCCCGCACCGCACCGTCGGCGACCATGGCGACCAGCTCGGACCGTGAATCCGTTCGCGCCCAACGGCAAGCGTGAACCAAGAGCAGTCCCCGTCCTGGCGTGCGAGATCTTCATGCTCGACGACATCATCGAGCCCTTGGCCACAGGTAGCGCCACACGTCCAGGGCCGGAGGATGATTCGACTGACTCGGGCTGTGGGTGCACGGCGACAACGACACCGCGGGGGTGAACCGGACGGCACCTGTGCGCAGGATGTCGGACCCCGGTGGCAGGGTGGGGACATGCTGGAGATGACGGCTGCCGCCGCCAGACGAACCGCGCTGGCCGCGCAGGGGTTCGCCGATGCCCGCCCGTCCGCCGCGCCCACCCGCAGACATCTGCTCAAAGCCGTCGGTAGGACCTCGCTGCTGCAGATCGATTCGGTCTCCGTGGCCGTGCGGGCGCACTACATGCCGGTGTTCAGCCGGATAGGCGCCTACGACCGTGGCCTGCTGGACGATGCCGCGTGGCGGCACACCGCCGCGAAGCCCCGTGCGCTTGTCGAGTACTGGGCACACGAGGCGGCACTGATCCCGGTGGGGGACTGGCCGCTGCTGCGGTGGCGGATGCGTGCCTACGCGGGCGGCCGCTGGGCCGGGGAACGCAAGGTGCTCGAGCGGAACCCGGCCCTGATCCGCGACGTCCTCGACGTGATCTCGGCGGTCGGGTCGGCCAGCGCGGGCGACATCGAACGGCACCTCGAGATCGACCGGGGTCGCAGGCCCGGTCCGTGGTGGGATCGCAGCGATACCAAGGTGATCTGCGAGCAACTCTTCGCGGCGGGTGCGCTGTCGGTGGACAGGCGGGTCGGCTTCGTCCGGCACTACGACCTCGCCGACCGGGTGCTCCCCGCAGGCGTCGTGTCCAGCCGGATCGACGACGAGGACGCGGTGCGCGAGCTGATCCGTCGCGCCGCGCGGTCGCTCGGTGTCGGAACGGAGCCGGACCTGCGCGACTACTACCGGCTCTCGCGTGCCCAGGCCGCCGCCGCGATCGCGGACCTGGTGGAGGAGGGGGCCCTGGTCCCGGTGGCCGTGCGCGGCTGGGGAGCGCCCGCCTATCGCCACGTCGAGGCGCGGACACCGCGCCGGATCACCGGGGCGGCGCGGTGTCCGTTCGACCCGCTGGTGTTCTTCCGTCCGCGGACCGAACGGATCTTCGACTTCCACTACCGGCTCGAGATCTACACGCCCCAGCACAAGCGGGTGCACGGGTACTACGTGTTCCCGTTCCTGCTCGACGGTGAGCTGGTCGCCCGGGTGGACCTCAAGGCCGACCGCGGGGCGGACGCCCTCCACGTGCTCGGCGCCTTCGCGGAGGGCGAGCACGGGCACGGGCATGTGGCGGAGTCGCTGGCCTCGTCGCTGCGCGAGATGGCGGACTGGCTGGGACTCTCGGACGTCAGGGTCGGCGAGCGCGGCGATCTCGCCGCCGCGCTCGCCGACCGGGTCTGATCACCCGGATCGGAACCGGTTGTCGGTCAGAAGGTTTCGAGGAACTTCGTGAGGCCCTTGGAGGCCGTTTCGAGGGCGATCTTCTGTCCGCGCTTGACGATGAACCCGGGCATCGGGATCTTGAGGTCGACGGTCAGGTCGAAGGTCACGTTCGTGCCGTCGCCGTCCGCGACGAGCGTGTACGAGCCGTCCTGCGTCTTCTGCTGGTCGCTCTGAACGAGGGTCCAGCTCACCTTCTCGTCGCCGACCCACTGGTAGTCCACGACCTGCTCGTCGTTGACGCCCAGCACCGAGACCTTCATGCGCACGCGCAGCGGCCTGCCGTCGGGGTGGGTGCTCTCGACGACCACCGACTTGTGCGAGGACGACCACTCCGGCACCCGTTCGACCGCGACGATCGCCGCCATGACCTTGGCCGGGTCGGCCTTGATGTGGAATTCCTTGTTGCCTGACACGGCCATCGAGCCCACCCCTTAGTGCGGTTGCGTCCAAACTCAGTGCGTCATTACATCATTCCGAGACGGTCCTGGGTTGCGGACGCGCGTCCAGGTCAGTCCTCCGTGCGCCTGCCCTTGCGGACCTGGTCCCGAAGCGCGCCCTGGACGGCCTGCGACACCCAGGAGTTCAGCGACATCCCGTTCTGGGATGCGGCCTCCTCCGCGCGGGACTTCATCTGATCCACCAGGCGCAGGGTGACCCGGGAGATGTCGCCGGTGACGTCGTCGATGGCGTCATTGACGTAGTCGCTCGTCGTGCTCTCGCCGCGCGGTCCCGATCCGGGCCTCGCCGCGCGAGCCACCTCGACGTGCGCTCGATCGCCGTCGAGTCGCACGTGCACCGTGCGGTCGCCGAGCGCGGTCGACACGTCGGCCGCCAGGTCGGAGAGCGCGGACAGCAGCATCAGTCGCGCCGATTTCTCGGCCGCGACGGCCAGTGCCTCGGCGATTCGCTTGGTGTTCTCGTCGCCGAGGGCGGCCGCCGCGACGAGATCCTCGCGCAGGGTGGTGGTGTACTCCGACAGTTCCATGACGTCAGTGTGGCGTCATATATGACATCAGTCAAGGCGTCATGACGTCAGGAGGGTGGCTTCGCCTTCGGGTATAGGGTGCGGTGATTCCCGAGCAGGACGCAGTAGGACCGAGCAGGCCCAGGAAGGAACGCAGTGCGGCAAGCGGTGTCTCTGAAAGTGCAACTCATCGCGAAGACGGAGTTCGCCCCGCCGGCGGATGTGCCGTGGGAAACCGATGCCGACGGCGGCGAGGCGCTGGTCGAGTTCGCCGGTCGAGCCTGCTATCAGAGCTGGTCGAAGCCGAACCCGCGGACCGCGACGAACGCCGGCTACCTGCGTCACCTGCTCGAGGTCGGGCACCTGTCGGTCCTCGAGCACGGCAGCGTGAGCTTCTACATCACGGGGATCTCGCGCTCCTGCACGCACGAGCTGATCCGGCACCGGCACCTGTCGTACTCGCAGCTCTCGCAGCGGTCGGTCACCGAGCGGGACGCCAATGTCGTGGTGCCGCCCGCCGTGGTCGGTGATCCCGAGCTCGAAGCGCTGTTCGTCGCGGCGACCGATGCCAGTCGTGCGGCCTATGTCGAGCTGCTCGAGGCGCTCGAGGCCAAGCTCGCACACGTCCCGAACGGGTCGCTGCGGGCGCGCCAGGCACGGCAGGCGGCGAGGTCCGTGCTGCCCAACGCGACCGAGACCAGGGTGGTCGTCACCGGCAACTATCGGGCGTGGCGGCATTTCATCGCGATGCGTGCCTCCGAGCACGCCGACGTGGAGATTCGCAGCCTGGCAATCGAATGCTTGCGTCAACTCACCGCGGCGGCACCGAATGTGTTCGGCGACTTCGAGATCGCGACGCTCGCGGACGGCACCGAGATCGCGGTCAGCGAGTTCGACAACCAGGACTGAGCGGGGCGATTCGGCACGGGCACTGCGGTGTTCAATCTTCACCTGGGCACCGGGTAACCTTCTGACCATGACCAACGGTGAATCCGCCCCCGTCGAGCATCCGTTCGGCACCATCCTGACCGCGATGGTGACCCCGTTTACCGGCGACGGGAAGCTGGACGTCGATGCGGGCGTTCGGCTGGCGACGCACCTCGTCGACGGCGGCTGCGACGGGTTGGTGCTCGCGGGCACCACCGGTGAATCTCCCACCACCACGGAGAACGAGAAGCTCGAGCTGATGCGCGCGGTCATCGACGCCGTCGGCAGCAGGGCCAAGATCATCGCGGGCGCCGGCAGCAACGACACCGCACACAGCGTCGAGCTGGCGCGCGACGCCGCTCGGGCGGGCGCGCACGGACTGCTCGTCGTCACCCCGTACTACTCCAAGCCGCCGCAGTCGGGCCTGCTCGCGCACTTCACCGCGGTCGCCGACGCGACGGACCTGCCCGTGATGCTCTACGACATCCCGCCGCGCTCGGTGGTGCCGATCGAGACCGAGACGATCTACCGGCTCGCGGAGCACCCGAGGATCCTGGCGGTCAAGGACGCGAAGGGCGATCTGAACGCGGGTGCCGAGCTGATCGCGAACACCGACCTGCAGTTCTTCTCCGGCGACGACCCGCTGAACCTGCCGTGGCTCTCCGTTGGTGCCACCGGTTTCGTCAGCGTGATCGGTCACCTCGCCCCTGGCCGCCTGCGCGAGCTGCGCGATGCGTTCCTGGCGGGCGACAACGACCGGGCCCGCGAGATCAACGTGAGCCTGCTCCCGCTGATCCGTTCGCTCGGCCGTCTCGGCGGCGTCTCGGCCTCGAAGGCCGGACTGCGACTGCAGGGCATCGACGTCGGTGACCCGCGACTGCCACAGGTGCCACCGGGTCCGGAGCAGGTCGAGGTCCTCGCGGCCGATCTGCGCGCGGCAGGGGTGCTGTCATGACCCGTCCGCCGCGCCGTCGCAGCGCCAGCCGCCAGGCCGGACCCCCGTCTCCCGCCGCGGCACCCGAGGCCGCCCCGCAGCAGGCGCCCGCCCCTGCCCCCGAGCAGGCGCAGCAGCCGCAGGCCGAGTCGGCACCGGCGGCCCAGGAGCAGGCACCCAAGCGTCGCCGCGGCGGCGCCAAGGCGCAGGGCGGCGCCGCCGCCAAGTCGCAGGGTGGCAGCGCCCCCAAGTCCCGGTCGCAGGGTGGATCGGGACGTCCGCAGCGTCAGCCGAAGAACGCGGGCGGCGCGCAGCGCCCGGACGGCCGCCTCGGCGTCGACCCGACCGAACGGCTCGGCCTGCCGCCGAAGGCGCCGCGGGGTGGCCTGCGTGTCGTCGCGCTCGGCGGCATCGGCGAGATCGGCCGCAACATGACCACCTTCGAGCATCAGGGCAAGATCCTGATCGTCGACTGTGGTGTGCTCTTCCCCGAGGACCAGCAGCCGGGCGTCGACCTGATCCTGCCGGACTTCAACTACATCGAGGACCGGATGGCGGACGTCGAGGCCGTTGTGCTCACGCACGGCCACGAGGACCACATCGGCGCGATCCCGTTCCTGCTGCGCCTGCGCCCCGACCTGCCGGTGATCGGCTCGAAGTTCACCCTGGCCCTGGTCGCGGCCAAGTGCCGCGAGCACCGCCAGCGGCCGAACCTGATCGAGGTCATCGAGGGTCAGCGCACCCAGCACGGGCCGTTCGAGTGCGAGTACTTCGCCGTCAACCACTCGATCCCCGATGCGATCGCCGTCGCGATCCGCACCTCCGCCGGCATCGTGCTGCACACCGGCGACATCAAGCTGGACCAGTTGCCGCTCGACGGCAGGCTCACCGACCTCGCCGGATTCTCGCGGCTCGGCGACGAGGGCGTCGACCTGTTCCTGGTGGACTCGACCAACGCCGAGGTGCCGGGCTTCGTGACGCCCGAGCGTGAGATCGGCGGCGTGCTCGACAACGTCATCGGCAAGGCGAAGCAGCGCGTCATCGTCGCGTCGTTCGCCAGCCACGTGCACCGCATCCAGCAGGTGGTGGACGTCGCGGTGCGCTACAACCGCCGGATCGCGTTCGTCGGGCGGTCGATGGTCCGGAACATGCAGATCGCGCAGGACCTCGGCTACCTGTCCGTTCCCGACGGCGTCGTGGTGGACATCGACACCGCGGCGAACCTGCCCGACGACCGGCTGGTGCTGATCTCGACGGGGTCGCAGGGCGAGCCGCTCTCGGCGCTGTCGCGGATGGCGCGCGGCGAGCACCGGCAGATCAACGTCCGGGCCAACGACCTCGTGGTCCTGGCGTCGTCGCTGATCCCGGGCAACGAGAACTCGGTGTTCGCGGTGGTCAACGGTCTCGCCAAGCGAGGCGCCACGGTCGTCACGCAGCAGAGCGCGAAGGTGCACGTCTCCGGTCACGCCTCGGCGGGGGAGCTCCTGTACCTGTACAACGCGGTCCGGCCGACCAACGCGATGCCGGTGCACGGCGAGTGGCGCCACCTGCGGGCCAACGCCGCGCTGGCCAAGGCGACCGGCGTGCCCGAGGACCGTGTGGTGCTGGCCGAGGACGGCGTCGTGGTCGACATGGTCGACGGCCTCGCGGAGATCGTCGGTCGCGTCCCGGTCGGACACGTCTACGTGGACGGACTCTCGGTCGGCGATGTCGGCGACTCGACCCTCTCGGACCGCCTCGTGCTCGGCGAGGGCGGTTTCATCTCGATCTCGCTCGCCGTCGACACACACACCGGCAAGGCCGTGAGCACCCCCGTGGTGCACGGGCGCGGCTTCTCCGACGACCCGGCGGCACTCAAGGAGGCCGCCGTGCTCGTCGAGGCGGAACTCGCCCGGCTCGCGGCCGAGGGCATCACCGACACCCATCGGATCGCGCAGGCGGTTCGGCGCGTGGTCGGTCGCTGGGTGGCGGACAAGTACCGGCGTCGGCCGATGATCGTGCCGACCGTCATCGGCGTCTAGCCACCGCGCCGAGAACCTCTCGCGACGGCCGGCCCGGTTCGATCACCGGGCCGGCCCGCGCGTAGTGGTGTCAGAACAGGAGTCGCCACAGTCCGATCAGGCCGACGGCGACGATGACCCCCCGGAGCGCGTTGGGGGAGAGCCGCCTGCCGTACCGGGCGCCGACGGTTCCGCCGACCAGCGATCCGACGGCGATGAGTCCCGCTGCCGCCCAACTGATCCGGTCGAACGCGACCAGGGTGTACGCCGTGGCGGCGACGAGGTTGACGAGAAGCGAGAGCAGGTTCTTCGCGGCGTTCATCCGCTGCATCGACTCCGGCAGCAGGGCGCCCATCACGCCCACCAGCAGGATTCCCTGCGCAGCCGTGAAGTAGCCGCCGTACACACCGACGGCGAAGGTGCCCGCGGTCAGCGCCGCCATCCGCCCCGGCCCGACGTGCCCGGCGGTCCGGCCCTGCGCCTCCGCGCGCTCCCTGGCCCAGGCCTGGATCCGCGGACCGGCGACCACCAGGATCAGCGCGAGCACCAACAACACCGGCACGATCGTGACGAATGCCTTTTCGGGCAGATGGAGCAGCAGCCAGGCGCCGAGGCTTGCTCCCGCGAGCGACGCCGGGATCTGCCAGCGCAGCCGGTCCCATTGGCCGCGGAGTTCGCGGCGGTATCCCCAGGTGCCCGAGACGCCGCCCGCAACGAGGCCGACCGCATTCGACATCGTCGCGACAACCGGCGGATAACCGAACGCGACAAGGGTGGGAAAGGTGATCAGCGTTCCCGAGCCGACGAGGGCGTTGATCGCTCCCGCTCCGAAACCGGCGAGGGCGATGACGATCATCTCGGTGATGGGCACCGAAGGGACGGTACTGGGTGCGTGTCAGCGCGCGGTCTGGCCCGCTCGGCAGTAGCGTGACGGCCATGAAACTGGCCCATGACGAGCGTCTGGCGCTCGTGGTCACGATGGCCGAGTTCGGGCCCGACGCACCAACGCTGTGCGGCCAGTGGACCGTCCGGGATCTGGCCGCGCACCTGGTGCTGCGCGAACGACGGCCCGATGCGGCCGCGGGCATCATGGTCTCCGCCCTGTCGGGGTATACCGAGCGGGTACAGGCGTCGATCGCCAGCGGGTCCTTCGAGGACCTGCTCGAACAGATCAGGACGGGTCCGCCCGTGTGGTCGCTGATGCGGCCGTTCGACGAGCAGCTGAACCTGGCCGAGATGTTCGTCCACCACGAAGACGTGCGACGCGGCGGCGAGGACTGGGCGCCCAGGTCCCTCGATCCGGCCTGGGCCGGTCCCCTCTGGACGCTGGCCCGACGGATGGGCAGGCGCGCATATCGAAAGGCGACCTGCTCGGTCGTGCTGGAGCGTCCGGACGGGAAACGGGCCACGGTGCGCAGCGCGGACGGCGAGACCGTGGTGCTGCGCGGCGACCCCGCGGAGCTCGCCCTGCACGCCTTCGGACGTGACGCGGTCCTGATCGAGGCCGAGGGCCCCGATCAGGCGGTCCAGGGTGTGATGTCGCTCGATCGCGGTATCTAGATGTAGGTGGCCGCCGCCGCGACCGCCGGTTCGGGCATGTGTGCCTGCTTCGGCAGCAGGAGCGGGGTGGCGAGCAGGAGAACACCGGACACGGCGATCGCGACCAGCGGGCTGGTGAGTGTCGCGAGGACGCCCCAGGTCACCACGAGGGTGGCTTGGGCGAGCTTGCTGCTCACACTCCATGCGGTGAGGACTCGTGCGGCGTGATCGGCTGGAGTGCGCTGCAGGCGTTCTGTCGCGTTGATGGGGTTGAAGATGCCCATGCAGGTGATCAGCAGGCCCTCGACGACGATCACCGTGAGGAGCCCGGCGATGCCGGGTTGGGCGAAGGCGAGACCGAGCGGGAAGATCGAGCGCAGCCAGCCGGAGACGACCATCACCCGGTGCCTGCCGTAGCGGGTCACGAGGCGTGGTGAGAGGCGGGCACCCGCGAGGCCGCCGAGCGCCGGGATGCCGAAGGCGAGACCGTATTGCCAGGCGGGGAAACGGTATTCGCCGAGCAGGAGGACCGCCAGGAGCGGAACGGTGGCCATGATCAGGCCGCTCACCAGGATCGAGTTCAGGAACAGGCGCCGTAGCGCGGGGTCGTGGAGGATGAATCGCCAGCCGCCGAGAAGTTCGGTGGCGCGCGGCCCGGTGGCCGGGTCGCGGGGCGCTGCGACGTCGTCGCCCCGGATGCGGAGGACCCCGATCGCGGACAGCAGAAAGCTGAGGGCATCGGCGGCGACGGTGATGACCGGGCCGAGAAGCCCGATGAGCGCTCCGCCGAGGGGCGGGCCCGCCGCGGTCGCCACCCAGCTCGTGCCCTCGAATCTTCCGTTCGCGACGAGGAGGTGATCGCTGCGGACGAGGTGTTTCAGGTACGCGCCGGAGGCGGCGGCGAAGACGATGCTCGAGGTTCCCGAGACGACCGAGACGGCCAGCAGTTGGCCGTAGGTCAGCAAACCGAGGAAGTACGCGATCGGAACGCTCGCCATCGCGAGGAACCGGGCCAGGTCCGTCGCGATCATCACCGGCCGTTTGGCCCGGTGTTCGACCCACGTCCCGAGCGGGATCGCAACGATCGCCGCCACGGTCAGCCCGGCCGCCTCGAGCAGCGAGACGGCGAAGGCCGGTGAGTGCAGCACCTCGACCGCGATGAGTGGGAAGGCTCCGAAGGCGATCCATGTGCCGTAGGTGCTGACGGCGTAGGCCGACCACAGCCGGCCGAAGTCGCGTCCCAGTTGCGCGCGCATGCGACTCCTCCCCGACAACCGATGGTTTGCTCGCGGAATCACAGCAGCCGTGTCGGCACGGGATCAAACAACCGGCTCACCGGCGAGCCACAACGATCGGTTGTGCGCCCCTAGGGTGGTCGAATGGATACCGAGGCAGTGCGATCGTTCGTCCGCGCGGCCGAGCTCGGACAGCTGCAACACGCGGCCAACGAGCTGGGCGTGACGCAACAGGCCGTCTCCAAGCGGATCGCGGCCCTGGAACGGGAGCTCGAGGTCCGCCTGTTCACCCGAACCGCCCGCGGGGTCGAGTTGACCATCGACGGCCAGGCGTTTCTTCCGCACGCACGAAGCATCGTCACGGGCGTCGAGCGCGCCGTCACCGCGATCAGGCCCGGCTCGCGGGCTCTTCGGATCGACGTCCTCGGCCTGCGATCCGCGCAGGCCGTCGTCCTGCACGACTACTGGCGCTCGCATCCCGAGACCGACCTCGACGTGGTGACCCTCAAGGTCAACGACCCGCGCGTGGCGGTCGCCGCCGTCGAGGCAGGCGAGATCGACGCCTCGTTCCGCACGGTGACCGATCCGGCCACGTTGCCGCGCGACGTGCACATGATCCACGCCTTCGACTCCCCGCTGGAACTCCTCGTCGGCCCGAGACATCCCCTCGCCTCCGCGCGAACGCTGACGCCACCGCAGCTGCGCCGGCATCGGATCTGGGTGCCGGGCATCGCGGCCGGCAGCGAATGGTCGGAGTTCTACGATCAGCTCGCGACTGAATTCGACTTGCGCATCGACGCCGCAGGGCCGCACTTCGGCGATGAGGTGCTCTTGGACACCCTCGCGGACTCCGCGGACGTCGCCACCCTGGTCGGGGCGCGCGACCGGTACCTCTGGCCGACGAACCACGACCTGCGCCGCATCCCGATCGTGAATCCGACGATCGCGTACCCGCTCTCGCTCATCCTCCCCAGAACGCCTCACCCCGGGCTACGGGCGATCATCGACCACTTCGGAAACCTGACGCCGCTTCCGGAGACGACCTGGCGTCCATCCTGGGCAACGAACCGACGCTAAAAGCCCTGTTGCGGGTGTTGCGGATGGTCCTGATGGGGCCGCAGCGACTAACCTGACGTGCATGGCAGGTAAGACCGGGACCCGAACTACCAAGAGCGCGTCATCCTCGCCGCGGTCCTCCGCGAGCGCGGGATCGTCGGCGTCGGGCGGTTCGAAGGGGCGGTCGGGCGGCCGGACGACCAAGACGGTGACCACCCCGCGCAAGCCGACGGCGCCGCGCAGCAACGCGCAGGCGGCCAGGCGCAAGCCGGCGGCCAAGCCGCCGGTGAGCCCGCTCAAGGCCGCCGGGCGCGGGCTGGGCCGGGGCTGGGCTCTGATGGCGCGCGGTGTCGGCGCGACGACCAGGACGGTCAGCAAGGCCGCCGACATCGAGCCCGGTCATCGCCGGGACGGGATCGCGCTCGGACTCGTCGCGGGCAGCGTGATCGTCGCGGCCGCCATGTGGTTCGCCGCCGGTGGCCCGGTCGGTGACTGGCTCGAGACCGGCGTGCGGGCGCTGTTCGGCGGTGCTGGCGCGGTGCTGCCGATCCTCGCGGGCGCTATCGCGGTGGTGCTGATGCGTTCGGAACCGCACCCGGAGGTGCGGCCGAGGTTGATCCTCGGTTCGCTGCTGATCGGGTTGCCCGCGCTCGGCGTGTGGCACGTCATCAGCGGGGCGCCCGTCGATGCCGAGGGCCGGGCAGGCGCGGCGGGATTCCTCGGGTATGTCGTCGGTGGGCCGCTGACCGACGGCCTCACCATGTGGCTCTCCATCCCGCTGCTGATCCTGGCGATGGGGTTCGGGGTCCTGCTGGTCACCGGCACCACCGTGCGTGAGGTGCCGGAGCGGCTGCGGGCGCTCTTCGGCGTGCACGGTCACGACGACGAGTACGAGCCGTACGACCCCGAGGACGGCTACGACCACGGATACGGGGACCAGGGGCACGACGACCTCGAGGACCTGCGAAACCTGCGACCGGCGCGCCGATCCCGTCGGGCGAGCCAGGACCCGACGGACTTCGACCCGGCGCTGTTCGATGCCGACGGGTACCCCGTGGACGACCGCGGACCGGCCACGAACTATCCGATCGAGGAGACCGCGAACGAGGCGGTCACCGAGGTCATCGCGGCGCCGCCCGCCGCTCCTGTGCCCCCGGCCCGTCCGCGACCGAAGCCCAAGCCGACCCCGGCCCCCGCCGAGGCCGAGGACACGACGCCCGCGATGCTGATCCCGGACCGTGTCATCGAGGGCGACTACACGTTGCCGCCGACGTCGCTGCTCATCGAGGGCGACCCGCCGAAGACCCGCAGCTCGGCCAACGACACCATGATCGAGGCCATCACCGAGGTGCTCGAACAGTTCAAGATCGACGCCGCGGTCACCGGCTTCACCCGCGGCCCGACGGTCACCCGCTACGAGGTCGAACTCGGCCCTGGCGTCAAGGTCGAGAAGATCACCGCCCTGGCCCGCAACATCGCGTACGCCGTTGCGACCGACAACGTCCGGTTGCTCGCGCCGATCCCCGGCAAGTCCGCGGTGGGTATCGAGGTGCCGAACTCGGACCGGGAGATGGTGCGGCTGGCGGACGTGCTGTCTGCGCCGTCGACCAGGAAGGATCACCACCCACTGGTGATCGGCCTCGGTAAGGACATCGAGGGTAACTTCGTCAGCGCCAACCTGGCGAAGATGCCGCACCTGCTGGTCGCGGGTTCGACGGGCTCCGGTAAGTCCAGCTTCGTCAACTCCATGCTGGTCTCGTTGCTCGCCAGGGCCACCCCGGACGAGGTCCGGATGATCCTGATCGATCCGAAGATGGTGGAACTGACCCCGTACGAGGGCATCCCGCACCTGATCACGCCGATCATCACCCAGCCGAAGAAGGCGGCGGCCGCGCTGGCGTGGTTGGTCGAGGAGATGGAGCAGCGCTACCAGGACATGCAGGCCAACAAGGTCCGGCACGTCGACGACTTCAACAAGAAGGTCAGGTCCGGGGAGATCACGGCGCCGCTCGGCAGTGAACGCGTCTACCGGCCGTACCCGTACATCCTCGCGATCGTCGACGAGCTGGCGGACCTGATGATGACCGCGCCGAGGGACGTGGAGGAGGCGATCGTCCGGATCACGCAGAAGGCCCGCGCGGCAGGCATCCACCTCGTGCTCGCCACCCAGCGCCCGTCGGTGGACGTGGTGACCGGCCTGATCAAGACCAACGTGCCCTCGCGCCTCGCCTTCGCGACCTCCTCGCTCACGGACTCGCGGGTCATCCTCGACCAGCCGGGTGCGGAGAAGCTGATCGGCATGGGCGACGCGCTGTTCCTGCCGATGGGGGCGGGCAAGCCGACCCGTCTGCAGGGCGCCTTCATCACCGATGAAGAGATCACCGCGATCGTCGACTTCTCCAAGAACCAGGCCGAGCCCGAGTACACCGAGGGTGTCACCGCCTCGAAGGCGGCGGACAAGAAGGATGTCGACCCCGACATCGGCGACGACATGGACGTGCTGCTGCAGGCCGTGGAGCTGGTGGTCACGAGCCAGTTCGGCTCCACCTCCATGCTGCAGCGCAAGCTCCGGGTCGGCTTCGCCAAGGCGGGTCGCCTGATGGACCTGATGGAGACCAGGGGAGTGGTCGGTCCCAGCGAGGGCTCCAAGGCCCGCGACGTGCTGATCAAGCCCGACGAGCTGGACGGGCTGCTCTGGTCGATCCGCGGCGGTGACCCGGAGTCCGAGCCCGAGGAATGAGTCGGCCGGGCCCGCGCAGGACCGGCGGGCCCGCCGGTTTGTGGTTGAATGAACAAGCCTTGGAGGGGAGTATCCCCCATTTCTGTGGCAACCTCGTCAACACGAGCGGCACCATTGCCGCTCCGGGGTTGCCGGTCGGCGGCACCGTCGGCGGGAGAGACCTCCGGTGCCCTACCTATCGGCAACCGGAGGTCGTTGACTGATGCACGTCACACCGCTCATCTGGATCGTCACCATCTTGGTGATCCTCGGGCTCTTCGTATTCGATTTCTTCGCGCACGTGCGCACCCCCCACGAGCCCACCTTCCGCGAATCCGCCTTCTGGTCGGCGGTCTACATCGGCATCGCGATCCTGTTCGGCTTCGTGATCATCTGGGGCTGGGGCGGCACCTACGGCGGTGAGTATTTCGCCGGATACGTCACGGAGAAGGCCCTCTCGGTCGACAACCTGTTCGTGTTCGTCATCATCATGTCGACGTTCGCGATCCCCCGTCAGTACCAACAGAAGGTGCTGTTGATCGGCATCGTGATGGCGCTGGTGATGCGCGGCGCCTTCATCGCCGTCGGCGCGGCGGCCATCAACGCCTACAGCTGGGTGTTCTACCTGTTCGGCCTGTTCCTGGTGTACACGGCGTACAAGCTGATCAAGGAGGCCGGCCACGAGGCCGAGGTGGAGGAGGAACGCGAGAGCAAGATCATCGCGATCGCCAAGCGGTTCCTGCCCACCACCGAGGAGTTCGACGGTGACAGGCTGACCACGAAGATCGACGGCAAGCGCCTGGTGACGCCGCTGTTCCTCGCGCTCGTCGCGATCGGCTTCACCGACATCCTGTTCGCGCTGGACTCGATCCCCGCGATCTACGGCCTCACCAAGGAGCCGTACATCGTGTTCACCGCGAACGCCTTCGCGCTGATGGGCCTGCGGCAGCTGTACTTCCTGATCGGCGGTCTGCTCGAGCGCCTGGTCTACCTGTCCTACGGCCTGTCGATCATCCTCGCGTTCATCGGCGTGAAGCTGGTGCTGCACGCGCTGCACGAGAACACCCTGCCGTTCATCAACGGCGGCGAGCCCCTGAGCGTCCCCGAGATCTCCACGGGAGTCTCGCTGCTCGTGATCCTCGGTGTGCTCGTGGTGACCGCGGTGGCGAGCCTGCTCAAGACCCGCAACACCGCGGCCAAGTCCTGACGGTCGACACCCGCTGAACCCGGCGCGGCCCCGGCACCGAGAACAGGTGCGGGGGCCGCGTCGTCGTGTGCGCCGCTACCGGTCGCTGAACTGACCCATCACCGGCAGCCATTCGGTGAACCGGGCGGCCTCGACGAGGCCGGCCCTCGCGAAGGGGTCGTTCGTGAAGAGCGAGCGCGCGGCCGCGACGTCGTCGGCCGCCACCAGGATCAGCGCGCCGCTGCCGTCCGCGAACGGCCCCGTGGTCAGCACGACGCCGCTGTCGACGAGTCCGGACAACCACGCGCGGTGGTCGGGCCTGACCTCGTCCCTTGCGGCGGCGGTGGCCTCGCTGTAGGTGTACTCGACGGCGACGATGGGCATGAGGGCTCGCTTTCGGGAGGGGTGGGCGGGAACTAGAGGGTGAGGAGCATCCGGGTGTTGCCGAGCGTGTTCGGCTTCACGTAGCTCAGGTCGAGGAACTCCGCCACGCCGGTGTCGTAGGAACGGCACATCTCGCCGTACACCTCCGCGGTCACCGGGGTTCCCTCGATCTCGACGAAACCGTGCTTTCCGAAGAAGTCGACCTCGAAGGTGAGCACGAACACGCGGCCGAGCTCGAGTTCGCGGGCGACCTGGATGAGCTGCGCGACCACGAGGTGGCCGATGCCACGGCCCTTGACCTTGGGATCGACCGCGACCGTGCGCACCTCGCCGAGGTCGGCCCACAGGACATGCAGTGCGCCGCAACCGATCACCTCGCCGTCGAGCTCGACGATCCAGAACTCCTGAACGGCCTCGTAGAGGGTCACCAGGTTCTTCTCGAGCAGGATCCGGCCCGCGTAGATGTCGATCAGGCGCTTGATCTGTGGCACGTCGGAGGTTCGCGCGCGGCGGACGGTCGGAGCGTCCGGATCGGAGGTCATGGGCCCAGAGGTCATGTGGTGCAGAGTAGTCATGGGTCCAACCGATATTCTTAGCCATGTGCCCGCCCCACTCGACAGCCTCCGCGACGAAACCCCCTTCGACGGGGTGGCGTCGCGCGCCGCGTGGGTGATGGCCCGGTGACCGCGCAGTCGCACGACGAGATGGCGTCCGGCGGGCATCCGGACGCGGGGACCGAGGTGTCTCCGGTCCAGGGCGGGGTGCCACACGAGAAGCCCGTGCCCGTGGTCAACATCGCCAACATCCTCACCGTGCTCCGCATCGTCCTGGTCCCGGTATTCCTGGTCACGCTGTTCATGGACGGTGGACACTCGACCTTCTGGCGGATCATCGCCACGATCGTCTTCGCGGTCGCCGCGATCACCGACCGGATCGACGGCCAACTCGCGCGCAAGTACGGACTGGTCACCGACTTCGGCAAGCTCGCCGATCCCATCGCCGACAAGGCCCTGATCGGTGCTGCGCTGGTGGGACTGTCGGTGCTCGGCGACCTCAGCTGGTGGGTCACGGCGATCATCGCGGCCCGCGAACTCGGGATCACCCTGATGCGGTTCGCCGTCCTGCGGCACGGCGTGATCCCCGCGGGACGAGGGGGCAAGCTCAAGACCCTGGTGCAATCCCTTGCCATCGGCATGTACCTGCTGCCGCTGCCCGCAGGTTGGGCGACGGTGAGCGCCATCGCGATGGGCCTGGCGGTCTTCCTCACCGTCGCGACCGGCCTGGACTACGTGATCCAGGCGGTTCGGCTCAGGGCGGGCGTGCACCCACACGAACCCGGGTCATGACCGACCCTCTGGTCGCCGGGACCGAGGCGGCCGATCTGGTGTCCGCACTCACCTCGCGGGGCCAGACGGTCGCAACCGCGGAGTCGCTGACCGCGGGGCTGCTCGCGGCCACGATCGCCGGGATTCCCGGCGCGAGCCTGGTGTTGCGCGGCGGGCTGGTGGTGTACGCGACAGATCTCAAGGCCGGCCTCGCGGGCGTCGATCCCGGGGTGCTGGCATCGGACGGTCCGGTGGCCGCGAGTACGGCTCGGGCGCTGGCGGTCGGCGCGGTGGCTCGGTGCGGGGCCGACTGGGGAGTGGGACTGACCGGCGTCGCGGGACCCGACCCGCAGGACGGGCAGCCGGTCGGCACGGTGTATCTCGGCATAGCCGGTCCCGACGGTGTCTCGGCGGAGCGGCTCGAACTCGCCGGTGACCGGTGGGCGATTCGCAGCGGCGCGGTCCGATCCGCCGTGTCGGCCCTCCTAGTCCACATGCGCGCGGCCCCGGCGGGATAGGCTCGGTTTGCTCAAGTCGCGGCCGCCGGGAACCATTTCGGATCCTTCGGGCGTTGAACAAGCTGTTGGGCGGAGATGAAGGAGGAGCCACATGGCGGTGCTGTTGCGTGAAGCAATCGGTGACAGTCTGCGGCGTGCGAGGGTCTCGCAGAGCCGAACGCTGCGTGAGGTCTCGGGCACGGCGCGCGTGAGCCTCGGCTACCTCTCCGAGGTGGAACGCGGGCGCAAGGAGGCCTCCAGCGAGCTGCTGGCGGCCATTTGCGATGCCCTCGAAGTGCCCCTGTCCGAGGTTTTGTACGACGTCAGTGAGTCGCTGTCGGACTCCGCCGTCGACCGGAGCGCCCCGATGGACCCGAAGGTGGCCCCCGCGAGCGCGAGCCCCGCTGTGACGGGCGGTTCACCCCGGATCGCCGAGGACACCCGCATGGTCATCCCGGCGCCGAACGCCACCGCGCTCGCCGCTGCGTAAGTTTTCGACACATCGGACCGTGGCTGAGATGTCAGCGGCCGTCCGAACCGATAGATTTGTGTGTGACCACCAGTGCTGGACTGGTGGGGTCCGACCAGCAGGTAGGGCAGTGCCCGTGTTCCGGTGCGTGACGGTCGCGCATCGGGTCGCGCATCGCGCGGCGCATCAAATGGAGGCAGGATCAACCCATGGCTAATCCGTTCGTCAAGGCATGGAAGTACCTGATGGCGCTCTTCAATGCGAAGATCGACGAGAAGGCCGACCCGAAGGTTCAGATTCAGCAGGCGATCGAGGACGCACAGCGTCAGCACCAGGCACTTTCCCAGCAGGCCGCGTCGGTGATCGGCAACCAGCGCCAGCTGGAGATGAAGCTCAGCCGTCAGCTCGACGAGGTCGAGAAGCTCAACGCCAATGCCCGTCAGGCGGTCACGCTGGCGGATCAGGCCGCCACGGCCGGTGACGTCGAGAAGGCCACCCAGTACACCAACGCCGCCGAGGCGTTCGCCGCGCAGCTCGTCACCGCGGAGCAGGGCGTCGAGGACCTCAAGGTGCTGCACGACCAGTCGCTGCAGGCCGCCACCCAGGCCAAGAAGGCCGTCGAGCAGAACGCGATGGCCCTGCAGGCCAAGGTCGCGGAGCGGACCAAGCTGCTCAGCCAGCTCGAGCAGGCCAAGATGCAGGAGAAGGTCAGCGACTCGCTCCGCTCGATGGACAGCACGCTCGCAGCGCCCGGTAACACCCCGAACCTGGACGAGGTCCGCGACAAGATCGAGCGTCGGTACGCGGATGCGCTCGGCTCGGCCGAGCTCGCGCAGAACTCGGTGCAGGGTCGCATGATGGAGGTCCAGCAGGCCAGCGTCCAGATGGCCGGGCACAGCCGGCTCGAGCAGATCCGGGCCTCGATGAAGGGCGACGCGCTGCCCGCAGGCGGAACGGCTGCCCCCGCGGCTGCCCCCGCAACCCCTGCTGCTCCGGCCACCCCTGCGGCCAAGCCGGATGCCGCGGGACCTGCCGCGCAGTAGTCGCGTGGTCCGACGAGGGTGAGATGACTAGTTCGAGGGGCGGCCGATCGGGAAGTGATTCCCGTTCGGCCGCTTCCTTTTTCGCAGCCGCGGCGAACGGCGCCGGAGTGGTCGCGGCCGGCGAGGTCGCCCGCACCGTGAGCGGGTCGGTGGCGTCGGCCGTGCGGAAATGGTCAGATCCCCGCGAGAAGTTGCTCCGCAAGCGGCGCCGTGCCAACCGGCGTCGGGTGCGGTACGGGGCCGTCTCGGGCGCCTCGGCGGTGGGGACCGTCGGCCTTGTCGCGGCGTCGGCGCCGGAGTGGTCGCTGATCGTGGGCGGCGGCGCCACCGCACTGTTCGCGGTACCTGCGGTCGCGGCATGGCGAACCTATCGGCGGCTCAACGGGATTCCGCTGCCCGCGCGCACCCCGGTGCGACGGGCACTGCCGCCCGTCGGGTCGGCGGCACGCGAGCCGGTGGGCCGGCTGCTCGGTGCGCAGACAGGCCTGCAGGAGCTGTTGGGGGTGCTCACCAGGTCCGCCGTCGTCGCGGAGGAGGACATCGAGCAGATCGGCGACACCGCGGCGTCGGCCGCCGAGGCACTGTTCGCCGTGGCCGACGACGTCATCGCGATGGAGCGGGCGGGTTCGACCACGGCCGGGCTGCAGCTCGGGGACACGATCGACGCCACGGCCGCCCGACTGTCGGCGGGCGTGCAGCAGTACGAGGAGCTCCTCGCCTCCGTGGCGAAGATGACGGTGCCAGCCACGGCCGATTCGCTCGGAGCCCTCGAAAGGCAGCGGTCCGAGATGCTCTCGGCATCGGATCGCCTGGAGGGATGGGCCGGCGCGCTCGAGGAGATCGAGGCGATCAGGCGCAGGCACCGCGTCTAGTCGTCGACTCCACGTGCCGCCAGTGCCTCGCCCATCGCGTCGGCGGTTCGTAGCGCGCCCACTACGACGGGAACCGCGAGTGCGCGCAGCGAGAACCCAAGGCCCCTGGCCTTTCTCGCCTCGGTCACGTCGGACACGAGGCCGCTGAGCAGGGGAATGCAGCGGAGGGTCATGGCGAGGACCAGTCCGACCCGATCCGGGTTGACACCGAACCGCCGCAGCGGCGCCAGCATTCGCGCCACCGCGTCCAGCATGTCCATCACCTTGGTGGTCAGTGTGACCAAGGCGGCGAGGGCCACGGACAGCAGCAGCACCCCGCACACCACAAGGGCTCGGCGCCAGCCGGTGAAGATCACCTGGAACGCCCCGACGAACGCCAGCATCCACAGCACCGTGCGCAGTTGTGCGAGCGCGAGGCGGACCGGGATCCGCGCCACCGCGAAGCCTGCCACGACCAGCGTCGTGGCCGGGATCAGCTGCCAGGGCGACCGCACCGCCGCCGCGAGTGCTATCAGTGCCACGACCAGACCCGCGAGCTTGGCCCCGGCGGGCGCTCGGTGCAGCAGCGAGGCGCCCGGGTGGTAGATGCCGAGCGTGGTCATCCGATGAGTCGCCGGTAGAAGTCGATCGCCTCGTTCGGGGCGCCGTCCGCGACCACCCGGCCCGAATCGATCACCAGCACCCGGTCGAAATCGCCGAGCAGGTCGAGTTGGTGGGTCACCGCGATGACCTGCTGGCGCAGCGCCGCGAAGGTCTCGGCCACCAGTCGGGTGTTGCGCAGGTCGAGCAGTGTGGTCGGCTCGTCGGCGACGATCAGCTCGGGCTCGGTCACCATGATCGCGGCGAGGGCCAGCAGCTGCTTCTGGCCACCGGAGAGCAGATGCGTCGGGTGCTCGGCGTGCCCGGCCAGCCCGAACGTCTCGAGCACCGTCGTGACTCGGGTGGCGCGATCGGCGGCGGGAATCGAGCTGCGGCGCAAGGAGAACGCAATGTCCTCCGCGACCGTCGGCATGATGATCTGATGGTCCGGGTCGGTGAACACGAAGCCGACCTTGCGCCGCACCTTGCGGCCCTCACGCGCGGTGTCGAGACCGTCCACCGTGACCCGACCGCTGCTCGGCGTCACCAGGCCGTTGATCATCCGGGCCAGGGTGGACTTGCCGCTGCCGTTCGCGCCGATGACCCCGATCCGCGACTCGGTCAGGACCAGATCGACATCCGCGAGGACGGCGCGCTCACCGTAATGGTGCGCGACGGACTCGAACCGGATCTCGGGCATCGGCGCGACTAGGCCGCGTCGGCGGGCGTTCGGACCGGCGTCGCCGAGGTCAGCAGCGCGGGGTAGGCGCGGTGGACCTGGGCGGCGACGACCGCCGCGATGACGGCCTTGAGGAGGTCGCCGGGGACGAAAGTGCCGTTGGCGCTCAGTGCCTGCCAGAAGGTGAGGTCGCTGCGGAGCATCATGCCCGCGATGCCGAAGGCGTAGATCACCACGATCCCGCCGAGCGCGTTGATGACGATGCCGACGAAGACGTTGTAGCGGGGCAGCATCTTGACGGTGAGCCAGCCGATCAGCGCGACAGCCGGAATCCAGCCGATGAGGAACCCGCCGGTGACGCTGGACAGGGACGTGAGCGAGGTCCGGCCGCCCGCGAGCACGGGCAGGGCGAGGCCGAGCACGATGACGGTCAGCACGGTCAGGACGCCCTTGCGGGGTCCGAGCAGCGCGCCTGCGACCATCACACCGAGCGTCTGCAGCGTGATGGGGACGCCGGAGGAGCCGATGGTGATCGTGCCGGGCAGCCCGAGGGCGATGATCAGGGCGGCGAACACCGCGACCTGGGCGAGGTCACGAGCGGTGTTGCGGGGTGCGCCTGCGGTGCGTGTAGACACGAGCGGTCGAGCTCCTTGCGAGTACGGGGACAACCCGGTGAGCCTATGCCAGCGGCGCGCGCCCGCGGTGGTTCACCCGGACCGCCGCGGCGTCGGCGCTCTAAGGGATCACCCTGATCTTTCCCTGATCTTGCCTCTGAGCTGGTGCTTTTGTGGTCGAGTGCTGCCAGGCTGGACGCATCGGGCCGTCAAGTGTGGCGGTCGGAGCGAGTGAACGGAGAACCCGGTGTTCTGGAAGATCGTAGGTATTGTCGCCCTGGTCTGGATCGCGCTTGCCGTGGTCGGCGCGCTGGTCAAGGGGCTGTTCTGGGTTCTGGTCGTCGGTGCGGTGGTGTTCGGCCTTTACCTGCTCTTCAAGGCGATGTCCGACAGCGACTCGAAGGACGTCACCCGGCTCTAGCGCGGCGCCGCGCGGTACCGGCGGGGGCCGGGCATGCTGAGGCGCATGGAGCAGATTCCCGAGGACTGGAAGCGGGGCGTCGTCATCGTCGCCCACCCCGACGACATCGAGTACGGGGCCGCCGCCGCGGTGGCCCGCTGGACCGGTCAGGGCAAGGACATCCGGTATGTCCTCGCGACCAGCGGCGAGGCGGGGATCGCTGACCTGCCGCCCGCCGAGTGCGGGCCGCTTCGCGAGGAGGAGGAACGCCGCTCGGCGGCCGTCGTCGGTGTCAGTGAGGTCGAGTTCCTCGGCCACCACGATGGCAGGCTCCAGGAGGGGCTGGAGCTGCGACGGGATCTGGCGGCCGCGATCCGGCGGCACCGGCCCGAGTTCGTGCTCACCATGAATCATCGTGAGACCTGGGGGCCTGGCTTCCTCAACAGCGCCGACCATCGGGCGCTCGGACAGAGCGTCCTCGACGCGGTGTCCGACGCGGCCAACGAGTGGATCTTTCCCGAGCTCACCGAGCCGCGGTGGGCTGGCGTGCGGTGGGTCGCGGTCAATGTCATGATCGGGGCCACCCACGCCGTCGACGTCAGTGCCACGGTCGACACCGCGGTGACCTCGCTCGCCGAACACAGCCGGTACCTGCAGGCACTGAGCGACGTCCCGGTGCTGGACCAGGCGCGGGCGCAGATCGAGATGGCGACCGGTCCGAGGGACGGGTTCGCGGCCGATCGTGCCGTCGGCTTCGAGCTGTACCAGTTCTGACCTCCAAGCGCCGAACGGGAGTGCATGGCGGGATGCGCCACGGCACTCCCGTTCGGCGTGCGGCTCAGCGCACGGGGGCGCCGACGATGGCCATTCCCGCGCCGGGCACCGCCTCGATGTCGATCGGTAGCGGGTCGAACCGCTCGCCGTCGGCGTACGCGGTGATGCCTGCCGCCTCGAGTCGGACCCGGCGGGACCGGAAGGTCTGCACCTCGTCCAGGTCGACGTGGGTGCCCTTGTAGACCGTCGGGAACAGGCGCACCAGCCGCAACCGGCTGCCCGCGGCCACCACGGTGACGTCCAGCAGCCCGTCGGTGACCTCCGCGTTCGGGGTGATCAGCATCCCGCCGCCGTAGGAGGTGCCGTTGCCGACCGTGACCATCGCCGCGTCCAGTTCGATCGTCTGGTCGTCGAGCACGATCCGGTAGGGGATCGGACGCAGCTGCGCCAGCTCGACGAGCATCGCGACGTTGTAGCGCATCGGCCCGCGGGGCCACCGCAGCCGGTTCGCCCGGTCGGTGACCAGCGAGTCGAAGCCGCTGGACAGCACGGTGCCGAACCAGCGGTCGCCGACCTTGCCGAGATCGATCGTCTCGGTGGTGCCGCGGGCGATGACATCGGCTGCGGCGACCGGGTCGTCGACCGGGATGTGGAACAGCCGGGCGTGGTCGTTGCCGGTGCCGCCGGGGATGATGCCGAGCGGGATGCCGCTCTGGGCGAGGGCCTGCCAGGCGATGCTGATCAGCCCGTCGCCGCCCGCCGCGATCAGCGCGTCGGTGCCATCGGCCACCGCCTTGCGGGCCAGCTCGAGCGCCTCGGCCGCGGAATCCCCCTCGATCTCGGAGACCTCGACGCCGAGCTCACGGAGCCGGGCGATCGCGGCTGCTGCCGCCTCCGGGGCGTGGCCGTTGCCCGCGGCGGGGTTCGTCAGAACCGTGACTGATCTCATGGAATCAGCTTGCCAGGGTTGAGGATTCCGGTGGGGTCAACGGCGTCCTTGACCGCCTGCAGCACCCGTCCGCCCAGCTCGCCGACCTCGTCCGACATCCACGGCCGGTGATCGCGCCCGACGGCGTGGTGGTGGGTGATGGTGGCGCCGACGGAGACGATCGCGTCGCCCGCGGCCTTCTTCGCCGCGGCCCACTGGGGCAGCGGGTCGGCGGTCTGCGCGCAGACCACGGTGAAGTAGAGGGAGGCGCCGGTCGGGTAGGTGTGCGAGATGTGGCACATCACCAGCGCCGGGGTGCCCTGTGCGGTCAGCGACTCGGTGAGCGCGGTGGTGACGGCGGTGCGCAGGTTCGACAGGTTCGACCACGTGGTGGCCGTCTCCAGGGTCTCCACGATGGCGCCCGCGTTGAGCAGCGCATCGCGCAGGTACGGCGCGTCGTAGCGGCCGTGCTCCCATGACCTGGCGGGCTGCTCGCCCAGGTCGGTGCCGCCCGCGGCGGCGATCAGCGCGCACGCCTCGGCGTGCCGGGACTCCACGTGCGCCGCGGTGCCCTCGAAGGTGGTGATCGCCAGGCAGCCGGCCGCGGGGCTCTCGCCGCCGACGTCGCCGGCCAGTGCCAGGTTCAGGCCGGTCTCGGCCTCGTCGGACAGCCGCATCACGGTCGGGGTCGCGCCGGTCTGGATCACCGTGCGCAGGGCGGCCGCGCCGGTCTCGAAATCGGGGAACGACCAGGCCCGGTAGGCGGTGGTCTCGGGGATCGGGTGCACCCGAACGGCCACCTCGGTGATGATCCCGAATGCGCCCTCCGACCCGACGAACAGCTCGCGCAGGTCCGGTCCCGCGGCGGACGCGGGCGCCCTGCCCAGGTCGAGGTCGCCGGTGGGGGTCGCGACCCGGATCCGCTGGACCATGTCGTCGAAGCGGCCGTAGCCGGCGGAGGCCTGGCCGGAGGACCTGGTCGCGGCGAACCCGCCGATCGTGGCGAACTGGAAGCTCTGCGGGAAGTGGCCGAGCGAGAAGCCGTGCGTGCCGAGGAGCTGCTCGGCCTGCGGACCGGTGACGCCTGCCTGCAGGATCGCGATGCCGGAGACGGTGTCGAGGTCGAGCAGGGCGTCCAGACGGCGCAGGTCGAGAGCGATCACCTCGTGGAAATCGCCGCGCGCGGGGTCGACGCCGCCGACCACGCTGGTGCCGCCGCCGAAGGGAACCACCGCGATTGCCTCGGCCGCGCAGTACCGCAGCAGGGCGAGCACCTCGTCGTGTGAGCCGGGCAGGACCACCGCGTCGGGGGCATCCTGCGGCTCGGTGTCTTTGCGGCGCAACAGGTCCGGCGTGCTCTTGCCGCCGGCATGGCGGAGCCGGGTCGCGTCGTCGGTGCGCACGTGCTCGGCGCCGATCAGGTCGTCGAGGTCGCTGCGGTGACCCTCGGTCAGGCCGGTCGGACGCAACACCGCGGCCGACTCCTCGGGCGGCGGCGACTGCTCGGCGCTGACGCCGAGTGCGGAACGGAGCAGGTTGAGCACCTGCGGCGAGAGTTGCTTGCGGAACTCGGCGACTCCCCAGGCGTCCCACTCCATGGTGGGTGCCGCGGTGTCGGGGAACTGCGGAGTGGAGGCTGATTGCGGAGCTGCGGTGTCGGACATGCGTTACAGTGTTACATACGATGTCTATCCGTAACGCAGATCCGCAGACTGCAGCCGCAGCGCCCACCGTCGACGACCTCATTCTCGACGCAACCCGAGCCTGCGTGCTCGAATTCGGCCTGAGACGGACCACCCTTGCCGAGATCGCCCGCCGCGCGGGGGTGAGCCGACCCACCGTGTACCGCCGCTGGCCCGACACCAAGGCCGTCGTCGCGGACCTGCTGACCAGGGAGATCGAGCACGCGCTGCCGGTGATGTCCGGTTCGGGGGCCGCGCGTGAGCAGCTGGTGCGCGGCGTGGCGGAGACCGCCGAGACGGTGCGGGCCCACCCGCTGTTCGTCAAGATCCTGCGTTCGGACCCCGAACTGCTCATCACGTACATCGTCGACCGGCTCGGGGCGAGCCAGCGCGCGATCGTCGACACGCTCACCCCTGTCGTCCTGGTCGGGCAGCGCGACGGCTCGATTCGCGCGGGCGATGCCACCGGTATGGCCACCATGATCCTGCTGATGGCGCAGTCGGCTGTGCAGTCCGCGGGCATGGTCGCGGAGATCCTGCCCCCGAAGGCGCTGATCGCGGAGCTCGCGCTCGCCGTCGACGCCTACCTCAGTCCACGAGCATCCCTTACCTAGGAGCAACGGTGAACCAGCAATCGAACTCGGCGCTGAACGCGGACCGGCGCAGCCGGGAACTGTCCGCCCTCGGTGACGGGACCGCGGTGGACGTGCTCGTGATCGGCGGCGGCATCACCGGCGTCGGTACCGCCCTCGACGCCGCCTCGCGCGGCCTGCGGGTGGTGCTCGTCGACAAGCACGACCTGGCGTTCGGGACCAGCCGATGGAGCTCCAAGCTCGCCCACGGCGGGTTGCGCTACCTGGCCTCGGGAAATGTCGGCATCGCGCGGGAGAGCGCGGTCGAGCGCGGGATCCTGATGACGAGCACCGCGCCGCACCTGGTCCGAGCGATGCCGCAGCTCGTGCCGCTGCTGCCCTCGGTCGGGGCCTTCGAGAAGACCCTGGTGCGAACCGGATTCCTGGCGGGCGACGTGCTGCGGGCCACCGCCAGGACGTCGACGAAGGTGTTGCCGCGCTCGCGCCGGGTGTCCGCCGACCGCGCCGCGGAGCTCGCGCCCGCGGTCCGGCGGGACGGCCTGCGCGGCGGACTGCTCGCCTACGACGGCCAGCTGATCGACGACGCCAGGCTGGTGGTGGCCATCGCGCGCACCGCGGCGCAGCACGGCGCGACCGTTCTGACCCGCGTCGGCGCCTACGACGTGACCGGTTCCTCCGCGCGGCTGCGCGATGAGCAGACCGGCGAGGAACTGACGATCCGGGCGCGCGCGGTGGTGAACGCGGCGGGAGTCTGGGCCGGACAGGTCGATCCCGACATCCGCCTGAAGCCGAGCCGGGGCACCCACCTGGTGTTGCCAGCGCAGGCGCTGGGGAATCCCACCGCCGCGCTGACGGTGCCGATCCCGGGGGAGACCAACCGATTCGTGTTCGCGCTGCCCGCGCAGCTCGGACGGGTCTACCTCGGCCTGACCGACGAGGCGATCGAGGGCGAGATCCCCGACGTGCCGCAGGCCGCGGACTTCGAGATCGACTTCCTGCTCGACACGGTGAACACCGCGCTCGGTACGCCGCTGACCCGGGCGGACGTGCTCGCCACCTATTCGGGTCTGCGGCCGCTGCTCGACACCGGAGAGGGTGAGACCGCCGATCTCTCGCGCAACCACGCGGTGCTCCGCTCGTCGAACGGTGTCATCAGCGTCGTCGGCGGCAAGCTCACCACCTATCGCAAGATGGCCCAGGATGCGGTCGATGCGGCCGTCCGCGCCGGCGGTCTGGTGGCGGGACCGTGCGTGACCACGAAGCTCCCGGTGGTCGGCGCGGGACCGGTCACCGGCGACTTGCCCGCGTCCCTCGTCGCCCGGTACGGCGGCGAGTCGGCCCGGGTGGCGGCGGCGGGCGAGCTCGCCCCGATCGCGGAGGGCATCGACGTCACGCACGCCGAGCTGGCCTTCGCGGTCAGCCACGAGGGCGCCCTCGACGTCGACGACCTGCTGGACCGCAGGACCAGGATCGGGCTGGTGCCCGCGGATCGCGAACGGGCGACGGCGGCGGCCGAGGCGGCACTGAACGGCTGACGGCGAGGATTTTCGGGTCTTCTCCGCGACACCGGCAATTGAGGACCGTTTCTGACCGCAATAGCTCGTAGCGTCATCCCTACCAACAGCCAAGGGAAGGCCATCACATGAGCACCGTTCAGAACGCCGCCGCACAGTCCACCGTCTCCGGAGAGCACGCCGACATCCTGGCGATGCTGGCCGACCAGCGCCAGACGTTCCTCATCACGGTCCGCGGGCTCGACGACGCGCAGGCGCGAACGCGCTCCACGGCAAGCGAACTCACCCTGATGGCCCTCATCAAGCACGTCGCCGCCACGGAGCGACACTGGATCGAGACGATGATCGAGCCCGACGAGAACGCCGAGTTCGACATGGAGACCGCCACCGAGGCGTGGACCGTCGGCGAGGACGCGACCCTGGCCGCGCTGCTCGAGGACTACGCGGCCGTCGCACGGGCGACCGAGGCGGCGGTGGCGGGACTGCCGGACCTGGGCGTGCTCATCCCGATGCCGACCGCGCCCTGGGCACCCGAGCGCGAGTGGTGGACGGCCCGAAAGATCCTGCTGCACATCCTCCGGGAGACCGCGCAGCACTCGGGCCACGCGGACATCATCCGTGAGTCGCTCGACGGCGGGAACACCACCATGCAGATGGGGGCCGACGCCGGTATGGAGTTCTAACGGGGGAGGGTGCGCTCGGCGGCGACTCCGAAGTAGTCGCCGCCCTTGTGCTCCGGGTTGTGGGTGCCCCACCAGCGGACCCGGTCGACGGGCACCAACCGGGGGATGTGCTTGCGGCAGTGGATGTATGCCTCCTCGACGTGGACGAGGACCCAACGCTCCGCGCGGCGGCCGCGTACCCGCTCGATCGGAAGGTCCGGGTACGCGTGCCGCACCTCGTCATCGGTGACGATCTGTGCCGCGCCGTTGACGTGCAGGCCGATCAGATCGGTGACGAAATCCACCATGAACAGGCCGATGTGCGGATTCTCGATGATGTTGCCGAGGCTGGCCATCACCCCGTTGCCCTGGTACTCGGGATATCCGACGAGGTCGGGGGCGAAGACCTGGACGAATCCCGCTGGGCCCGCCCGCAGCGACACGTCGCACGATCCATCCGACGCGGACGTGCCGATGAACAGCAGGTCCATTCTCGCGATGAACTCGATCATCGACGGGTTGAGGCGGGTGCACAGCTGGCGGGCGTAGAAGCGGTCGGCGCGGAACGAGGTCCCCAGCTCGTCCTGCATCACCCGCTCGCCGTCGGTGCCGTTCGTCGGGGGTTCGGCGCTGGACATCGTGGTTCTCCTGGAGCCGAGGCATGTGGTGCGAAGCCATCACCCTCATGCTCCGTCCGGCCCTTGCCCGCCACCAGCGACCCTCGGGTGAGAATCCGTCACCCTTGGTGTTGCCGGCCTCGGTCCCACCGAGGAGGCGTTCGATGCCGCGCGCGTCCGGCCCGCCGGGAGTAGCGTCGGGATTCGTGAGCATTCGACTCGGATATCAGATGCCCAACTTCAGCTACTCGCGGTCGGTTCGGGAGCTGTTCCCCACCGTGATCGCGCAGGCCCGCGAGGCCGAGGCGGCCGGATTCGACACCGCCTTCGTGATGGACCACTTCTATCAGCTGCCCGGTATCGGGGAGCCCGACGAACCGATGCTCGAGGCCTATACGGCGCTGGCCGGTCTGGCGGCGTCGACCGAGAGCATTCAGCTCTCGGCGCTCGTCACCGGGAACACCTACCGGAACCCGGCCATGCTCGCCAAGACCGTGACCACCCTGGACGTGGTCAGCGGCGGTCGGGCCGTGCTCGGCATCGGCGCCGGCTGGTTCGAGCTCGAACACCAACAGTTCGGTTATGAATTCGGTACTTTCACCGATCGCTTCGAGCGGCTCGGTGAGGCGCTGGAGATCATCGTGCCGATGCTGCGTGGGCAGCGGCCGACCTTCGAGGGCAAGTGGTACCGGACCGAGGGCGCGATCAACGAGCCCCGCATCCGCGACGACCTGCCGGTGCTGCTCGGCGGCGGCGGTGAGAAGAAGACCTTCGGCTACGCGGCCCGCTATGCCGACCACCTGAACATCATCTGCAACGCAACCGAGTTGCCCCGCAAGCTGGATGCGCTCGCCGCGCGCTGCGCCGAGATCGGCCGCGACCGCGGCACGTTGGAGACGAGCTTCCTGGCGTTCGTGATCATCGACGAGGACGGCGATCGCGCCCGCAGGCTGCAACGCGACCTCCTGCTCAGCCGCGGGCTCGACCTGGACGCGCTCGACGAGGCGGAACGCGCCGCCGCCACGGACCGGCAATTCGTCGGCGACCCCGACGACGTGGCCGAGCAGATCGCCTCGCGGGTCCTCGATCGCGGGATCGACGGCGTCGTCATCAATCTGGTCGCGAACGGCCACGAGCCGGGCATCGTCGAGCTGGCGGGCCGGACGCTCGGCGGGTTGGTGCGCAGCTAGGAGGAGGCGAGCGGGATGGAGCGAAGGAGTGACGCGGCGCAGACCAGGCGGCGCGGGGACCAGCGTTCCGTGTTCGAGCGGTTTGTCGAGCAGGCCCAGCTCCGGGCCAGCCAGGCGCCCTTCTTCTTCGTGTGCGCCGGGGTGGTCGTGCTCTGGTTGGTCAGCATTCCGGTGTGGACCGATCTCAAGACGTGGCAGGTCGCCATCCATACCGTCGCAAGCGTCTTCACCCTGTTGCTGGTGGTGCTGTTGGAGAACGCGAGCCGCCGGGCCGACGAGGCCGCGCAGGAGAAGCTCAATGTCATCGCCGAGGCGTTGGCCGCGCTGATGGATTCGTCGGCGGCGCACGATCCGGCGCTGGGCGAGGCCGCGTCTCGGCTCCGCGACGCCGTCGGCCTCGAAGCGCGTCACTGACGTCGGGACGCTCCTGCCGCTGTGGCACGCTGATCGGATGCGAGTCGCCGTCGTCGCCGGACCGGATCCGGGTCATGCCATTCCAGCCATCGCGCTCTGCCTGAGATTCATTGCGGCCGGTGACGATCCGGTTCTCTTCACCGGGGTCCGCTGGTTGGAGGCGGCGCGGGAGGCCGGTATCACGGCGCGCAAGCTCAAGGGCCTGGCGCCGCGGCCCGAGGACGATGACATGGACGCGGGCCAGCGCATCCACTCGCGGGCGGCGCACATCTCGACCGAGGTGCTGCCGGACCTGAGCGCCATGCTCCCTGACCTGGTGGTCTCCGACATCCTCACCGCGGGCGGCGGGATGGCAGCCGAACGCCTCGACGTGCCATGGGTGGAGTTGTCGCCGCACCCGCTGTACTCGGCCTCGAAGGGGTTGCCGCCCATCGGCAGCGGCCTCGCGCCGGGGGAGGGCCTGCGTGGGAAGACCCGCGACGCGCTGATGCGGGCGGCGACCGGCCGGTCGATCAAGCAGGGCCTGCGGCAGCGCTCCGAGGCAAGGGTCACCGTCGGGCTGCCCGCGACGGACCCCGGCCCGGTGGCCCGGCTGATCGCGACGCTGCCCGCGCTTGAGGTGTCGCGGCCGGACTGGCCGGAGAACGCGCACGTGGTCGGCCCGCTGCTGTGGGAGCCGACCGCGGACCTGCTGACGCCGCCGCCGGGCGACGAGCCGCTGGTGATGATCGCGCCCTCGACCGCGTTCACCGGCGCGGAGGGCATGCTGGAGACGGCGCTGCAGGCCCTCGACGGCGCGGGCGTGCGGGTGGTCGCCTCGATGCTCGACGAGCCGCCGACCGGGCTGCCGGACTGGGCTCGCGCGGGGCTGGGCAGGCAGGACGCGTTGCTCGCGCAGTCCGCGGCGGTCGTGTGCGGCGGCGGGCACGGGATGCTCGCCAAGACCCTGCTGGCCGGGGTCCCCGCGGTCACGGTGCCCGGCGGAGGGGACCAGTGGGAACTGGCGAACCGCGCGGCCAGGCAGGGCAGCGCGGTGGTGGTGCGCCCGCTCGGGGTGGACGCCCTGCGCGCTGCCGTCCTGCGAGTGCTCTCCGAACCCGGGTTCGGTGCGGCCGCGGCGAGCGCGGCGGCGGGCCTGACGGAGGTGGCGGACCCGGTGGCGGTGTGCAGGGCGGCGGCCCGGTGACGATGCGCGCTACCGTTGCCGTGTGCGACTGACCGAGTTCAACGAGATGGTCCACGGCGAGTTCGGCCGGCTGTACGGCGACTCGCTGTTGGTGGACCACGTCCTGATCAGCCTCGGCGGCAAGACCGCGGCCGAGGCCATCGAGGCTGGTCGCGATCCCCGCGAGGTCTGGCGTGCGCTGTGTGCCGAGTTCGAGGTCCCGCGCGCCCGCTGGTGAACCGGGTCCATCGATCGGTACGGCGCCACGCCGCCGCGGAGATTGACTCGAACAGGTGTTCCCCTATGCTGGGGATGTGTTCGGTGATCGAACGGATCGGCGACGTTGTTCCTGGACAAGTCGACTGATCACGAACTTGTCGGTACCCCGCTCTAACGTGACGGCATCGCTTGAAACAGATCGCTGATGAACCCCAGATCGCTGGACGAGTCGTTGACTTAAGGAGAACCGAAGATGGCACCACAGGCACACGATCGCGACAAGGCGCTCGAGCTCGCACTGGCGCAGATCGACAAGAACTTCGGCAAGGGTTCGGTGATGCGCCTCGGTGACGAGTCCCGTCAGCCCATCGCGGTGATTCCGACCGGGTCGATCGCGCTGGATGTCGCCCTCGGCATCGGCGGTCTGCCGCGTGGTCGCGTGATCGAGATCTACGGTCCGGAATCCTCGGGTAAGACCACGGTTGCCCTGCACGCGGTCGCCAACGCGCAGGCCAACGGCGGAATCGCGGCCTTCATCGACGCCGAGCACGCGCTGGATCCGGACTACGCCAAGAAGCTCGGCGTCGACACCGACGCGCTGCTGGTCTCCCAGCCGGACACCGGTGAGCAGGCGCTGGAGATCACGGACATGCTGATCCGTTCGGGCGCGCTCGACATCCTGGTCGTCGACTCGGTGGCGGCGCTGGTGCCCCGCGCCGAGATCGAGGGCGAGATGGGCGACAGCCACGTCGGTCTGCAGGCTCGCCTGATGAGCCAGGCGCTGCGCAAGATCACGGGCGCGATGAGCAATTCCGGCACCACCGTCATCTTCATCAACCAGCTGCGCGAGAAGATCGGTGTCATGTTCGGCTCGCCGGAGACCACCACCGGTGGTAAGGCGCTGAAGTTCTACGCGTCCGTCCGGATGGACATCCGGCGAATCGAGACGTTGAAGGACGGCTCCGATGCGGTCGGTAACCGCACCCGCATCAAGGTCGTCAAGAACAAGATGGCGCCGCCGTTCAAGCAGGCCGAGTTCGACATCCTCTACGGTCACGGAATCAGCAAGGAAGGCTCGCTGATCGACATGGGCGTCGAGCACGGCTTCATCCGGAAGTCGGGCTCCTGGTTCACCTATGAGGGTGACCAGTTGGGTCAGGGCAAGGAGAACGCCCGGAAGTTCCTGCTGGAGAACACCGACATCCGCGACGAGATCGAGAAGAAGATCAAGGAGAAGCTGGGCATCGGCGCCGACGTGACGGCGGACGAGGCGCCTGCTGCCCCCGTCGACTTCTAGGTCCACTGTGCGCTCCGGTGACGATGACACCCGGACCCCGGCCGCTCAGGAGGCGCAGGCAAAGGATCTGTGCCTGCGCCTCCTGACGGATCGGGCGCGTAGCCGGGCAGAACTGGCGAAGAAGCTCGCGGACAAGGGCTTCGACGAGGATGTCGCTGTGCGGGTGCTCGATCGACTCACCGTGGTCGGACTGATCGACGACGCGTCCTTCGCGGCTCAGTGGGTGCATTCGCGGCACACCTTCTCCGGCAAGGGCAAGCGCGCGCTGGCGATGGAGTTGCGCACCAAGGGGGTCGCACCGGAGATTGCGGCGCAGGCGCTGGACCAGATCGACGGTGACGACGAGCGTGCCCGCGCCATCGAATTGGTGCAGCGGAAGCTGCGCACCATGTCGCTGGATTTCGAGGTGGACGGACCGGGCGGGCGCAGCAGCGAACGGGACCGGGCCGTGCGCCGGCTGGTGTCCATGCTGGCCCGCCGCGGCTACCCGCAGTCGATGGCCTTTGATGTGGTGAAGAGTGAACTCGCGCAGGCCGGTTCGGATCTCGACGGCATGGTGGACGGCTAGCGCGCCTCTCCCGTGGCGGGCAGAACCCCCACCCTTCTGAGTTCGTCGAGCATCGACGTGCGGGTCAGGTACGCGGCAATTCGCAGTTCGTCGCCGCGCCGGCGCAACAGGAAATCCGAGACCATCGTGAGGGTGACGGGGTCCGAGGAGCGCGGCCGTAGCGGGATGGACCAGGTGGTGCTGGCGAGACAGTAGTGCTCGCCCAGCCAGGTGGCGGAGTGCGAGTCGAGGGTGGTGCCGCTGTAGCCGATCGCCGCGAACAGCTCGGATCGCGCGTCGATGCCGGCGAGCAACTGTTCGCGGCTGATGTGCTGGTTGCTGTCAGGATCTCCGACCAGCACCTGGGGTTCGTAGAGTGGCGCGAATTGTTCGGCGCTGTCGGCGTCGGCATAGCGCGCGAGGAAGGCTTCGACCTGGGCAGAATCGCATGATTGCATGCACTCTAATTATACCGTGGCGGAAGACGATTCGGTGGTAGGCGCGCCGTAGTCGGTCATGGAGTGGTGTCGATTGCCCGGCCCGCATTCTGATGAGGCACGGACCACGGTCATCACGTTCAACGCGACGTGGGTTCCTTGCTCATCCGCTTCGTACCAACACTTCTCACAATCCGGGAATGCGGGGCAAATGCCCACCGAACGCGGAGCACGTAACGATGCTCAGGGCATGTCAATTTCATACAGAACTACCTCGGCCACAGTTACCGCGCTCATCGGCGCCGCGATGTTCGTTGCGGCGCCGGGCGTAGCCGGTGCCACCGACGTGGCCGACCCCTGCCAGCTCGGGTGGTCGAACGTCGGACCACGAACGTGCGCCCAGGCACCCGTCAACATGGCGCCGGTGTGGACGCTGGGAGATGGCATCTGTGCCGGCATGCTGACTGCCTCCGGGACCGCGTTCGACGGACCCCTGGGGCAGTACTCCGAGGTGCCGGGGGCGGTCCATTCGGTCGAACTGCGAATCACACAGGGCTTCTCGCCGCTGGGCGAATGGGGGTCGACCACCCTGGCCTGCAACGTAACTGCAGTCATCGATTGGCGGAACCTCGACACCGGTCAGAGTGGCACCGCGAGTCGGTACATACCCGCCTCCAAGACGAGTTCCTTCCCGACGGTCATGCAAGTCGGCACGGGTCCGGGACGGGTTCGGCTCACCATGCGGACCGATGGCCCGAGCATTCCCGTCTCGACTGACGTAGTCGTCCCCTGACGCACGTCGCCGTCGATCCACGAACCGATTGGCGAATCGAGGGCGGCGATATCCCTTTCAGTCGAGACAAGGGGTGGGTCATGCTTAGCATGGAGGCGATCGGAGTACCTGCAGTTTCGACGCCGGACCTACCCAGTTGTGGTGTCCGGCCCACACTGTGAGGAGTCCACGTGACACGCGAGGGAAGTATCCAGGTCGGTGACCGGACTCTCACCTACCTCGAAGCCGGTGACCCGGGCGGTCCACTCGTGCTGCACAACCACGGGGGACCCTCGAGTCGGCTGGAGGCCGAGCTGTTCGATCGTGGTGCGACGGCCAACGGGTTGAGGTTCGTGTGCGCGGATCGGCCGGGCATGGGCGGGTCAGATCCTCAGCCGGGCCGCACCTTCGAGGGCTGGACCGATGATCTCCTGCTGCTGGCCGACTCCATGGGCGCAGACCGATTCGCGGTGACCGGCTGGTCAGAGGGTGGGCCGTGGGCCCTCGCCGCCGCCGCATACCTGGACCCCGCGCGCCTCGCCCACGTCACGTGCATCGCCGGCGGCAACTACGGCACGTTCGGAGCGAACTGGGCAGCGAAGTATCTGAGCAGTGTGGACGCGCTCGGCGGTCGCCTTGCGCTTCACTTCCATCCCGGATTCACGCTCATGTACGAGCTGCTCGGGATGAGCGCCACGCACTTCGAGGATCGCTACGCGAAGGCGATCACCAAGTCGGTCGGCGCCGCGGATCGGGAGGTGCTGGCCGACGGGGAGGTCATGAAGTGGTTTCTGGCGGCAGGGCGTGAGTGTTTCCGGCAAGGCGCAGACGGACTCGTCGTCGACGCCACCCTGCTCTACGAGGCCTGGCCGTTCGATATGGCCGGCGTGACGCGGCCGGTGCACTTCTGGCAGGGCAACGATGACTCCCTGGTCCCAGAGGTCATCAACAAGACGGTGGCCGAGAAGACCCCGGGGGCCGTCTGGCACCCGATCAGTGGTGGCGGTCATTTCATTGCCGTCAGTCACGCGAACGAGATTCTCGCGCTGGCCGCGAACGATCTTGCGTCTGCGCCGCGCTGAAACCCTGATCAGTCGCCGGTGATGTCGATGCCAGGCGCGGCGGCGGCCGCGCCGCCCGCGGGCACCGGGGTCACCTTGCCGCGCTTGCCCGTTCGCAGTCGCCTCTCGACCCGGGTGGCCAGCATCGTCAGCGCCGAGTTCAGCACGATCATGATCGCGGCCACCACCAACAACGCCGGGAGGTAGTTGCCGTAGAACGAACCGAGTTGTTGCCCGGAACGGACCACCTCGATGTAGCCGATGAGGTAACCGAGCGCGGAGTCCTTCAGTGCGACCACCATCTGGGAGATGAGCGCGGGCAGCATCGCGGTGACCGCCTGCGGCAAAAGGATGGTCCGCATGATCATGCTCTTGCGCATGCCGAGCGCCTTCGCGGCCTCGGTCTGGCCCTTGGGGAGCGACCTGATGCCCGCGCGGACGATCTCGGCGATGACCGAGCCGTTGTAGAGCGTCAGTCCGGTGACAACCGCCGCGAGTGCCAGGTACTTCGCCTTGAAGACCTGGTAGTCGGCGAACAGCTGGTAGGCGAAGATCATCAGGATCAGCACCGGGATGGCGCGGAACAGTTCGACGATGAAGCCGGCCGAGCCACGGATCACCCGATGATCGGACAGTCGGGCGATGCCGAGCACCGCGCCGAGGATCAGCGCGAGCACGATCGAGATGGCCGCGGCGATGAGGGTGCCTCGGATGCCGGGGAGCAGGTATGTCGTCCACGAGGTGGAGTCGGTGAAGGGGCTCCATTTCTCGGCGGTGAGCTGGCCCTTCGAGTCCAGCGCGCGGTAGACGAGGTATCCGACGACGCCGAGCGCCACCGCCACCGCCACCGACAGCAGTCGGTACAGATTGCGAGCTCTCGGGCCGGGGGCGTCGTAGAGGAGGGTCGGTTCGGCGGTCATCGGGCCACCTCCAGCCGCTTGCCCAGATAGCCGAACAGCAGGCCCATCGGCAGGGTCAGGATCACGAACCCGAGGGCGAAGATGCCGCCGACAACGAAGATCGCGGCTTCGCTCTCGATCATCGTCTTCATCAGCAGCGACGCCTCGGCGACTCCGATCACCGAGGCGATCGTCGAGTTCTTGGTCAGCGCGATCAGGACGCTGCCCAGGGGCGCGATCACGGACCGGAACGCCTGCGGCAGCACGATCAGTCGGAGGTTCTGCGCGAAGGTGAGGCCGAGGGAGCGACCGGCCTCCGCCTGGCCGACGTGCACGGTGTTGATCCCGGCGCGCAGTGACTCGCAGACGAACGCGGCGGTGTACACGCTCAGGCCCAGGATCGCGAGCCGAATGTTGTTGTCCACCAGGAAGGTCGGTGAGTTCTCCGGCGCCAGGCTGACGCCCAACGTCTGGTACAGGCCAAACGAGCAGAAGATGATGATCAGCGTCAGGGGGGTGTTGCGGAAGATGGTCACGTAGGCGGTGCCGATCCACCGGGCCACCGGGATGGGGGAGACGCGCATGGCGGCCAGAATCGTGCCGAGGACGAGCGCGCCCACCGCGGACAGCGCGGTCAGCTTGATCGTCATCCAGAATGCGGAGATCAGTTGATCCCAATACTCACTGAGTATGTCCACGTGGCCTCTCCCCGGGGCAGATGGTGCGGTGACGGCCGCCGACGGGACCGGTCGGACCGATCCCGTCGGCGGTAGTCGGCGACTAGTAGCGGTCGACGGTGGGCGGAGCCGGGATCGGGTAGCCGGACGGGCCGACGTTCTTCTCCAGCGAGGCCTTCCAGGAGCCGTCCGCGATCATCTCCTCGATCGCGTCGTTGATCTTGTTGCGGGTCTCGGTGTCGCCCTTGGCGAGACCGATGCCGTAGTTCTCGGTGGTGAACGGCTGCCCGACCACCTTGAGCTGGCCGGGGTACTGGGCGGCGTAGCCGGCCAGGATGACCGCGTCGGTCGTCACCGCGTCCACAGCACCGTTGCGCAGCGCCTCGACGCAGGCCGAGTAGGTGTCGAACTCCTGCAGCTGGACTTCCTTGGCGTAGTTGTCCTTGACCTTCTGCGCGGGCGTCGACCCGGTCACCGAGCAGAGCTTCTTGCCGCCGTTGAGGGACTCGGGGCCGGTGATGTCCGTGTTGTCCGAGCGCACCAGCAGCGACTGGCCGGTGGTCAGGTAGGGGCCTGCGAAGTCGACCTTCTCCTTGCGGGCGTCGGTGATCGAGTACGTCGCGACGATGTAGTCGACCTCGCCGTTCTGGATCAGCGTCTCGCGCTGGGCGGAGGGGGATTCCTTGAACGTGATGCCGGAGGCGGGTACGCCCAGCTTGTCGGCCACATAGGTGGCGACGTCGACGTCGAAGCCGCTGAACGTGCCGTCCGGATTGCGCAGGCCGAGGCCGGGCTGGTCATACTTGATGCCGACGGTGAGCTTGCCGCTCTCGGCGCTCTCCGAGGCGCTCTTCTGCTCGTCGCCGCCGCACGCGGTGGCGACGACGGCGATCGCGACCATGCCGACGCCGAGTCGTAGTGCGCGATTGATCCTCATGGTGTTCCTCTCTGTGGTCAGAACAGTGGTGACGGGTGGTAGGTCAGGCCGTGAACCCGATGAGGGACCCGGGCTCAGTGGCCCAGGATCTTGCCGAGGAAGTCCTTGGCGCGGTCGGTCGCCGGTGCGGTGAAGAACGTCTCGGGATCGGTGTCCTCGACGATCAGACCGTCGGCCATGAACAGGACGCGGTTGCCCGCGCGGCGCGCGAACCCCATCTCGTGGGTGACCACGAGCATCGTCATGCCCTCCTTGGCCAACGAGATCATCACCTCGAGGACCTCGCTGACCATCTCGGGATCCAGCGCGGAGGTGGGCTCGTCGAACAGCATCACCTTGGGGTTCATCGCGAGCGCTCGCGCGATGGCGACCCGCTGCTGCTGCCCGCCCGAGAGCTGCGCCGGATACTTGTCCGCCTGGTTGGCGATGCCGACCCGCTCGAGCAGTTCCGTTGCCCGCGCCTTGGCCTCGCTCTTGCTCTTCTTGCGCACCTTCATCGGCCCGAGCATCACGTTCTCGAGAATCGTCTTGTGCGCGAACAGGTTGAAGGACTGGAACACCATCCCGACGTCGGCCCGGAGCGCGGCGAGCGCCCGGCCCTCGGCTGGCAACTCCTTGCCGTCGATCGCGATCGTTCCGGAGTCGATCGGCTCGAGCCGGTTGATCGTCCGGCACAGCGTGGACTTGCCGGACCCAGAGGGGCCGAGCACGATCACGACCTGGCCGGTGGGGACCTCGAGGTCGATGTCGCGAAGCACGTGCAGGTCACCGAAGTGTTTCTGGACCGACTTCATCGAGATCATGGTGGGGGAGTCGGCCACCGAGATCGCAGCCCCCGATTCACCCGCGTTCGTCATAGCCCAAGACCCTAGGGGGTCGGGACGGCGCACCGCGACCTTTGCGCGCCGCGCCGCGCCGTGGCCCCGGTAGGTTGGCTGGGCCGAAGGCGAGGAAAAGCAAGGAGAGCGCATGACCGGGGACCTGACCTGCCGGGCCGACGTGGAAGCCCTGCTCCGGCGCTTCTACGGCCGGGCCCTGGTCGACGACCTGCTCGCGGAGCCGTTCACCGAGGTGCGCGAGCAGGGCCTCGAGTCCCACCTGCCGGTGATGTGCGACTTCTGGGAGACGGTGTTGTTCGGCGCGGGCAGCTACCGCGGCAGCGCGTTCCGGGTGCACCAGAGGGTTCGCTCGCAGCACCCGTTCGGAGCCGCGCACTTCGACCGCTGGCTCGAGCTGTGGCACCGGACCGTCGACGAGATGTATGCGGGTCCGCACGCGGACCGGGCGAAGGTCCAGGGCGCGGGGATCGCGACGTCGATGAACCGGCGGTTGTCGGGGCTGCCGAGCGTGGCGGCGGAGGCACTGCGGCTGGGCGTACCGGGGCCCGCGCCGTCGGCATGAGCCGGTCGGCAACGTGGGCGTGCGAGCGGCCCCGGACGGGGCCGTACCCTGGTTGACGTGGACACGATCGACCGAGAGACCTCCCCTGCGCACAGCGACATCGACAACGAGGCGGCGCGTAGCTACGAGGTACGCACCTTCGGCTGCCAGATGAACGTGCACGACTCCGAGCGCCTGTCCGGCCTGCTCGAGGATGCCGGCTACACGAAGGCGGCGCCGGGGGCCGAGCCCGACCTGCTGGTGTTCAACACCTGCGCCGTCCGCGAGAACGCCGACAACAAGCTGTACGGCACCCTCGGCATGCTCCGGCCGACCAAGGCCTCGCACCCGGGCATGCAGATCGCGGTGGGCGGATGCCTGGCGCAGAAGGACCGCGAGACCGTGGTCAAGAAGGCGCCATGGGTGGACGTGGTCTTCGGAACCCACAACATCGGCTCGCTGCCCACCCTGCTCGACCGGGCCCGCCACAACCAGCGGGCCGAGGTGGAGATCCTCGAGTCCCTCGAGGCCTTCCCGTCCACGTTGCCCGCCAAGCGTGAGTCCGCCTACGCGGGCTGGGTGTCCATCTCGGTCGGCTGCAACAACACCTGCACGTTCTGCATCGTGCCCGCCCTGCGCGGCAAGGAGGTGGACCGCCGCCCCGGCGACATCCTCGCCGAGGTGCAGGCCCTTGTCGACGAGGGTGTCCTCGAGGTCACCCTGCTCGGGCAGAACGTCAACTCCTACGGCGTCTCCTTCGCCGACCCCGAGGTCCCCCGCGACCGGGGCGCCTTCGCCGCCCTGCTCAGCGCCTGCGGGAACATCGAGGGACTCGAGCGCGTCCGCTTCACCTCCCCGCATCCCGCCGAGTTCACCGACGACGTGATCGAGGCGATGGCCACCACGCCCAACGTGTGTCCGCAGCTGCACATGCCGCTGCAGTCGGGCTCCGACCGCGTGCTCAAGGCGATGCGCCGCTCGTACCGCAAGACCAAGTTCCTCGGCATCATCGAGAAGGTCCGCGCGGCCATGCCGCACGCCGCGATCACCACCGACATCATCGTCGGCTTCCCCGGGGAGACCGAGGAGGACTTCCAGGAGACCCTCGACGTGGTCCGGCAGGCCCGCTTCACCAGCGCCTTCACCTTCCAGTACTCCAAGCGGCCCGGTACCCCGGCCGCCGAGATGGAGGGCCAGCTGTCGAAGGCGGTCGTCCAGGAACGCTATGACCGGCTGATCGCGCTGCAGGAGCAGATCACCCTCGAGGAGAACCAGAAGCTACTGGGCGCCGAGGTCGAGCTGCTCGTCGCCGCGGGCGAGGGTCGCAAGGACGCGGCCACGCACCGGATGAGTGGCCGGGCCCGCGACGGCCGGTTGGTGCACTTCCGCCCGGAGGGCGCCGGGTCCGCCGCAGGCGACATCCGGCCCGGCGACGTCGTCACCACCGTGGTCACAGGCGCGGCCCCGCACCACCTGATCGCGGACGGCCCGGTGCTCAGCCACCGGCGCACCCGCGCAGGCGACTCGCACGAACGTGGCATCACACCGAAGACCCCACCCATCGGGGTGGGACTGGGACTACCGCAGATCGGCGCGCCCGCGCCGCTGCCGACCGCAACGGGATGTGGAGCATGATCAAGGACAAGCACGAGGACCCGATCGAACACATCCGCAAGGACATCGAGGCTGCCGAGCGGAAGGTGGCCGGGGAGATCGACCCCGGGATGCGCGCGGTCGTCGTCGCGGTGGCCGTGCTGGCGCTGCTGCTCTCGTTCATGTTGCCCCACGCCGGGTCCGCGAACGGGTGGGACGTGCTGGCGGGCGACGACACCGCCATCGCGGAGTCGATCGCCCTGCCTTCCCGCGTGTTCGTGTGGCTGGCCATGGTGTTCGGTGTCGGAGTGAGCGTGTTGGCGCTGGTCACCCGGCGCTGGGCGCTGGCCTGGATCGCGTCGGCGGGCTGCGCGGTGGCCTTCGTGTTCGGCATGCTGGCCATCTGGTCCCGGCAGACGCTGCCCGCGACCGACCCGGGCGGCGGACCGGGGATCGGCCTGATCCTCGGCTGGATCGCGGTGCTGGTCCTGACCTTCCACTGGCTGAAGGTGGTCTGGAGTCGCACCTCCCTGCAACTCGCCGCGGAGCAGGAACGCAGGCAGCGCACTGCGGAGGCCGAGCAGCGGACGATCTGGGGCGACCAGAACGACTGAGTGTCGCGACCGGATCGTCCGGCGCGGCGCCGTCGTTGCCGTCATGCTGAGTCCGTGCCAAGTCGCCATCAGGAGCTAGTCGCCGCGGACCGCGCTCTGAGTGCGGTGCCGCCGGGCGCCGGTGCCGCCGCCATGGCCACCGGGATCGTCTCGGTCGCGCTCCATCTGGCGGGTATCGAGTGGTTCTCCAGGATCTGGCTGCTCATCGGGATCGGCATCTGGGCGATGCTCGTCGGCATCTTCCTCTGGCGGCTCGTCGGCGATCGGGCCCGCTGGGAATCGGAGGCCGACACCCCGGCCGCCCTCACCGCGGTCGCGGCGACCACGGTCCTCGGCACCCGGGTCGCCCTGCTCGGCTGGGACGCGATCGCGGTGCTCGCGCTGTGCCTGGCAGCCCTGGTGTGGGTGTCGCTGATGCCCGCGGTGATCGGTCACTGGACCGGACCGACTGTCGGGGCGCACTTCCTGCTGTGCGTGGCGACGCAGGGACTGGTGGTCCTCGGCGCAACCCTCGCGGTCGCGCTGCACGAGCCTTCCCTGACCGCGGTCGCGGGGGCGCTGTTCGTTCTCGGCCTCGTCGCCTACGCGGTGGTCTTCGCCCGCTTCTCGTTCGTGCAGTTCAGGGTCGGGGCGGGTGACCACTGGGTGTGCGCGGGCGGGCTGGCCATCAGCGCTCTCGCTGCGGGCAAGCTCGTCGTCGCGATGGACGCGGCAGGCTGGAACGGCTGGCCGCACACCGTCATCCGGGTCGGCGCCGCGGTGATCCTGGCCCTTGATCTCGCCGGGTACGCGGCGCTGGTGATCTGCGAGATGCGGTGGCCCCGCCTCGGATTCGACGTCCGGCGCTGGTCGACCGCGTTCCCGATGGGGATGACCGCCGCGGCAACGATCACGGTCGCCGCCGCGATCGGAGCGCCCTGGCTCAGATGGGTCGGGCTGGTGCTGATCTGGCCCGCGGTGGTGGTGTGCGTGATCCTGCTGGTGGCCTCGGCCCGGCACCTGGTGTCCGCGGGAGCCGCGGACACCAGGGCAGGCTAGCGTCCGTTGACCGCGCCCTCGGCGGCCTCGGCCCACTCGCGCCACTGCTGAGCCTGGGCCAGTGCCTTCTCCGCGTCCTTGGTCTTGCCTGCGGCGGTCGCCTTCGCGGCCTGGTCCTCGAACTGGGCGACCCGCTCGCGGAACTGGGCGGCCCTGGCCATTGCCTCGGGATCGGTCCGGCGCCACTGGGAATCGACGGCGTCGCGAACCTGCTTCTCGATCGCGCGCAGCTTGCCCTCGAGATCGTGCATGCGCTCGCGCGGCACCTTCCCGATCGCGTCCCACTTGTCCTGCAGCTCGCGCAGGGCGGTGCGGGCGGACTCGAGGTCCTTCTCGGGATCGATGTTCCCGTACTCGCGCAGCAACGCCTCCTTCGCGGTGGCGTTCTCGTCGAACTCGGCATCGCGCTCCGACGCGGCGGCGTTGCGGGCCGCGAAGAACACGTCCTGGGCGCCCTTGAACCGCTTCCACAGGGCGTCGTCGGCATCGCGTGGCGCCCGCCCGGCGGCCTTCCATTCGGTCAGCAGGTCGCGGAAGGCGGCCGCGGTCGGGCCCCAATCGGTGGAGTCCGACAAGGCCTCCGCACGGACGACGAGCTCCTCCTTGACGACCTTCGCCGAGGCGCGGTCGCGGTCGAGCTCCGCGAAGTGCGCGCCACGACGCCTATTGAACGCCTCCCTGGCCTTCGAGTACCGCTTCCAGAGCGCGTCGTCGACCTTGCGGTCCACCCCGCGGATCGTCTTCCACTCCTCGAGGATCTCGCGCAGCCGATCGCCCGCGGCCTTCCACTGGGTGGACTCGGCGCCGATCTGCTCCGCCTCGGCGGCGAGCTCCTCCTTGCGGTGGGTGTGCTCCTCCCGCTCGTGCTCGCGTTCGACCTTCGCGGCCGCCGCGGCCTGGTCGGACTCCGCGACGATCACGTCCAGCCTGCGTGCGAGTGCGTCGATGTCGCCGATGACCGCGGCCGTCGGCAGCGACTCCGCGAGCGCGACGGCGGCGGCCTTGGTCTTCTTCGCATCTCCGGCACCCGAGGCGAGCCGGGCCTCCAGCAAGGCGACCTCGGTGGCCAGGTCGTCGTAACGGCGACCGAAGTGGGCCAGGCCCTCGGCCGCGTCGCCTGCCTGCCAGGAACCGATCTGGCGCTCGCCCTCGGCGGTCTTGACCCAGGCGGTGCCGTCCTCGTCCACCCGGCCGAAGAGGCTGGGGTCGCTCGGCGGTGCCAGGGTCGGCGGGTGCGTCACGGCGGGGGCGGGTCCGGCGGCCGACGGCTTGATCGCGCCGGGCTTGGGGGCTCCGGGCTTGGGTGCTCCGGGCTTGGGGGCGCCTGGCTTGGGTGCGCTGCTGTCGGTCATGACTCCTCATCTCTGCCGCGCGTCACGGCTGCCGGTGCGTCGTAGGTCTCGGTGCCACTCGTACGTGTGGGTTCCATTCAACCCGCTGCAAGTGGCCAGGACTATTGAAACAGGTCAGACCCCGAAGTCGGGGATTCCGCCGTCGACTACCGTGGCCCAGTGTGTTCACCGCCGCGGCTCTCGTCCCCTCGCCACCCCTGCTGATACCCGAGTTGGCGGGCGGCGCGGCGGCGGAGACCGACGAGCTGCGGGTGGCCTCGAGGGGCGTGGCCGCCCGGCTCGGCGCGCTCGCGACGCGCTGGACCGCGATCGGCGTCGGACGCACGGAATGCGAGATCCCGGCGACCGCGGCGGGGACCTTCCGCGGCTACGGGGCGGACGTGCGGGTCGCGCTGTCGCCTGCCGCCTCGGGTCTGGACCCGGAGCTGCCGCTGGCCGCCCTGATCGCCGGCTGGCTGCGCGCCGCGGCCCCGACCGAGACCGTGGTGGACGCGATCATCGTGGCCGAGGACACCTCGCCGGTGTACTGCGCCGAGCTCGGCGCCCGGCTGCGTGATCGCCTCGAGGCCGACCCGCAGCCCCACGGCGTGCTGGTGATCGCCGACGGTGCCAGGACGCTGACGGCCAAGGCGCCCGGCTCGTTCGACGAGCGGGCACCCGAGGCGCAGGCCGAACTGGACCGGGCGCTGGACTCGGGAGACGCCGAGTACCTGGCGGAACTCGATCCGGTGGCCTGCCTCGACATCGGGATCGAGGGGCGTGCGGCCTGGCAGGTGCTCGCGGGGCTGTTCGGTGGCGAACCGAGCGAGTGCCGGACCTACTACCGTGGCGCGCCCTACGGCGTCGGCTACCACGTCGGCATGTGGTTGCCGTGACCGTGCGTACACCGGTACCGATCGCGGTGGTCGGCCCGACCGCGACCGGCAAGTCGGACCTCGGGCTCGACCTCGCGGAGCGGCTCGGCGGCGAGATCGTCAACATCGACGCCATGCAGCAGTACCGCGGCATGGACATCGGCACCGCCAAGCTGCCACCGGACCAGCGCCGCGGCATCCCGCACCACCAGCTCGACGTGCTCGATGTCACCGAGACGGCCACCGTCGCCAACTATCAGAGTTCGGCCAGGGCTGACGTCGAGGCGATCGCAGGCCGTGGCGCGGTGCCGATCATCGTCGGCGGTTCGATGATGTACGTGCAGTCGTTGCTCGACGACTGGTCGTTCCCCGCAACCGATGCAACGGTTCGGGCGCGCTGGGAGGCGGTGCTCGCGGAGCGCGGTGTCGCGGGGGTGCACGCGGAACTCCTCAAGGCGGACCCCGAGGCCGCCGCGACGATCCTGCCGACCGACGGCAGACGGATGGTGCGGGCCCTCGAGGTCGTCGAGCTGACCGGCAGGCCGTTCGCCGCTTCCGCCCCCGCGATCGGCGAACCGCGTTGGGGGACCGTTATTCTCGGCGTGGATCGCGACACAGCGGAACTCGATGAACGAATCGGGCTGCGCACCCGGTTGATGTTCGAGGGCGGGCTCGTCGAGGAGGTGCTCGGCCTGATCGAGGTGGGGCTGCGCGAGGGTGTGACGGCCCCGCGGGCCATCGGCTACGCCCAGGTGCTGGCCGCGCTCGACGGTGAGTACGACATGGAGCAGGCAAGGGAACGGACGCTGATCGGGACCAGGCGGTACGTGCGCAGGCAGCGTTCCTGGTTTCGTCGCGACCAGCGGGTGCACTGGCTAGACGGCGGTGACCGCGATGTGATCTCTAGAGCAATGACGATTGTGGGGAGCCAGTGAGCAAGAAGCCGGTGAGCAGACTCGCGGCCCGTGACGCGCGGGTCACGGTGCGCAACGCGCGCTTTCAGCAGTGGGAGTCGTACCTGAACACCCGCGCCAAGCGGACGAAGTCGGCGCGGTTCCTGATCCAGGGTGTGCGACCGCTGACGCTCGCGATCGAGCACGACTGGCCGTTGGAGGCGCTGCTGTACCGCATCGACGGACCGCCGCTCTCGTCATGGGCCCGCGGGGTGCTCGCCGGTTGGCAGCACGAGAAGGTCGGCGTCAGTGGCGAACTCATGGCGGAGTTGGGGGAGAAGGACGCCTCGCCCGAGCTGATCGCGGTCGCGAAGCAGCGGCACCGCGGGCTGGGCTCGCTCGCCCTCGGCGGTGGGTCGCCCCTGCTGGTGGTGTTCGACCGGCCGTCCTCGCCCGGCAACCTGGGCACCCTCATCCGGTCGGCCAACGCCTTCGGTGCTGACGCGGTGATCGTCGCAGGCCACGCGGCCGATCCCTACGACCCGCAGTGCGTGCGCGCCTCGACGGGTTCGCTGTTCGCGGTGCCCGTGCTGACGGTCGCCGATGCGGACGAGGTACTGGCCTACCGGGCTCGGGTCCGCGACGGCGGAACCGAGCTGCGGATCGTCGGCACCGACGAGGCAGGCGACGTGGCGATCTTCGAGCACGACTTCACCGGAGGCACGATCTTGGTCATCGGGAACGAGACCCGTGGGATGAGCGCATCCTGGCGCGCGGCATGCGATGTCACCGTGAACATTCCGATCGGCGGCGCGGCCAGCTCACTCGGTGCACCGAGCGCGGGCGCGGTCTGCCTCTACGAGATTGCGAGGCAGCGTCGATGAGCGACGAATGGGATTCGGACTGGACCTCGCGTCCCGATGGGTCGGCGGCAGCCCTCGCCGGCAGGCTCGCCGCGCGGATGGCGCTGTTCGCCGGGGTCGGCGAACCGTACCCGCCGCTCGGTAGCATGATCGGCATGGAATTCAGCAAGGGCCACGGCACCGAGAACGACTTCGTGGTGCTGCCGGACCTCGACGCGCGGCTTGATCTGCGCGCCGATCGGGTGGCCGCGCTGTGCGACCGTCGTCGTGGACTCGGCGCCGACGGCGTCCTGCGGGTCGCCAGGGCGGGCGCCCTGCGCGCGGCAGGCGTCCTCGACGCGCTGCCCGAGGGCGTCGGCGACGACGACTGGTTCATGGACTACCGCAACGGCGACGGTTCGATCGCCGAGATGTGCGGCAACGGGGTCCGGGTTTTCGCGCACTATCTCCGGGCCACCGGCCTCGAGGGAGCGGCCGAGTTCGTGGTCGGTAGCCGCGCCGGCGCAAGGCCCGTCGTCGTGCACAGCTGCGACGGGTGGACCGCCGACGTGAGCGTCGGGATGGGCACGGTCACCGAGCTCGGGATCTCCAGCGCCACCGTTGGCGGTCAGACGTTCACCGGGCTGGGCATCGACGTTGGCAATCCGCACCTGGCCTGCGTCGAGGACTCGCTCACCGCGGACAAGCTCGCCGCGCTCGACCTGACCGCGGCGCCCGAGTTCGCGGCGGACTTCTTCCCGCACGGGGTGAACATCGAGATCCTCACCCCGTTGGTCGACGGAGTGGTCGACATGCGCGTCTATGAGCGTGGGGTCGGCGAGACACGATCCTGCGGCACCGGCACCGTCGCGGCCGCCGCCGCGGCGCTGCGGGCCGACGGGCGCGAGGAGGGCGAGGTCCGGGTGCGGGTGCCGGGTGGCGAGGTCCTGGTCGCGGTGCGCGATGGCGCGGCCGAACTGCGGGGGCCGTCGGTACTGGTCGGTTCCGGGCGCATCGACGACGACTGGTGGAACGCGCTCGCCTAAATGCACGTGCACCGGGAGGGTCGGTCGTGGGACCATGGGTCCTGTATGACGAAATCACCGCGTATCACCAAGACACCGATCCTCGATCATCTCGACGCCGATCATCACGGCGCCGATGACCGCGACGCAGGCGACCACGACACCGGCTGGACGGGCCACGACCCGTCGGTCGGCGAGATGCAGTTGGACGAGCGCGCAGCGCTGCGCAGGGTCGCCGGACTGTCCACCGAGCTCACCGACATCACCGAGGTCGAGTACCGACAGCTCCGCCTCGAAAGGGTGGTGTTGGTCGGCGTCTGGACCCAGGGCACCGTTGCTCAGGCCGAGGCCAGCATGGCCGAGCTGGCCGCGCTCGCCGAGACCGCGGGTTCGGAGGTGCTGGAGGGGCTCGTGCAGCGGCGCGACAAGCCCGATGCGGCCACCTACATCGGCTCGGGCAAGGCCAACGAGCTGCGCGAGGTGGTGCTCGCAACCGGAGCCGACACGGTCATCGCGGACGGCGAGCTGACCCCGGCCCAGCTCAACGCGCTGGAGAAGGTGGTCAAGGTCAAGGTCATCGACCGGACCGCGCTGATCCTCGACATCTTCGCCCAGCACGCCACCTCCAGCGAGGGCAAGGCGCAGGTCGCGCTCGCGCAGATGCAGTACATGCTGCCGCGGCTGCGCGGCTGGGGTGAGTCGATGTCCCGGCAGGCAGGCGGCCGCGCGGGCAAGGACGGCGGCGTGGGAACGCGAGGACCCGGCGAGACCAAGATCGAGACCGACCGCCGCCGGATCCGCGAGCGGATGGCGAAGCTGCGTCGCGAGATCAAGGAGATGAAGGGCGCCCGCGACACCAAGCGCACCAGGCGGCTGCGCAACGAGGTGCCCTCGGTCGCGATCATCGGATACACCAACGCGGGCAAGTCCAGCCTGCTCAACTCCCTCACCGGCGCCGGCGTGCTGGTGCAGAACGCACTCTTCGCCACCCTCGATCCGACCACCCGCAAGGCCGAGTTCGAGGACGGTCGCCAGTACGTGCTGACCGACACCGTCGGGTTCGTGCGGCACCTGCCGACGCAGCTGGTCGAGGCCTTCCGGTCGACGCTGGAGGAGGTCGCCGATGCCGACCTGCTGTTGCACGTCGTCGACGGATCCGATCCGTTGCCGACCGACCAGATCAAGGCGGTGCGCGAGGTGGTCACCGAGGTGCTCCGCGAGACCGACTCGCCCGCGCCGCCGGAATTGTTGGTGGTCAACAAGATCGATGCCGCTGACCCGGTGACGCTCACCCAGTTGCGGGGGCTCCTGCCCGGGGCGGTGTTCGTCTCCGCCCGGACCGGCGAGGGGATCGCCGAGCTGCGGGAGCGGCTCGCGGAGATCGTGAAGGCGCCGGAGGTGGAGGTCACCGTGCTGGTGCCGTACACCCGCGGCGACCTGGTGGCGCGCATCCACGCGGATGGACGAATTCTCGGGTCCTCGCACGAGGCGGAAGGCACACTGGTGCGCGCGAAGGTGCCGGAGGCGCTGGCCTCCGCACTCCGGGAGTACCGACACAGCGCCTGACCGGACGGGAATGGACATGATGGAACCGGGCGCTGCTGCCTGTCTCGATGCCGCGGGCACCGCGGCCGGATCTGCCGGGCGCGCCCGTGCGTAGCCGGCTGACGGTCCTCGCGCTGGCGGTGGTCGGGTCGGCCGTTGTCGCCGCGGCCCCGGCGGGGGCCGCGCCGGGATCGAGCGGGCCCACCGGCTCCGCAGGGTCCTCGTCGGGTTCCGCGGCGTCGGACGCGCGCTTCGAGACGCTCTGCACCCCAACCGATCCCGGGCTCGCGGAGATCTCCGGACTGGTCTCCACCGGCGACAAGATCTACGCGATCGGGGACAGCGGCACCGACGACGAGGTGTGGGTGCTCGACGACGACTGCCGGGTCACCGGCACGGTGGCCGTGCCGCCGACCCCGGTCGACGTCGAGGACATGGCGATGGCGGGCGGCCGGCTCTGGCTCTCGGACACCGGCGACAACAACAGGGTTCGCCAGCAGGTGTCGCTGACCGACCTGGATCCCGTCACCGGAGCCGGCTCGATGCACCGGCTCACCTACCCGGACGGCCCGCACGATGCGGAGACGCTGCTGGTCGGCAGCGATGGGCGGCCGGTGATCGTCACCAAGGAGATCCTCGCGGCCAGCGGCATCTACCGCCCGGCAGGCGGCGCGACCCTTGACCAGCTCGGCCCGGGCCCGGCGCCGATGGAGCGCATCGGGCAGATCGCCTACGCGCCCACCGACACCCCCGGCAGCCCGATGCCGGTCGCGGGGTCGATCCTGGTGACCGGCGGCGCGGTCAGTGCCGACGGCCGGGTCGTCGCGGTGCGTACCTACACGGACGTCTACCTCTACCCGGCGCCCGACGGCGACATCGCCGCTGCGCTGACCCGCACGCCGGTGCGGGTCCCGATGCCGAACCAGCCGCAGGGCGAGGCCATCGCCTTCACCCCGGACGGCGACCTGCTCAGCGCGTCCGAGGCGAACGGCGGCCCCCTGGCGCCGATCCAGGTGCTGCGCGGCGCCACCGCACTGGTCGACCTCGGTGCGTAGCCGCCTCGCGGCGGTGGCCGTCACCGTCCTGGCTTCGGCCGCCCTCACCGCGGCGCCCGCGTCGGCCCAGCCGAGCGCGGCCCCCGGTTCGATCGAGGCGGCCCCGGTCGAGTTCGAGAACCTCTGCACTCCAACGGATTCTGCGCTGGAGGAGTTGTCCGGTCTGGCGGCGACCGATGACGGGATCTACGCGGCGGCCGACAGCGGGACGGACGATTCGGTCCGGGTTCTCGACGATCAGTGCCGGGTGATCGGCACGTTGCCCCTGCCCGTCGACCCGTTCGACGTGGAGGACCTCGCGCAGGCGGACGGGCGGCTGTGGCTCTCGGACACCGGCGACAACGCCGGTGCGCGGGCCACCGTCGCGCTGACCGACATGGATACCGCCACCGGCGCGGGCACGTTGCGCCGGCTCACCTACCCGGACGGCGCCCACGACGCGGAGGCGATCCTCCTGGGCCGGGACGGGGTCCCGGTGCTGGTGACGAAGGAGCTGTTCGGAGCGAGCGGCATCTATCGGCCCGCGGGCGCGCTGCGCGCCGAGCAGCTGCCGAGCCCGGGACCGACCGCGTTGGAGCGGCTGGGGCAGATCGCCTTCGAGCCAACCGAGACGCCCGGCGGCCCGGTCCCGTTCGCGGGCTCGACCATGATCACCGGCGGCGCGGTCAGCGAGGACGGCACGGTGGTGGCGCTGCGCACCTACACCGACGTGTACCTGTACCCGGTGCCGGACGGCGACATCGTGGCGGCGCTGACCGGCGCCGAGCCGATCCGGGTGCCGATGCCGGACCAGCCGCAGGGCGAGGCCATCGCCTTCACCCCGGCTGGGGACCTGCTCAGTGCGTCCGAGGCGAACGGCGGACCGCTGCCGCCGATACGGGTCCTGTACGGGGCGACGGGTCTGGTCACCCCCACGGACGGGGAGGTCGGGATCGCCCTACAGGTGGACCGAGGGGCGCTGATCGCCGCGGGCGTCGGCGCGGGGCTCGTGGTCGGCGTCGGCGGCGCGCTGTGGTGGTGGGCCCGCTCGCGGCGTCGGCGGAACTGAACAGTTGTCGGGTACTGATCGGTAGGCTCCATCCGGTTCACGTGGCCGCCGGAGGGCGGGCAGTTCTCACGCCCGCCGAAGGTGGGCACATGTCACAGCGTCGAAGGGCAAGCACCAGATGGTCAACATTGCGGTCAAGAAGGGGCACGAGAACGTGTCACTGCTCGGGATCGGCGCCTACCGGCCCGAGCGGATCGTCAGCAACGCCGAGGTGTGCGAGGTCCTCGATTCGTCGGACGAGTGGATCTACGAGCGCAGCGGCATCCGCAACCGCCGTTGGATCAGCGGGGACGAGACCGCGAAGTCGATGGCCGTGGCCGCGGCGGAGCGCGCGATCCGCAACAGCGGCATCGACAAGGAGCAGATCGGCGCGCTGATCCTCGCCACCGGGAGCTGGAAGACGAAGATCCCGCACGGCGCCCCGCAGGTGGCACACGAGCTGGGGATCAACGGCATCGCGGCGTTCGACCTGGCCTCCGGCTGCGGCGGCTTCGGCTACGGACTCGGCGTGGCCACCGACATGATCCGGTCCGGGTCCGCCGAGTACGTCCTGGTCATCGGTGTCGAGACCATGTCCGTGGTGATGGAACCGACCGACCGCAACACCGCCTTCATCTTCGGTGACGGCGCGGGCGCGGTGGTGGTCGGCCCCAGCGAGCGGAACGGCATCTCGCCGACGGTGTGGGGCAGCGACGGCGAGAACTCCGCCGCGATCAGCCAGAACTACGACATCCCCGCCTACATGGACCGGGCGCAGGCTCTGCAGGCAGAGGGCCCGGACGGGGAGCAGGTCGGCCGCATGGTGGTGTCGATGGAGGGCCCCCGCGTGTTCCGGTGGGCGGCGATCACCCTGCCCAAGGCCCTCGGCAGCATCCTGTCGGAGTCCGGCGTCGCGATCGAGGACATCGAGGTCTTCGTCCCGCACCAGGCCAATGCCCGGATCAACGACCTGATGAAGAAGAACCTGGGCCTCGGGGACGACGTGCCGGTCGCCAACGACATCGAGAACACCGGCAACACCTCCGCCGCGTCGATTCCGCTCGCGATGGAGGAGATGCTGGTGACGGGCAAGGCGAAGGGCGGCCAGCTCGCCCTGCTGCTCGGCTTCGGCGCCGGCCTGAGCTACGCGGGCCAGGTCGTCACGCTGCCGCCGGTGCCTGCCGAAACGAGCTTCTGACCCGCCTAACCGGATGTCCGCCCATGCCGTGCTGAGTGCGCTGTCCCAGCTGTCGACGACCGGCGCCGTCGCCGTGACCGCTGTGGTCGTTCTCGGGGTCGGCGGGCTCGTCGGCGCGTGCACGGCGCTGCGAGGGTTCTCGATTCGGGTGTGGGGGGCGGTCGCCGGAATCGCCGCCGCGACCTCCGCCGGCATCGCGGCCGCAGTGTGGTCCGCACTGCGGCCGCTGCCCCCGCAGCTGTCGGTGCAGGGCTGTCTGGGGATCGCGGTGGGCGTCTTCGGTGTGGCCGCGGCCGCGGTCTGCCTGCTTCGTTCCCGGGGGCAGGGGAGGGTGATGCTCGCGTTCGCGACGGCAGCGGCGCTGCTCGCCTCCGGCGCCGCCGTGGTGAACGAGGATCTCGGCACCTTTCCCACGCTGGGTGCCGTGATCGGGCACCGTGCTCCTCCCGGCATGGTGGAGACGGACTTCGCCGCGGTGCCGGGGCCACAGCGCGAGGTCCAGGCGGGCGATCCCGTGGCCGGCGTCTGGCGCCCGCCGTTGCGTGCGGCCAGGGACGGGGTGCTCACGCACGTCGAGATCCCGGGCGCGGTGTCCGGCTTCGCGGCCCGTCCTGCGCTGCTCTACCTGCCGCCCGCCTATCTGGATTCCCCGCGGGCGGTACTCCCCGTGCTGGTACTCGTCGCGGGCAATCCCGGGAAGCCGGACGACTGGCTCGCCCTCGGCGCCCTGGCCGAGACGGTCACCTCGTTCGCCGCCGAACACGACGGGCTCGCCCCGGTGGTCGTCGTCCCGGACGCGCTCGGCGCCACCGATGCGCTGCCGCTGTGCCTGGATTCGCAGCTCGGAAACGTGGACACCTACCTGGCGCGGGACGTGCCCGACTGGATCGCGGGCCATCTCCAGGTGGACAGCGATCCCGAGCACTGGGCGATCGGGGGCTTCTCCTATGGGGGGACCTGCTCCGTCCAGCTGGCCGTCCGCCACCCGGACGTCTATCCGACCTTCGTGGACATCTCGGGTCAGGACGAGCCGTCCCTCGGTGACCACGCGAGCACGGTCGCCGCGACGTTCGGTGGCGACGAGTCCGCTTTCGCCGCGGTGAATGCTCGCGATGTGCTGGCTGCGAGCACCCTGCCGCAACTGGCCGGGGTGTTCGTCGCGGGCACCGACGACGAGGAGTACCGACCCCAGCAACAGCGCATGTTCGCGGCCGCGAGGGCGGCGGGGATGAACGTCCGCTACTACGAGCTGCCAGGGGGTCACAGCCCGCAGGTGTGGGGGCCGGCGCTGGCCCGGGAACTCGACTGGGTCGCCGAGCGCACCGGGTTGCTCGGGTCATAGGGCGGCGGCGTTGCCCGTAACCGGTGGCCAGGTCGGCACCGAAGGCCCAGGATGTACCCATGGAACCGGTCGAGGCGCTGCGTGAGATCGCATACTGGCTCGAGCGTTCGCGGGCCGAGACGCACCGCGTCAAGGCCTTCCGCAGGGCGGCCGACATCGTGGAGGCGTTGGCCCCGGAGCAGCGGGACCGGCTCGGTCGCACGGGCACCTGGGCCGCGCTGAGCGGGATCGGCCCGAAGACGGCCGCGGTGATCTCGGAGGCGTACGCAGGTGGAGTGCCCGCCTACCTGATCGAGGTGAGGTCGAAGGCCGTCCAGATCGGGGAGGGTGGGCGGGCGCTGCTCGCGGCGCTGCGCGGCGACCTGCACACGCACTCGGACTGGTCCGACGGCGGCAGTCCCATCGGGGAGATGATGCGCCGCGCCGCCATGGTCGGTCACGAGTACTGCGCACTGACCGACCACTCGCCGCGGCTGACGGTGGCGAACGGACTCTCCGCGGACCGGTTACGCCGCCAGCTCGAGGTGATCGCCGAGCTGAACTCGGAACTCGCGCCGTTCCGCATCCTGACCGGGATCGAGGTGGACATCCTCGAGGACGGTTCCCTTGACCAGGAGGAGGAACTGCTCGCCGAGCTCGACATCGTGGTCGCCAGCGTGCACTCGAAGCTCGCGATGGAGTCCGACGCGATGACCAGGCGGATGGTGCGGGCCGTCGCGAGCCCGCACGTGGACGTGCTCGGGCACTGCACGGGCAGGCTGGTCGAGGGCGCTCGAGGGACCAGGCCGGAGTCGAAGTTCAACGCGGAGGTCGTGTTCGAGGCCTGCCGCCAGTTCGGCACCGCGGTCGAGATCAACAGCAGGCCCGAGCGTCGTGATCCGCCCGCGCGACTGATCGAGCTGGCGCTCGAACGGGACTGCCTGTTCGCGATCGACACCGACGCGCACGCGCCCGGCCAGCTCGATTTCCAGGGTTATGGCTGCGAGCGCGCTCAGGCGGCCGGGGTCGAGGCAGATCGGGTGATCAACACCTGGACCGCCGACGACCTGATCGCCTGGACCCGGCAGTAGTTCCTTCGGTCACTCCTCGACGGTCGGCTCCGAAGCGGCCGCCCGTTTCGCCGGAGTGCGTGCGGCAGTGGTCTTCTGGGCGACGCTCTTCTTCACCGGGGTCCGTGAGGCCGCCGATGTCGCGGCGACCGCCTTGCGCGGAGCGGCCTTGCGGGCCGGGGCCTTTTTGGCGGCGACCTTTTTGGCTGGTGTCTTCGCCGCAGGAGTCTTTGTGGCCGAAGCACTTCCGGTGGCTGCCTTTCTCGCGGTCCGCTTTCGTGCGGGCGGCTCGATCGGCTCTTGCGCGGCTGGTGCGACCGGCTCCGGTAGTTCGTGCGGGGTGTCCTTCGCGTCGAAGTAGTCGCCGCCCTTGCGGCGAACGTCGTCGGTGCCCCAGGCACGATTCCGGTCGACCAGCTCCATCCGTGGGATGTGCTTGCGGCAGTGGATGTATGCCTCTTCGACGTCCACGACCACCCACCGCTCGGGGGTGCGGCCCTTGGCCTGCGCATCGGGCAGGTCGGCCAGCTGGGCGCGCAAGTCGACATCCTCGACGATGCGAGCCGATCCGTTGACGTGGAGACCGATCAGATCGCGGACGAAATCCATCATCAGGATCCCGACATGTGGGTTCTCCCTGATGTTGCCGAGGCTGGCCATCACCCCATTTCCGCGATACTCCGGATACGCGATGGTCCGCGGGTCGATGACATGGATGAAACCCGGTTCACCCGCCCTGAATGTGGAGTCGCATTCCCCGTGTGAATCGGCGGTCGCGACGAACGCCATTTCCTGCCGGGCCACGAACTCGATCATCGTCGGGTTCAGGTGATTGAGCATCTGATCGGAATAGAACCGCTCGGCACGTTCTGTGGTGCCGAATTCGTTCTGCAGTTCATGTTCGCCAACACTCCCCAAAGTGGGACGAATAGACATGGAACTCCTCGGGAACGGAAGTCACGGACCAGCTGGCCCGTTCATGCGCGGTAACGCTAGCCGAGGGGCCGATCGATCGCACCGTTTCGTCCCCGTGGGCGCGAATGCGGTGTCGCGAACTAGAATTGGCCCCCGTGGCTGAACAGGAGATAACGACGGGCGCCGGTGGATCTCGATTCGGCTGGCAAATGCACGGCGACGGCAAGAGGATCGCGGACGGTGCCGTCGTTGCACCCGACGAGCGGCTGTCGTGGCCCCGCACGGTCGGGATCGGCATGCAGCACGTGATCGCGATGTTCGGCGCGACGTTGCTGGTGCCGACGATCACCGGATTCCCGGTGACGACCACGCTCCTGTTCTCGGGCATCGGCACGGTGTTGTTCCTCGTCATCACCAGGGGCCGGATCCCGAGCTACCTCGGTTCGTCGTTCGCCTTCATCGCACCGCTCACCGCCTCCGCCGCGGACGGACCTGCGGCGCAGCTCGGCGCGGTGCTGGCCGTCGGCGTCGTGCTGATGTTGGTGGGCATCGTGGTCAAGCTCGCGGGCGCCCGGGTGCTCGACGCCGTGATGCCGCCGGTGGTGACCGGTGCCGTGGTGATGCTCATCGGATTGAACCTCGCGCCTGCCGCAGTCGGCTCGTTCCAGGCCCAGCCGCTGATCGCGGCCGTCACCCTCGTCGCGATCCTGGTCGTCACCGCGGCCGGACCCGGACTGCTCGGCCGGCTGGGAATCCTCGTCGGCGTCGTGATCGGGTGGGTTTTCGCCGCGGTGACCGGTGGCCTGTCGACCGAGCGGGTGGACGCGCTGCGTGAGGCGGCCTGGGTTGGCTTGCCGCACCTGCGCGGGCCGAGCTTCCAATGGTCGGCGATCGCGCTGGCGCTCCCGGTGGTGATCGTGCTGATCGCGGAGAACGTCGGTCACGTCAAGGCGGTCGCGGCGATGACCGGTCGGTCGCTCGACGACGTCGCGGGCGACGCGCTCTTCGCGGACGGGCTGGCCACCACCCTCGCAGGCGCCGGCGGCGGCTCGGGCACCACGACGTATGCGGAGAACATCGGCGTGATGGCGGCGACCAGGGTGTACTCCACTGCCGCCTACTGGGTGGCGGCGGCGACAGCGATCGTGCTCGCGTTCTCGCCGAAGTTCGGTGCCCTCGTGTTCACGGTGCCCGACGGTGTGATCGGCGGTGCCACCCTGGTGCTCTACGGGCTCATCGGGATCCTCGGCGTGCGGATCTGGATGGAGGCCAAGGTCGACTTCACGGATCCGGTGAATCTCACGGTGGTCGCCGCGGCGCTGGTGGCGGGCATCGGAAACCTCACCCTCATGGTCGGCTCGGTCGAGCTCGGCGGCATCGCGTGGGGCTCGGTCGGAATCCTCGTCGGATACCCCCTGATGCGGGCATTGGCACGGCTGCGGCGGTGACCTGCTCGCGCCGCCGCCCGGGTTCGCTGTTGGTCACAGAATGCGCTCGCTAGGGTCATCGACCGCCGAGTCGGCCGACGCCTAGCCTGGCAGGCAGCTACGTCGACACACAGGAGCCTTGATGGAACGCACGCTTTTCGAGCCCGAGCATCTTCTCTTCCGGGAGTCCTACCAGAAGTTTCTCGAGCAGGAGGTCGCTCCCAACCACGACAAGTGGGAAGAGCAGAACATCGTCGACCGCGAGGTCTGGAAGAAGGCGGGCGAGCAGGGCTTCCTCGGCATGGACGTGCCCGAGGAGTACGGCGGCGGTGGCGTCGAGGACTTCCGTTACAACGCCATCATCACCGAGGAGACCACCCGCGGTGGTTTCAGCGGCGTCGGCTTCATGCTGCACAACGACGTGGTGGCGCCGTACCTGCTCAAGCTGGCCAACGAGGAGCAGAAGAAGCGCTGGCTGCCCGGCTTCTGTTCCGGTGAGATCATCACCGCGATCGCGATGACCGAGCCCGGCACCGGCAGCGACCTGCAGAACATCAAGACCCGCGCCGTCCGTGACGGCGACCACTGGGTCCTCAACGGCTCGAAGACCTTCATCACCAACGGGATCAACGCCGACCTGGTGGTCGTTGTCGCGTGCACGGACCCGGACAAGGGCGCCCAGGGTTTCTCGCTCCTCGTCGTCGAGCGCGGCATGGAGGGCTTCGAGCGCGGTCGCAACCTGGACAAGATCGGCCTCAAGGCGCAGGACACCGCCGAGCTCAGCTTCACCGACGTGCGGGTCCCCGCGGCCAACCTCCTCGGCGAGGAGGGCATGGGCTTCATCTACCTGATGCAGAACCTCCCGCAGGAGCGCATGTCGATCGCCGTCGTCGCCGCCGCCGCGATGGAATCCTGCCTCGAGATGACGATGCAGTACGTCCGTGACCGCAAGGCATTCGGCAAGCCGATCGGCAGCTTCCAGAACACCCGCTTCGTGCTGGCCGAGCTCGCCACCGAGACCACCGCCGTGCGGATCCTCGTGGACAAGTTCATCGAGCAGCTCAACGAGGGCAAGCTCACCGTCCAGGAGGCCGCGATGGCCAAGTGGTGGACCACCGAGGCGCAGGTCAAGCTGATCGATCGCTGCCTGCAGCTGCACGGCGGTTACGGCTACATGCGCGAGTACCCGATCGCCAAGGCGTACATGGACTCTCGCGTGCAGACCATCTACGGCGGCACCACCGAGATCATGAAGGAGATCATCGGCAGGGGGCTGAACCTGTCCTGATCGGACGGAGACGACAAAGGCCGCGGCACTTCGGTGCCGCGGCCTTTCTCGTGCGTGCTCGGGTTCAGCCGCGTCAGATCAGATCTTGCGCATCACGGTGACGACCTTGCCGAGAATGGCCGCGTCGTTGCCGGGGATCGGTTCGAACAGCGGGTTGTGCGGCATCAGCCACACCTCGCCCTTGGTCCGCTTGAACGTCTTGACCGTGGCCTCGCCGTCGATCATCGCGGCCACGATGTCGCCGTTGTCGGCCACGCTCTGCTGCCGGACGACCACCCAGTCGCCGTCGCAGATCGCCGCCTCGATCATCGACTCGCCGACCACCTTGAGCAGGAACAACGATCCCTGGCCGACGAGCTCGCGGGGGAGGGGGAACACGTCCTCGACGGCCTCCTCGGCGAGGATCGGGCCACCGGCGGCGATCCGGCCGAGCACGGGGACGAAAGTCGGCTTCGGCAGCTGGGTCTCGGTGCCCTCGCCTGTCGGCTGCGCCGCGTTCTCGAAGCCGGCCTCGGTGTCGGAGGCCGCCACACCGTCGTCCAGCCCACGGACGTCGACGGCACGCGGGCGGTTGGGATCGCGGCGCAGGAAGCCCTTGCGTTCGAGGGTGCGCAGTTGGTGCGCGACCGAGGAGGTCGAGGTGAGGCCGACCGCATCGCCGATCTCGCGAATGCTCGGCGGGTAGCCGCGTTCGCTGACCGAGGCGCGGATCACCTCCAGGACCCGGCGCTGTCGATCCGTGAGCCCCGCCGCGAGGTCGGATCCGCCTGGGGTGGCGGCCGAGCCGTCGTTGGAGCTGTCGTCCTTCATGGAGGGCCTCCCGTGTCGATGTGGCTTCTGACACGAATCTAGACCGGATTCCAGCATGTTTCAAACATCTGTTCGAGATGTGTCGCGTCAAATCGGGACTTTGTCGGACCGCCGTGGTAGAAATCGAACATGCGTTCACTCGAACGTGTGAACGAATGCTTCGATCCGATCACTGGCGGAGGTTCCGATGAGCATGGCAGTCCCCATGAACAAGGCGGTCCCGAAGAACACGGTCCCGAATGGCGCGAGGTCGCGACAGGTCGTCGGGCGCCGCCCCCGGGTGGACGGCTTCGTCGAGTACCGCCGGGCGCCGATGGCGGTGTCCACGGCGGTCCACGGCAAGCGTGGGCAGGAGGGCGGGATCGGCGCGCTGCTCGTCGGGATGCTGCTGTCGGCGGTCGCCGTTGCCGGTCTGCTCGGGATCGCCCAGGCCCGGTCGAACCCGCAGTTCGCCCTCGGTGAGACCGCGGTGGTGCAGGTGCAGGGCGGGGAGACGCTCAGCGACGTCGCGACCCGCGTCGCGCCGGGGAGTCGTGTCGAGCAGGTCGTGGCGCGGATTCTCGACCTGAACGCCATGTCAGGAGCCTCGGTGCAGGCCGGTCAATCGCTGGTGGTGCCCGTCGGACCGGCGGACTGAACCCCGATGCGCGCCCTCGGGCGCCCCGCGGCGGTATCCTCGAACCCTGTCAGCCCCACCACATCCAGTGGTAGTACAGGGCTCCTCGGTTCCGACGAAGGATTCGCCATGCATTGCCCGTTCTGTAGGCATCCCGACTCGCGCGTGGTCGACTCTCGTGAAGCCGACGAGGGCAACGCCATTCGCAGGCGGCGGTCGTGCCCGGAATGCGGTCGGCGGTTCACCACTGTCGAGACCGCGGTGCTCTCGGTGGTCAAGCGCAGCGGCGTCACCGAGCCGTTCAGCCGCGAGAAGGTGGTCCGCGGCGTTCGGCGGGCCTGCCAGGGCCGGGCGGTCGACGAGGACGCGCTCTACAAGCTCGCCCAGAAGGTCGAGGAGGCCGTGCGCGCGGCCGGATCGGCCGAGATCCCCAGCAACGAGGTCGGGTTGGCGATCCTCGGGCCGCTACGGGACCTCGACGAGGTGGCGTACCTGAGATTCGCCTCGGTGTACCGCTCGTTCAGCTCCGCCGAGGACTTCGAACGCGAGATCAAGGACCTGCGCGTGCATCGCGAGGAATCCGCGAGCGACTGACCTCAGCGGGTGATCGCGGCGATCGCCTTTCGGATCCGCTTCTCGGACACGGGGTACGGGGTCCCGAGCGACTGCGCGAACAGGCCGACCCTCAGTTCCTCGATCATCCAGCGGACCGCATCCACGTCGGGGTCGTGATGTCGGCGCTCGTCCAGGCGCGCGAGCAGGCGGCCGTAGTCCTCGTATACCGCGTCCAGCACCACCAAACCCTGACTGTCGCGCCCCGCGCTCGCCGGGAGCGCCTCGAGGCGCCGAACGGCGCCCTCCAGGTACCGGGGCAGCTCGCGCAGCCGCTCGGTGCCGGTATCGGCGACGAATCCCGGGTACATCAGCGTTTCGAGCTGCTCGCGCACATCGTCGGCGGCCTCTCCCGTGGCGCGATCGAGGATCACGCGCAGCTCCTGGGCGCGGGTCAGTACGGGGACCACCAGCCGGACCAGTATCGCCACCCGGTTGGCGAGCTGGGCGCGCACGGCGGCCTGCAGCTTCTCGAAGGCCTCCGGGGTGCGGGTCGGTCCGCCGTTCGCGTCCATCAGCTCGTTCACAGCGCAGGCCCGGCAATCCTCGACCAGCGCCTCCACGCTGCCGTGCGGGTTCTGACTCAGCGCCAGTCGATCCCTGGTGCCGAGGCCGGAGATCGCGGTCTTGGTCGGGGTGACGATGGCGCTGAGCAGCAGGGCTCTCGTGCCCTCCCGCATAGCTTGGCGTTGCGCGAGCGGGGTGCTGAGGACCCGGACCGCGACACCCTCCTTCTCGGGGACGAGCGCCGGGTAGCCGACGACCTTCTGGCCCGCGATGGTGCGGGTCACGCTGTCGGGCAGCGTGCCGAGCGTCTCCGACGTCCAGACCGCGGCGGCCGGACGCTCGGTGCTCGAGGCGGCCTTGGCCACCTCGACGTCGACGCGGGGTGAGAGCGATGCGGAGAGCCCGGTCAGGCTCTTGCTCCTGCCGAGCACCTTCCCGGAACCGTCGACCGCCGCGAAGGTCATCCGCAGGTGGTCCGGGACCGCGCTCGGGTCGAAGTCGCGGGGCGAGATCGGGGCGCCCGCCATCCGGGACAGTTCGCGGGCGATCGCCACGGTCAACGTCTCGGACCGCGGTTTGACGGCCGACAGCGCCGCCTTGGCGTAGTCGGGGGCTGGGACCACGGTGCGGCGCAACGCTTTCGGCAGTGTCTTGATGAGTGCGGTGACCAGGTCCTCGCGCATGCCGGGGACCAGCCAGTCGAAGCCGACAGGACGGACCTGGGCGAGCAGCGCGACGGGGATGCGCGCGGTGACGCCGTCGTCCTCGGTGCCGGGTTCGAACTGGTAGGTCAGCGGGAACGAGATCTCGCCCTGGCGCCAGGTGTTCGGATAGTCCCCGCCGAGCACCCCGGCCGCATCGGCGTTGACCACGGTCGACGTCGTGAAGTTCAGCAGGTCCGGCTTCGTGCGTCGGGCGCGCTTCCACCAGGTGTCGAAATGCCTGGCGGACACGGCTTCCTGGCCGACGCGCTGATCGTAGAACTCGTAGAGGGCCTCGTCGTCGACCAGGATGTCGCGCCTGCGTGCCTTGGTCTCCATCTCCTCGACGTCCTCGAGCAGGGCCCGGTTCTGATGGAAGAACTTGTGCTGGGTCTGCCATTCGCCCTGCACCAGCGCGTGCCGGATGAACAGCTCCCGCGAGGTCTCGGGGTCGATCGAGCTGTAGGTGACCGCCCGCTTGGCGACCAGCGGGATGCCGTAGAGCGTCACCCGTTCGTACGCCATCGCGCAGGCGCGCTTGGTCGACCAGTGCGGCTCGGAGTAGGTGCGTTTGATCAGGTGCGGCGCCAGCTTCTCCGCCCACTCGGGCTCTATGCCTGCCGCCATCCTGCCCCAGAGCCTGGAGGTCTCGACCAGTTCGGCCGCCATCACCCAGCGCGGTGGCTTCTTGAACAGCGAGGAACCGGGGAACACCGCGAAACGGGCGCCACGGGCGCCGAGGAAGTCGCGCTTGTCGCCCTCGCGCAGCCCGATGTGGGAGAGCAACCCGGACAGCAGCGCCTGGTGCACCGAGGCCTCGCTCGCCGGCTGGTCGTTGCCGGTCCAGCCCAGCCCGCGGGTGATCTGCGCAAGCTGGCCGTGCAGGTCCTGCCACTCCCTGATCCGCAGCCAGTGCAGGAACTCGTTCTTACACATCTTGCGGAACTGGTTGGAGGACAGTTCCTTCCGCTGCTCGCCCAGGTATTCCCACAACTTGAGGTAGGCGAGGAAGTCGGAGCCGCCCACGGTGAACCTGGCGTGCTTCTCGTCGGCCGCCTGCTGGTGTTCGGCCGGCCGTTCGCGCACATCCTGGATCGACAGCGCCGCGACGATGATCAGCGTCTCGCGCAGGCACCCGGTGTTGTGGGCATGAGCGAGCATCCGCGCCATCCGGGGGTCCACCGGCAACTGGGCGAGCTCGCGCCCGACCGGGGTCAGCTCGGTGACGCCGCCCTTGGCACCCGGCTTGATCGCCCCGAGTTCCTCGAGCAGCGCGACGCCGTCACGGATGGCGCGCGGATCCGGCGCCTCCACGAACGGGAACGCGGCGATGTCGCCGAGGCCGAGGGCGGTCATCTGCAGCACCACCGACGCCAGGTTGGTGCGCAGGATCTCGGGTTCGGTGAAGGCCGGACGAGTCTCGAAGTCGTCCTCGGAGTAGAGCCGGATGCAGATGCCGTCGGCGACACGCCCGCAGCGCCCCGCGCGCTGGCGGGCCGAGGCCTGCGAGATCTCCTCGATCGGCAGCCGCTGCACCTTGGTGCGCACGGAGTACCGGGAGATGCGGGCGGTGCCGGGATCGACCACGTACCGGATGCCGGGGACCGTCAGCGAGGTCTCCGCGACGTTGGTCGAGAGCACCACCCGGCGGCCGGTGTGCCGCTCGAAGACCCGGTGCTGCTCGGCCGCGGACAGCCGGGCGTACAGGGGCAGGATCTCCGTGCCGCGCAGCTTGCGATCCCGCAGCGCGTCGGCGGTGTCGCGGATCTCGCGCTCACCGGAGAGGAACACCAGGATGTCGCCATCGCCCTCCCCGAGCAGTTCCTCGACGGCCTCGCCGACGGCGTCGACGGGGTCGCGATCGATGGTCTGCTCGCCGATGTCGACGCTCAGCGGCCGGTACCGGATCTCGACAGGGAAGGTGCGGCCCGAGACCTCCACGATCGGCGCGGGCACCCCGTTCACGGCGAAGTGCTGGGCGAAGCGCTCCGGGTCGATCGTCGCCGAGGTGATGATCACCTTCAGGTCGGGCCGCCTCGGCAACAGTTCCCGCAGGTACCCGAGGATGAAGTCGATGTTGAGGCTGCGCTCGTGCGCCTCGTCGATGATGAGCGTGTCGTACCGGCGCAGCATCCGGTCGCGCTGGATCTCGGCGAGCAGGATGCCGTCGGTCATCAGCTTGATCAGCGTGCCGTCCGAGACCTGGTCCGTGAAGCGGACCGTGTAGCCAACCGCCTCCCCGAGTGGGCTGTCCAGCTCCTCGGCGATGCGCTCGGCGACGGTGCGCGCCGCGATCCGGCGCGGCTGGGTGTGCCCGATCAGGCCGCGCACGCCTCGCCCGAGGTCCAGGCAGATCTTCGGGATCTGGGTGGTCTTGCCGGACCCGGTCTCGCCAGCGACGATGACGACCTGGTTCGCCGCGATCGCGGCGGCGATGTCGTCGCGGCGCAGGCTGACCGGAAGGTTGTCCGGGTAGCTGGTCTTCGGGGCGTTCGCGCGGCGCGAGGCGATCCTGGCCTCCGCCTGCGACACCTCGCGGAGGACGCCGGTGAGGGCCTCGGCGTTCGCGGTGCGGTCGAGGCGCCGTCGGAGCCGGTGCTCGTCTCGGAGGGTGAGGTTGGCCAGGCGGCGCTTGAGCTCGCGGCGGTCGAGGTCGGGCAGCTCGGGCGAAGGTGTGGTCGACATGCTCGGACCAGCCTATCGAAAGGCCGCCAGTCAAATACCGCTGCCCGCTGTTGCCCTGTGCGAACATCTGCGAGTGACTGCTGCCACGGAGACCTCGGTCCACCCCCACACGAACCCGATCTGGCGGGCGCTTCGGCTGGTGTTCGCCGGTCTCGGGATCCTCGCGCTGGTCTGGATCCCGCTGCGCAACATCGACAGCGAGACGTTCTCGACCACCAACTACTTCAGCTACTTCACCATCCTCAGCAACGTGCTGGCGGTGATCGTGCTCCTCGTCGGGGCGTTCGCCGACCCGCAGTCGCGGAACTGGCAGCTCTTCCGCGGTGCGGCGACCGTGTACATGGTCATCACCGGCATCATCTACGCGGTCCTGCTCGCCAATGTCGACGTGATGCTGCAGGACAAGTGGATCAACGTCCTGCTGCACGAGATCCTGCCGCTCGTGATCTTCCTGGATTGGCTGATCAACCCGCCGCGGATGCGGATCACCGACCGGCAGTCGATGACCTGGCTGTGGTTCCCGGTGGTGTACGGCGTCTACACGCTCATCCGCGGCCCGATCGTCGACTGGTACCCGTACCCGTTCATCGACCCCCGCACGCAGGGCTACCTGCAGATGTCCATCGGACTCGTGGTGCTGCTGTTGGCCATGGTGCTGATGTCGTTCGCGGTCAACGCCGCGGGCAGGCTCGCCCAGCGGTGGCGATACGGTGGAGCCGAGCGCCGGCTGACGGCGGACGAGATCGCCACCGGCGAGAGCGAGGAGATGGCGTGACGAACACCCAGGCACTGTGGCACGGATTCGCGGACATGGGCGCGGTGAGCGACGGCGGTCCGTTCGTCGTCAGCCGCGGCGAGGGCGCGTACATCTGGGACGACAAGGGCAACCGCTACCTCGACGCGACGGCGGGCCTGTGGTTCACCAACGTCGGGCACGGCCGTGCCGAGATCGCGGACGCGGTCGCCGAGCAGCTCAAGTCGATCGCGCACTTCTCCAACTTCGGCGACTTCGCTCCCGAGACCACCTTCGCGCTCGCCGAGCGCCTGTCCGCGATCGCGCCGGTGCCTGGTAGCAAGATTTTCTTCACCTCGGGTGGTTCGGACTCCGTCGACACCGCGGCCAAGCTGGCCCGGCGCTACTGGCACGAGATGGGCAAGCCGAACAAGCGCATCGTGGTCGGGCGGCAGAAGGCCTACCACGGCATGCACGTGGCGGGCACCGCGCTGGCGGGCATCCCGGTGAACCGGGAAGGCTACGGCGAGCTGATGCCGGATGCCAGGACGGTGGAGTGGGACAACGGCAAGAGCCTGCTCGAGCTCATCGAGCGGGAGGGCGCGGACACGATCGCGGCCTTCTTCGTCGAGCCGATCATCGGCGCGGGCGGGATCTACCTGCCGCCGCAGGGCTACCTCGCCGAGGTCAGGCAGATCTGCCGCGAGCACGACATCCTGTTCGTGGTCGACGAGGTGGTGACCGGTTTCGGCCGGATCGGCGGGTCGTGGTTCGCCTCGACGCGTTTCGATCTGCAGCCGGACATGGTGACCACCGCGAAGGGGCTCACCTCCGGATACGTCCCGATGGGTGCGGTGTTCATCGCGCCCCGGGTCGCCGAGCCCTTCTTCGCGGGCGGCGTGTGGTGGCGGCACGGATACACCTACGGCGGGCACGCGGGCGCGGCGGCCGCGGCGCTGGCGAACCTCGACATCCTCGAGCGGGAGAACCTGCTCGAGGAGTCCGCTCGGCTCGAGCGGTCGCTGCACGAGCACCTGTCGCCGCTGGCCGAGCACCCGCGGGTCGCGGAGGTACGGAGCGGACTGGGCGCGGTCGCGGCCGTGCAGCTCGCGGATCCGGCGGAGGCCTTGCCGTTCGTCAAGACCCTTCGGGAGTACGGCATCTCGGGTCGCGCGGCCGGCGTCGGCGCCATGCAGTTCTCGCCGTCGTTCGTGATGACCGACGACGAGGTGGCCGAGATGGCGGCGGGGGTTCTCAAGGCGCTCGGCTGAGCGTTCGCGCTCCGGAGCTCAGTGCAGGGTGAGCACATCCGCGGTCGACCGGCGGGGCGTGTGGCCCGCAGGCGGCGGGGAGGTGACCGAGCCGACTCGCAGCAGGACCTGAGGGAATCCGCCGTGTGGAGCCAGCCCCGCGATCATGTCCCGGCTCCGTTCGACGTCGGTGAGGTGCGTGAGCGGGCAGGTCGCCATCCCTCTCGACGTCGCCTCGAGCAGGACCGCGGACAGCGCCTGCCCGCATCGCGTCCAGGCCGCCGCCGTGTCGGAATCGGTGCTCAGCATCAGCACGGTGGACTGGTCGACGCCCGGCCGTGGCGTGGACTCCTGCCTGCCGGGATGCGGGAACGCTCGTCCGATCGAGACGCGCGCACTCTCGTCGGAGGTCGCCAGCGAATCGGGCGGTATCCCCTCGGTGGGGAGCGAGTGCCCCGCCCACCAGTGCAGCTCGGCCTGATAGTCGGAGTCATAGCGCCTGGCCGCGGCGCTCGCGTCGGTCGCCGCGGCCAGCGTCGTCCTCGCCTCGGGAGCGAGGACCGTCAGTGCGACACCGAACCTGCCCACGGGGTCAGCGAGGCCCTCGACCGGCCCAGCCGCAGCCGAGACCGGGTCGAAGGGCCTGCGGTCGGTGCGGCGATGGCGTATGGCGGAGACCAGGTCGAAGTCGTGTGAGCGCGGGGTCGCGTCCCGGTGGCATCGGATGGAGGCGACGAGCCGAGGAAGGCTGGGCTCCGGTAAGAGATCGATGTCCGATCGCCAGCGCAGTGAGGTGAGGGCGACTTCCACGTGGTGGAGCGCCGCGCCGCAGCTGATGTGCAGCTGGCGCCCGGAGGGATCGGTGGAGGGCAGGAGCCGGGTGCGGTCGCTGAACAGGTCGAGCCGACCTGAAGAGTATCGCCAGTGCCAGGGCTGGCTGTTGTGCACCGATGGTGCGCGGCACGCCAGATCGACCGCGCTCTGGATGACGCCGGTGTCCGGCCCCGCGGTGTCCATGACCGCCTCCTCGCCGTCGACCGGTGCCCGGGGAATCCCGTCTGGGAGCCTGCTCGGTACCGGACAGTCAATTATCTGCCAGGAGGATCCGCTTCGGCTAGGGCCTTACGACCCCATCCCGTGCTCGGCTCCGACGGTTCAGCGCTGCGGGATTCCCGATCGCAGCGGTTCCGCGACGCTGGGTGCGCTCGCGGCCGTCAGCCACAAGCGCAGCAGGTGCCTGCGCTTGTCGAGGTCGGGGTCGTCCCGGTAGGCGTTGCGTGCGTGCAGGATGCGGCCGTTGTTCAGGATCTGGACGTCGCCGGGTTCGAAGACCATCTCGACGTGGAAGTCGGCCTCGTTGGCGATGGCCTCGACGAGCTCGAGGGCCTCGTGTTGCTCCGCCGTCAGGCGGGGGGCCTGCGGGTGCCGTTGCGAGTCGCGGATGTACCAGCTGATGAAGAACAGGCGGGGCACCCCGCCGATGTCGTTCAGTGGAGCGAGTTCGAAGTACGGGGGGTCGCCCGCGGCCTCTTCACCGTTGCGGTCCCACGGCATGGGGGAGTAAAGGACCTCGAGGAGGTCCGGTCGCCGCCGCAGCACCTCGTTGTAGATCGCCGCCGAGCTGGCGATCCAACTCTCGCCTCCGGTGGCCGCCTTCTGCAGGCACAGCAGCGCGACCAGGTCGGAGCCGTCGGTGTGGAAATCCTGGCGTTCCCGTGTCCGGTAGAGCCGGACGGTGGGATCGGTCCTCGCGATCCGTTCGTCCCGGATGTGGGTGAGCACCGCGCCGTCGCGGTCCTGGCTCACCGGCTCCCCGAGCATGGATCCCAGCGCGAGATAGGCCCGCTCGATCTCGGCGGAGCTGAGCTCGTCCACGGGGAACCCGCGCAGCAGAACGAAACCGCATCCCGAGTTCAGCGTCTGCGCCCACTGGCCGCAGCGGGAGCGGAGGGTCGGGAACAGGCGTGACGCGTCGGCGGCGTCGGCTCTGGCCGCTTCGACGATCTCCGCACGCTCGGCCCCGGTGAGGACCACTGTCCACGTCGAACTGTCGGGGAAGTCCGATCGGTCCCAGACCGCGTCCGAAACCTGAGGTGATCGGAGCACATGATCGGTCATGTCATTTCCCTCCTCGTCGGGGACCTCGCCGGAAGAGGCTCGACACACGCTCGCGCAGAGTCGGTTTCACCTCGATCAGATCCACTCGCGGGAGGTCGGCCACGGCGGTGGCCTGCGCGAAGCGGGCGTGCAGCTGGGATCGGACCTCGTCGGGGGTGTAGGCGCGGCGCTTGCGTTCGGCGCGCGCGGCGAGCGCCCCCGTGGCGGCGACACCGACGACGCCCGCGAGTCCGACGAGCTTCCACACGTGTCTGCCGTCCATGCGCATCGCTCTAGGCTAGGTGCATGAGTCGCCGGATGCACGAATCGCAGGTGAGCCTCGACGAGGCCGTGGATGCCACCCGAACCGGGGACATCTGGATCTTCCGCGGCCACTCGGGCGCCGATCGGGCGATCCAGACGCTGACCAACAGTCCGGTCAACCACGTCGGGATGTCGGTGGTCCTCGACGACATGCCGCCGCTGATGTGGCACGCGGAACTCGGACATTCCTTGCAGGACATGTGGACCGGGCGGTTCCAGCGCGGGGTGCAACTGCACGATCTGCGGCAGGCCGTCCAGGTGTGGGGTGCGAAGTACGGGCAGCGCGGCTGGTTGCGGCAGATCGAGGAGCCGGTCACCCGCGAGCAGGAGGATGCGCTGATGCGCACGATCGCGCGGCTCGACGGCACGCCGTTCCCGTCCACGGCGAAACTGGTCACGCGCTGGTTCGGTGGCCGGCTACCGTCGCTACGGCGCCGTTCGACCCAGGATTCCGCGGAGGCATCGGCCGGCCTCGAGAGCGCGTACTGCGCCGAGGTGGTCGCGCAGACCTACGAGTCGATGGGGCTGCTCACCGAGCGCCGCAAGACGAATTGGTATGACCCGGGCCGATTCTGGAGTGGCGACCGGCTGCCGCTCTCGCCAGGGGTGACGCTGGGCGGCGAGATCGAGGTGCTGCTCAGCGCGGCCGATCTGGCGGCGGGCCGGTCGCCGCAGGGCTGATGGCGGCCGGCCCCGCGTCAGGTCAGGCCGCCGGGGTCCGGGACAACCAGGTGACCGAGGCGCCGTTGTCGAAGGACTCGGTGCGTGTCGGGGTGAACTGTGTCGGCAGGAACGGCCCGTCGAACGCCGGGATACCGGTCCCCGCGACCACGGGATAGCGCTTGATGATCAGCTCGTCGATCTCGGGTAGGAGCGTGCCCGCCAGCTTTCCGCCGCCCGTGAGCCAGATGTCCATTCCCTCCTGGGCTTTGAGTTCGCGGACCAGGTCGAGCGGGTCGCCGGCGACCAGGTCGACCGCCGGGTCGGCGATCTCGCCGAGGGTGGTGGAGACGACGTACTGCCGCAGGTGGGCGTAGGGGCTGGTGATACCGACGGCGAGGGCAGGCTCGTAGGTGCCGCGGCCCATCACCGCCGTGTCGAACGCCAGGTTGGCGGCGCCCTCCAGTCCCACGTGCGGGCGGACGTGCGTCGGGATGGTGTCCGGGTACCGCTCGTTCATCCAGGTCGCCATCGCGTCCGAGATCGGATAGAAGTCCCACTCGCCGCCCGGGCCTGCGATGTAACCGTCGAGCGAGATACCCACGTAGTAGACAAGCTTTCGCATGTACTGCTCCGTCCGTAGTACTCTAATTGAAGTGGTTTGAACGTAGTACTACGGATGGAGTGGTGTCAAGTGCGGAGCAATCCGGAGAGGCGGGCGGCGTTGGTCGACGCCGCGATCGAGGTCCTGGCCGAACTGGGTGCGCGCGGGCTCACCTTCCGGGCCGTCGATTCGCGGGCGGGGGTGCCGCCGGGCACGGCGTCGAACTACTTCGCCAACCGCGACGACCTGCTGGCGCAGGCGGGTGGCCGGTTCTACGAGCGGCTGACCCCCGATGGCGAGTCGTTGGCGCAGAGCCTCGGTGGTCCGCGGGACCGTGATCGGCTGGTCGAGCTGATGCGCGAGGTCGTCGGCCGGATCACCGAGTTCCGCACGGGCTTCCTCGCCCTGCTCGAGCTCAGGCTCGAGGCGACCCGGCGGCCGGAGTTGCGTGCGGTGCTGACCGAACGGATAAGGGCCGACCTGGACTTCAATGTCACCAATCACCTGCAGGCGGGCATGCCCGGCGATGCCACCACGGTCCGTCTGCTCTACCTCGCGCTGAACTGGCTGATCGTCGATCAGCTGACGCTGCCGGACCTGTTCTCCGAGAGTGAGATCGACGAACTCATCGAGGCGGCGGTCGATCGCGCGCTGTCCGGCTAGCGAGTCCGTCTACACCCGCAGCGTCCGGTCGGGACGCACGCGACCGCCGACGTCCACCCAGCCGTCGTGCGAGTAGACGGTGTAGATGTGCGAGCCGCGGCCCTGGGTGATGTGCAGGCTGCGGCGCAGGTGCTCGGTGATCCGGACCGCGGCCGCGCCGGTGGCCTCGTCCTCCGGTATCCCCATGAGCGGTGCGAACATTCGGGATCTGATCGCGCCCTCGCCTGCCCAGGCCCAGACGTAGTGGTGCCCGGAGTCGAAGGAGTCGGCCCTTGTGGAGACCACCGCCGCGGAGTCGGGCTTCGGGTGCAGGGTGAACTCGGGCGCCCAGTCTGGTTTGGCTCGCACCCAGGTCATCCCGCGGTCGACGTACGTCGTGACCGGTCCCGCCGGGACCTCGAGGGCGTCGACGGCCGACCCCCGTTCGCGCAGCCACCAGGACAGGCCGACCGTCGGGTGCCCGGCGAAGGGCAGTTCGGTGGCCGGGGTGAAGATCTGCGCCCGTGCGATCGTGGCGCCCGGGCGGGGGAGCTCGACGAAAACCGTCTCGCTGAACCCGAGTTCGGCGGCCAGTCCCTGCCTGCGTTCCGCCGGCACCAGCGATGCGTCCACGACACCCAATGCGTTGCCGTGGGTGCCGTCCGCATCGGTGAATACCCTGATGACGTCCACCTCGATACTCATCGTTAAACGATACCGCCGGTAACGACCGAAGGTGCCTTTTGCGCGGGTCGATCGCGCAAAGACGCCTTCGGATGCCGGAAACTATTCGAAGGCAAAGACGATATATGTCGCTACACTGATAGGCATGGCTGATCAGACCTACCAACCCACATTGTCTCAGCTGCGCGCCTTCGTCGCGGTGGCCGAGTACCGCCACTTCGGCACCGCGGCAGCGCGATTGAATGTGAGCCAGCCCACGTTGTCGCAGGCCCTGGCGGCGCTGGAGAACGGCCTCGGGGTTCAGCTGATCGAGCGCAGCACCAGGCGGGTGCTGGTGACAGATGCGGGCACCCAGCTGCTGGCGCAGGCGAAGATGATCCTCGAGGCCGCGGACGGGTTCGTCGCCACCGCGGCGGGGGTGGGGGACCGGCTCGGCGGCCCGCTCCGCATGGGTCTGATCCCGACCGTCGCGCCGTACGTGCTGCCCGCACTGCTGCCTGCGATGCGCGCGGAGCTGCCCGCCGTCGTGCCCCAGGTGATCGAGGACCAGACCGCGCGATTGTTGGACTCGCTGCGCGCGGGCGTGCTGGACGTCGCGGTGCTGGCGCTCCCGTCGGATGCGACCGGGTTGGTGGAGATCCCTCTCTACACAGAGGATTTCGTGTTGATTTTACCCGGTGACCACGAGCTGGCCGGACGGGCCGACCTGTCGCTGCAGGTGCTCGACGACCTGCCGTTGCTGCTGCTCGACGAGGGGCACTGCCTGCGCGACCAGACGCTGGACCTGTGCCGCTCGGTGGACGCGCACCCGTCCTCAGGGGACACGAGGGCGACCTCGCTCGCGACCGTGGTGCAGTGCGTCGCCGGCGGCCTCGGGGTGACCCTGGTGCCGGATTCGGCGGTCCCGGTGGAGACCCGCCGCGGCGACCTCGCCACCGCCCGGTTCGCGAGCCCGGCGCCGGGCCGCACGATCGGCCTCGTGTTCCGCTCCTCCAGTGGGCGTGCCGACGGTTATCGCAGGCTCGCCGATGTGGTGCGGTCGGTCGCGCCGGGAGTCGCGGTCAGCCAGGGCGATCGCCCCGTGTGAACGGGTGGATCCCGCGAGGGGTGACCTGCCGGGTCCGCAGTGCGGTCCGGAGGCCGATTCCGGCGTCCCCGATCGGCTGGTCACCGGCTGGACGGAACTTGAGCTCGGAGGCGGTTTCCGGTGCGTCGTCCGAGGTTGCGATGAGAAACCGATCGGGTAACGCCAGCTTGTGAACGGTGCGGAGCACCAAAAAGTACTGTTTCGCAAGGGAGCCGGTGGTGTAGGGCAGGTCGTACTTCTCGCATACGGCGCGAACCTTCGTCGCGATCTCCGCGTAGCGGTTGCTGGGGAGGTCGGGGAACAGGTGGTGCTCGATCTGGTAGCAGAGGTTGCCGCTCATGAAGGCCAGCACTTTGCCTGCGCGGAAGTTGGCTGAGCCGAGCATCTGGCGCAGGTACCATTCCGCCCGGTTCTCGTGCTCGAGTTCCGCCTGGGTGAACTTCTCCGCGCCGTCGGGGAAATGACCGCAGAAGATGACAACGTACGCCCAGCCGTTTCGTAGCGCGTTCGCGACGATGTTCGCCTTGAGGGTTTGTCGCCAGCGGGGGCCGCTCATTGCGGGAAACAGCAGGTAATCCTTGCCCGTCTGTCGTGCGATCTTCCCGATCAGGGATCGCCTGTGGGCGATTCTCTCGGCGTCACTGTTGGCACGGGCCGTTTCGGAGTGCAGCCCGTGTAACGCGATGCCCCATTCGAATGTGGCTGCCAGCAGCAGGTTTCGCAGCGGTTGGAGCAGATGATTCGGTCGCCACGGCTGATCGCGGGTGATGCGGATGACGCCGAATCCGAGATCGTCGTCCATGCCGACGACATTGTTGAACACGTGGTGGCGATAGTTGTGGGAGTACCGCCACTGTGACGAGAGGCCGACCATGTCCCATTCCCAGTTGGCTGAGTGGATCTCGGGGTCGTTCATCCAATCCCACTGGCCGTGGGAGACGTTGTGCCCGATCTCCATGTTCTCGATGCTCTTCGCCGCGGCGAGTGCGGCCGCGCCGAGCAGCCAGCCCGCTCGTGTCCGGCTGCCGAAGATCAGTAGCCGGGCGGCGGTATCGAGGACGCGTTGGAACGCGATCGTGCGGCGGATGTACGCAGCATCCGCCGCACCGAGTGAAGCGGTGATCTCGCGGCGGATGCTGTCGAGTTCGTCGCGCAGTGCCTCGATTTCGGAGCTACCGAGGTGCGCATACTCTTTGATCTCGGAGATCGCCATGAGTGTTCTCCAGGGCCTACACCGAACCTGTTGGCTAGCCCCGCCCGTTGCGTGCCGGGACTGGATCAATAATAGTGGCGTCGCCCGCCGACCGCATGGCCCGTCGAGCCCACAACCATGAGCACGATACCGACGACGAGCAGGATGACCCCGAGATACAGCAGCACTGGGATCGAGAGTAGCCATCCGGCGATGGCGAGGATGATTCCGAGGATGATCATGGCGGTGCTTCTTCTTCCTCCGGTGTTCGGCCGACGGGGCCGATGCCACCAGAAAATCGGTGGGGATGGACGCTGACTGGTGAGGTGAACGCCCGCCAGGCGTCATCGAATGGGGCAGGTCAGTCCTTGAAGGCGTCTTTGACCTTCTCGCCGGCCTGCTTCAGGTTGCCTTTGGCCTGGTCCTTGTGACCCTCGGCCTCGGTGTGCTTGTCTCCGGTCGCTTCTCCGACCTTCTCCTTGGCCTTGCCGGCCAACTCCTCGGCCTTGTTCTTCGCCTTGTCCACTGCGCCCATGATGTCTCCTTAGAGTTGGTTGCCCGACCGCTGGTTCGCGGGCGGTCGACGATCATTTCCATTCACTGATTGCGCATACCCGCTCGGACGCAAGCGCAAACGTGGGCGACGGTGGATGCTCCTGGCCTCGGGCCCGCGCGTTCAGGCGCTCCCCTCCGGATCCGGTGGTCGGTCGGGGGTGCCGTCGCCAGTTGTCCTTCCCGACCTGCGGGGATTCCGGCGTGGCCGGGCGGTGGCCGTCGCGTGCGCCGAGGCAATGCGGAGACGCCGTCCGCGGGTTCCCGATAGGGCTCCACGATCGCGTGTCGGTGCGTCACAATGGACACACGTGCCGCACCAGCGGGAGGAACGACGATGCCTCTGCACGGACTGATCATCAAGGCCGCCTCGACGGTGGTCACCGGGGCCGTTGGTGTCGCCGCCTACAACGGGGCGCGGCGGATCGTCGCGAGGGCGCCGCTGCGGGAGGCCGCCGTGACGGCCACGGAGTGGGGCCTGCGCGGTGCCCGCAAGGCAGAGGAGGGCGCCGAGTCCGCCCGCCTCAAAATGGCCGACGTGATGGCCGAGGCGCGCGAGCGGCTCGGCGAAGAGGTGTCGCCGCCGGGGGTTGCCGACGCGGGCCACGGACACGCGCACTAGGCCGAGATGTCCGCGGAACCGGCGGTGCTGCATCAGGTTCCGGCCGCGGTCGGAGACCTGACCGTCCTCTCCGACGCGGGCGGGCGGGTGCGGATGCACGCGCCGTGGCTGCGGGGTAGCCGACCAAGGGCGGTCGCCGTCGAGGACGCCGTCGGCGCTCTGACCGGGGTGCGGGCGGTGCACGCCTATCCGCGCACCGCCTCGATCGTCATCTGGTACTCGCCGCGCACCGCCGACCGGGACGGATTCGCGACGGCCATCCGCGACAGCAGGCTCATACCCGAGGCCCTGGTGCCGGATCGGGCACCCACCTCAGCGGACATCGGCAACGCGGACGTCCTGCGGATGGCGGTGGGCGGGGTGGCGCTCGTGCTGCTCGGTTTCCGCCGGTACGCACTCGGACGACCCGCGCTCCTCGGACCCACCGGACGTGCAGTGGCCACAGGGGCGACGGTGTTCACGGGATACCCGTTCCTGCGCGGAGCGGTGCGGGCGCTGCGCGGCAGCCGGGCGCCAGGCACCGACGCGCTGGTCTCGGCGGCCACCGTCGCCAGCCTCGTGCTCCGCGAGAACGTCGTCGCCCTCACCGTGCTCTGGCTTCTGAACATCGGTGAGTACCTTCAGGATCTGACCCTGCGCCGTACCCGACGAGCCATCTCGGACCTGCTCAAGGGCACCCAGGACACCGCATGGGTCCGGTCCGCCGACGGGTGCGAGATCCAGGTCGGGATCGACGCATTGGAGGTCGGCGACGAGGTGATCGTGCACGAGCACATCGCCCTCGCGGTCGACGGGATCGTGATCGAGGGCGAGGCCATCGTCGACCGATCCGCGATCACCGGCGAGACACTGCCCGCGAGCATCGTCGCAGGGGCGAGGGTGCACGCCGGGTCGGTGGTGATGCGCGGCAGGCTGGTCGTGCGCGCGGACGCGGTCGGTGACGACACCACCATCGGTCGGATCATCACGCGCGTGGAGGAGGCGCAGGAGGACCGGGCCGCGATCCAGACGGTGGGGGAGACCTTCTCGCGGCGGTTCGTCCCCGCCTCCTTTGTGCTCTCCGCGCTGACACTTGCGGCGACGCGTGATGTCCGCCGGGCGATGACCATGCTGCTGGTCGCCTGCCCGTGCGCGGTCGGGCTCGCGACGCCGACGGCGATCAGCGCGGCCATCGGCAATGGCGCCAGGCGGGGGATCCTCATCAAGGGCGGCTCGCACCTCGAGGACGCCGGCCGGGTCGACGCGTTCGTGTTCGACAAGACGGGAACGCTGACCGTCGGCAGGCCGGTGGTGACCAACATCGTCGCGTTGGCGAAGGACTGGCGACCCGAGCAGGTGCTGGCCTATGCCGCGAGTTCCGAGATCCACGCGCGGCATCCGCTGGCCGAGGCCGTGTTGCGATCGACGGCCGAACGGCACATCGAGATCCCACCGCACCAGGAGTGCGAGGTGCTCGTCGGACTGGGCATGCGCACCTGGGCGGACGGCCGGACCCTGCTGCTCGGCAGCGTGTCGCTGTTGGAATCGGAGAACGTGCGGGTCTCGAAACGGGCGGCCGACTGGGTCGGCAGGTTGCGTCGCCGGGCGGAGACCCCACTGCTGCTGGCCGTCGACGGCCGCCTGGTCGGCCTGATCAGCCTTCGCGACGAGCTGCGACCCGAAGCGCGGCCGGTACTGGACCGATTGCGGGTCACCGGGGCGCGGCGGGTGATCATGCTCACCGGCGACCATCCGGAGACGGCCGCCGCCGTCGCCACGGAGCTGGGGATCGAGGAGTGGCGGGCCGAGGTGCTTCCCGATGACAAGCTCGAGGTCGTCGAACGGCTGCGGGCGGAGGGGCACGTGGTCGCCATGGTCGGCGACGGCACCAACGACGCGCCTGCGCTCGCCGCGGCCGACATCGGGATAGCGATGGGCCTTGCCGGTACGGACGTCGCCGTCGAGACCGCCGACGTCGCGCTCGCGAGTGACGATCTGACCCGCCTGCTCGAGGTCCGCGACCTCGGGGGTCACGCGGTCCGCCTGATCCGGCAGAACTACTCGATGTCGATCGCCGTCAACGCTCTCGGGCTGCTGGTCGGGGCCGGGGGCGCGCTCTCTCCTGTGCTCGCGGCGATCTTGCACAACGCGTCGTCGGTCGCCGTGGTGGCCAACAGTTCACGCCTGATCCGCTACCGGGTCGATGGGTAGCGCGCCGGGCCCGCGCCCTCGATGAGGTGGCGGAGGCCATAGGTGGGAGGATCCTTAGGCGCGGTCAGTAGTACGCCGCGACGACAGGACTGCGGAGAAGGAGAGTTCAGCGTGAGCACCAGTGTCATCGTGGCGGGGGCCAGGACCCCGATCGGCAAGCTCTCCGGCGCCCTCGCGTCGCTGACGGCGGCGGAGCTGGGTGGGCGCGCGATCGCGGCCGCCCTCGAACGCAGCGGCCTCGGTGTCGACGGTGTCGACGCCGTGGTGATGGGCACCGTCGTGCAGGCCGGGGTCGGGCCCAACCCGGCGCGGCAGGCGGCGGTCGCGGCGGGCCTGCCGATGACGGTGCCTGCCACCACCGTGAACAACCTCTGCCTGTCCGGCCTCGAGGCGATCATGCAGGCCGATCGGCTGATCGCGACCGGCGCCGCCGACGTCGTGGTCGCGGGTGGCATGGAGTCGATGACGAACGCGCCGTACCTGGTGCGCGGTGCCAGGACCGGACTGAAGTACGGCACCACCGGCTTCGAGGACGCCCTGGACAGGGACGCGCTGGTGTGCGCGTTCGACGGCGTGTCGATGGGCGCGTCCACCGAGAGCTACCAGGCGTCGGAGAACATCAGCCGCGCCGAGCAGGACGAGTTCGCGGCCCGCTCGCACCGTCTCGCCGCCGCCGCGACCGAGTCGGGCGCGTTCGCGGCCGAGATCGCACCGGTGGAGATCGCGTCCCGCAAGGGCGCCGTCACCGTCGCCGACGACGAGGGCATCCGCGCGGGGACCACCGTGGACTCCCTCGGGAAGCTGCGTCCGGCGTTCGCGAAGGACGGCACCATCACCGCGGGTGCGTCCTCCCAGTTGTCGGACGGCGCGGCCGCAGTCATCGTCATGCGCAAGGACGTCGCCGAGGCCCGTGGCATCGAGTGGCTCGCCGAGATCAAGGCGCACGCCCTCGTCGCGGGTCCGGACACCTCCCTGCTGCACCAGCCCGCGAACGCCATCGAGGCGGCGCTGAAGCGAGACGGTGAGACCACCGTCGCCGACCTCGACCTGCTCGAGATCAACGAGGCGTTCGCCGGTGTCGCGATCGCGTCGATGCGTCAGCTCGGAGTCGACGCGGACAAGGTCAACATCCACGGCGGTGCCATCGCGGTCGGGCACCCGGTCGGCATGTCCGGCACGAGGATCGCCCTCTCCCTGGCACATTCGCTCAAGGTGCGCGGCGGCGGCAAGGGCGCGGCTGCCCTCTGTGGCGGCGGCGGCCAGGGCATCGCGATGATCCTCGAGGTGTAGGCGGCTACGCCGCCCGTGCGCGGTTGACGAGTCTGCGGACTCGGCAACCGCGCACGGGCGCGTCAGCGCTTGCCGCGCTTGCCGCCCTTGGCGTTCCGGGGAGTCGGGGTCTTGCCCGCCTTGGCGCGCGCCGCTTGTTTCGCGGCGGCCTTCTGGGAGGCGGTGCGCTTGGGGGCCGGCTCCTGGGCGTCGCGGCCGCGGGAGCTGTTGACGCTGCGACCGCGCACGATCCCGACGAACTCCTCCACCAGATCCGTCGTCGAATCCTGCGGCCAGGCCAGCGCGACCGGCGACTCCGGCGCATCGGTGACGGTGCGGTAGGTGAGGTCCTTGCGGTGGTGCAGTCGGGCCAGCGACTGCGGCAGCACCAGCACCCCGATCCCGGCCGCGACCAGCTCGATCGCGTCCGCGGTCGTGGCGGGCCGCTGGGCGGCGGGCGTCCCCGGCAGCGCCTCCCAGGCCAGCGCGTCGTCGAGCGGGTGCAGCACGATCTCGCCCTCCAGGTCCGCCGTCGACACCTCGTCGGCCGCGGTGACCACGTGGTCCTTCGGCACCACCACGACCGGGGTCTCCTCGTACAACGCGATCACGCTCAGGCCGCCCCTGTCGATCGGCAGCCGCACCAGCCCGGCATCCGCGAGGCCGTCGCGCAGCAGGGTCGGCGCGTCTGCCGCGGTGGTGACGACCAGCTCGAGCCGGATGTCGGGGTGGCGTTCGCCCCAGATGCGCACCCACTTGGACGGGGTGACGCCGGGCACATAGGCGAGCCGGAACGGGGTGGGTACAGCGGGCTCGGTCATTCCGCCAGGCTACCGGGGCGGTGACCCCGGACGGCACCTCGATAGGCTGAACCCATGAGTGCGCAGAAGACACCCCAGACGATGAAGCCGGCGACCGCCGCGAAGAAGCTGGACGTCTACCTCGAGGCCACCCCCGCCGAGTTCCGCGACGGTGTGGTGACTCGTGACGAGCTCGCCGAGCTGCGCACGAACCCGCCGCAGTGGCTGGTCGACCTGCGTGCCGAGGGCCCGCACCCGAAGTCCGTCGTCGCCGCCAGGCTCGGTGTCTCCATCGCCGGGCTGGCCCGCGGCGGCGTCGAGGAGGCGCTCACCACCGCCCAGATCGAGGCGCTGCTCGCCGATCAGCCGGACTGGCTGCAGGCCGAGCGCAAGTCACTGGTGGAGGTCCGCAAGGAGGAGAAGCGGATCAAGGAGCAGCAGGCGACCAGGCGCGAGCAGTCGAACCGCAAGGAGCGGTTCGCGAAGCCGATCCACCACCCGAACGAGGACTAGGCCGGCGGTCCGTACGTCCACCGACCGCCGACCATCGTGCCCCACACGGGCATCGAGGCGAGAGCGGCGCCGGTGGTCGGCACCTCGTCGGTGTCCAGCACCACCAGGTCCGCGAGGTCGCCGGTCCTGACTCGCGTGCGGCCGCCGGTGGACGCGGCGAGGGCCACCTCCCACGGGATCTCGTGCTCGCGGTGCCACACCCGGCCGTCCGGCAGGGTGCGGTCCACCGCCGCGGCGAGGGTCAGCCACGGGTCCAGCGGCGCCACCGGCGCATCGGATCCCAACGCCAGCCGCACACCCGCGGCGAGCAGCGTGCCGTATGGGAACGCCCGGCCGGTGCGGCCGGGCCAGTAACGCTCGGCCAGGTCCGCATCGTCGTGCACGTGTGCGGGCTGGACACTCGCGATCACACCCAGCTCGGCAAACCGCCGAAAGTCCTTCTCCGCCACCAGCTGCGCGTGCTCGACGGATCCGCGTGCGCCCGTGTCGGCGAACGCGTCGAGCACGTGCTCACAGGCCTGGTCGCCGATCGCGTGGATCGCGCACTCGAGCCCGTGACCGGTGGCGCGCGACATCAGCCCGACCAGCTCCTGTGGCGGCACCGACAGCACCCCGTGCCCGCCGCCCGGGTACGGCTGGTGGCAGTAGGCGGTCCTGGTGCCGAGCGATCCGTCCACGATCACCTTCATCGGCCCAACGGTCGCCAGCCCCCCGGTGTCCGGCACCGGGTCCCCGGTGCCGACACCGTCGGCGATCGCCTGCTCGAGCCACCGCGGCCAGATGCCGCACCGCACCCGCAGCAGGTCGGTGCCTGCGGCGATCCGCCGTGCCCACACCGTGCGGTTGTCGGCGATCTCGAAGTCCGTCACTCCGACCACCCCGCGTGCCGCCGCGGCCCGTACCGCCTCCTCGACCCGGCGATCCAGCACCGCCGCGTCCACCCGCTGCACGTCGTTCATGATCGGCATGAACTCGGTCTCGGTGAGCAGCCCGCTCGGGTGCGGCGCGAGCGAGAAGCGCCGCAGCGCAGCGGTGTTGAACCAGCCGCTGTGCAGGTCGCCGCTCAACGCGACGACCGGGCGGTCCGCGGTGGCCGTGTCCAGCAGCGCTGCGGTGGGGGAGTCCGGCCACAGGCCGTCCCGGAACCCGTGCGCGACGACGACGTCGGTGTCTGCCAACGGCAGATACTCCGCGATCAGCCGAACTGCGTGTGCGGCAGAGGTCGCGGCGGCCAGGTCGAGCGCGGCACGGGAGAGCGCCCACTGGTCGAGGTGCACGTGCGCGTCCCACAGGCCAGGAAGCATCAGCCGCCCACCGATGTCAACGGCGACCGACGCGGCGGACCCGTCGCCGCCGATCCGGTCGCCGGTGACCTCCAGAACCGTCGGTGCCTCGCCGGGCGCCACCCGGGCCCCCCGCAGCAGCGTCGTGCTCACCCCTCGACGACCTCGAACTCGTCGAAGACCACCTCGCCCGCGGCGTCGGACTCCGCCAGGTTCACCTCGCCGACCAGCGCCCAGCCGTGATCGCCCTGCGGATCGGCGATGGTCTGGCGCACCCGCCACAGCTCCGGCTCCACCTGGACCGAGAACAGTTGCGGCCCCCTGGCATCGGGGCCGGTGCCGATCTCGTCGTACTCCTCGAAGTACAGCTCCATCAGGTCGGACCAGTCCTCCGACTCCAGCCCGTCGCCGAGTTCGGCGAGTGCGTCCCAACGCTTGCGCGAGGCCAGCTCGATCCGCTTGAACATCGCGTTGCGGATCATCACCTTGAAGGCCCTGGTGTTCGCGGAAACCGGGCGCGGGATGTCGGCGCCGAACGCGATCTGCTGGTCGTCGGCCTCCACGCCAGGGTTGGTGAGCTGCTCCCACTCGTCCAGCAGCGACGAGTCGACCTGGCGGATCAGCTCGCCCAGCCACTCGGTGATGTCCTCGAGTTCCTCGGTGCGGGCGGCGTCGGGCACAGTCTGACGCAGCGCCCGGTAGGCGTCGGCGAGATAGCGCAGCACCAACCCCTCGGAACGGGCCAGCCCGTAGTGGCTGACCAACTCGGCGAACGTCATCACGTTCTCCACCATGTCCCGCACCACCGACTTGGGGGAGAGGGCGAACTCGGAGACCCAGGGGTGCCCGCCGCGGTACATCTCGAACGCGGGAAAGAGGAGTTCCTCCAGCGGTTTCGGCCAGGTGATCTCCTCGAGCAGCTCCATCCGCTCGTCGTACTCGATGCCGTCGGCCTTCATCTGCGCGACCGCCTCGCCGCGGGCATGGTGCTGCTGTCCCATCAGGATCTGGCGGGGGTCGTCCAGTGTCGACTCGATCACTGACACCACGTCGAGGGCGTAGGTCACCGACTCCTGGTCGAGCAGTTCGATCGCGGCGAGCGCGAACGGCGACAGCGGCTGGTTGAGCGCGAAATCGCGCTGCAGGTCGACCGTCAGCCGGGCCCACGACCCGTCCGGGTCCGGGGCGTCGAGTTGCTCGACGATGCCCGCCTGGAGCAGCCCACGGTACAGCGCGATCGCCCTGAGGATGTGCTTGCGCTGCTGCGGGCGGGTCTCGTGGCTGTCCTCGAGGAGGTGACGCATCGCGTCGAAGCAGTTGCCGGGGCGGGCGATCACGTTGAGCAGCATCGAGTTCGAGACCCGGAACCGCGACGTGAGCTGCTCGGGGGAGGCGGAGACGAGGCGATCGAACGTCGGCTCCCCCCACGACACGAAGCCCTCCGGCGGCTTCTTGCGCTGGATCTTCTTGAGCTTCTTCGGGTCGTCGCCCGCCCTCGCGACGAGCCGGTGGTTCTCGATCTCGTATTCCGGGGCCTGTACCACCACGGTCCCCATGGTGTCGTAGCCGGCCCGGCCCGCCCGGCCCGCGATCTGATGGAACTCGCGGGCCCGCAGGTGCCTGGTCCTGGTGCCGTCGTACTTGGTGAGGCCGGTCAGCAACACGGTCCGGATCGGCACGTTGATGCCGACGCCGAGGGTGTCGGTTCCGCAGATGACCTTGAGCAGCCCGTCCTGCGCGAGCTTCTCGATGAGCCGGCGGTACTTGGGCAGCATGCCCGCGTGGTGCACGCCGATGCCGTGCCGAACCAAGCGGGACAACGTCTTTCCGAAGCCGGTGCTGAACCGGAAGCTCCCGATCGCCTCCGCGATGGCGTCCTTCTCCTCCCGGCTGCTCATGTTGACGCTGGTCAACGCCTGCGCTCGTTCGAGCGCCGCGGCCTGGGTGAAGTGGACCACGTAGACCGGCGCCTGGTTGGTGGTTGCCAGTTCCTCGATGGTCTCGCCGATGGGGGTGCGGGCGTAGGAGAAGGACAGCGGCACCGGCCGCTGCGTGCCGCCGACCAGCGTTGTGGGGCGCCCGGTCCGGCGGGTCAGGTCCTCCTGGAAGAACGAGACGTCACCGAGCGTCGCGGACATCAGCAGGAACTGGGCGTTGGGGAGTTCGATCAGCGGGACCTGCCAGGCCCATCCGCGGTCCGGCTCGGAGTAGTAATGGAACTCGTCCATCACCACCTGGCCGATGTCGGAGTCGGCGCCCTGCCGCAGCGCCAGGTTCGCCACGATCTCCGCGGTGGCGCAGATGATCGGTGCGGCGGCGTTGACCGAGGCGTCGCCGGTCATCATGCCCACGTTCTCGGCGCCGAACACCTCGCAGAGGGCGAAGAACTTCTCGCTCACCAGCGCCTTGATCGGTGCGGTGTAGTAGGTGCGCCTGCCCTCGGCGAGCGCCGCGAAGTGGGCGCCGATCGCCACCATCGACTTGCCGGACCCTGTCGGGGTCGACAGGATGACGTTCGCGCCGGAGACGACCTCGATCAGCGACTCCTCCTGTGCCGGGTACAGGGTCAGGCCCTGTTCGGCCGTCCACCGTGAGAAGGCGTCGAAGAGCGAGTCGGCATCGGGACTCGCGGGGACCAGGTCGGAGAGCAGCACCGACCCAGGTTACGGCCTGGCCGGAGTCAGGTCGCGCTGCGCTCGTCCGAGCCCATCGCCTCCAGCACGGCCTCGCGGGTCGAATCGGTGCCGGTGATCTGCGATTCGCCGACGCCTTCGATGAGCAGTTGCCGCCACTTCGCCGGGTCGAACTCCATGGGTGCGGTGCTCGCGATGAAGTCCTCGACCACCTGCAGGAAGCGGATCGGGTCGTCGTGGAACGGGAAATGGCCGCTGCCGCGGAAGATCTCCAGCCGTGAGCCCGGCATCGCGGAGTGTGCGAGGTGGGCATGGCTGACCGGGATCACCGAGTCGACGTCGCCCCAGATGATCTGGACCGGAAGATCGGCCGTCAGGTAACACCGGTCGAGCATGGTGATCGCCTGGCCACGCCAGTCCACGGCCGCGCGAAGGGTGCGCAGGAAGGCCTCCCGCGCGGTGGGATCGGGCAGGTCGCTGAGCACCCGCACCAGGTCCGGCGCGTCGTGGAAGACCCGAACCGCCTTGAAGGGTCCTCGGTAGAGCTGGTCGGCGATCTTGCCGAGCACCCCGAGGGCGGAGATGGTGCCGGGGATCTGCAGCAGGCGCAGGGACTGGTTCGCGATCGGCAGCGAGGCGAAGCGCAGCGCGGGGTTGACGTCTTTGGTCACGCCTCCGGTGGAGACCACCACGAGGCGCTCGACCATCTGCGGGAACTGGTACGCGAACTGCAACGCGACCCCGCCGCCGAGCGAGTGCCCGATGACCGTGACGCGGTCGTGGCCGAGCACCGTGAGCAGGTCCCGCATCCCGTTCGCGTAGGCCGCGATGGAGTAGTCGGCACGCGGCTTGTCCGAACGGCCGTGGCCGAGCAGGTCGGGCGCGATGACCGTGAAGTGCTTGGCGAGATGCGGGATGATGTCGTTCCAGGTCGACGAGTTGTCGCCGATGCCGTGGATCAGCAGGAGCGGCGGACCCTCGCCTGCCATCCGGAAGGCCCGCCGGTACCCGTGAACAGTCCGGAAGACGAGGCGCGGTTCGGTGTCCGGAACCGGCCGCAATGCGCGGCCTTTGCGTGCACTCATGTCGCCTCCTGTCGCCGGCTGTGCCGACCCCTACGTCGCTGACTTGGGCGATCGTATAGTTCGGGGGGGCGGTCCGCCGGGTAACTGTGGAACCGAGTTACAGATCAGGCTCGTCCCGGTCGGTCTTCTCGTCAAGTCCTGCCTGCTCAGCGAGGAATTTCTCGAACTCCGCGCCCAGTTCGTCGCCGCTGGGCAGGTCGGCCTCCCCGGCGAGCAGGGTGGACTGGCGCTCCTGCGCCGCGACGAACGAGTCGTACTGACGTTCCAGGGCGGCGACGACGGACTGCACCTCGTCGTTGCCGGTGATCTGCGCATCGACCTGCTCGCGGACGCGGGCGGCGGCCTCGCCGAGGGCGGCCAGCGGCAGCTCCAGATCGGCGATCTCGCCCAGGTTCTCCAGCAGCGTCTCCGCGGCCGCCGGATAGTCCGTCTGTGCCAGGTAGTGCGGCACGTGCACCGAGTAGCCCATCGACTCGTGGCCGTGCTGGGCCATCCGCAGCTCCAGCAGCGCGGAGGCGCTGCCCGGGATCTGCAGCTCCCCTGACCAGCTCTGGTTCTCGCCGATCAGGTCCTTGTTGGTCGAATGAGCCGTCACCCCGAGCGGGCGGGTGTGCGGGATCGCCATCGGGATCGCGCCGAGGGAGATCGTGCGGCGCACCCCGAGCTGCTCGGCCAGCAGCCGGACCGCTGTCGTGAAGCGCTCCCACTTCAGGTCGGGCTCCAGGCCCGCGAGCAGCAGGAACGGTGTTCCGGCGGTGTCGCGGAGCGCGTACAGGTTGAGCTCGGGCTCGTCGTAGTCCGAGAAGTGATCGGCCTTGAAGGTCATCGTGGGTCGACGCGATCGGTAGTCGATCAGCTCGTCGACGGAGAACGACGCGACGAGTTCTGTCTCCAGGCTCTCGCGCAGGTGGGTGGTGGCGATCTTCACCGCGTGTCCCGCGTCGGAGAATCCCTCGAGACCATGCACCAGCACCGGCCCTCGGCCGTCGCCCGCGGACACCTGGGGTGCCGGGAATTCCAGCTCGTACATCCTCGACTGATCGTCCATCAGTGATCCCTTCGCGTTTCGTTCACTCTCAGTGTCCCCCACCCGGCTGCGAGCACCCACACCCGATATCGGAAAAACGTGCCGCGGCGTCACATTCATTCCCGGAACCGCCGGTTTTGTGCTGAGAGCGAACTCCCGTTCGACGACACCGCAGCCGGCCTGCGGCGGCCGGTGTCGCGGAGGTGGCACAGTGGTGGGGGTAGTTTCCCGCGAGTACTGGAGGACTTTCCATTGAAGCGCCGCATCCTGTTCGCGGGTCTCGCCATGGGCGCATGCCTTGGCGTCGCCGGGTGTTCGTCCACGGTGGACGGGATGGCGAGCCCGGTCGCCGCCGCAGGCCCCTCGTCCGCGTCCGGCCCCTCGTCGGGGTCGTCGACAGGCGAGGACGGCCGGGTGGACGCGACGTTGGAGTCGATGTTGTTGGCCCCCACGGATTTCCCGGCCCCCTATCAGGCCATCGTGCTGCCGCCGCAGGCCGTGTCGCAGGCGGCCGCGGACCTGGACGGGATCCCGTCGGGCGCGAAGGTCGACCCGCCCGGGTGCAAGCCGCCCGCCCAGGACTACGGCCCGGACGGCACCGCGATGATCGTCGGCACCGACAACGCGAACAGGTCCACCATCTCGGTGGAGCTGATGCGGTCGGATCTGTCCCTCGACAAGCGCATCGGCGAGATCGAGCGGTGCCTGGAGGTGATCACCACCAAGGACGGCGCCGAGGCGGTCGTGCGGACCGAGATGCTGCCGCCGCCGCCGCTGAACGCGGACCGCACCGTGGCCATGCGGCAGACCGTGACCTCCGGCAAGGGAGCGGGGAAGGTGACGCAGTCGATGCTCACCCTGGTCGCGCAGATCGATGACGTGCGGGTTTCGGCGACGTACATGTCGTTCGGTGACGGAAAGCCGGACACGGCGGTGCTGGACCAGGTGTTCACGGAGGCAGTGCAGCGGGTCAACGCGGCCTGACCCCCGAGCCTGTGGATGGTCCGGTTTCTCTCCACAGGCCCGGCGAAGCCGCTGGTCGCGGCCGCGGCCCGGTCGGTGCACGGCGGCATGGTCCTGGCCATGACAACCATGCATCCCGAACAGCCGGAGCGACCCGGCAATCCGACACTGATGCCCGGCGCCGGTCCGGTCCGGATCGGCGACCCCGGTGATCTCATCGCGGCGATCCCCGCGATGCTGGGGTTCCGGCCCGCACATTCGCTGGTCCTCATCTGTCTCGACGAGGGCGACGGCCCCGCCCGGGTACGGGCGGTGATGCGGCACGACCTGCCGGACGGCGCGGTCGGCCCGATCGACCGGGAGGCCATCGAACGGATGTCCCTCGTCTGCGCGCGGGAGGACATCGACGCGGTCATAGCGGTGATCGTCGACGCGGGGCGGGCGCCCGGCATGCATCGTGCGGTGGTCGGCGAACTCGAACTGCACCTGAGCGGTCGCGGCGTCGACCTGGTGGGAGCGCTCGTGGTCCCCGAGATCGCGGAGGGACGGCCGTGGCGAGGGCTGTGCGGCGATCCCCGTCGCGGACTGCTCCCTGACCCGGTGTCGTCCAGCGTCGCCGTCGCCCAGGTGCTCGGCGGTCGCGCGATCCGGTCCTCCCGGGAGGAACTGGAGGCGATCGTGGCCCCGCATCCGGATCGGGAGCGCGCCGGGCTCGCGGAGCTGCTGCGCGAGCGACCCGCATGCCGTGCCCGCCCGCGCGACGAGTTGCGGCTGGTGCTCGCCCGGATCGCCGAGCTGGCCTCCGGACACGGGCCACACCGCCACGACCTCGTCGACCTGGCCAGGGCGCTGTCGAACCCGCGGGTGCGCGACGCGCTGCTGTCGCTCGCGGTGACCGCCGAGGCCGACGCGGCCGAGCAGCTGTGGATCCTGCTGGCCCGGGCGCTGCCCGATCCGGAGCGGGCCGAGCCCGCGGCACTGCTCGGCTACAGCGCCTATGCGCGCGGGGACGGGCCGATGGCGGGGGTTGCCCTCGTCGCGGCGCTGGAGGCGAACCCGCGGCACCGGCTGGCAGGCATGCTCGACGCCGCGTTGCAGTCCGGCATGCGTCCGGAGACCATCTCGGGGCTCGCCGTCACCGGGTTCGACGAGGCCGCGAGGCTCGGGGTGCGGATGCCGCCGCCGATCTACGGCGGTTGAGCGTGGTCACGGGTCAGGGGAAGTTGTGCGCGATGATCTCGGACACGAGCTCCGCGGTCGGGAAGTCGGCCATCACCGCGCCCAGCCGCCCGGGACCACCGGCCTCCAGGTACTCCTGGGTACGGGGGAGGATCCCGACGACGCCGGGGGCGCCGCGCGCGACGGTGACCGGGACCGTGCCGGTCACCATTGCTGCGGGGTTACCGGTGGCGCTGAGGTGGTTGATGAACAGGATGTCGGAGGACCCGGTGCGGGATCGCTCGAACTGTGCGCGGATCAGGTCCCACTTTCGCCCGATTTCGGCCAGGCCGGTCAGCTCGTAGGTGTCCTGGATCGCCATGCTCGCGTCGCCGAACCGCGGCCCCGGCCACGCCACCGCGTCGAAATTCCTGAGGACGACGAGTTTCCCGCGGGCCTCGCCGAGGCGCGGCAGGCCGCCGTCGTATCCGGCGGGCGGGTGCCACAGGTGTTCCCGGAGCCGGCTGCTGGTCTCGGGGTTCTGGTCGATGTACCAGTTCAGCGTGTCCTCGTAGCTGCGGGTGTTCTCGGCGGCCGTGTACTCCTCTTTGAGTCGCATGACGATCGCCTCGGAGGGGTTGGCGCGCAGGAAGTCGGTGAGCGCGACCACGACGTCGGTGAAGTCTGCGTTCAGGTACTCGATCCCGTGATGGATGGGGAACGTGTTCCGGAAATGCCGGGTGCGGATGTCGACGGCGCGGACCCCGGCCCTCAGCTGGGTCGTCAGGTCGGCATCCTGGGTGAGGGCGAAGACGGATGCCCCCGAGGCCATCGTGTCGTGGGTGCCGGGCAGCGACAGCTCCGCGAGCCCGGCCCCGTCGGGCAGTCCGGCCATCCAATCCGGGTGGACGGCGTCGGCCAGCCCGCTCGACTGCAGCGACCCGGAGGTCGACCCGGCATCGGACCCGGTCGTCGCGGACGCGAGCGGGGCGGGCAGCACCACGGTCGCGATCGCCAGGCCCACCAGGGCGCGCGCGAACCCGCGCCTGTTGACGGAGAAATTCATCGTGGCAGCGTGCCACGCCGATACCGCCCGCGGGGCGATATCGGCGTGATCGGAGGTCTACTCGGCGGGTCAGCCGCGGTGCGCGGCGTGCGACCGGTCGCCCAACTGCTGCAAGAACTCCCACGCGTCCGCGACGATCTCGTCGAGGTCGGTGTGCTGCGGCCGCCAGCCGAGTTCGGCGATGGCCCTTTCGCTGGAGGCGATGAGGACCGCGGGATCGCCCGCACGGCGCGGGGCGTCAACCACGGCGATCGGCAGCCCGGTGACCCGCTGGCAGGCCGAGATCACCTCGCGGACACTGAAACCGGCCCCACTGCCGAGGTTGTAGATGCTGTGCGTGCCCGCGGTCGCGGCCTCGAGCGCCAGCAGGTGCGCCTCGGCGAGGTCGAGGACGTGGATGTAATCGCGGACCGCGGTGCCGTCCTCGGTGGGCCAGTCGGTGCCGAAGACCGAGATCTTGTCCCGCTGTCCGAGCGCCACCTGCAACACGAGCGGGATGAGATGTGTTTCCACGACCCGGTTCTCGCCTGCACCGCGGTACGCGCCCGCGACATTGAAGTAACGCAGGCTGGTGGCGGCCAGCCCGTACGCGTTGGCATACGAGGTGATCGCGTGGTCGATCGCCAGCTTCGTTGCCCCGTAGGGATTGGTCGGCCTCGTCGGATCCGTCTCGGTGATCGGGGACCGCTCCGGCTCGCCGTACGTTGCGGCCGTCGAGGAGAAGACCAGCCGCGGGGTGCGGGAGACCCGGATCGCCTCGAGGAGCTCGATCGTGGTGACCACGTTTCCGCGCCAGTACTTTTCGGGCGCGACGACCGATTCGCCGACGAGCGACTGCGCAGCGAAGTGCAGCACGCCGTCGAACCGGGGCTCGGTGGACCCGTCGCCGAGAACGGACGCGGCGACGTCGGCGACGTCGCCCTCGACGAACTCGGCTCCGGTCGGTACCGCATCCGCGTTCCCGGTGGACAGATCGTCGACGACCACCACCTCGTGGCCGCGTTCGAGCAGGACGGTTGCACACACGCTGCCGACATAACCGGCACCGCCGGTGACCAGGAGTCGCACGCCGCTAGACCTGCTTGACCTGGACTGCGTGCGCCATCTCCTCGGACAGATCGAAGCCCTCGTGACCCGGCACGGTGATCGTCACCGAACCCGGCTTGGTCACCACCGTGACCCGTGCGTCGGGGACGACGCCTGCCTCGCGGAGGCGACCGATGACCTCAGGGTCGGACTGCACGTGCTCGGCGAGCCTGCGCACCACCACGGCGGTGGGCTGCCCGGACGGCACATCGGTCAGCCGGATCAGGGTTTCGCCGTTGTCCGCTGGCCGGTTCAGGCCGAGCTCGGCCAGGCCGGGGATCGGGTTGCCGTAGGGCGAGGTGGTGGGGTTGTTGAGCACCTCGACCAGACGGCGCTCGACCTCCTCGCTCATCACGTGCTCCCAGCGGCAGGCCTCGGCATGCACCTGGTCCCAGTCGAGTCCGATCACATCGACGAGCAGCCGCTCGGCCAGCCGGTGCTTGCGCATCACCGCGATCGCGAGTCCGCGACCCTTGTCGGTGAGCTCGAGATGGCGGTCACCGGCCACCAGTAGGAGCCCGTCGCGTTCCATCCTGGCGACCGTCTGGCTCACCGTCGGACCGCTCTGCTCGAGCCGCTCGGCAATCCGCGCCCGCAGCGGCACCACGCCTTCCTCTTCAAGGTCGTAGATGGTACGGAGGTACATCTCCGTCGTGTCGACAAGATCCTTCACCTGCACGCCCCTTCGTCTACGGCCGATTCTACCGGCACGCATGCGGGAATCGGTGTTGCACTCACCCTGAGGCAACGCCACCCGCCCCTCGCCTCTTCCCCAGGCGCGCAAGTAGCGTGGATCGCATGGCCGCGACCTCCAGCCCCCAGGTGGGGCATGCGCACCCGAATTCGGACCGGGCCGTCGTCTGGAGCCCGGACTATCTCAGCTACCGGTGGAGCGCCGACCACCCGATGAACCCCACCCGGCTCGAGCTGACGATGAACCTCGCGCGGAGCATCGGTCTCATCGAGGGTGCCGAACTGGTCCGCCCCGAGGCGGCCACCGACGCCGATCTGCTGCGGATCCACACCCCCGCCTACGTCGCCGCGGTGAAGGCGGCTGGAGCCGGGCCGCTGCAGGGACTGGCGGACGCCCGCGCGGATGGCGATGTGGCCCCGCACGGGCTGGGCACCGAGGACAACCCGATCTTTCCCAGGATGCACGAGGCCAGCGCGATTCTCGCAGGTGGAACGCTCACCGCGGCGAAGGAGATCGCGTCGGGCCGGGCCCGACGGGCCGTGAGCATCGGGGGCGGGATGCACCACGCGATGTCCGACTGGGCCTCCGGCTTCTGCGTCTACAACGACGCCGCGATCGCGATCTCCTGGTTGCTCGACAACGGCTTCGACCGCATCGCCTATATCGACGTGGACGCCCATCACGGGGACGGAGTCCAGCACGCCTTCCTCGGTGACCCCAGGGTCCTGACCGTGTCCATCCATCAGCACCCGGCGACGCTGTGGCCGAACACCGGCTGGTCCAGTGAGGTCGGCTCGGGCGCGGCCGAGGGTGCGACGATCAACCTGCCGGTGCTGCCGGGAACCGTGGACTCGGTGTGGCTGAGGGGTTTTCACGCGGTGGTTCCCGCGGCGATGGCGGCCTTCAAGCCGCAGATCGTGATCAGCCAGTGCGGCGTGGACAGCCACAGGGAGGACCCGCTCGCGGACCTCTCGCTGACGGTCGACGGGCAACGGGCCGCGTTCCTGGCGATGCGTCAGCTCGCGGATCGGTACGCGGAGGGTCGCTGGCTGGCCGTCGGCGGCGGCGGCTACGGGCTGGTGCGGGTGGTCCCGCGCGCGTGGACGCACCTGATCGCAGCGGCGCTCGACCGCGACATCGACCCCACCTTCGAGGTGCCGCAGTCCTGGCGTGACCGGGTGGCGGCGATGGCGCCGAGCGTCGAGCTGCCCGCGACGATGGGCGACGGCGGCGAGGCGTCCTACCTGTCGTGGGACGGGCCGGGCGGTACCCCGGAGACCGGCGTCGAATCGATGGATCGCGCTCTGGTCCGGGTGGATTCGGCGATCGCAGCCACCCGTCGCGCGGCCTTCCCGCTGCTCGGACTCGACCCGGAGGATCCCCGTGACTGACCCCGCGACCGGGGGCGCCGACGCCGAGCCGCTGGCGCCGTTCCCCAAGCACTGGCTGGCTGACGTGCTGCTCACCGACGGCGGCGTCGCGGCCCTGCGGCCGATCTCACCGGACGACGCGGACCGGCTGATCGCCTTCCACGCCAAGCTGTCCGAGCGCACCCGTTACCTGCGCTACTTCGGGCCGTATCCGACGATGTCGCAGCGCGACCTCAAGCGGTTCACCACCGTCGACCACAAGGACCGGGTCGCGTTCGTGGCGGTGCTCGGCGACGAGATCATCGCGGTCGGCCGGTACGAGCGGTTGATCGACGTCGGTGACGGCAGGTCTGCCGAGGTCGCGTTCGTGGTCGCCGACGCGCACCAGGGCCGCGGGCTCGGGCCGATCCTGCTCGAGCACCTGGCCGCGGCCGCCGCCGAGAACGGCCTGACCATGTTCGTGGCCGAGGTGCTCGCCGAGAACCGGAACATGGTCACCGTGTTCCGGGAGGCCGGGTATCAGGTCAGCCGGACCTACGAGGGGGGAGTGCTTCGGCTCGAGTTCGCCATCGACCCGACCGAAACCCTTGTCGCGGTTCGTAACTCTCGTGAGCGGGCCACGGAGGCCAGGAGCGTCCGCAACCTGCTCAGCCCGCAGTCGGTCGCCCTGATCGGCGCGTCGACCGACGCCGCGAAGGTGGGCAACGCGGTACTGCGCAACCTGCTCGGCGCCGGGTTCACCGGGCCGGTCTACCCCGTCAACGCCGAGAACCGCTCAGTGCGGGGGGTCCGGGCGTACCCGACGGTGCACGACATTCCCGACGACGTGGACCTCGCGGTGGTTGCGGTTCCGGCGGAGGCCATCGACTCGGTCCTCGACGACTGCCTCGCGAAGGGCGTCAAGGCACTGGTCGTGGTGTCCGGTGGGTTCAGCGATGCAGGCCCGGACGGACGCCAGTCCGAGCGACGGCTGGTACACGCCGCGCGGGCGCACGGGATGCGACTGGTCGGTCCCAACGCGCTCGGCGTCGCGAACACCAGCGCGGCGGTTCGGCTCAACGCCACCCTCGCGCCTGAGTTGCCGCCGCCGGGTCGGGTCGGGTTCTTCTGCCAGTCCGGCGCGCTTGGCATCGCGATCCTCGACGAGGCGGCGCGCCGTCAGCTCGGTCTGTCCACCTTCGTCTCGGCGGGCAACCGCGCCGACGTCTCCGGAAACGATCTGCTGCAGTACTGGGACTCGGACCCCGAGACCGAGGTGGTGTTGCTGTATCTGGAGAGCTTCGGCAACCCGCGCAAGTTCTCCCGGATCGCGCGCCGGGTCGGCAGGAACAAGCCGATCGTCGCGGTGAAGTCCGGCAGGCATGCCGTGCCGGAGGCCCTTGCCGCGAACGGGGTCGAGATCGACGACTCCGTGGTCTCGGCACTGTTCGAGCAGGCGGGTGTCGTGCAGGTCGGGTCGATCGCCCAGCTCTTCGACTGCGCCGTGCTGCTCGGCTACCAGCCACTGCCCGCCGGTCCGAGGGTCGCGGTGGTCGGCAACTCCTCGGCGCTCGGTGTGCTGGCCGCCGGGGCGGCCAGGAGCGAGGGTCTCGAGCCGTCGAAACCCGTCGACCTGCCTGCGCAGTCCACCCCCGCGCAGTTCGCCGGTGCGGTGAGTGCCGCGCTCGAGTCGGCCGAGGTGGACGCAGTCTTCGCGGTGTTCGTGCCGCCGGTCAGCGTGGACGTCGAGCCGTACGCGAAGGCACTGCGCGATGCGGCCCGGGACACCAGCAAGCCGATCGTGACGACATTTCTTGCCGCGGAAGGTATTCCGGACGTGCTGGCGGTCCGGGGGGAGGACGGCCATCCCATCAGGGGTTCGGTCCCGTCGTACCCGGGACCGGAGCGTGCCGCCCTGGCGCTCTCGCGTGCCTGGCGCTACGCCCAGTGGCGGTCGCGGCCGGCCTCGAAGGTGGTCCGCCCCAGCGGCATCGACTCCGATCGCGCGGAGGCGCTGGTGCAGTCCTGGCTTGGCGCGGGCGAGGGGCGCTGGCTGACGGATTTCGAGGCGTCGGAGCTGCTGGCCTGTTATGGCCTGCGGGTGGTGGATTTCACCCTCGCGCGGTCGGAGGACGAGGCGGTCGATGCGGCCGAGGCGCTGGGCTACCCCGTCGCGGTCAAGGCGACCCGGGAGGGATGGCGACACCGCCCGGACCTGAGCGGGGTGCGGTTGGATGTCAGCACCCCGGACGCGGTGCGCGACGCCTATCGCGCGCTCGCCATGGCGTCGGCGGAACCGCTCCTGCACGTGCAGAAGATGGCGAACAAGGGGATCGGCTGCGTCGTCGGGGTGCAGGACGACCCGTCCTTCGGTTCGCTGATCTCGTTCGGGCTCGCGGGAGTGATCTCGGATCTGCTCGGCGACCGCGCCTACCGGGTGCTGCCGCTCACGGAGGACGAGGCGACCGAGCTGATCGACGCCCCGAAGGCCGCCCCGCTGCTGTCCGGCTACCGGAACGCGGAGCCGGTCGACAAGGGCGCCCTCGTCGACCTGGTGCAGCGGGTCTCCGCGCTCGCCGATGACCTGCCCGAGGTGCGGGAGCTCGTCTGCGAGCCGGTCCTGGCCAGCGCCATGGGAGCCGAGATCACCGATACCCGGGTGCGGATCGGCCCCGAGCCGAGCCGGGCCGACCTGGGCCCCCGCCGACTGCGCTAGCCGCCCGCGAACGTAGTCGCGCCGGCCGATCCTTGCGCTCCGAGGGGGAGGAGCGGGTCGGATCGACCGGCGCGAGGGTGCGCTGACATTCAGGGGGGATGGTCAGCGCACCAGATTGTGGCGAGCCCGGGTGCGGATCAGCTCGCGTAGGAGCGCAGCCGCTCGGCGCGGTCGCCCTCGCGGAGCTTGCCCATCACCTCACGCTCGATCTGTCGGACGCGCTCACGGGAGAGCCCGAAGATCTTGCCGATCTGATCGAGGGTGCGGGGCTGGCCGTCGTCGAGGCCGTACCGCAGCCGGATCACCTGCTGCTCGCGCTCGTCGAGGGTGCCGAGGACGGACCGGATGTCGCTGTGCAGCAGCCCCGCGATCACCGCGTTCTCGGCCGAGGTGGCCTCGGCGTCCTCGATGAAGTCGCCCAGCGGCGCCTCCTCGTCGCTGCCGACCGGCATGTCGAGGCTGACCGGGTCGCGGCTGTGGTCGAGCAGGTCCGCGATCTTCGCGACCGCGATGCCCGATTCGGCCGACAGTTCCTCGTCGGTGGCCTCGCGGCCGAGCTGCTGATGCAGCTCACGCTTGATCCTGGCCAGCTTGTTGACCTGCTCCACCAGGTGCACTGGCAGCCGGATCGTGCGGCTCTGATCGGCCATGCCGCGGGTGATGGCCTGGCGGATCCACCACGTGGCATAGGTGGAGAACTTGAAGCCCTTGGCGTAGTCGAACTTCTCCATCGCGCGGATCAGGCCCAGGTTGCCCTCCTGGATCAGGTCCAGCAGCGGCATGCCGCGCCCGGTGTACCGCTTGGCGAGTGACACCACGAGCCGCAGGTTCGCCTCGAGCAGGTGACTGCGCGCCGACTGGCCCTCGCGGACGATGGTGGCGAGGTCACGCTTCTTGGCGGCGGTCAGCCTCTTGCCGGTCTCGAGCACGTGTGCGGCGTACAGACCCGCCTCGATCCGCTTGGCCAGCTCGACCTCATCCGCGGCGGTCAGCAGCGCGGTGCGGCCGATCCCGTTCAGATAGACGCGAACCAGGTCCGCAGCGGGGCTCTGGGCGTCCAGATCCTCGGCGCTGGGGCGCAGCCTGCGGGTGGTGGTGGGGCTTGTCATGACCTGCCTCCTCATCGGTGGTGTCTCATATGGCTCAACGCCGCGCCACCGTGCAAAGTTCCCGTGTGTGATCCACGGAATTACTTCTGACCTGCATTTTTACGTCGGCGGTCCTGAGAAGTTGCTGAGAAGACGGGCCCGGGGAACCGGCCGGGAACTACCGCGGGAACTCCGCGGGCAGCACCAGCCCGTGCCGCACCAGCGAGTGCACCAGCGGGACGGCGGCGACGGCGAGCTCGTCGGGATCCTCGCCGTTCGCGGCCGCCAGCAGCTCGAGCAGCTCGTTCAACGCCAGCGAGTCCGGCCGCATTCCACCGAGCAGGGCGGCGGTCAGATCGTCCACCTCGTGCTGCCAGTTCGGCCCGCTGCCGCGATGCACCCTGGCCACGACCTGCTGCCAGCCCTCCTCGCCCGGCAGTGACACCCGCTCGAGGGCGGTCGTCGGCTCGAGCCTGAAGCGCTGTTCCAGCACGTCGCGCTCGCGCAGCCAGGCCAACCTGTCGAAATAGCCGAGGGCCTCGCCGCCGAGTGGATCGGTGAAGCCGTGCCGCAGGTCCTCGGCGAGCACGTCGCTCGGCTCGTCCGTGCGCCGCAGGTAGACGAAGCCGAAGCCGACGCCCTCGACGTCGGCGGCCTCGAAATGGGCCAACCAGGCCTCGGCCTGCGCCGCGGTCGCCGGGTCACGAGGATCGAGGCCGCCGTCGCGCATCCAGGTGCCCACGTACAGCGCTGGGTCGGCGACATCGCGCTGCACGATCCAGGCGTCGACGCCGTGCGCGGGCAGCCAGGACGCGATCCGCGACCGCCAGTCCTCGCCGCGTACGTGCACCCAGGACGCGAGCATGGAGGCGGTGCCGCCCGGCTCGAGGTGGTCGAGCACATTCGAGACCATCAGCTCGCTGGCGCCGTCGAGGTCGAGCCCGGAGTCGCGGTAGGTGTGTTCCACCCGGCCGCGGCCGACCACGAACGGCGGGTTGGCGACCACCCGGTCGAAGCGGCGGCCGTCGACCGGCTCGAACCACGGGCCGCCGAGCAGTTCGACGTCGATCTCGTTGAGCGCGAACGTCGCCGCCGACAGATCGAGCGCGCGCAGGTTGATGTCGGTGGCCGTGACCGACCGCGCGTAGCCGGCGGCGTGCACGGCCTGGATGCCACAGCCGGTGCCCAGGTCGAGCACCGAACCGGTCGGGGTGGTCGGGGTGGCACGGAGCAGGGACAGCGACGCGTGTCCGACGCCGAGCACGTGGTCGGGCGCCGTGGTCCGCGGACCCATGCTGCCGTCCAGGTCGGAGAGCACCCACCGGTTGCCGGAGCCGAGGTCGAGCGGCCTCAGGTCGAGCGTCGCCCTGACCTCGTCGCCCGAGCGCTCGAGGAGTCCGACGGCCACGGCGCGGTCGAGGTCGAGCGGCCGCAGCGCGTGCGCGACCTCCGCCGCGGGGCAGGGATCGGCCAACAGGAACAGTCTCGTCAGCACCCCGAGATCACCCGCGGTGCGGCTGGCCAGCCGCACCGGGACGGGCTCGCTGCGACCGAGCGCATCGTGGGCATCGGCGCCGAGCATCTCCAGCAGGGCGTCGGCGGTGTACTCGGTGCGGTGCAGGGCCTCGCGCAGCGGAGCGCAGGCGGAGAGCAGTTCTCGGTTCACCGCCACAGTTTGTCAGCTCGTGGCGGCGGGGTCGGCGGTCGATGCCGAATGTCAGCCCTCGATCGTCGGGTGCTGCTTGGATTCGATCGCGGGCGCGGTCGGGGCCTTGTGGTCGTAGCGGCGCGGCTCATCGGCCTTGCGCGGCGGGCGGTCGTTCGCGACCAGCACAGCGATCCACGGCAACGGGACAGAGACGCCGATGATGGCCAGGCTGATCCAGGGGTTGGCCCATTCGCTGTAGGCCAGCGCGGCCAGCACCAGCGCCGGGATCCGGATCGCCATCAGGATCGTGTACTTGCGGACGCGGGCGTGCTGTTCGTCGTAGAACGACTGGGCCGCGTCGGTGATGAGAACCGGGTTTCCCGCCGCGTCGTCCTTGTTCTTCGCGCGGTCGAAATCCGAACTCGATGCCATCTGTCCACCTTCCCACTCTCCGCAGTCGAATGCACTACCGGGGGCTCGCCCGCCGCGCAGGAGTGCGTCATCATGGACGGGTGAGCACTCAGACCAAGGAACGTCCCGACACCACCACCGACGAGTCCACCGATGACGACACCCCCAAGTTCTTCCACTACGTGAAGAAGAACAAGATCGCCGAGAGCGCGGTGATGGGTACGCACGTCGTCGCGTTGTGCGGGGAGGTCTTCCCGGTGACCAAGTCGGCCAAGCCCGGCTCGCCGGTGTGCCCGGAATGCAAGAAGATCTACGACGGGTTGCGCGCGGGCGACTGAGCCGCGACCGGACACCGGCCGCCCGTGGTGTCGCCTGCCGCGTCGGCGGCAGGCGCATCCTCGGCGGCCTCGTGTCTGCCCCGGTCCGGCCCGGTGATCCGCATCGGGCCTGCGGCCAGCCGCCTGGTGAGGGTGGTGACGGGTCCGACGGACTCGCCGTCGGGCGCCCGGGCGGCGGCCGCGGCCTGCGCGGCCAGCCAGTCCCGCATCTGCTCCATCCGGGTCGCCCGTGCGGGCCAGAACTCCTGGATGGTGGCGTTGAACTCGGCGCCGAGGACGACCGCGAAGCCGAGGAAGAACGTGAACAGCAGGAAGGCGATCGGCGCCGCCAGCGCGCCGTAGGTGTAGCCGGTCTGGGTGATCCAGGAGAGGTACCAGCGCAGGACGGTGCTCGCGCCCATGAAGAAGACCCCCGCGAGCAGTGATCCGCCGAGCAGTCGGTGCCAGGGCAGGGACTTGGCCAGCGCCACCTTGTACAGGGTGGTCAGGCCGACGATCAGGAGCAGGCCGACGGCCGGGTAGTAGAAGGCATCGACCGCCTCTGTCCCGAACGAGTACCAGGACCGCGGTAGCACCTGCCCGATCAGGGTCGGTCCCAGCGCGACGAGCGGCAGCACGAAGACCGCGACGATGAGAAACATCACATAGAGCAGCAGCGCGAAGATCCGTTGCCAGACCGGATGTCTCACGTCCTTCTGGCCGTGCGCCTCGACGATGGAGTCGACGAAGGTGGAGATCGCCGACGATCCCGCCCACAGCGACAGCAGGAAGCCGGCCGAGACGATCTCGGGTCGGCCCCGGCCGAGGACGTCGTTCACCGTCGGACTGATGAGCTGGTCGACGACGCTCTCGCTGAAGGCCGTGCGGCTGAAGGTGATGATCTTCGACTCGATGATCTGGACCGTGTCGGGGCCGAACCAGCCGCCCACGTAGCCGATGCTGCCGAGCAGCCCGAGCAGCAGGGGAGGCAGCGACAGGGTCTGCCAGAAGGCGGCCGTGGCGGCCTTGCCGAAGATCGAGTCGCCCCATGCCTTCGTCGCGGTTCTCGCGATGACCTGCCAGGCGCGGTGCAGTGGATGGAATCCCGAGCGCGCACCGGCCGGCCCGGCAGGCTGGTCGCCGCCCGGCTCTCCGTTGCTCGGCTCGTCCATGATGGTTCCAGCATTCCCGACGCGGCCGCCTCGCCGCGCATTGAGGCCCCCCGTGTCGGGAGAAATCTGCCGCTACCAGAGATCGCGGCCGGTCCGCGAACACGCCGCGACGCGCGGTCGTCGGTGATGTGGGGAACGTCGGTGGTCGGGGTTAGGCTCCTCCAGGATCGAATCACCGCGAACGATCGCATCATGTACGCAGCACAGAAGGAGCGGCAGCGACAGTGCTCACGGGTAGTACCGAATCGACACCACCCGCACCCGTCGCCACCCTCCGAGCGTGGCAGCGTCGCGCGCTCACCAAGTACCTGGCCACCGGGCCCCGCGACTTCCTCGCGGTCGCGACGCCAGGCGCGGGTAAGACGACCTTCGCGCTCCGGGTCGCCTCGGAGCTGCTGCGCGACCGCACGGTTGACCAGGTGACCGTGGTCGCGCCCACCGAACACCTCAAGCACCAGTGGTCAGGGGCCGCGGCCCGGATGGGCATCGCGCTGGACTCGAACTTCACCAACTCGACCGGGCAGACGTCCGCCGAGTACCACGGTGTGGTCGTCACCTACGCCCAGGTGGCGGCGCATCCGACCAAGCACAGGGTGCGCACCGAGAACCGGCGGACCCTGGTGATCCTCGACGAGATCCACCACGGTGGCGACGCCAAGAGCTGGGGCGACGCGATCCGGGAGGCATACGATCCCGCCACCCGGCGGCTGGCGCTGACCGGCACGCCGTTCCGCAGCGACGACAGCGCGATCCCGTTCGTGCAGTACGAGCCGGACCGCGAGGGCCTGATGCGGTCGAAGGCCGACCATTCCTACGGGTACTCGGACGCCCTCGCCGACGGCGTGGTGCGCCCGGTGGTCTTCCTCGCGTACTCGGGGGAGGCGCGCTGGCGCAACAACGCGGGCGAGGAGTTCGCGGCCCGGCTCGGCGAACCGCTGTCCGCCGAGCAGACCGCGCGCGCGTGGCGGACCGCCCTCGACCCGAACGGCGACTGGATCCCGTCGGTGCTCACCGCAGCGAACACGCGGCTACAGCAGCTGCGCGCGGGCGGCATGCCCGATGCGGGCGGGCTGGTCATCGCCACGGACCAGACGGTCGCGCGGGCATACGCGAAGATCCTCGAGGCAGGCACCGGGCGGGCGCCGACAGTCGTGCTGTCCGACGACCCGACCGCCTCGAAGAAGATCGCCGAGTTCAGCGACAGCACCGAACCGTGGATGGTGGCGGTGCGGATGGTGTCCGAGGGCGTCGACGTGCCGCGCCTGGCCGTCGGCGTCTACGCCACCAGTTCCTCGACACCCCTGTTCTTCGCCCAGGCCATCGGCCGGTTCGTGCGTTCGCGGGCCAAGGGTGAGACGGCCAGCGTCTTCGTGCCCTCCGTGCCGGTGCTGCTCGACCTCGCCAGCCAGCTCGAGCTGCAGCGCGACCACGTGCTCGGCAAGCCGCATCGGGAGAAGGACGGACTCGACGACGATCTGCTCGTCGACGCCAACAAGCAGAAGGACGAACCGGGCGAGGAGGAGAAGGCGTTCACCTCGCTCGGCGCCGACGCGGAGCTCGACCAGGTGATCTACGACGGATCCTCGTTCGGGACGGCGACCTTCGCAGGCAGCGACGAGGAGGCGGACTACCTGGGTCTGCCGGGGCTGCTCGACGCCGACCAGATGCGGGCCCTGCTGCGTGAGCGCCAGGCCGGTCAGCTGGACAAGGGGGCACGGGAGCCCGCGCCGGTCCAGGCGCCCGCCGCGGTGGCCGACCGGGTGTCGTCCGCGAACAAGCTGGCGGAACTGCGCAAGGAGCTCAACGGTCTCGTCGCGATGCAGCACCACCGAACCGGCAAACCGCATGGGTGGATCCACGGTGAGTTGCGCCGCGTGTGCGGCGGTCCGCCGACCGCGATCGCCACGGTCGAACAGCTCACCGAACGGATCGCGATGCTCCGGCAGTGGTGAGACGGCAGTGCTGAAAACCAGGCAGAGCCCGCACCGGGAGGTGCGGGCTCTGTGCTGACTGGGGTGCCCCGAACGGGCGCCCGGTTTGGCTGACGGCCTAGATCGTCGCCTCGTCGAGTACGGCATCGGAGACGATGGTGGCGTTCATCGCGCGGAGACGACCCTCGTGCTCATTGGCGTGGTGCTGGCAGAAGAGAAGCTCTCCACCAGTCGAGAGGACCGCGCGCACGCGGGCTCCCGCACCACACCGGTCGCACCGGTCGGCAGCGGTCAATGGGGGGCTGGTCAGTGTTCCGGGCATGACTCCTCCGTACTGGCGTTCGGCCGAAACCGAGTGCCTGGGGCCTGGTCCGCCGCACCGGAGTGGCGCGGTGAATCCACTCTGTCAGACGTTTGGGCTTCAGGAGTTGTTCCCGTCGGCGTTTCTTTGTGGTTTCACTAACAGGGAACACGGGTCTCGAGCGTGACGGAGATCACTTCCGGGGCGACCCGGATAGCCTGCGGGGGTGAATCATCCGGACAGCACCCTCGTACACATCTGCACCACCGAGCAGTGGCGGCAGGCGCAACGGGCGGGGGAGCGGCTGCCCGAGACCTATGACGCCGACGGGTTCGTCCACCTCTCGAGCACCGAGCAGGTGCACCTGCCTGCGAACCGGCTGTTCGCCGGCCGCACCGACCTCGTGCTGCTGTACCTCGACCGCGAGCGACTCGGGGCCGAGGTCCGCTGGGAGCCCGGCGTGCCGACCGACCCGGAGTCGATGAGGTTCCCGCACCTGTACGGGCCGCTCCCCGTGGTGGCGGTCACCGGGGTGCGCGCGTACCGACCCGGCCCCGACGGGCTGTTCGGGACCCCCGAGGACTAGGACGCGGGGAGTTCCCTTGCGATGATCGCGGCCTGAACGCGTGAGCTGACGCCGAGCTTGGTGAGCACCCGGGACACGTGGGTCTTGACGGTGGTCTCGCCGATGAACAGGCGTCCGGCGATCTGCTGGTTCGTCAGACCGTCGCCGAGACAATCGAGCACCTCCCGCTCACGGTCGGTGAGGTCGCTGATGCCTGTGGGCTGCCGAGCCTGGACAGGGCGAGTCGCGGCGAAGGCGTCGATCAAGGTGCGGGTGACCTGTGGTGCCAGCACGCCGTCCCCCGCGGCGACCGCGCGCACGGCCGCCGTCAGCTCCGCGGCCGTCGCCGATTTCAGCAGGAACCCGGAGGCGCCTGCCTGCAGCGCCCCGAAGACGTATTCGTCGATGTCGAAGGTGGTCAGCACCAGCACGTGGGCCAGGCCCGCCGCCGTGATCTCCCTGGTCGCCGCGATGCCGTCGGTGCCCGGCATCCGGATGTCCATCAGCACCACGTCGGGCCGCAGTGCACGGGCCTGGCCGAGCGCCACCTCGCCGTCGGCGGCCTCGCCGACCACCTCGATGTCGTCGGCGGTCGCGAGGATCATCGACAGCCCGGATCGGATCGCGGCGTGGTCGTCGGCGACCACGACCCGGATCATGCGCCCGCCGCCGGTCCGTCGAAGGGGATGGACACCGCGACCCGCCAGCCATCGGTGTCCGGGCCCGCGCTGAACCGGCCACCGAGCAGTTCGGTGCGCTCGCGCATGTTCGTGAGTCCGGTGCGTAGGCGTGGCGGATCCGACGGGAACCCTCGCGGCGGAAGCGGATTGCACACCGTCATCAGCAGCTGCCCGGACTGCGACCGAAGGGTGAGCTCGACCGGGCGCCCCGGTGCGTGCTTGATGGCATTGGTGAGGGCCTCCTGGGCGATCCGATAGGCGGTGTGGTCCACGGCGGTGGGGAGCTGGCCGGGCGCGAGGTCGTCGTGCACCGCGACCTCGGTGCCCGCGGCGTGTGCGGAGTCGACCAGTTTGGTGAGCTGGCGGAGACGGCCGGGCGCCGCCGCCTCGTCGACGATGTCCGTGCGGAGCAGACCGATCATCGAGCGCATCTCCTCGAGCGCGTCGATGCTGTTGCCGCGCACGGATTTCAGGATGCGGCGCAGGCGCTCGTCGGACTCCGCGCCGGTGATGCCGAGCGCGGCCTCGGACTGGATGGCGATCGCGGACAGGTGGCCGGCGACCACATCGTGCAGATCCCGGGCCATCCGGTTCCGCTCGTCCGCGATCGCCGCCTGGCGGTCCAGGGCCGCGATGGTGGTCAGCGCCTCGGCCCGCGCACGCTCGGAGTCGGCGACGTCCTTGTGCAGCCGCACCGCGCGCCCCCACCACAGCGGGGTGCCGACGAAGGCGAACGCCGCGATCGTGCCGATCACCAGCGGCTGCCAGCTCCTGGTGAGGGCCAGCACCAGGACCAGGCATCCCATGGTGCCCGCCGCCGCGACGCCGACCACGGCGCGGGACTGCCTCGCGGTGCCGTAGAGCGCGACCGCATACACGAGGTCGGAGAAGACCAGCCAGATCGGCAGCGTCGGCCCGAGCGCGAAATCGATGCCGAGGGGGATGGTGGCGAGCCAGATCGCCAGCACCGGGCGGTCCCGGCGGAACACGGCCGCGCCGCAGATCGCCGCGAGCAGAGCCAGTCTGATCGTGACGGGGGCCTCGGTGGAAACCGGGGCGAGCGCGTACAGGGTGGTCGCGTAGAGCGCGGTGCCTGCGGCGAACCCGAAGAGCGCGATCAGCGCACTCTGGGCGAGTGAGGGCAGGGCGGACCAGCGTGACACGCCATCATCACAGCACACCGACCCCCGCGGGCACGTCGTCCCAAAGGAGGACGGCCGATCCGGCGGTCGGGCGATGCCCCGGCCGCGTCGCGGCGGTGAGGATCATCGGCATGGACATCGCACTCGTGCTGGGGCTGGTCGCGCTCGCCCTCGTGGACAGCACCAGCCTGGGGACGCTGGTGATACCGCTGTGGCTGTTGATGTCACCGGAGCGGCCGCCGGTGCGGCGGATGGTCGCGTACCTGGGCGTGATCGCGGGCTTCTACCTCGCGGTCGGGGTGCTGATCCTGCTGGCGGCGTCGACGGGAATCGCGGCGGCCGGGTCGGCGCTGCGCGGACCCGTCGCGCTCGGTGTGCAGCTGGCGCTCGGCCTCGGCTTGTTCGCGATCAGCTGGCGATTCGACTCCAGGTCGAAGGACGGTGGCGCGGGCGGTCGGGTGACCCGGTGGCGGGCAAAGGCTTTGGATGCCCAGTCCTCCGGTTCCGGGCTCGCGGTCCTGGCGATGAGCGCGGGTGCCCTCGAACTGGTCACGATGCTGCCGTACCTCGCCGCGATCGGGCTGATGGTCTCGACCGGGCTGTCTCTGGCGGTCTCGATCCCGCTGCTGGCCGGTTACTGCGCCATGATGGTGCTCCCCGCCTGCCTGCTGATCCTCGCCAGGACGGTGGCGCACACGCGGGCCGAGCCCTGGCTGACGCGCGCGGACGGCTTCCTGTCCAGACATGCGGACAGCGCGCTGGGCTGGGTGCTGGGAATCGCGGGATTCCTGCTCGCCCGCGACGCCGCCGCCGGGCTCTTCTTCCACTGAGAACCTGCGGATATCGCGCGTCGCGGGACCGATCCCGCGCGCGGCGCTACCGTTGAGTCATGAACGTGGAAGTGACTCCCCTTCCCGGGATCGGCGTCCGGAAGGATTTCGAGCTCTCGACCGGCAGGCGCATCGGCGTGGTCACCCATCGGGACGGCGGGACGGACCTGATCGTTTCGAAGAAGGACGATCCCGACGCCTGTGCCGCGTCGGTGCCGCTGACCGACGAGGAGGCCGCGGTGCTGGGCAATCTGCTCGGTGCCCCGCAGCTGGTCTCGCAGTTGCGCGAGGAGCACCGTGACCTGCCGGGGATCAACACCCGGCAACTGCCGATCACCGAGGACTCGCCCTTCGACGGCCGGACGCTGGGGGAGACCGCGATGCGCACCAGGACCGGGGTCTCGGTGGTGGCGGTGATGCGGGCCGGGCAGGTGTATCCGTCACCGAATCCGGACTTCAACCTCACAGAGGGAGACCTCTTGGTCGCCGTGGGTACCTCGGACGGGCTCGACGGTGCGGCCAAGATCCTGCACCACGGATGAGCTCCGGCGAAGACCCAGCTCCACGGATGAGTTCCGGGAGAAACCCGGGGCGCCATGACTAGCACCGCGCTTTCGCTGATCCAGCTCGGCGCGGTGTTCTTCGCGCTCGGTGTCCTCGGGCGGCTGGCCGGCCGGGTCGGCATGTCGCCGATTCCTCTCTACCTGGTCGGTGGCCTCTGCTTCGGCGAGGGCGGGTTCTTCACACTCGACGGTATCGGCGACTTCGGACACCTGGCAGGCGAGATCGGCGTGGTCCTGCTGCTCCTGCTGCTCGGCCTCGAGTACACCGCGAGTGAGCTGGTCACCGGCCTGCGCAAGTCGTGGATGGCGGGCGCGGTGGACATCGTGCTCAACGCGGCGCCCGGCGTGATCGTCGCCTTCATGCTCGGGTGGGGACCGGTCGGTGCCCTCGTGATGGGCGGCGTCACCTACATCTCGTCCTCGGGCATCATCGCGAAGGTCCTCAGCGACCTGGGACGGCTCGGTAACCGCGAAACCCCCGTCGTGCTGGCGATCCTCGTGTTCGAGGACCTGACCATGGCCATCTACCTGCCGATCCTGACGGCGATCCTGGCCGGGGTCGGCTTCTTCGGCGGACTGCAGGCGCTGGCGATCTCGTTGTGCGTGGTCACCCTGGTGCTGGTGATCGCGCTTCGCTACGGCCACTACGTGTCGGCGATCGTCGACAGCAAGGACAAGGAGGTCTTCCTCCTCAAGCTGCTGGGCGCGGCGCTCCTGGTCGCGGGGATCGCCTCGGCGATGCAGGTGTCGGCGGCGGTCGGGGCGTTCCTGCTCGGTATCGCGATCTCCGGGTCGACCGCCCGCAACGCGGCGAAGGTACTCGAGCCCCTGCGGGACCTGTTCGCGGCCATGTTCTTCGTCGTGTTCGGGCTGAACACCGATCCGGCCACCATTCCTCCCGTCCTCGGCTGGGCGGTCCTGCTGGCGGTGGCGACGACCGCGACCAAGATCGCGACGGGATGGTGGGCGGCCCGTAGGCAGGGTGTCGCGCTGATGGGCCGGGCCAGGGCGGGCGCCGCGCTCGTCGCCCGCGGCGAGTTCTCGATCGTCATCGCGGGGCTCGCGGTCGCGGCAGGCGCGGTCGAGGGTGAGCTCGCGGCTCTGGCGACGGCGTACGTGCTGCTGATGGCGATCCTCGGCCCGGTGGCGGCGCGGGTGGTCGAGCCACTGGTCGGCGTCATGCGGCGCCCGCAGAAGCCGTCTGGGGAGTCGAGCGACCCCTACCTCACGACCTGACGGTGTCCGCCGCGGTCATCGCTTGTGTCGCGCGTTGTGGAACCTCTCGACGACGTCGCTGACCTTCGCGACCTCGTCCGCGCAGCACGGGCAGCGCAGCGCCACGGTGCCGTCGAGCGTCTCGACCCAGTACGGCTCGGTGCCGTCGCCGGGGACGAACAGGTACCGGCCGATGCCGAGCTCCGGGTTGTAGAGGTTGTGGAAGATCTGCAGTCGCAGTGTGCCGTCCGCGCAGCGGTCCTTGGCGACCGTGAGCGCACGCACCACGCGATCGGGTAACGCCATGATGCGATCGGCGATCTCGCGCGTGTTGCCGAACACCACCGTGTCCGGGTGGTCCTGCCGCCGGTCTTCGGTCGTCATCTCGGGTCACCTCGCGATAAGGCGAGGACCCCCGTGGCCGTACGCCGGCGAAGGGGTCATCGCTGCTGTCACGTCGGAGCTTCCAGTCTAGGTCCCGACGGCGAGCGTCGAGCAGATCCGGGACCCCACCGTCACGCTGCGCAGCCGGTAGCGCCCGTCGGGCTAGGACTCCGGCGGGAACCACGGCGCCTGCGGGCCGTGCGGCGCCCCGGAGGTCGGCCGGTATGGCAGCCCGTGCAGCTCGACGGCATCGATCTGATCCCGGAACCGCGGCGGCACCGCCGATCGGTCCTCCTCGGCAAACGCCACCATCTGGTGGCCGAGGAGGTCCGGCGAGCGCGGCACGTGCTTGTCCTGCCACCAGAACTCGAACACGGCCCGGTCGCGGTCGAGGTCGATGATCCCGTAGCCGTGGTCGACCCACTCGACGAACTGGGCGTTGCGGTTGAGCGTGAGGATCGCAGCCTCGGCGGTGCGCGCGATCTCGGTGGACTCCGCAGGCCCGAGGCCGGTGGCGCCGCGGATCATGTCGTCGGCGCCGCCGCGCCCCATCGAGGTGGGGGCGAACTCGACACCGACGGACAGGCCTCGGACGTCGGCGGGGTCGTCGACGACCGTGAGCACCGGGCCGCCGTTGCCGGTGCTCACCCGCACCGCCCCGGCCCCGTGGTTCTGCGGTTCGGCACCGTTGCGGGTGTTGCGGCCTGTGGCCCCCGAGACATACCCGTCGCCGAGGTACGCCGTGGAGATGACGTCGGACGCGAAATTCCCGTGCGCGTCGCCGGTCACCATGACGTTCCGCCAGATCCGCTCCCCGCGTGCGCCCCGGAGGTGGTCGACGATCGCGTCCCGCTCGGCGGCGTACCGGCCCCAGCGGCCGATGCCGAGCTTCGGCATCTTCACCCCCTGCACGGCCTCCGGGATGTCGGTCGGCGCGAACCACGCCTGGTTGCCGATGACCCGCCACCGGGTTCCCCGGTGCGACGAGTCGGTGAGCGTGGCCGTGAGCCACTCGTACTGCCGCCGACCGAGGAGGCTCGGCTGCCCGGGCGGCAGATGCGAGGAGTCGGCGGGGAGCCCGTGCACGCCGTGCGACTCGGCGTCGATCCCGACGACGTCGACGAGGTCGCCGTAGCGCAGCGCCCGGTAGACGAGCAACGGGTCCTCCGGCGCGGGGTAGGAGCCGTCGTCGACGAGCACGAACTCGCCGCTGCCGTCGGCACGCACGGGCCGGGTCGGAGTCCATTCGTGGAACGCGCGCACCGTGTCGGGCAGGGTCGTGGTCGCCGATGCGGGGTCGATCCCGGGCGCGTCCACCTCGTTGCCGTAGGCGACGTCGATGTCGTGGTTGTCCCACACGATCATCCACGGATGCTGCTGGTGGGCCCGGACGAACTGGGGGTCCGAGCGCCACAGCGCGTACCGCCTGCGCACCTCGGCGAGGTCGAGCCAGTCCCGGTTGTCCGGGTGGTCCATGTCGGTGAAGCCGACGCGCGAGCGCACCAGCTCGTCCTTGTCGGGGAAGTCGTAGATGTAGTCGCCCACGTGCAGCACGAGATCGAGATCGTCCCGGGCGGCGATGTGCTCGAACCCGCTCCAGAACGAGGACCAGTAGGAGCTGCAGGACATCGTGGCGATGCGCACCCGGTCGACGGCGGCACCCGGGGCAGGCGCGGTGCGCGTTCGCCCCGTGATCGAGTGCGCGCCGGAGTGCGTGAAACGGTAGAAGTACGTCGAGGCCGGGGACAGGCCGGTGACGTCGACCTTCACCGTGAAGTCGTGCTCCGCCACCGGGGTCTGCTCACCGGAGCGGACGAGTGCCGTCATGCCGGGGTCGGTGGCCACCTCCCACCGCACGGGGCCAGGGGCTCCGGCCACGCGCTCGGGCATGAGACGGGTCCAGAGGATGACGCGGTTGGGCAACGGGTCGCCGCTGGCGACGCCGTTGGCGAACGGTCCGGGGCAGCAGGTGGGGTAGTCGACGGCGCGGGCTGGCTCGGCGGACGGCGCCGCGGCGGTCGCGGCTGGGGCGTGTCGGACACCGGCGACCGCGAGGCCGCCTGCGAGGGCGGAGCCGCGCAGGAACGTGCGGCGGGAGGGGCCGCGCGGGGAGGTCGGGGCGAGAGGGGACTGCTCACTCATCCGGCAAGTCTCGACCACCGCGGGGGGTGCGCGCTCGGGATCCGATGACGGCCCGACGTGCGCCGGGTGAAATGTCGGTGCAGGTGACCATCGGACACACGAATGCCCCGCCACCTTCGCGGTGGCGGGGCATTCGTCGTCTGGTCGGGACGGGTCAGTCCAGGTAGTCCCGGAGCACCTGGGACCGCGACGGGTGCCGCAGCTTCGACATCGTCTTGGATTCGATCTGACGGATCCGCTCACGCGTGACCCCGTAGACCTGGCCGATCTCGTCGAGGGTGCGGGGCTGGCCGTCGGTCAGGCCGAAGCGCAGCCGGACCACGCCGGCCTCGCGCTCGGACAGCGTCTCGAGCACCGACTGCAGCTGATCCTGCAGCAGGGTGAACGACACCGCGTCGACGGCCACCACTGCCTCGGAGTCCTCGATGAAGTCGCCGAGCTGGCTGTCGCCCTCGTCGCCGATCGTCTGGTCGAGGGAGATGGGCTCACGCGCGTACTGCTGGATCTCCAGCACCTTCTCCGGCGTGATGTCCATTTCCTTGGCGAGCTCCTCGGGCGTGGGCTCGCGGCCCAGGTCCTGGAGCAGCTCGCGCTGGATGCGGCCGAGCTTGTTGATGACCTCGACCATGTGCACCGGGATGCGGATGGTGCGGGCCTGGTCGGCCATCGCGCGGGTGATGGCCTGGCGGATCCACCAGGTGGCGTACGTGGAGAACTTGTAGCCCTTGGTGTAGTCGAACTTCTCGACCGCGCGGATCAGGCCCAGGTTGCCCTCCTGGATCAGGTCAAGGAACGCCATGCCGCGGCCGGTGTAGCGCTTGGCCAGCGAGACGACCAGTCGCAGGTTGGCCTCGAGCAGGTGGTTCTTCGCCCGGTTGCCGTCGCGGCAGATCCAGTTCATGTCGCGGCGCTGCGCGACGGGGAGCTTCTCGCCCTTCTCGGCGTGCTCGGCCATCAGCTGGGTGGCGTACAGGCCGGCCTCGATGCGCTTGGCGAGTTCGACCTCCTCCTCGGCGTTGAGGAGGGCGACCTTGCCGATCTGCTTGAGGTAGGCGCGGACCGAGTCGGCGGACGCGGTGAGCTCGGCGTCCTTGCGGGCCTGCCGGAGCGCCTCGGACTCTTCCTCGTCCCAGACGAAGTCCCCGGAAGCCTTGTCCTTGTCGGACGGCTCTGCGGTCTCCTCGTCGTCCTCGCCGACGGCGACGACCTCGACCACCTCGTCGACCGCGAGGTCACCCTCGGGCACCTCGAGATCGGCCATGTCGGCTTCGTCGGGTGCCTCGTCGAGATCGACGCCCGGGTCGGCCTTGCTGGTCGCCTTCTTGGCGGGGGACTTCTTCGCTGCGGCCTTCTTGGCAGGAGCCTTGGCTGCGGCCTTCTTGGCAGGGGCCTTCTTAGCAGCGGCCTTCTTGGCTGGAGCCTTCTTCGCCGCGGCCTTCTTCGCGGGGGCGGTGCCGTTGGTCGCCGCGGCGGACGCCGATTCGGTGCTCGGTTCGGCGGTCTGACTTGTATCGGAGGCGGCCACGTACGCCCTTTCGTGACGGTGTCGTGCGGCGTCACGCCAGAGTGATTTTCCGGCGGAGAGGTCAGTTGAGTTCGGCCGGCTTCGAGCCGGACGTAACCATTGTAACTATCGCCACGGGTGTTACGACGCGATGCTGGTCTGCGCGGCGAGTGCGGCGCCAACGATGCCCGCCGTGTTCAGCAGCGCGGCGGGCACGACGGGGGTGCGATTGGTGAGCAACGGGATCCATTTCTCGCTCTTGCGGCTGATGCCGCCGCCCGCGATGAACAGGTCGGGCCACAGCAGGTTCTCGAACGTGGTGAGCACCCGGGAGACCTCAGCCGACCACTGCTTGTAGGACAAACCCTTGGTCTCCTTCACCGAGGAGGCGGCGCGATGCTCGGCCTCCTTGCCGTGGACCTCCATGTGCCCGAACTCGGTGTTGGGGAGCAGGACACCCCTGTGCAGGATCGCGGATCCGATCCCGGTGCCGAACGTCAGCAGGACGACCACGCCGTCGACATCCTTGCCCGCGCCGTAGGTGTCCTCCGCGACTCCAGCCGCGTCGGCATCGTTGAGCACGGTCACAGGGCGGCCGCCGAGCGCCTGCCCGAACAGGGCCGCCGCGTCGGTTCCGATCCAGGACTTGTCGATGTTGGCCGCGGTCCGCGCGACCCCACCGGTGACCACGGCGGGCAGCGTGATCCCGACCGCGCCGTCCCAGCCTGCCCGCGCGACGATCTCCGCGACCGTGCCGGCGATGGCCTCGGGGGTGGCCGGGTGCGGGGTCTCGATCTTGATCCGATCGCCGATCAGCTCACCGGACTGCAGATCGACCAGTCCACCCTTCACTCCGCTGCCGCCGACGTCGATGCCGAACCCGCGTCGGCTGCTGCCGTTGCCGTCCTCGGACCGCAGGGCTTGGGTCGATTCAGTCATGGCGCAAACCCTAATCGTCTGGAAGAAGACCGGCGCGGAAGTCGGGTGATGAGGCACCATGGGGCGTGCCTTCTTTGCGGTCCCATGCTGCCATCCCGACAACCCCCGAACGTGACGCCACCGGCGGTCCCGACGATCCGCGCACGCTACGTGAAGTGGCGGTCCGGGTGGCCGTCACCGCCGCACGGCACGTGCGTGCCCGCCGCCCCGAGGTCTTCGCCGCCACGGGCGTCCTCACGGAGGACAGTTCGGTCGCCACCAAGAGCCACCCGACCGATCCGGTCACCGTCGTGGACACGGAGACCGAGGAACTGATCCGAGGACTGCTCGCGGGCCTGCGGCCGGACGACGCCATCCTCGGCGAGGAGGGCGGGGGACAGGCCGAGCAGATCCAGGGCGTGCGCTGGGTGGTCGACCCCATCGACGGGACGGTGAACTTCCTCTACGGCATCCCCGCCTTCGCGGTGTCGGTCGCCGCGCAGATCGACGGTGTCTCGGTGGCGGGTGCGGTAGTGGACGTCCCGGCTGACGCTGTCTATTCGGCGGCGCTCGGGCACGGTGCGACGCGGCTCGAGGCGGACGGCACCGAGCACGCGTTGCGGTGCAACCCGGTCTCCGACGTGTCGGTGGCACTGCTCGCGACGGGGTTCGGCTACGGGCGGTCCCGCAGGCAGGCGCAGGGCGCGCTGATCGGTCGGGTGCTGCCGCAGGTGCGCGATATCCGCCGCGTCGGCTCGGCCGCCCTCGACCTGTGCATGGTGGCCTCGGGGCGCGTAGACGCGCACTTCGAGCACGGGCTCAGCCCGTGGGACTGGGCGGCGGGCTCGCTGATCGCGAGCGAGGCGGGCGCGCGGGTCCGCACGCCCGCGCCGGACTCGACGAGCGCCGCCGGTGAGGTGGTTGTCGCCGCGGCCCCCGGGATCGCGGCCGAGTTGGACGAGGTCTTCGCCGAGGCGGGCGTGTTCGACCCGATCCCGGACTGACCCGTCAGCAGCGAGCGGTGCGGGCGGCCTTGAGGAGGCTGATGTCCACGGGCGCGGCGGCCATGCCGCCGGGCGCGGGCTCCTTCAGCACGGCCAGCACCTCTTCTGCGTCGGTGTTCGGGCGGAGTTCGCTGAAGTAGGTGCCCAGCGCGAGGTCGACGGTGTCGTCCTGGCGCTGGTCCTCGATCAGTTCCGCGCAGGGTGAGACCAGCCACAGGGCGCTGGCGGCGGCGAGACCGTTTGCGCCGAAGCGGATCTGGCCGTGGCACTGCATGTTCTGGTCGACGTAGACGGGGTCGTTGCCGACCTGGACGTCGGGGGCGCTCGCGTAGCCGTATTCGCTCAGCTGCGCGGCCACCTGCGCGGCCTGGCCGCGTTCGCCGTTGGCGTTGAAGACTCGGACCCTGGTCGCCGCCAGGGTGGTGGGTTCGGTGTCCATCAGCGTGGTCGGGTCCACCTTCTTGCCGAGCGGCTGTGGGGTCGGCGCGTTCGGGTCGGACTGCGAGGACTGCCCCGGGAGGTTGCACGTCACCGCGGCGGAGACCTCCTCGTCCTTGGTGAGGATGCGAACCCACAGCACGGAGCCGAGCAGGGCGAGGATGCCGATCAGCACGATGACGGGCATGGCGCGCCGCCTGCGGAACGGACGGCCCTGCTCATCGGTGGAGTGACCCTGTGTGATCAGTGAAACCACGATTCGTCCCGACCTCTCCGCCGCGCCGCCGATAGGCGCCACTGTGGCGCCGGTGCGCACTCACTCTAGAGTGCGGGGCCGGGATCGTCGTCGACGCGGTCACGGCTCGGAATGTCGCGGAAATGTCACGGTGGGCCCGCCGTTTGTGTCGATTTTCAGACAGTTTCCGGCGTGTGGTGAATGGCCCGCGACTTTTCTCCTGAGTTCGGCTATTGTCTGGCGGCCGCAGTCGTACACGACAGGCGTTTGGAGGACCGGACGGAAGGGCCAAATGTGGTGCAGATCATATTACCTGCGCTAACTTTTGGGCACTATTCGGCGCCCCCGAGCGTTATGCAGCCACACGGGAGATTCGTGTATTCGGCTGTGGTGTGTGGCCGGGGGAATCGATGACGAGAGAAGACGAGGGGAAGACGAGATGGCAACCGACTACGACGCACCGAGGCGTTCGGAATCCGACGAGGTTTCGGAGGACTCGCTCGAAGAGTTGAAGGCCCGGCGCAATGAGGCGCAGTCCGCGGTCGTCGACGTCGACGAGTCGGACACCGCGGAGTCGTTCGAGCTGCCCGGAGCAGATCTGTCCGGCGAGGAACTGTCGGTCCGGGTCGTTCCGAAGCAGGCCGATGAGTTCACGTGTTCGAGCTGCTTCCTGGTGCATCACAGGAGCAGGCTCGCCAGCGACGCCGGCGGCGTGCTCATCTGCATGGATTGCGCAGCCTGACGACGCTGCTCAGGTAGTGGATCCGACCGGGACACAGGGTGCCCCGGCCCGGGATCAAAAGTCGTGCCCGGCCTGTTCGCAGGCCGGGCACAGTGGTGTCCGGGGCCGCTACGGCGTCAGCAGGGCCGCCAGCTCGGCGGGCTTACGGGTGCTGACGAGCCAGTACGGCGTCGGATCCTCCGGATCGTCGAGGACGATCAGGACCATCGTCTTGATCCAGGTCCGGTGCTGCACGTAGGCGGCGGGGTCCAGCTGCCTGCCGAGCGCAGCGGACTTCGCGGTGGCGGGGACCACCGCGACCCGGGAGATCACGTCAAGGGGCAGGTTCGCCCTGCCGACGCGCAGTTCGCCGCGTCCGGGGCCTGCGCCGACCTCGATCCGCAGCCGGCTCAGCCAGAGCAGGACCCACACCGGGAAGGGCAACAGCAGCACGTACGGCAACCAGGCCAGGAGGCCGGGATTCCCCATGTGTACCTCCGCGGCGAGCAGGCCGGCGACGGCGAGGCCGGCGGCCCACCACCACAGCGGTACCCACAGTCGCTCCGAGTAGATCGGCGCGGTGGGGTCGGTCTTGCCGCCGGTGGCGGCGGTCGAGGCAGGTTGAGGGTTCTCGGGCACGTATCCAGAGTAGTCTCGGTGCGCGTGAGCGATCTTCCAGCCATCGAGCTGCTGCGCCTTGATCCCGACATGCCGATCCCGCAGCGCGCCCACGCGGGCGACGCGGGTGTCGACCTCTGTTCCACTGTCGACGTGACCATCGAGCCGGGGGAGCGGACCCTGGTGGGGACCGGAATCGCCGTTGCGCTCCCGGTCGGCACCGTCGGGCTGATCCATCCCAGGTCGGGACTGGCAGCCAAGTCCGGTCTGTCGGTGGTGAACACACCGGGGACCGTCGACGCGGGTTACCGCGGTGAGATCAAGGTGTGTCTGATCAATCACGATCCGCGCACGCCGATCGCGATCAGTCGCGGTGACCGGATCGCCCAGCTGTTGGTGCAGCGGGTGGAGTTGGTCTCGTTCGTGGAGGTCGCATCGCTCGACGAGACGACGCGCGGCGCGGGCGGATACGGATCCAGCGGTGGACATGCCAGCCTGCACGCGGTGTCGGCACTGCCCGAGGAAGGGGCACGATGATTTTCGGACGTAAGAAGAAGGCCGCCGACGAGGACCTCGATCAGTTCGAGGAGTTCCACGACGACGTCGACGCACAGGCCGAGGTCGACGAGTTCGAGGTCGAGGTCCGGCCCGAGGGCGGGCCGTACGACCGGGACGAGCTCGACGACCCCGAGGGGGCAGCGCAATCCCGGCTGGACCTCGGATCGGTGCAGGTCCCGCTTCCCGAGGGCGGTCAGATCCAGGTGGAGATGGCCCCGGACGGCACGCCGCAGGCGGTGCACCTGGTCACCGAGCACGGCCGGGTCACGATCGCGGCCTATGCCGCGCCGAAGTCCCCGGGGCAGTGGCGCGAGGTCGCGGGTGACCTCGCGGAGTCGCTGCGGGCGGACCAGGCCGAGATCAGCGTGCAGAGCGGCCCGTGGGGTCGCGAGCTGCACGCGGTCACCCCGAACGCCGACCTGCGTTTCATCGGCGTCGACGGCCCGCGCTGGATGATCCGGTGCGTGGTGGCAGGCCCCGTCGGGTCCGCGGGCCTCGAGACGCCGCTCACCGCGATCGCCAGGGAGATCCTCGCAGGCACGGTGGTCAACCGCGGAACCGAGCCGTACCCGGTGCGGACCCCCCTCCCGGTGGTGCTGCCGCAGATGCTGGCCGAGCAGCTGGTCGCGGCCCAGCAGCAGCAGATGCAGGCGCAACAGCAGGCCGCGCAGGCCCAGCAGACGGCGGAGGTCCAGGAGGCCGCCGTCGCCGAGGCCGCTGCCGCCGCCCAGGCTGCCGCTGCCGCCGCCCAGGATCACACCCTGCCGCCGGAGGAGCGTCCAGGCGGATCCGGCTCGGCCATGCAGCAGTTGCGTCGCTGATCGGCTCCGCGGCCGATCAGGAGGAGGACAGGGCGGTCAGACAGGACCGGCCGAGGATTCCGGGGTCGGCGCCGATCTCGTCGAGGGTGACCGTGGCCAGCGAGGCCGACGGGAGCACGGTCACCCATCGCCGGGCCACCGCGATGGGGTGCACCGGGTCATCGCTGGCCGCGCAGATGCCCACCGGCACGGTGATCCGTGCGAGGTGCTCCTCGACGAGGCCGTGGTAGGCCGCGGCCTCCTCGAGGGCACTGGGCAGATGTGGCCACTGCGATCGCCAGGACCGCTCCAGCTCGCCGCCAAGCCACGCCGGGCTGGTCTCGATCATCGCGCTGGTCACGGCGTCGAGGCCGTCCGCGCGGAGCATGCGTGCGGTCACGGTGGCGCTCATGGCCGCAGGGGCGTCGGCCGGGTCGCCGATCCAGGCAGGCAGCGCCGCGAGCACCCCGGCCGCGCGGGACTGGTTGCGGGCGGCCCACTGCGCCGCCACCGCGGCTCCGATCGACACGCCGCCGACGAGGATCCGTCCGTGCCGGTCCGCGGCCGCGTCCATCGCGTCGAGGTAGCTCTCGACCACTCGCCGCGGGTCGGGTTCGACGGCGATGACCTCCACCCCGACCTGCGTCAACGCGCCCGAGAACGCCTTCTCCGCGAAGTGTGCGTCCGACCCGGTTCCCGGCAGCACCACCGCCGCCTGCGGCCATGTCATCTCCTGCATCAGTCGATGGTCGCACCGACGGCGCAGGCGGGTGCCACACGGGTGCGGTCACGGCCGTGATCGGGTATTCGCCCGGTGGCCGGGACACTCCTCACAGTGGTGTGGTTCCCGGTTCGGGATGGGTCTACAGTGGCGATCACACAGACCTACAAGCGGGGCGACAGTCGCACCGCACCTGCTCCAGGAGCGCGCTATGGCACTCGCGGCCACAGGCTATTTTCGTCGGCTGACCCGCCGGCTCACCGAGGACCTCGATCAACTCGATGCCGAGGCAATGGTGGAATCGTCGCAGGCGTCGGGCGCACAGCGCGCCTGCGACTGTAGTCGCGGTGAGGAGGTCACCATGCTCGGGCGGCTACGCAGCGTCGAGACGTGTGCCAAGGCCTCGACCGCGAACATGGAGGCCGAGTTCTTCGACGGAACCGAGGCCGTGACGCTGGTGTGGATCGGCAGGCGCCGGATCGCGGGGATCGAGCCGGGCAAGACCCTGCTCGTCCGCGGGCGCGTCGGTGAGCGCAACGGCCAGAAGGTCATCTACAACCCGTACTACGAGCTACGAGGCGATTCGTAGCCATCGCCGGTACATGTGGCAGTCTCGTCGGGTGACCGACAGGCAAGAGCAGTCCATTCTCGAACAGCTCGGCGGAGTCAGTGGGCTGGTCTACTCGACCCTGCCGATCCTGGTCTTCGTCCCGATCAACAGCATCTGGGGCCTCACGGCGGCCATCTGGGGGGCCCTGGGTGTCGCGGCCGCGGTCCTGGTGTGGCGGGTGATCGCCAAGGGCGCGATCCAACCCGCGATCTCGGGCTTCCTCGGCGTCGGTGTCTGCGCCTTCATCGCGTACCGGACCGGGGATGCCAAGGGGTACTTCCTGTTCGGGATCTACACGAGCCTCGCGTATGCCGGGGTCTTCCTGCTCTCGATCCTGCTCCGCTGGCCGCTGGTCGGCGTGCTGTGGGGATTCCTCAACGGCCACGGCAATTCGTGGCGGGGCAGCCGCGCCGCGATTCGGGCCTATGACCTCGCCACGGCCGCGTGGGCACTCGTGTTCGGTGCCCGCTACCTGGTGCAGTCGCAGCTCTACGACACCGATCACACCGGTTGGCTCGCGGTCTCGCGGATCGCGATGGGCTGGCCGCTGACCGCGCTGGTCCTGGTGGCCACGGTCTGGTTGGTGCGGCGCGCCGACCGCGCCGCCGAGGCCGTGGTCGAGGCGGGGGCCGACGCGGAGACCGAGTCCGAGGCCGGCGTCGAATCGGACGATCGCGGCGCCCAGTCGAATGGTGCGGGTGACGAGCGTTCCTAGGGAACGACACCGGCGAGCATGGGCAATGGGCGCCGGGTAATTGTGTGTGCGGTGCATCGGCTGTGACGTACCGCACGTTCCGTGAATTGCGTCCGCCGAATTCCGGGGCGTCTCAATTTGTGACCGCATTGCCCGATATCGGACAATGCGGTCGCAAATTCAATTACGTGACTATTCGGAACCTTTGGATCAGCGCTTGACGCCGACCGCGGCGCGCAGCTCGTCCTCGACCTCGACGGAGGCGACGAAGAGCAGCTCGTCGCCGCCCTCGATCGGGTCGTCCTGCTGCGGGACGATCACCCGACCGCCCCGCAGGATGGTCACCAGTGCGGCGTCGCGGGGCAGCTGGATCTTGCGGACGGGCTTGCCTGCCAGCTCGGTGTCCGCGGGCAGGGTGATCTCCACCAGGTTCGCCTGACCCTGCCGGAAGGTCATCAGGCGGACCAGATCGCCGACCGAGACCGCCTCCTCGACCAGCGAGGCGAGCATGCGCGGGGTGGACACGGCGACGTCGACGCCCCACGAGTCGTCGAAGAGCCATTCGTTGCGGGGGTCGTTCACCCGGGCGACGACGCGCCGCACGGCGAACTCGGTCTTGGCCAGAAGGCTGACCACGATGTTGACCTTGTCGTCGCCGGTCGCAGCGATCACGACGTCGTAGGACTCGAGCTCGGCGGACTCCAGCAGGGCCAGCTCGCAGGCGTCGGCGTGCACCCACACCGCGTCCGGGATCGCCTCGGGGTCGACGTGCTCGAGATTGCGCTCGAGCAGCATCACGTGGTGGTCGCCTCGGATCAGCTCGCGGGCGATCGATCGGCCGACCGCGCCTGCTCCGGCGATTGCGACTCTCATCGGGTCCATCCGTTCGGGTCTGTGGTCGATTCGTGCGCCGCGGTCGGCGACGCCTGCGGGAAGGTGCTCATCAGGAGTCCGATGGCGGCGGGGTGGCGGCCAGCGCGACCGCTTCGGCGACCGTCCCGGAGACGGCGGCGACGTACACCTGGTCGTCGGCCTGGATCACCGTGCGGCGGTCGGGGAGGACCCCGGTGCCGAATCGGATGAGGAAGGCGACCCTTGACCCGGTGTGCTCCTCGAGTTCGGTCACCTGGTGGCCGACCCAGTCCTCGTGCAGATCGAGTTCCGCGACCGCGACGGTGCCGGAGGGGTCGCGCCACTTGGTGGTGTGGCTCTCACGGGTGAGGTGGTGCAGGAACCGGTCGGTTGTCCACGGCACCGTGGCCACGGTGGGGATGCCGAGGCGTTCGTACACGGCCGCGCGCTTGGCGTCGTAGATCCGGGCCACGACCCGGCTGACGCCGAAGTTCTCCCTTGCCACCCGGGCGGAGATGATGTTCGAGTTGTCGCCGGAGGAGACCGCGGCGAAGGCCTCGGCCCGTTCGATGCCGGCCTTGAGCAGCACATCGCGGTCGAATCCCATTCCGACGACACGGTGGCCGGTGAATCCGGGGTCAAGACGCCGGAAGGCGTCGGGATCGCGGTCGATGATCGCGACCTCGTGGCCGATCCGGTTCAGGCCGGCCGCGAGGGCCGATCCGACCCGGCCGCACCCCATCACGACTACGTACACCGTTCGCCTCCGCTCGTCGGCTTTCCGACGCTGTGCCGCGGTCGCCGCGGTGGCGACGACCATCGATTCGAACGGTACCGTCCCCGGTTCGGCGGTGTCCGCGCACGTCGCGATTCGGCGAAGTCGACGGCGGATGGCACTGGATCGGTTCGGACGGATTACGCTTTGGCGGTGTCAAAGCTCTCGACCGCTGCCAAGCGGCTGCTGGTAGGTAGACCGTTCCGCAGCGACAAGCTGGGGCACACGCTGCTCCCCAAGCGAATCGCGCTGCCGGTCTTCGCCTCCGATGCGATGTCCTCGGTCGCCTATGCGCCGGAGGAGATCTTCCTCGTCCTGTCCGTTGCGGGCATCTCCGCGTACATGTACACGCCCTGGATCGGGCTCGCCGTCTGCGCGGTGATGGCGGTCGTCGTCGCCAGCTACCGGCAGAACGTGCACGCGTACCCCTCGGGCGGCGGCGACTACGAGGTGGCCACCACGAATCTCGGTCCGACGGCAGGCCTGACGGTCGGCAGCGCGCTGATGGTCGACTACGTGCTCACCGTGGCCGTCTCGATCTCCTCGGCCGCATCGAACATCGGTTCCGCGGTTCCGTTCGTCGCCACCCACAAGGTGCTGTTCGCGGTCGCGGCCATCGCGATCCTCACCGCGATCAATCTGCGCGGTATCCGAGAGTCGGGGACCGCGTTCGCCATTCCCACGTACGCGTTCATCATCGGCATGTTCCTGATGCTCGGGTGGGGACTGTTCCGGATCTTCGTGCTCGGCGACGACGTGAAGGCCGAGTCGGCAGGATTCGATCTACACGCGGAGAACACTCAGCTCTACGGTGTCGCGTTCGCCTTCCTGATCGCCCGCGCATTCTCGTCCGGTTGCGCGGCGCTGACCGGTGTCGAGGCGATCAGCAACGGGGTGCCCGCCTTCCAGAAGCCCAAGTCCCGCAACGCGGCCACCACCCTGTTCCTGCTCGGCGCGATCGCGATCGTCCTGCTGATGGGCATCATCACCCTGGCCCAGAAGATCGGGATCGTGTACGCACACGACCCGGCCGAGCAGCTGACCAATGCGCCGGAGGGCTATCAGCAGAAGACGCTGATCGCGCAGATCGCGGAGGCGGTGTTCTCGGGGTTCCCGATCGGTTTCTACTTCATCGCGACCGTCACGGCGCTGATCCTGGTGCTCGCGGCGAACACCGCCTTCAACGGGTTCCCGGTGCTCGGCTCGATCCTCGCGCAGGACCGCTACCTGCCCAGGCAGCTGCACACTCGCGGAGACCGATTGGCCTTCAGCAACGGCATCCTGTTCCTGTCCGGCGCCGCGATCGCCTTCGTCGTCTTCTTCGGGGCCGAGGTCACCAAGCTGATCCAGCTCTATATCGTCGGGGTGTTCGTCTCGTTCGTGCTGAGCCAGACGGGCATGATCAGGCACTGGACCCGGCACCTCAAGAGCGAGACCGACCCGGCGGCGCGGCGGCGCATGAAGCGCTCGCGCGTCATCAACTCCATCGGCCTCGCCATGACGGGCGCCGTTCTGATCATCGTGCTGATCACCAAGTTCGCGGCGGGCGCCTGGATCGCGATCGTGGCCATGGTCGCGATCTTCGTGGTGATGAAGTCGATCCGCAGGCATTACGACAGCGTCGCGGCGGAGCTGGAGGAGCAGGAGTGGGACGGCGTGCTGCCGAGTAGGACCCATTCGATCGTGTTGGTGTCGAAGCTGCACATGCCGACGATGCGCGCGATCGCCTACGCCCGCGCCACCCGGCCCGACACCCTGGAGGCGGTCACGGTGAACGTCGACGAGGCGGACACCCGGGCGCTGGTCCGTGAGTGGCAGAACAGCGATATCACCGTGCCGCTCAAGGTGATCGAGTCGCCCTACCGCGAGATCACCAAGCCGGTCCTCGACTACGTCAGGCGGGTGCGGCGCGATTCGCCCCGTGAGGTCGTGACGGTGTTCATCCCGGAGTACGTGGTCGGGCACTGGTGGGAGCAGATCCTGCACAACCAGAGTGCGTTGCGGCTCAAGAGCCGCCTGCTGTTCCAGCCGGGCGTGATGGTCACGAGCGTGCCGTGGCAGCTCAGTTCCTCGGAACGGGCCAAGCGGGAACGGATCCAGGCGGTGCCGGGCGGCACCAGGCGTGGATTCGACGCCGCGGAGGACAACGGTCGGTGAGCGAGAGCTGGTACGGCCGCAGCATCGAGGTCCGGCTCGGGAATCCGGGCCACGGCGGCTTCTGCGTCGCCAGGCACGAGGGCCGGGTGGTGTTCGTCCGGCACGGGTTGCCGGGTGAGCTGGTCCTTGCCGAGATCACCGAGGATCGCGGCGGGTCGTTCTGCCGCGCGGACGCGGTGGAGATCGTGGAGGCCTCACCGGCGCGAGTGTCGGCGCGATGCCCGATCTCCGGGCCAGGCGGGGCCGGCTGCTGCGACTTCTCGCACGCCACCCTGGACGCGCAGCGCGCGATGAAGTCCTCGGTGGTCGCCGAGCAGCTCCGCAGGATCGCCGGCATCGAGCGGGAGGTCGAGGTCGAGGAGCTGCCCGGCACCGACGACGGCACCGGTTGGCGAACCAGGCTCCGGCTGGCGGTCGACCGCGAGGGCCGGGCGGGTTTCCACGGCTACCGAAGCTCGCAGGTGATCACCGACCTGCTGTGTCCGCAACCGGTCCTGGGCACGTATCAGGGCCTGGCCGAGCGGGATTGGCGGCCGGGCGGGGAGATCCAGGTGACGGTGGACGGTGACGGCGCCAGGCACGTGGTGGAGATCGAGCCCGCGAAGGTCTCGAGCACCGGCCGCCGCAGTCCGGGCCGCCGCGGCGCCACCGCCAGGCGTGCCGCGCAGGCAGGTCCGCGCCGCGAGCACGTGGTGGAGGGCAGCGGCCGCGCCGTCGAGCGGGTCGGCGGACGCGAGTGGGAACTGTCGGCGACCGGTTTCTGGCAGGCGCATCGTGGTGCGGCACAGGCCTATTCGTCGGTGGTCGCGGAGTGGGCGGAGGCCGCTCCCGGCTCGATCGCATGGGATCTCTACGGCGGGGTCGGCGTGTTCGCCGCCGAACTGGCCGATCAGGTGGGTCCGGACGGCGAGGTGGTGTCGGTCGAGTCCGGCCGCGGCGCGGTCGACGACGGCAGGCGTGCGCTGGCCGACCTCGGGCAGGTGCAGTTGCGTGCGGCCCGGGTGGAGAAGGTGGTGGGAGAGTTGCCGGTTCCTGTTGGCGCGGTGGTACTCGACCCGCCCCGGTCCGGTGCGGGTCGGGAGGTCATCGAGGCGCTCGCACACGCAGGCCCCGGCCGGGTGATCCACATCGGCTGCGATCCGGCTGCGTTCGGACGCGACGTCGGGCTGTACCTCGCGCAGGGGTACCGGCTCGAGCAGGTGCGCGCCTTCGACGCCTTCCCGATGACCCATCACGTGGAGTGCCTCGCGCTGCTGACGCGATAGCGGGCATTGCGCTGTTCATCCCGGCGGGCCCGTGGCTGGGGGAGACGTCACATCATGGGCATCATCGGCATCATGGGCATCTGCCAGCCCATCTGATGCATCCAGGCCATGAACATGTTCATCATGTCCTGCCACATTGTGTGTTCTCACCTCCGCCCGAGGTGATGGTGATCGCTCGCACACGACCGTGTGCACCCCCGATTCTACTGGGATCGCCGCCGCAGGAGCCGGTAGTAATAACTTGCATGGGTAATGCAACCAATATATAGTTGCGTACCGCAACCATCAATCACTCTGTTCAGGGGAGCCCATGGCCGTGCAGACCGCTACCGCGGAGGACCTCGTAGAGGAGGTCTTTCTCTTCGGTAGGGCGTTGCGCCACATCCTCGGCGGCGCCGATACGAGCGGACTTCCGCCCGCACTTCTCGGGGTGCTGCACGTGCTCGCCACCGTCGGCCAGTGCAGACAGATGGAGCTCGCCTCCAATCTGTGCGTCAGTCAGTCGTCGTTGAGTCGGCAGATCGCGGATCTGGTGGATGCCGGGTTCGTCGAGCGGCACGCCGATCCGGAGGACGGGAGGGTCTCGCTCGTGCGGCTGTCGGAGTCCGGGACGGAGCTCCTGAAAGCGAACAGAGAACGCCGGGCCGATCGCCTACGCACCCTGCTGGGCGAATGGAGCGAGGAAGAGGCCCACGAGGCCATGACCTCGCTCCGTCGGCTCAAGCACACCTTCATGACCCCGCCGGTACGGAGAACCGTGTCCGACGCAGATTCTCAGAACCAGGGGAGAACACACACATGACCGAAACGGAATCCCAGACGCGCCACGCCGCCCCGCCGGGCGAGGAGGTGCTGATGACGCACCGCGAGATCCTCGAGGTTCTCGCGGGGTTGCTCGCGGCGCTGTTCACCGCGCTGCTCAGCTCGACCATCGTCTCCACCGCCCTGCCGACGATCATCGGCGACCTCAACGGCAGCCAGACACAGTTCGCCTGGGTCATCACCACCGCCCTGCTGGCCACCGCCGCGTCGACGCCGATCTGGGGCAAACTGGCCGATCTCTACAACAAGAAGGTCCTGGTCCAGTCAGCGATCGTGATCTTCGTGATCGGCTCGGTCATCGCCGGGTTCGCTTCCAACGTTCCGATCTTGTTGGGCGCCCGCGTGATCCAGGGCATCGGAATGGGCGGCCTGACCGCGCTCGTCGTCGCCATCATCGGAAGCATCATCCCGCCGCGCGATCGCGGCAGATACTCCGGATACATGGGTGGGGTCATGGCGGTGTCCATGGCCGGTGGCCCTGTCCTCGGCGGCGTCATCGCCGACGGGCTCGGCTGGCGCTGGTGCTTCTTCGTGTGCGTCCCCCTCGCCGTGATCGCGCTCGTCCTGCTGCAGAAGACGCTGCACATCGAGACCGACCGCAAGGACGGAGTCAAGATCGACTGGCTCGGCGCGACCCTGCTGACGGCGGGCGTCTCCGTGCTGCTGATCTGGGTGTCCTTCGCGGGCAAGGCCACCTACTACGACTGGGTCTCGACCGAGTCCGCGGTGCTGGTGGGCATCGGTCTGCTGCTGCTGATCGCCACCGTCTTCGTCGAGAGCAAGGCCACCTCGCCGATCATCCCGCTCAAGATCGTCACCGAGCGGACGACGGCGCTCGCCATCATCTCCTCGGTTGCGGTGGGCGTCGGACTGTTCGGTGCCACCACGTTCCTCGGCCAGTACTTCCAGACCGCGCGCGGGCACACCCCGACGGAGGCCGGGTTGCTGACGATCCCGATGGTGTTCGGCATGCTGGTCGGCACCGTGGGCTCGGGCCAGCTGATCACCAAGTTCGGCAAGTGGAAGGGATTCGTCGTCGCGGGCTCCATCCTGCAGCTCATCGGCTTCCTGCTGCTGAGCACCATCGACCACGAGACCCACATGTGGCTGATCGGGCTGATGATCGCGCTGCTCGGCCTCGGCACCGGCATGCTGATGCAGAACGTCGTCCTGGCGGTGCAGAACACGGTGAGCGTCCACAACATCGGTGCCGCCAGCAGTGTGGTCGCCTTCTTCCGGACCTTCGGCGGCGCGATCGGCGTCTCGGTGCTCGGCTCGGTGCTGGCCACCCGCGTCACCGACCTCACCGCGGAGGGATTCGCGAAGCTCGGCATCGACACCCACACGCCCGGTGGCGGCGGCAACCTGAACCTGAAGGTGCTGCCGGAGCCCGTGCAGGACGTGATCCGGGTGGCCTACGGTGACGCGACCGGTCGGATCTTCCTGATCGCGGCGGCCGTCGCGGTGGTCACCGTCATCGCGGTGATCTTCCTGCCGAACAAGCCGCTGCGGACCACCATCGACCTCAAGCCCTCCGCGGCGGACGTGGAGTACGAGAAGGTCTAGTAGGCGGGCTCGTCCCGAACACAACAGTGCGGCCCACCCTCAGCGGGGGTGGGCCGCACTGTTGTGTTCGGGACGAGGAGGACGTGCCGGGCTCAGACCGCCCGGTACACGTCGGCGTTTATGTACGCCGCCACCAGATCGTGGTACTCGCGGCGAGGGCGGTGGTCCGCGGGCAGGACGCCTGCCAACGGTGCCTGCGAGCGGAACTGCTCGAGATTGAAGGCCTGCCCGCCGTTGGTCCGGCGGCCGATGGCGACCACGCCCACGAGCGCGATCAGTACCGAGGAGAGAACGAGGTAGGGGATCACGACACCAGTGTCGCCGACCGGTCCGCACCTTCCCAAACTCTGGGAACGAGATCTTCGGCACAGGTGATGCAGGTCACGGGTGTTTTTCGGGTCAGATCAGGGTCCAGCGCACCCGCACCGTCGCCGACAGCTCGGTCTCGCCGCGTTCGATCGGCATGGCATCGGCGGACGCCTTCATCGCCCGCATCATCGGCCGGGGCATCGGCGGCGAGTCGACCTCCTCGGACACCTCGACGACCTTGCCGAGTTCGCGCCCCGAGAGCCCCGCGTACTGCCTCGCCTTCGCGAGGGCATCGGCGAAGGCTGCGTCCCTGGCCCGACTCAGCAGCCCGGCCTGATCCGAGATCCCGAGCTCGAGGCCGCCGAGCCGGACGTCGTCCCCGCCCGCGCCGACGCAGTCGGCGATGATCTGACCGGGGGCAGACAGATCGCGCAGCGTCACCGACAGCGCGGTGCCGGCGATGTAGCCGACCACCTGCTGACCCTGGTTCTCCTGCCACACGGTGTCCGCGTGCACGGACAGTCCCGTGGTGGCGACGTCGGCGGGGGAGACGCCGGCCGCCCGCAGCGCCTCGGACACCGCCAGGGCCGCCTGCCCTGCCCGTTCGAACGCACCGGTGACCTCGGGCCTGCGAACCTCGATGGACACCGTGATCCGCATGATGTCGGGGGTGGCGGCCGCCGAGCCGTGGCCGAGGACGGTGACGGACGATTTCATCTGCGCTGTCACGACTTCCGGTTGTACAGGCGCATCGTGATGGGCCCGAAGATCAGGATGAAACCGGCGCACCAGCCGAGCACGATGGCCAGGTCACCGAGCTCGAGGGTGCCCGCCATCAACCCGCGAATCGCGGTCACCAGCTTGCTGATCGGATTGACGTTCACGAAGGCCTGGAGCCAGCTGGGCATGGTGGACGGGTCGACGAAGATGTTGCTCGCGAAGGTGAGCGGGAACAGGATGAACATCGACACGCCCATCACCGCTTGCTCGGTGCGCATCAGCATTGCGAACATCGTCCAGATCCAGGACATGCTGAACGAGAACAGCAGCAGCAGCGCGATGGAGGCCACCACGCCGACGACCCCGCCCTGCGGCCGGAAACCGAGGATCAGTCCGAGGACCATCACGATCACCGAGGCGATCGTGTAGCGGACCACGTCGCCGAAGAGGGCCCCGACCAGCGGTGCGGGCCGCCAGATCGGCAGGGACCGGAACCGGTCGAAGACGCCCTTCTCGATGTCCTTGTTCAGCGTCAACCCGGTGTACATGGTGATCATGACGACCGTCTGCACCAGGATGCCCGGGATCAGGAACTGCACGTACGCCTCGGTGGAGCCGGCGAGGGCGCCGCCGAACAGGTACGTGAACATCAGGGTGAACATGATCGGGAACATGGTCACGTCGAACAGCTGCTCGGGCACGTGCTTGATCTTGAGCAGCGCCCGCCACCCGAAGGAGAGCGACGTCGACAGCGCGTTCGGCCGTGCCGGTCGCGGACCCGAGAGCTGCAGCACGTCGCCGACGGCGGGCGCAACCGACGGTGATTGCACGGAGGTCGATGTCATGATGCCGTCTCCTTCGCGAATGCCTTGTCGTCTTCCGATTCGGCCGGACGGCCGGTGAGCGCGAGGAACACCTCGTCGAGGCTCGGCTGTCCGAGCGCGAAGGTGGTGACCGAGATGCCCGCGTCGTCGAGCGCGGGCAGCGCGCGGGCGACCCGCTGCGGGTCGTCGATCCGCGCCGTCAGGGCCGCCGGATCGGATTCCCTGCTGATCTCGACGCCGAGGACGTCGCCGAGTAGGACTGCCGCGTCGTCCCGCCTCGACTGATCCGCGACGCGCACGTGCAGGGCGCCCGACCCGACCGAGGCCTTGAGCTCGCCCGTTGTGCCCTCCGCGATGACCTTGCCGTGGTCGATCACCGCGACCCGGTCGGCGAGCTGGTCGGCCTCGTCGAGGTACTGGGTGGTGAGCAGCACGGTGGTGCCGCCCGCAACCAGGGCCCGGACGATCTCCCAGACCTGGTTGCGACTGCGCGGATCGAGTCCGGTGGTCGGTTCGTCGAGGAAGATCAGCTCCGGCGTGACGATGATGCTGGCCGCGATGTCCAGGCGCCTGCGCATGCCGCCGGAGAACGTCTTCACCTGGCGCGGGCCCGCTTCGACGAGGTCGAAGGCCGTCAGCAGCTGTTCGCACCTGGCCTTGGCTGCGGCCCTCGAGAAGCCGAACAACCGGGCGAGCAGCACCAGGTTCTCGGTTCCGGACAGGTCCTCGTCCAGCGAGGCGAACTGACCGGTCAAGGCGACCTTGCTGCGGACTGTGTCCGCTTCCTTGGCGACATCGTGCCCGAGCACCCTTGCGCTGCCGCCGTCGATCTCGAGCAGCGTCGCGAGCATCCGGATCGTGGTGGTCTTGCCGGCCCCGTTGGGGCCGAGGACGCCGTACACCCCGCCGGAGGGAACCGAGAGGTCGACACCGTCGACCGCGACGTTGGATCCGAACCGCTTGACCAGTCCCTTGGTTTCGATCGCGAGTCCTGAGTTCGAGGGCATGTGGGTACCTTCTCCGATCCTGCGGTCGACGGCAACGTAGTTTTCGAGCGTAGGCGCGGGGTACGACAGTGCGGGTGGGATCGGCGGGGTACCGGCGGTTCAGCCGAGGCGGCCGCGCGGCGCCAACGACCGGATAGCTACCTCCATCTGGGCATATGCGCCCGCTGCCAACCGTTCGAGAAGCGCAACCTTGAGGCCGGGTGCCTCGGCGCCGAGGCGGGCGAAACGGTCCGGCGGCAGCACAGCCAAGCGAACATCGGTGTCGGCGCGCACGTCGCCGAGGAAGCGTTCCCCGATCAGCGTCGGCATCTCGCCGAACGTCATGCCGGGCGCGAGTGTGGTGATCCGGTGGGGGAGTCCGTCCGCGCCCTGCAGGGTGTTGCTCACCCGTCCGGCGAGGATCAGGAAGATGCCTGCGGCCGGATCGCCGCGATGCACGATCACCTCGCCCTGGGCAACGGTCCGGATCTCCAGTTCGCCGGTGAATCTGTCGAACTGCTCGGCGCTGAGCGTCGACACGAGGGGGTGCTGGGCGAGCGTGATCGACTCCGGCAGCCTGGCGCCCGCACAGTGCCGGTCCAGGAGAGTGTCCTCGCACCACTCGAGTGCGGAATCGAGATCGACGAAGACCCGGCCGCCTGCGGCGGGAACCAGCCCGGAGGTGGTGTGCCCCAGTAGGCCCTCGGGGTCGACCAGCGCGAGCTGGCAGCCTTTGGCGCCGAGATCGTCGTACAGGTCCGACAGCATCCTGCTCGCGACCCCGCTGACGTCGTCCACACGCCGGATGTCCACGGCGACCGCCTCGAGTTCGTGGCTCTGCGCGGTGATCTCGCGCACCGCCGTCTCGGTGCCCGCGAACAGCAGGTCGCCGTGCAGTTCGTAGATCCGCGCGCGGCGCCCGAACTTCTCGAGCGAGTCGCGTTCGGCTGGTCCGCGCCGCTGCCTCGACGGTGCCTCCGCGACCGAGTAGCTCGACCTGACCGCTGACTTGGCCGCCCGCGTCACGTGCAGGAAGTGCAGCTCGAGTTCCTTCGAGAGCTCCCGGCAGGCCTGGACCCCGCGGACGCTGTTGCCGTGGGCGTCCAGGCGCGGCGAGTACACCGCGATCCCGATCTGACCGGGCAGCACCGCGAGCACGCCGCCGCCGACACCGCTCTTGGCGGGCAGGCCCACCTGCGTCACCCAGTCGCCCGCGGCGTCGTACATCCCGCAGGTGGTCATCACGCTGAGCACCCGTTCGACGAGTTCGGGCGCCAGGGCCCGCTCGTGGGTGACCGGATTGACCCCGTTGTTCGCCAGTGTCGCGCCCATCACCGCGAGGTCGCGGCAGGTGACGTCGATCGAGCACTGCCGGAAGTACAGGTCGACGGCCGCGTCGGGGTCGTCCGCGATGATGCCGAACGAGCGCAGCATGTGGCCGATGGCACGGTTGCGGTGACCGGTCCGCGCTTCCGACTTGTAGACCGCCTCGTTGAGCGAGAGCTCGCGGCCCGCGTAGCGCGAGTAACACCGGCGCAGCCGCTCGAATCGATGCCCGGGATCGTCCCCGTCGATCAGCGAGGCTGCCGCGATCGCGCCCGCGTTGATCATCGGGTTGCGGGGCCGCTCCGTGACGGGGTCGAGGCTGATCTCGTTGAACGGCTCCCCGGACGGTTCGACGTCGATCTTCTCGGCGACGGCGCTCAGGCCGCGGTCGGCCAGTGCGAGACCGTAGGTGAGCGGTTTCGAGATGGATTGGATGGTGAACTCGGTGTGCGCGTCGCCCGACTCGTAGACGTAGCCGTCGGAGGTGGCGATACACAGGGAGAACGAGTCGGGCGGGACGGCGGCGAGTTCCGGGATGTAGTCGGCGAGCTCTCCGGTGCGGTTCTCCCGGCACAGTGCGAACACTTCCCCGATGAGGCCGTCCACGACGTTGCGCATGGGGCTCAGCCTAGGTCCACGGCGGTGACCTCGGTCACCGAACTTCGGCATAATGAGCAGGCAACGCCGTCGCGCCGCGCGGGTGGACGGGACGTCGGGCAGTTGTCGGATCCGGACTCCGTAGACTGGGTCGGTCGGCACGGTGTCGACGCCGTGTTCACGCAGTTCTTGCTGTGTCTCTGGAGGGAGCGATCTCGTTGGGTGTCCTTTCTCGAATCCAGGCGCCCACCGATCTGCGCGCGCTGAGCCCCGCCGAGATGCGGGAGCTCGCCACGGAGATCCGTGAATTCCTCGTGCACAAGGTCTCCGCCACCGGCGGCCACCTCGGGCCGAACCTGGGCGTCGTCGAGCTCACCTTGGCGCTGCACCGGGTCTTCGACTCGCCCTCCGATCCGATCATCTTCGACACCGGCCATCAGGCCTACGTGCACAAGATGGTCACCGGCCGGATGGACCGGTTCGACTCACTGCGCAAGCAGGGCGGGCTGTCCGGTTACCCGTGCCGCGCCGAGAGCGAGCACGACTGGGTCGAGTCCTCCCACGCCTCCGCCGCGTTGTCCTATGCGGACGGTCTCGCGAAGGCCTTCGAGCTGACCGGGCAGCACCGGCACGTGGTCGCCGTGGTCGGCGACGGCGCGTTGACCGGCGGAATGTGTTGGGAGGCACTCAACAACATCGCGGCCGGCCGCAACCGCTCGGTCGTCATCGTCGTCAACGACAACGGTCGCTCCTATGCCCCGACCATCGGTGGGCTCGCCGATCACCTCGCGGCGCTGCGGTTGCAGCCCGGCTACGAGAAGGTGCTCGACAACAGCAGGCGGATGGTCAAGAAGATGCCGTGGGTCGGGCGCGCCGCGTACCAGCTCCTGCACGGCATGAAGGCCGGGATCAAGGACATGGTGAGCCCGCAGGTCATGTTCACCGACCTCGGCATCAAGTACCTGGGTCCGGTCGACGGCCACGACGAGGCCGCGCTCGAGTCGGCGATGCGACGCGCGAAGTCCTTCGGTGGCCCCGTGATCGTGCACGCGGTGACGCGCAAGGGCATGGGTTACGCCCATGCGGAGAACCACGTTGCCGATCAGATGCACGCAACCGGCGTCATCGATCCGCTCACCGGGCGGTCGACCTCCGAGCCCGCGGCGGACTGGACCTCGGTGTTCTCCGAGGAGCTCGTCGCCCAGGCCGAGCGCCGCAAGGACATCGTGGCGATCACCGCGGCGATGCCGGGGCCGACCGGCCTCGCCGCCTTCGGCGAGCGCTTCCCGGACCGGATGTTCGACGTCGGCATCGCCGAGCAGCACGCGCTCACCTCCGCGGCAGGCCTCGCGCTCGGCGGGCTGCACCCGGTTGTCGCGGTGTACTCGACCTTCCTCAACCGCGCCTTCGATCAGCTGCTGATGGATGTGGCGCTGCTCGATCAGCCCGTGACGATCGTGCTCGACCGGGCGGGGATCACGGGTCCGGACGGGGCCAGCCACAACGGCATGTGGGATTTCTCCTTGCTCGGGATCGTGCCGGGCATCCGCGTCGCCGCGCCGAGGGATGCGGCCTCGCTGCGCGAGGAACTCGCCGAGGCGCTCGCGGTCAACGACGGTCCGACCGCGCTGCGGTTCCCGAAGGGCGCTGTCGCCGAGGACATTCCGGCGATCGAGCGACTCGAGGGCACGGTGGATGTGCTGCGCATGCCGGAGGCGCGCACGGGCGACGTGCTGATCGTCGCCGTCGGCCCCTTCGCCGAGGTGGCGCTCGAGACGGCCGTCCGGCTCGAGCAGCAGGGGATCAGCGCCGCGGTCGTCGACCCGCGCTGGGTGCTGCCGGTGCCCGAGTCGGTGGTCGCGCTGGCCGAGGACTTCCGCATGGTCGTCACGGTCGAGGACAGTGGACTGCACGGTGGCATCGGCTCCAGCGTGTCCGCGGCCCTGCGCGCCGCAGGCGTTGACACGCCCTCGAGGGATGTCGGTGTGCCGCAACGATTCCTGGACCACGCGTCGCGAGATCAGATCCTCAAGGAGCTCGGTCTCACCGCCCAGGATCTGGCCCGCCAGATCACCGGCTGGGTCGTGGGTATCCGATCCGAGGTGGAAGAGTCCTCGGATCTGGGAACCGCTGGTCCCGGCGTCGGCTAATCCGGGCGGCCGCCGGTGATCAGCCGGCCGCCTCCAGGGTGCGTCCGCGGGTCTCCTTGACGAACCGCAGGACGACGAAGAAAGAGATCGCCGACATCGCGGCGTACCCGCCGTAGGTGAGCGAGAGGTTCCAGTCCGCGAGCGTCGGGAAGGTCGAGGACACCAGGAAGTTCGCGACCCAGTTGGCGGCGGTGGCCACGCCGACCGCGGCCGCGCGGACCCGGTTCGGGAAGAGCTCGCTGATCAGGACCCAGACCACCGGGCCCCAGGAGAAGGCGAAGAAGAACACGAATGCGTTGGCCGCCACGAGAGCGATCGTGCCGTTCGTGTCGCTGAGCGTCGCGACCGAGTCGCCGTCGGCGTCGGTGGTGATGGTGGCTGTGTGGAAGCACGCAGCCGTGATGGCCAGCGAGATGGCCATGCCAACCGAGCCGATCAGCAGCAGAGGCTTTCGTCCGATCTTGTCGATGACCGCGATCGCGATGAAGGTGCCGAGTATGTTGACCAGCGCGCTGACGACGCTGATGAACAGGGAGCTGTCCTCGCCGTACCCGACGGCCTGCCAGAGCGTGCTGGAGTAGTAGAAGATCACGTTGATCCCGACGAACTGCTGTAGCGCGGCGAGCGCGATACCGATCCAGACCAGTGGTGCCACCCCGAGCGGTTTCGAGAACAGTTCGCGGACCGTGGTCTTGGTGCGGTGTTCGCTCAACGAGTCGCGGATCTCGTTCATCCGCTGGGTTACTGCGTCGTGGTCACCGCCCTCCAATCTGGAGATGATCTTCCTGGCGTCCTCGTCGCGCGAGCGGGCCACCAGGAACCGCGGCGACTCGGGGATGGTGAACGTCATGATCAGGTAGAGCGCTGCGGGGACCGCCTCGAGTGCCAGCATCCACTGCCAGGCCTCGATGCCTGCCAGCTCACCCCTCGCTCCGTCTGCCGCCGCGGACAGCGCGTAGTTGACGAGTTGGGAAACGGCGATGCCGAGGACGATGGCGAGCTGGTACATGGACCCGAGTCGGCCCCGGATGGCGGCGGGGGAGATCTCCGCGATGTAGGCGGGCGCGATCACCGAGGCGACGCCGACCGCCACACCGCCGACCACCCGCCACGCCGTCAGGTCGTAAATGGTGAACGGGAAAGCAGACCCGATGGCGCCGACGATGAACAGCAGCGCGGCGATCCGCATCACCCGGATGCGGCCGAGGCGGTCCGCGACCTCTCCCGCGATCCAGGCGCCGAGGGCCGCCCCGAGCAGGGTGAGAGAGACGGACAATCCCGTTCCGGCGGCACCGATGTCGTACCGGTCGCGGATGGCGCCAACGGCGCCGTTGATGACTGCGGTGTCGTAACCGAAGAGGAAGCCGCCGAGAGCTGCTGCCCCTGCGAACATCACGGCGTGGGCGACGTCCGCCTTCGCCGCGCCCGATCCGGTACCGCCGAAGGCGGTGTCGCTCTGTGCCATCTCTGACCCCTAGCGCGCCCCGCGGTCGACGCCCCATTGCGTCGTGCAACACCCGGGACAGTGTGGACGCTACGCCGATGACGGCGCGGTGGGGTCGATAAACACGGTCCGGGAGGCGGTGCTGAGCCGGTCAGCCGGCGCGCTTCGCGGTCTCCGCCAGTTGCGGGACGATCTTGTCGAGCACCCAGGGAATGCTGAGCACATTGACGTTGCTGAGTCCGGCGATGACCTGCTGGTCGCGCAGGAGCACGGCCGAGCCGCGCTGGACAGCCCCGAGCGAGGCGATGGCGGGGTTGCCGAGCGGATCGGTAGCGCCGTCGGTGAAGGCCACGATGACGTCCGCATCGATGTCGCGGACGTTCTCCAGCGAGATGTCCTGGTAGAACTTGCCGCTCTTGTTGTCCGCGGCGAGCTTTTCCACGCCGGGGGCGTTGACGAAGCCGAGTTCGGTGAGGACCTGGACCCGCGGATCTGTCGGCAGGTAGACGTTGGCCTCACCCGCGCCGGTGTCGAAGTTCACCACCGCGAGGGTCTTCCCGGCGAACTCGGGGTGCTGGGATGCGGTGTCGGCCAGGGTCTTCCCCAGTCCGTCGATCAGGCCTTCGGCCTCGTCCGGCTTGCCGACGGCCTCGCCGATGATGCTGGTCTGGTCCTGCCAGGTGGTCTGCCAGGCCTTGCCCGGGTAGGCGACGGTGGGAGCGAGCCGGCTCAGCTTGTCGTAGTAGGCCTGGTCGAATCCCTCATAGGGCGCCAGGATCGCGTCCGGGGCGAGCGCGGCCAGCGCCTCGATGGACGGCTCGCCTGCCTGCGGATCGTCGAACAGCGTGGTCTTGTCCGCGTCGAAGTACTTCTCGGCCCATGGCATCACGCCGTTCGGGTTGGCCCCGTACACGTACTTCGGCTGGCCGACGGGGGTGAGGCCGAGCGCGTAGAGCACGTCCTGGGCGTTCCAGCCCATGGTGACGAGCCGGTCCGGCCTCGCCTCGAGGGTGGTGGTGCTGAAGGTGTTGTCGATGCTGACCGGGTAGGCGCCGCCGCCGTCCGCGGCGCTGTCGGAGCTCGCGGTGTCGGAGGCGCAGCCGACCAGGGTGGTGGCGGCGAGGGCGGCGATGCCGAGACGAAAGAGTGAACGCATGCAGGGGAGCCTAACCTAACTGCTGCGTGGGCGAAAACGAGTCCGCGCCCCTGGCGAGGTGCCGGGGGCGCGGATCTCGGAAATACCTAGGGACGACTCAACCGATGTTCGCCGACAGGTCGGGAATCATGCGGTTGACCTGGTCCTCCCAGTTCTTCCAGTTGTGGACTCCCGTTGCGGGGTAGTCATAGTGGGCGTTGCCTGCGCCGATGGTGGCCATCCGGACCTCGAACGCGCGGGTGTTGGCCAGTGCCAACGCCTCCAACGGAACGGCCTGCACGACGCCGAGGGCATCGCTGACGTCGCCGGGGCCGGGGAGCCCGCTGCCGGAAGCAATCCACAACCGGGTGTTGTTCGCCTTCAGCATCGGCGCGAAGACGAACGGATCCATCCGCAGCCACTGCGGCCCCCATGGCGGCGCCATCGCGTCGATGTTGAAGCCGCCGGCCGAGACCATCGCGACGCGAAGTGCCTCGCGCATGCCGGGCGCCGAGTTGTTGAGGAAGCCGGAGTACGACCCGGCGAAGCTGAACTGCCGCGGGTAGTAGGCGGCGAGCGTCAGGGCGGCGCTGCCACCCATCGACAGGCCGAATACACCGTTGCGGGTGGATCTGAACCCTTCCCGCTCGGCAAGCGCGCGCGGCAGCTGTTGGGTCAGGAAGGTCTCCCACCGGTAGGTGTTGGCCTTGCCGTCGACGTCGGCCGCGGCATCCGAGCTGCCCAGCCCCGACGACCCGTTGGAGCTGCCGGTGGATGACCCGAGATCGCCAGGACCCCAGGTGCTCGGCGCGTTCCAGTCCGCATAGAAGCTGGACTCCCCGCCGACCGGCATCACGACGTTGATGTTGGCGGCGGTCAGCGCGCGCGCGACGTTTGTCTCGATCTCCCAGCCGTTGAGATCGTTGCGGGCGCGCATCCCGTCGAGCGCGTACACCACACGGTTCCTGTTGCCGTCCGCGGCACGGAAGATGCGCGACTTGATCCCGCCCATGTCGGACTCGACCCAGAAGTCGTACCCGAAGTTCGGGTCGAACGCCGCGTTGGCTGTACCAACGGGACCTGCTACCGACACCCCGAGCGGTAGCAGCATCGCCAATGACACCAGCATCGAGCGTTTGAGCCTCGAGACGGCCCTCCCACCCCTGAGACGTCTGACTCGCATTCTGTTATTGCCTTTCGTCGGTGCGGCCGAGCATGGCCGCCGTTCACGGGCATCTGACACCATAACGCTGTATCGGTGCAGGAGGCGCCCAAAACGTCGCCGGGGGAGGCACGTGTCAACGCGAAAAGGGCGCGGCACGGGGGATTCCCGTGCCGCGCCCGCCTCGTGACGTGGTGTTTCTCTGGCTAGACGCTCGCGACGCCCGGCGCAAGGAAGCGCTTGCCGTTGACGGCCTCCGAGGTGCCGGTCCGGTCCAGGTACGGCGTGATGCCGCCGTTCCAGAAGCCGAAGCCGCCACCGAGGATCAGGCAGAGGTCGATGTCCTCGGCCGCCGCGACGACTCCCTCGTCGAGCATGATCGCGATCTCCTCGGCGAACGCGCGACGCGTGCGCTCGAGGACCTCCTCGGCGGTGGACGCCTTGTCGCCCTGGGGCCACAGCGCGGCGACCTCGGGGTCGACGACCTGGCCCTCGGGGCCGTAGGTCCACACGCCGGGCTTGCGGGCCTCGACGAGCGCCTCGAGCCCGGGCGAGCTCTTGAAGCGCGCCGGGTACGCGGCCTGCAGGGTCTCGCCGGTGTGCAGCGCGACGGCGGGGCCGACGAGCGCCAGCAGCGTGAACGGGCTCATCGGCATGCCCAGCTCGCCGACCGCGTTGTCCGCGACGTCGAACGGGGTGCCCTCGTCCACCGCGGTCATGACCTCACCGAGGGTGCGGGTGACCAGGCGGTTGAAGACGAACCCGGCCTTGTCGCCGCACAGCACTGCCGACTTCTTCAGCGACTTGGCGGTCGCGAAAGCCGTTGCCAGCGTTGCATCGTCGGTCTTGTCGCCCTTGATGATCTCGAGCAGCGGCAGCACCGCGACGGGGTTGAAGAAGTGGAATCCGACGACCCGCTCGGGGTGCTTGAGCTCGGACGCCATGTCGGTGATCGACAGCGACGAGGTGTTGGTCGCGAGGATCGTCTCGGGGGCGATGAACTCCTCGAGCTCGGCGAAGATCTTCTTCTTCAGGTCGAGGTTCTCGAAGACGGCCTCGATGACGAAGTCGGTCTTGGCGAACGCGGACTTGTCCAGCGAGCCGGAGACGAGCGCCTTGAGGCGGTTGGCCGCGTCGGCGGACAGCCGGCCCTTGCCCTGCAGCTTGTCGATCTCGGTGTGGACGTAGCCGACACCCTTGTCGATGCGCTCCTGGTCGATGTCGGTGAGGATCACCGGGACCTTGAGCTGACGCACGAACAGCAGCGCGAGCTGGCTGGCCATCAGGCCGGCGCCGATGATGCCGACGCCGGTCACCTTGCGCGCCAACGACTTGTCCGGCGCGCCCGCGGGACGCTTGGCCCGCTTGTTCACCAGGTCGAAGGCGTACAGGCCCGCGCGCAGCTCGTCGGCCATCAGCAGGTCGGCGAGCGCCTCGTCCTCGGCGGCGAAGCCGGCGTCGAGCGAGGCAGGATCGGTGAGGTCGGTGGTGCGGGCCAGTTCGAGCAGCTCGATGGCCCGGACCGCGCCAGGCGCGTTGTTCTTCGTCTTGCCCGCGACGAGGGCCTTCGCCCTTGCGATGGCGTCGTCCCAGCCCTGGCCGCGGTCGATCTCGGGGCGGGCCGGGGTGACCTCGCCCGCGAGGACCTGCGCCGCCCAGGCGAGGGACTGCTCGATGAAGTCGGCGGAACCGAACACCGCGTCGACGACGCCGAGCTCGAGGGCCTTCTTTGGGTTGATGACGCGGCCGTTGTTGAGCGGGTTCTCGAGGACGAGGGTGACCGCCTTGTCGGCGCCGATCAGGTTCGGCAGCAGCTGCGTGCCGCCCCAGCCGGGGACCAGGCCGAGCATGGTCTCGGGCAGGCCGAGCGCGCCCGCGCTCTCGGATGCGGTGCGGTAGTGGCTGTGCAGCGCGACCTCGAGGCCGCCGCCGAGCGCGACGCCGTTGACGAAGGCGAAGGTCGGGACGGTGGACTCACGCAGGCGACGGAACACCTTGTGGCCCAGGCGGCCCAGCTCGATGCCCTGCTCGCGGCTGGTGATGGACGGCACGCCCTTGAGGTCCGCGCCCGCGGCGAAGATGAACGGCTTGCCGGTGATGGCGATCGCCGCGGGGTTCGCGGCGAAGGCCTCGTCGAGCGCGGCGTCGAGAGCGGTGAGTCCGCCGGGGCCGAAGGACGACGGCTTGGTGTGGTCGAAGCCGTTGTCGAGGGTGATCAGGGCGACCTGACCGTCGATCCCGGGAACGGACACGAGCTTGGTGTACGCGTTCGTCACGACCTCGTCGGCGAATGCGGTTGCGATTTCAGACATGGTTACTTGGCTCCGTCGAAGTTCGGGTTCTCCCAGATCACGGTTCCGCCCATGCCGAGACCGATGCACATGCTGGTCAGGCCGTAGCGGACGTCGGGACGCTGGGCGAACTGGCGGGAGAGCTGCGTCATCAGACGCACTCCCGAGGAGGCGAGGGGGTGGCCGCAGGCGATGGCGCCGCCCCACGGGTTGACGCGCGGGTCGTCGTCGGCGATGCCGTAATGCTCGAGGAAGGCGATGACCTGGACCGCGAATGCCTCGTTGAGCTCGAAGAGGCCGATGTCCTCGATCTTCAATCCGGTACGGGCCAGCAGCTTCTCGGTGGCCGGGACCGGTCCGTAGCCCATCACAGCCGGGTCGACGCCCTGGTAGGCGAAGCCGACCATGCGCATGCCGATCGGCAGGCCGAGCTCGATGGCGGTGTCTTCGCCCGCGAGGATCGCGGCGGTGGCGCCGTCGTTCAGGCCGGCCGCGTTGCCCGCGGTGATCCGGCCCGCGGGACGGAACGGGGTCTTGAGGCCGGCGAGGTCCGAGGTGGTGGTGCCGGGGCGCGGCGGCTCGTCCTCGGTGGCGAGGCCCCAGCCGGCGGCCGAGCGGGTGGCGACGGGCACCAGGGTGTCGGCGATGTAGCCGGCCTCCTTGGCCGCCTGGTACTTGGCCTGCGACGCGACGGCGTAGGCGTCGGTGCGCTCCTTGGTGATGGTCGGGAACCGGTCGTGCAGGTTCTCGGCGGTGTTGCCCATCACCAGCGCGCTCTGATCGACCAGGCGGTCGGCCAGGAAGCGCGGGTTGGGGTCGGCACCCTCGCCCATCGGGTGACGGCCCATGTGCTCGACGCCGCCTGCGATGACGACGTCGTACTGGCCGAAGCCGATGCCGGACGCGGTGGTGGTCACGGCGGTCATCGCGCCCGCGCACATGCGGTCGATGGCGAAGCCGGGGACGGTCTCCGGCAGGCCGGCGAGGATTCCGGCGGTGCGGCCGATGGTCAGGCCCTGATCGCCGGTCTGCGTGGTCGCGGCGATGGCGACCTCGTCGATACGGGCGGGGTCGAGCTGCGGGTTGCGGCGGAGCAGTTCGCGGATGGCCTTGACGACGAGGTCGTCGGCACGGGTCTCCGCGTACATGCCCTTCGGTCCGGCCTTGCCGAACGGGGTACGGATGCCGTCGACGAAGACGACGCTGCGCTGTGATGCGGGAGCAGCCACGCTGGATTCCTCCTGGCTGGAGTGGACGAACGGCCGGACACGACGTCCGGCCCGTCCACTCTAGCGCGTATTACTCACCAGTAACATGGGTGGGTGCCGTGCGCAGCGCCTCCGCGAGCAGCGGGGCCGTCAGCTCGCGCTGCCACCGCCTTGCGCCGCCTGCCGCCAGGGTCTGGTCGATCTCGGCGGTCACCTGCGCGGGGTCGCCGGGGTGATCGGCGGGATCGAAGTCCCAGCACAGGCGCCGGACGAGCTCGGGGGTGAGCAAGTTCTCCACCGGGACCTTCACTCGCTCCGAGAGTCCGGTGATGGCCGTGCGGGCCGCCGCCAGCCGCTCGGCGGCCTCGGGGTTGCGGCGGGACCAGCGGTTGATCGGCGGCGGACCGGTGAACGGCTGCGTCACAGGGGGTAGTTCCTCGGGCGGGAGTGCCCTCGCCCGTTGGAGTGCCTGCATCCACAGCGCCGAAGATCGGCGTTGACGCGGTCCGCCGAACACCGGCAACGATCGCAACGCGTCGACGGACTTGGGGTCGGCGGATGCCGCGGCGATGATCGCCGAGTCGGGCAGGACCCGCCCTGGCGCGACGTCACGCTTGCGGGCCAACTCGTCCCGCGCGGTCCACAGTTCGCGGACCGCGGCCAGCTGGCGCGGGGACTTGAGGGAGTGGATCTGCGACGTGCGCCGCCAGCGGTCGGGCTTGGGCTTCGGCGGGCCTGCGAGCCGCACGTGCTCGAATTCCTGCGCGGCCCAATCGGTCTTGCCCTGCGACTCGAGGTCCTCGGCGACGGCGTCGCGCAACTCCAGGAGCACCTCGACGTCGAGGGCCGCGTAGTTCAGCCAGGTCTCGGGCAGCGGGCGGTTGGACCAGTCGTCGGCGCCGTGCCCTTTCTTCAGCTCGAAGCCGAGCTTGCGCTCGACGATCGCGGCAAGGCCGACCCGCTCGTAGCCGGCCAGCCGGCCCGCGAGCTCGGTGTCGTAGAGGGCGGCGGGTCGCATGCCGAGCTCGTCGAGGCCGGGCAGATCCTGATCGGCCGAGTGCAGCACCCACTCGAGTGGGTTGATCACCTCGGCGAGCGGGGCCAGTTCGCCCGCGATCGGGATGGGGTCGACCAGCACGGTGCCCGCCCCCGCCCGCCGGAACTGCAGCAGGTAGGCGCGGTTCGAGTACCGGAAGCCGGAGGCGCGCTCGGCGTCGACCGCGAGCGGGCCGGTGCCCCCGGCGAGCCGGTCAACGGCCGCGGCCAGCAACCGGGTCGAGTCGACGAGCTCGGGGAGCCCGCCTGCGGGGGTCAGGAGCGGCACGGCGGTGCGCTCGGGGGCCTGGTCGCTGACATCGGACATGAACAATGACCTTACGGCGCTTACCCGGCCGCTTCCGCAGATGCCGGGTGCGCGTCACGTCCTGGCAGGCGTGGCCTTGCGCTTGCGGGTCTTGGCGCGGGCGGCCTTGACCATCTCCTCGAGGGCGGGCGCGAAGGCGTCGGCAAGGTCCCACAGCTCGGGGGCGAGCTCCGGGCAGGACACCAGGCCGACGTTCAACTTGCCGTCGAGTGACATCACCGTGGCGTTGAGTCCGGCGCCGTGGAAGATCGGGCCGAGCGGGAACATCGCCGCGATGCGCGCGCCGAGGAAGTACAGGGTGACCGGGGGACCGGGGACGTTGGAGCACACCAGGTTGTGCACCACCGGATGGCGTTCGGCCAGCTTGAGCGAGGAGTAGACCCGCATCGCCGGGCCGAAGGCCGCCGGCGCCGCGAACTGGGACCAGTCCTGCAGCAGGCTGGCGCCGAGCGAGGCGTTGTGCGACTTCACCATCGTGTTGTGCGCGTTGGCCTCGGTGAGCCGGGCGACCGGGTCGCCGATCTGGGTGCCCAGCTGGGTGAACATTCCCGAGATCTGGTTGGTCCCCGGTCGATCGGAGGTCTCGTGCACCGACACCGGGACCATCGCGACCAGCGAGGTCTCGGGCAGCTCGTCGCGGTCGGAGAGGTAGCGGCGCAGCGCGCCGCCGACCATTGCGAGCACCACGTCGTTGACCTTGACGCCGAAGGCGTCCTTGACCAGTTTGACCTTCGCGAGGTCGAGCTGCGCGTAGGCGATATTGCGATGGCCCGTCAGCGACCCGTTGAGGGAGGTCCTCGGCGCGGTGAAGGGGGCCGGCATCGCCTCGCCCCGCCGGGCACGGGTGATCCACTTCGGCAGCAGCGCGATCCCGCTCGGCAGGGCCTTGGCCAGCTGGAGCGGACGGCTGACGAAACCGAGCAGGCCGCTGACCGCGAGATCGAGGGTGTCCGCGTCGCCCGCCGAGCGCTGGTCGGGGTCGACCTCCGGTCGCGGCGCGTCGGGGGTCAGCCCGCACAGTTGCGCCATCATGCTCGCCCCTGTCACCCCGTCCACGTTCGCGTGATGCATCTTCGACATGATCGCGACGGTGCCGTCCGCCGAGCCCTCGATGACCCACATCTCCCACAGCGGGATGGTGCGGTCCATCTGCTGACCCGCGAGGTGGCCGCACAGCTCGGCGATCTCCTCGCGACCGCCGGGGCCGGGTACCGCGATCCGGTGCACGTGCCGGTCGATGTCGAATCCGGGGTCGTCGACCCAGACCGGGTGGTCGAGGTTCAGCACGGAGTCGTGCAGCTTTCTGCGGAAGGCGGGTATGCCCGCGACGCGCGCAGCCAGCTCCGTCTTGAAGGTTCCGAAGTCGTATCCGCCCGGGACCGTCGAGACGTCGAGGACGATCAGTCCGCAGACGTGCAGGAGTTGGGTGGGGGTTTCGAGATAGAGGAACGTTGAATCCAGACCGCTCAGTCTCTCCATGTCCCAACTTTAGAGCGCTTCTACTATTGAATCGGGTGAACGGAGAAGCCCGCTCCGTGCACAGGGGTGAAAGAGGTCACATGACACGAGGTTTCCTGATCCGGCAGGCGGTCAATGCGGCGCTGACGGCCAACGCGCTGCGTCCCGTCCCCGGCATGTGGGCCTCCGTACCCGCCTTCGTCGCCGGCTGGCTGACATCGGAACTGGCACCGCAGCAACTCGGGGCGACGGTCCTCGACGCGGGTGTCCACCTGGCACGCCACGGCGCGTCCACGCGCAGCGATCGGCTGGGTCTCGCGCTCGCGGCGGTGTCCGCGGCGGGCCTGACGGCTGCGATGGTCTCGTCGCGCCGCGCGGGGCAGGAGATGGCCGATGCCCTGCGCGAGATCGGCGTGGACGATCCCGGCGCGGGCAGTCCCATCGACTGGCGCTCGAGCAGCAGGCCGTTCCGGATGCGCCGCGACGATGTCGCCAGGGTCAGCAACATCGAGTACGCGCCGGGCGGCGCCCGGTTCCGCGTCGACGTCTACCACCATCGCGACCTGCCGCCGAACGCGCCGATGCTGCTGCAGATCCACGGCGGCGGCTGGGTGATCGGTAGCAAGGACCATCAGGGCCTGCCGCTGATGGTGGAGCTGGCCTCGCGTGGGTGGGTGTGCGCGGCCGTGAACTATCCGCTCTCGCCGCGCGCCAGTTGGCCCGCCCACCTCATCGCGCTCAAGCAGGCCGTCGCGTGGTTGCGGACGAACGGTGAACAGTACGGCGGCGATCCCGATTTCCTCGCCGTCACCGGCGGCTCGGCGGGTGGGCACCTGGCCGCGATGGTCGCGCTGACCGCCAACGACCCCGAGCTCCAGCCCGGTTTCGAGGACGTCGACACCTCGGTGTCGGCATGTGTGCCGATGTACGGGGCGTACGACTTCGCCGCGGAGACGGGGATCAAGCAGGTGCGCGCCCGGGTCGAGTCCAGGATCAGCGAGATGGTGCTCGGCAAGGGTGCGCGGTTCCCCGAGGACTATCTGGCCGCGTCGCCGCTGGCGAAGCTGCGCGCCGACGCGCCGCCGTTCCTCGTCGTACACGGCACGCACGACTCTCTCCTGCCGGTGACCGAGGCGAGGGAGTTCGTGGCGAGGCTGCGGGCGATCTCGACGAGCCCGGTCGCCTACGCGGAACTGCGCGGCGCGCAGCACGCCTTCGACATCTTCCACTCGATTCGGAGCGATCAGGTGATCCGCGCGATCGCGGCGTTCCTCGAGTCGGTCCGGGCGGGTAAGGCGTCCGGCGTGGAGCCAGCGGAGCGCCCGAACACCGAGCTCAACCCGGCTTCGGACTCCCGAGCTGGGTGATGCCGACCGGCGGCAGGCCTGCCGCATAGGCCAGGACCTCGCAGAAGGCCTCCACGTGCGCCCCGAGTTCGAGGGACGTCGGAGTCCAGGAGGCGCGCAGCTCGAGCTGGTGGGCGTGCGGGGGGCCGGCGATGTCGCCGTAGCGCACCGAGCTGGTCGCGGTCACGGTGCCGCCGAGCGCGGTCATCGGTTCGCCGCGGGACTCGAGCGCGTCGACCAGCCAGCTCCAGGCGACCTCAGGAAGCAGCGGGTCCGCGGCGAGGTCGGCGTCGAGGTCGGCCTGGATGTAGGCCACCAGTCGCATGGTGCCATTCCAGGCCTCGTCGCCCTCGGGGTCGTACAGCAGGATCAGCCGTCCGAAGGCGTCGCCCTCGGACTGTTCGGCCACGATGTCGCTTTCGGGATGCCGGACCTCGGCGCCGAGCGCGTAGCTGTACGGCGCCAACCGCTGAGGCGGCCGGATCGGACCGACCTCGATCTGCGGGTGAACCGAGGCCTTCTGCATCGCGGCTATCGCGCTGCGAAACGGAGCAGGCTCGGCAGGGGATCCCGACGTGGTCACACCGCGGACGTTAGACCTGCCCCGATCGTCGCCGGTGGAGGCGCGCCGGTTCTAGCGGCATCGGCTCCCGGCGCCCCGCTTCGTGCGTCGGTCTCGCTGCAGGCATCATGAAGAGTGTGGATCAGGTCCTCGGGTTTCTGTCGCACTCCTGGTGGCTGCTCTTCGTCTTCGGCGGGAGTATCGGCGGGGCGGTGAAAGCGGTCGGCGCGGCCAATCAGCGACGCGCCGAGCGGCGGCAGGAGCGCTACCGCCTGAAGCAGCAGACCAAGATCGAGATCGCTCGGGTCAAGGCGCAGAACCAGGCCGACGAGCAGACCCAGCGGCGCGAGATCGCCAAGATCGTCGACGAGCACGACCAGACCGATGCTCGCTGGTTCGGGTACGAGATGAGTCTCGTGACGCTGCTCGACTTCCCGATGATGACCGACATGCGCGAACCCCTGACGGTCGAGTTCCACAAGGCGAAGCGGCAGGCGGACCTGCTGCGGCCGGAGGACCAGGAGTCGATGGTGGGCAACCACGAGGCGCAGGTCGAGTACCGCGCCGCCGTGCATGCCTACGCGATCGCCTTCGATGTCTGCGAAGCGGAGGCGAAGCGACGGCGCCGCACCGGATTCACCGCCCGCGAGCAAGAACGCCTGGTGCGCGCCCAGCGGCTCCTGCGGCTGGCCATGGACGAGGCGGCCACGCCGGAGGAGCGGCAGAGCGCGTACGTGAAGGCGCGTAAGGACCTCGAGGGGCTGATCGTTCTCCCGGCCGGTGCCCGAGCACAGCTCGAGCATCGGATCGCAGGCCAGATCGGCGCGTGAGTCGCCGGAGGCCGCATCGGGAGTCGGGTTCCCGGTCGCGGATCTGGCAGCATGATCGGGAAAGGAACTTGGCGGGCGACGAGCGTTGGGACATATGAGCGACCTGGAAGACACGAATGCGGCCATGACGACCGGCGCGCAGTACCCGTACCGGCGGCTGCTGCCCCAGGCACCGCTGCTGGCGGCCGCGACCGGACGCACGCCGGCACACCGGCCAGTGTGGTTCATGCGGCAGGCAGGCCGGTCGCTGCCCGAGTACCGCGAGATCCGGGCCGGGATCGGGATGCTCGAATCCTGCTTCAACCCCGAACTGGTCTGCGAGATCACCATGCAGCCGGTGCGCAGGCACGGGGTGGACGCGGCGATCCTGTTCTCCGACATCGTCGTCCCGCTCAAGGCCGCGGGCATCGACCTCGACATCGTGGCAGGCACCGGACCCGTCGTCGCCTCGCCCGTCCGCTCGGCGGCCGACGTCACGGCGCTGCCGCGGCTGCGCACCGAGGAGGTCGGCGCGGTGACCGCGGCGATCTCGCTGCTCACCAGGGAACTGGGCGACACCCCGCTGATCGGTTTCGCGGGGGCGCCGTTCACGCTGGCCTCCTACCTGGTCGAGGGCGGCCCCAGCCGCAACCACGAGCGCACCAAGGCGCTGATGCACTCGGATCCGCAGACCTGGCACGCGCTGCTCGGGTCGCTCGCGGACACCACCATCACCTTCCTCAAGGCGCAGCTGCACGCAGGCGTCGACGCCGTGCAGCTGTTCGATTCCTGGGCCGGCGCGCTCTCGCTCGCCGAGTACCGAAAGTTCGTGCTGCCGCATTCGGAGCGGGTGTTCGCTGAGGTGGCCGAGGCCGGTGTGCCGCGGATCCACTTCGGTGTCGGCACCGGCGAACTGCTCGGCGCCATGGGCGAGGCGGGCGCCGACGTGGTCGGCGTCGATTGGCGGATCCCGCTCGACGAGGCCGCCCGCCGCGTCGGCCCCGGCAAGGCGCTGCAGGGCAACCTCGACCCGGCGGTGCTGTTCGCCGGCTGGGACGCCGTCGAACGCGAGGTCCGCCGGGTGGCGAGCGAGGCGGATCGGGCCGTCGCTGCGGGTGCGATCGGCCACATCTTCAACCTCGGACACGGGGTGCTCCCCGACACCGATCCGGGCGTGCTGACCGCGGCGGTGGAGCTGGTGCACTCGCTGTGACATCGGTCGCCGTCATCGGTGGGGGCATCTCCGGTCTCGTCGCCGCGTATCGACTGCGGCAACGCCTCGGGCCCGACGCCGTCATCACGATGGTCGAACCGTCCGGGCGCCTCGGCGGCAAGCTGCGCACCACGGAGCTGGCGGGCGACGGCGTCGACGTCGGCGCGGAGGCCTTCATCGCCCGACGCCCCGAGGTGCCCGCGCTGCTCGCCGAACTCGGCCTTTCGGATCAGATCGTCGCCCCCGCCGCGGTGCGTCCGCTGATCTGGTCCGAGGGCGCGCTGCACCCGCTGCCAGGGGGCGCGCTGATGGGCATCCCCGCGGACTCGGCCTCGGTCGCAGGCCTCGTCGACGACGCGACGCTGGCCCGGATCGACGCGGAGCCGGGCGTCCCGCTGGAGTGGCGGCCCGGCTCGGACACCGATGTCGCGACCCTGGTCGGATCCCGCTTCGGCGAACAGGTGGTGCGCCGCTCGGTGGACCCACTGCTCGGCGGCGTGTACTCGGGACTGTCGGATTCGATCGGCGTGCGCGCCGCACTCCCGACCCTGGCGGCGGCGCTGGACCGCGGCGCGGCCAGCCTGTCCGCTGCGGTCGCCGAGGCCCTGCCCGAGCCGAGCCCCGGTCCGGTGTTCGGCGGACTTCGCGATGGCTACGGCGTGCTGCTCGACGCGCTGACGGAGCGGGCGGCGGCGACCGTGGTGCGTGCGGACGCGTCGGGTCTCTCACGTGCGCCCGACGGGCAGGGCTGGTGGATCGATCCGGTCGGCCGGGTCGACGGTGTGGTCCTGGCCGTGCCGGCGCCGTCGCTGGCCGCGCTGCTGTCCGGCGTCGCGCCCGTTGCGAGTTCGGCCGCAGCCCAGATCCCGCTGGCCTCCTCGGTCGTCGTCGCGCTCGCACTGGACGAGGGGACGCCGCTGCCGCAGAACTCGGGCATCCTGGTGGCCACAGGGGAAGCCGTGCGCGCCAAGGCCTTCACGCTGTCCAGCCGCAAATGGCCGCACCTGGCCGAGCGCGGCGGGGCCCTGGTACGGGCCTCGTTCGGGCGGTTCGGGGACGCGGCCATCGTCGACGCCCCCGACGGCGAACTCGTCGCGGCCGCCCGCGCGGACCTCGAGACGGTCACCGGCCTGCGGGTCGATCCGGTCGATCCGGTCGACGCGGTCGTGCAGCGTTGGCACGGTGGGCTGCCGCAGTACGGGCCCGGCCACCTCGAGCGGGTGCAGGTCATCGAGGACGCGACCGGCGCGCTGCCGGGGCTCGCCGTCGCGGGGGCGCTGCTGCACGGCGTCGGTGTGCCGGCGTGCGTGGCGGCGGCGACCACGGCGGCGACCACGGTCGCGGAGCAGATGGCACGATAGAGCCATGGCACGCCTCGATTACGACAAGCTCAACTCCACGCTCCGCTACGCGATGTTCTCGGTGTTCCAGGTGCAGCCGGGTGTCCTCGAAGAGGACCGCACCAAGGCGATCGACGACGCGAAGGCGTTCTTCGGGTCCTTCGAGGACACCGACGCGACCGTCCGCGGCGTCTACGACATCGCCGGGATGCGCGCCGACGCGGACTTCCTGATCTGGACGCATGCGGAGCGGCTGGAGGATCTGCAGAAGCTCTACGCCGATTTCCGGCGCACCACGATCCTCGGTCGCGCGAGCGACCCGGTGTGGAGCAACGTCGCGTTGCACCGTCCCGCGGAGTTCAACAAGAGCCACCTGCCCGCCTTCGTCGCGGGTGAGGAGCCGGGCGCCTACATCTGCGTCTACCCGTTCGTGCGGTCCTACGAGTGGTACCTGCTGCCGGACGACGAGCGTCGCAAGATGCTCGCCGATCACGGCAAGGCCGGTCGCGGGTACCCGGATGTCCGCGCGAACACCATCCCCGCCTTCGCGCTCGGTGACTACGAGTGGATCCTGGCGTTCGAGGCACCCGAGCTCGACCGCATCGTCGACCTCATGCGCGACCTGCGTGCCACCGAGGCGCGGATGCACGTGCGCGAAGAGGTCCCGTTCTTCACCGGACCCCGGGTGGACGTCGACAAGCTCATCGCGTCACTGCCCTGACGCGGGCTCACGCCCCGAGTAACCGCCGCAGCTCCGCGAGCGCGGTCCGGTACTGAGGGGTGCGGACGTAGTCGCTGTGACCGGCGACGGTCGGCAGGTACCCGGACCTGTCGACCTCGTCGGCCCGCACGTCGATCCGGTTCGTCAGTCGTGAGTACGCCGGGAAACCCAGGTGATCGGTCTCGCGCCACAGGTTGATCCACCGTGGCGGCCCGGCCGCACCGCCGAGTAGGCCGGTCACCGTTCCCGGGCGCGGCTGTGGCGCAGGGCCACAGTCGTCGCGCAGGAACTCGTCGGGCGCAAACGGGCGCGCGCCCGACGCCGGCGCGTTCGCGATGGCATCGGGGCCGAACAGTTCCGGGAAGATGCGGCCGAAATAGGCACGCAGTTGGGACCCGTAGGTGAGCAGTGCGCCGCGCGCGGCAAGTTCCTCGGACCGCGGGTCGAGGAGCACCGCGACGGCCAGCACGGATCCCAACGAGTGGGCCGAGAGCACCACCCGGTTCTGGCTGTCCTCGTCGAGCCAGGCATCGCACCGCGCAACGAGTTCCGGAACCGCCCGCTCCGAGTAGCTCGGCGGACCGAACGGGTGCGCGGCGCGCGGGACCATACACAGCAGATCCCACACGATGCCGAGCGGCCTGCCGCTGTGCGGTCGCAGGACCAGAGCGCCAACCAGCGCCGCCGCGAGCGCCGCGGCGAACAGCGTGCCCAACGCTGTGACGACGTGCAGATGCGTGGTTGCCTCGGTGTCCTGTCGGGGCCGCAGCGGCAGGATCACGCAGGGGAGCAGGGCGAGGAAGGCGAGCGTGGCGAGGACGCCGATCGCCGGTTCGGCGCGGTGGGCGGCGTTGGCGAGCCGCTCGGCTGGGACGGTGTCCGGCTCCGCGAGCACGATCGCCTTCGCGGAGGTCGAGGCATCTCGGCTGCGGGTCCGGACGAAGGCCGTCCACCGAATTGCGCAGCACCCCGCCACCACGACCACGACCACCAGTGCGGCGGCGGCCGCGACCAGTCCGACGCCGAACCAGGCGAAGATCGCCGGGATACGGATCGCGGTCTGGCAGCCGACGGGTTCGTCCGATACCAGCTCGGCGGCCCCCTTCGAGCGGTTGAGCCAGTTGCCGACGCCGACCACAACGAGGTTCGACAGCAGCATGGCGCCGCCGAGCGCCAACAGCAGGAAAACACCGACCGCTCGTCCCGACCAGGCCTGAAAATCGCTCCGCGGCAGCGCGAGAGCGAGCAACACGAGGTAGACGGACGCACCCGCGATGACCGCAGGACCCCGTTGCCCGCACAGGTACGCCACCGCCGCCGCGCCCAGTGCCGTCGCCAGTACGACCGCCCACCACGGCGACATCCGCCGAAGCGACAGTCCGGCCAGCGCCAGCGCCAGCAACACGAGGACGAGGACGCCGGGAACCGCGATCAGGCCGTCCAGCCGCGTCACCACCCCCTCGGCGGGACGATCCGTGGCTCCTGGGCCGAAGGCGAGCAGCAGGGACTGCGACACGAAGGTGGCCGCGCTGACCGCGACGACCGCCCACGTCGACGCGGGCACCGTCCCGTCCTTGCGCCAAACCGGCACGTCCACGCCGCGCTCGCTCGTGAGAACCAGCCGGACCGCGCCCGCGACCAACGTGAGCACCGCGACGATCGCGACACACGAGAAGAGCCAGCCGAACGGCTCGTCGTGGGGTGGGGCGAACAGCGCGGTCATGGCCACGGTGCCCGCCACGCCCGCGGCGAGGTGGATCGCCGTCGTCTCGGCGGCATGGCCGCTGTTGTTCCAGAACCCCTGCCGCCGCAGAATCGGTGTGGCGCCCGCGGAGTCCCTGGTCTGCTCCGCGTTGTCCACGTCGTAGCGGGTGCGCGACCTCGACGAGATGAACCACAGCACCGCCAGCGTGGCCACGGGCACGAGCAGGGACACCGCCAGTCGCCGTTGCGGGGGCAGATCGGCCACGGCCTGGAACTGCGCGGGCAGGTCCCCGTGTCCGAACTCCAGGTACTGCAGCGCGATCAGGTCCGACGAGACCGACACCACGGTACTGACGAAGAGCAGGGTGAGGCCGAGCCCGAACAACCGGACCAGGGTCGCGGTCCGGCGCACCTGCGGTTCGATTGTGCAGAGATTCCGCGCCCAGTAGGCCAGGTTCGTCAGCCCGTACGGCAGCACCAGGCACCAGGCCGCCCTGATGACCGCGGCGAGCACCGTCTGCCCGATGGGCGGTGTACCACTCGGTGTCGTGCGTGCCAGCGCGCCCCACGAGTAGGCCTCCCGCCGCACACCCGGCGGGATGTGGCCGCGCTGCCCGGGCGTGAGAGCGGCCGCGGCGTCAGAGTCGACCGTCCAGAAGCCGGCGAGCTCGTCGCCGATCACCCGATGCACCTGGTCCGCCTGCACGTCGAGCATGGCGTGCGGCGGAGTGTTGCTCACGCCGTGGATACGAAGCTCCAGGACATGTGATGCCGGTCCGTCGCCGGGACTCATGAATCAGGCATACACCCAATTCCGGGCGCCCGAGGGCGTTCCGGGCGGTGCTTGCCCTGGTGGCAGACTGGCCGCCATGAGTTCGGGAACCACGCGCCGCCAGCACATGGCGCATTGGGGCATGTTCGAGGCCGAATCCGACGGCGCCGAGGTGACCGCCGTGCACCCGTACCCCGGCGACGGCGACCCCTCTCCGATCCTGGCCAACGCGGTCGGTTCGGTCCGGCACCGCTCCCGCATCGCCGGACCGGCGGTCCGGCGCGGCTGGCTCGAGGACGGTCCCGGGCCAACGGATCGGCGCGGCAGCGACGAGTTCGTCGCGGTGTCCTGGGACGAACTGGCCGACCTGCTCGCCGGTGAGCTGCGTCGCGTGGTGGATACGCACGGCAATCGCGCGATCTTCGGCGGCTCCTACGGTTGGTCCTCGCCGGGCCGCTTCCACCACGCGCAGAGCCAGGTCCACCGATTCCTCAAGATGCTCGGCGGCTACACCCGCTCCGAGCACAGCTACTCCCTCGGCGCGACCGGCGTGATCATGCCGCGCGTGGTCGGGACGCACTGGAAGATGTTCGCCCGCTCCACGAACTGGGAGGTCATCGCCCGCGAGACCGACCTGATGGTGTGCTTCGGGGGAGTGCCGCTCAAGAACACCGCCGTCAACGACGGTGGCACCAGCCACCATCCGACCCGCGGCGCACTCGATGCCATGCGGGCGCGGGGCGGCCGGATCGTGTCCCTCAGCCCGTTGCGCGACGACCTGCACGGCGAGGCGGAGTGGCTCGCGCCGCGCCCGGGCACCGACGTGGCGATCATGCTCGCCTGCGCCTATGTGCTCGCCGACGAGGGGCTCGCGGACCTGGCCTTCCTGGATCGCTACTGCATCGGCTACGAGGTGTTCGAGCAGTACCTGCTGGGCAAGGCCGACGGCGTCGCGAAGACCCCCGAGTGGGCGGCCGCTCTGTCGGGCCTGCCCGCGGACACCATCGCGGACTTGGCCCGCCGAATGGCGAAGGGCCGCACCATGATCTCGGTCACCTGGTCGCTGCAACGGGTGCGGCACGGCGAGCAGGCGCCGTGGGCGGGCATCACCCTGGCCGCGATGCTCGGCCAGATCGGTGTGCCGGGCGGCGGTTTCGGGCACGGATACGGCTCGATGAACGAGCCGGGGCTGGCGCCGGTGCCGTACCCGTTGCCGACCCTGTTCCAGGGACAGAACCCGGTGTCGGACTCCATCCCGGTCGCGGCGATCTCGGACCTGCTCCTGAACCCGGGGCAGGAGTACGACTTCGACGGTCAGCGCCGCACCTTTCCCGACATCCGGCTGGTGTACTGGGCCGGGGGCAACCCCTTCCACCACCACCAGGACCTCGGCCGGTTGCGCCGCGCGCTGGGCCGGCCGGACACGATCGTCGTGCACGACCCGTACTGGACGCAGATGGCCAAGCACGCCGACATCGTCGTCCCGTCCACGACCTCCCTCGAACGGGAGGACCTGTCCTGCACGCGCAACGATCCGCTGATGGTCGCGATGCACGCGGCCACACCGCGTTTCGCCGACGCCCGCGACGACTACGACACCTTCGCCGCGCTCGCGCACCGGCTCGGGTTCGGGGAGCGGTTCACCGAGGGCCGCACCGCGGGGCAGTGGATCGAGCACCTGTACGGACAGTGGCGCGGGTACGTCCTCGCGGACGGCGGGGAGGCGCCGGAGTTCGACGAGTTCTGGCGGCGCGGGCACGTCCGGATGCGCACCGAGGACGAGTTGACGCTCTTCGAGGAGTTCCGCGCCGATCCCGAGGCGAATGCGTTGCGCACCCCGAGCGGCAAGATCGAGATCTTCTCCGCCGACATCGACGGCTTCGGCTACGACGACTGCGCCGGGCACCCGAGGTGGTACGAGCCGGAGGAATGGCTCGGTGGGCGCAGGGCCGAGGCCTTCCCGCTGCATCTGATCGCGAATCAGCCGAAGACCCGGCTGCACAGCCAGCTCGACCACGGAGCGACGAGTCAGGGATCGAAGGTGCAGGGGCGCGAACCGATCCGGCTGCACCCCGACGACGCGGCCGCCCGCGGTATCGCGGACGGGGACGTGGTCCGGGTGTTCAACGACCGAGGCGCCTGCCTGGCCGGGGCGGTGCTCGACGAGGGCGTGCGCGATCGCGTCGTCCAGCTCGCGACGGGCGCCTGGTTCGACCCGTTGGACCCGGCCGACCCGAGTTCGATGTGCGTGCACGGCAATCCGAACGTCCTCACCGCCGACGTCGGCACGTCGAGCCTGGCGCGCGGGTGCACCGGCCAACATGTCCTCGTGCAGGTCGAGCGGTTCGACGGCGAGCTGCCGCCGATCCGCGCCTACGACCCGCCCACGATCCGGCCGCGATGAACGGTCAGATCTTGTCGGGGTCGTTCTTGGATTCCAGCTCGAGGATCCGTTCGGTGGCCTCCTGGAGACGCTTCTTGCGTGACTTGGCTTCCGCGTCTTTCAGCTCCCCGTAGATCTCCTCGTCGGTGTCGCTGAACCTGAGGATCATCCGGGGGAGGCTGAGAGTGATCAGCAGTGACGGCCAGACGACCCAGGCGTAGTCCCAGTCGACGACCACCTGCAGCACAAGGAAGGTCACGAGGGTGACGCCGAAGATCACCCCGTCGAGCGAATCGACCAATCCGCCGCGTCGGCGGAGGGACGACAGCTCCGCATCGGCTCCGGTGGAAGCGACGGCGGCGGGGTTGTTCTCGCCGACCGGGATCTTCCGAAGGCGCCCGTCGACCTGCTCGAGCGGCACTCCGCCGGGAAGCCCTCGGAAAGCGCCGCGCATCACGTCGAGTGTGCGTGCCGAGGCGATCACCTCCGAGCGGTCATAGAACTCGGCGGTGTCCAACCGTCCTGCGGCGTAGTGCTCGCTGACGGCGTTCAGGGCGTGCATGCGCTCGTCGTCGCTGAGCAGTAGATCCTCGCGGCCGGGTTCCTCTGTCACGTAACGACTCTCTCCGTGTGTGGTTGTCGGACCTCAACGGACGATCTTATGAGCTACCGCCCGGCGCTCGGAGGCGCGGGAACGCGACTGCGGCAGGACACGCCGCCGCATTCGCCGGTGTGTGGCACCGCGGCGGCGTACGGTCGTCAGGCATGGACCGTCGTGCGGTGACCTGTCGACCACGCCATCTCCGAGCGGCCGGCGCCGCATTTGCCCTGACCCTGCTGCTCGGCGCCTGTTCGTCGGACACCGGGTCGGACTCGGGAGCCGCCTCCGAAACCACAACGGTCGGCGCGCCTGCCCCCTCCATCGACGACGCGACCCTGCAGTCGACCGTGCAGGAGGCAGCCAAGGAGTTCCTGCTGCCCGGCGCCGTGGTGTTGCTGCGCACCCCGGAGGGTGAGCAGACCGTCACCTACGGCACGACCGAACGCGGCGGCGGTGCGCCGGTGACTCTCGACGACCACGTCCGGGTCGGCTCGAACACCAAGACCTGGACGGGAACGGTGATCCTGCAGCTGGTGCAGGAGGGCAAGATCGCCCTCGAGGACCCGGTGTCGCGGTATCGGCCCGAGGTCCCAGGCGGCGATGGCATCACGATCGAGCAGTTGCTGAACATGCGCAGCGGGCTGTTCAACTACAGCGAGACGCTCGAGCTGAACGAGGCGCTCGATCGGGATCCGCAGAAGGTGTGGACCCCGGAGGAGCTGCTCGCGTTGGGCTTCGCGCATCCGCCCTACTTCCCGCCAGGGGAGGGCTATCACTACTCGAACACCAACTTCGTCCTGCTCGGTCTGATCGCCGAGCAGCTCGACGGCAAGCCGCTCCAGGAGATCTTCCGGGACAGGCTGTTCACCCCGGTCGGCCTGGCGCACACCGAGTTCCCCGCGCTGACCTCGAATGCGATCCCCGCCCCGTACTCGCGCGGCTACATGTTCGGGGACAACGTCATGACCATGACCGACCCCGCGATCCCGCCGGACATGCAGGCCGCGGCGACCGCGGGCACCCTCGCGCCGAACGACGTCACCGGCGGCAACCCGTCATGGGCGTGGTCCGCCGGGTCGGGCATCTCCACCGCCCATGACCTCGCGACGTGGGCGGAGGCCCTGGCCGACGGCAAGTCCCTCGACACCGACATGCAGGCCCGCCGCCTCGCGAGCGTGCAGCCGGTCGACCCGAGCAAGCCCGACGGGCCCGGGTACGGCTGGGCGATCGCCAAGCTGGGTCCGCTCTACGGCCACACCGGCGAGCTGCCCGGCTACAACTCGTTCATGGGCGCCGATGCCGAGAGCGGTGTGACGCTGGTCGTCTGGGCCAACCTCGCTCCCGGCGCCAACGGTCAGGACCCGGCCAGCACCATCGCCAAGACGATCATCGAGAAGATGTTCGCCCCCAAGTGAGATCAGCTCTGTCCGTTCTCATTCCACGGACGGAGTTTCTCCGGGTTGCGGACCGCCCATATGTGAGTGATGCGGCCGCCTGCGAGGTCGAACGCTGCCACGGTCACGGTGACGCCTGCGTGCTGGGCGACCAGGCCGGGCCTGCCGTTGACAGTGCGCTCCATGAGCGCCAGCCCAGGGGCCTTGTCGGCGATGTGGACCAGGTACCGGGCGATGTGCTTGCCGCCCTCGACCGGGCGAAGGACCGTGCCGACCAGGCCGCCGCCGTCGGCGACCATGGTGGCGTCGGGGTCGAGGAGGTCGACGAGGGCCTCGATGTCCCCGGCTTCCCACGCCTGCTTGAAATGCCGCACCAGACCAGCCTGTCCGGCTGTCGGACCCGCAGGAACCCGCGCGGCGCGAATCCTCCGACGGGCCGAGGACGCCAGCTGCCTGCAGGCCGCGGGCGTCCGGCCGACGATCTCGGCGATCTCGGCGAAGGGGTACCGGAAGACGTCGTGCAGGATGAACGCCACGCATTCGGCAGGTGTCATCGACTCCAGCACGACGAGGAAGGCCATGTTCACCGACTCGTCCAGGGTGACCCGGTCGGCGGGGTCGGTCGGTTCCGCCCTGCCGCCGCCCGATCTCCCGCTGAACCACTCCGTACGGTCGGGGAGCGGCTCCGGTATCCATGCGCCGACGTAGCGCTCACGCCGGACCCGCGCCGAGCCGAGCACGTCCAGGCAGATGCGGCCGGCCACGGTCGTCAGTCAGGCGCCGGGCGACTCGACAGCCTCCTGCCGTTGCCGCGACATCGCATACCAGCGGGCGTAGGTTTCCTGCACCGCGTCCTCGGCTTCGGAAAGCGATCCGAGTAGCCGGTAGGCGAGATTGGTCAGATGGCGCCGCTCGGCGACGATCGCGGTCGGGCCCGGTTCGGGCCGGTCATGCCCTGGTTCGGATGGGGTGCTCAATGGTCGCGACCGCTCCCTGATTCTTCTCGTCCGCTTTGCGTCGCCTCACATTTCGCGGGCCCGTGTCGTCGGAGTATCGAGACACTACCGATCCACGGCCGCGAGGCAGAAGAGGGGACCGCACGATGGCGACACAGACGACGGCAGTATGGGGCAGACCCACGTTCCTGCGGGTAGCGACAGCCCTGCAGACCTTGACCATCTTCTTGCAGGCGGTCACCGCCGGAATGCTGCTGTCCTCGTCGCCCGGCGAGGTACTGCACGGCGTCGGAGCGCGCGTGATGTACGGCGCGTCGATGCTGTACGTGCTCGCCGCGATCCTGGCGTGGCGACCGGGCGGTGGCTCGCCCCGCCCGATCCTGTACGCGTCCGGCTTCCTCGTGCTCGCTTCGGTGCAGGTGGTGCTCGGCATCGCGCGGATGCCCTCGCTCCATGTTCCCCTCGGCGTCCTGATGTTCGGCCTGAGCGTGCTGGCGCTGGGCCAGAGCGGGTCTCAGTCCTGCGGCACCAGGCGGAGCGAGATCGAGTTGATGCAGTACCGCTGATCGGTGGGGGTTGGGTAGCCCTCGCCCTCGAAGACGTGGCCGAGGTGGCTGTGGCAGTTCGCGCACAGCACCTCGACCCGGCGCATGCCGAGCGTGGTGTCCTCGCGCAGGATCACCGCGTCGGAGTCGGCCGGATCGAAGAACGACGGCCACCCGCAATGCGATTCGAACTTCTCCGTGCTGGTGAACAGCAGCGCGTCGCAGGCCCGGCAGTGGTACTCGCCGACGGTCTTCGTGTCGGTGTACTCGCCGACGAACGGGCGCTCGGTGCCCGCCTCGCGGAGCACCGCGTACTCCTCGGGGCTCAGGCGCTCGCGCCACTGCGCTTCGGTGAACTGGACGGGTGCCGGATCTGCCGCGGAACTCATGGCACCACGGTACTCAGCCGGTTCACATTTGTCGGCTCAGCCGACGGTCACATCTGTCGGCTCAGCCGAGGCCGCCTTCGGGCGCTCCTTGAGCAGGAATGCCGGGTCGATGCCGCCGTCCAGCCTGTTCTCGCGCTTCGCGACGAGATACCGGCCGAGCAGGACCGCGAAGATCACGATGAGGAGCAGGCTCCAGCCGAGGGTGGTCTTCATGTACTCGGCGGCTCGGCCCGCGGCAGGGAACCGTACCGACAGCCAGCTGTCGTAGCTCATGAACCCGTAGACGGCCAGCCAGGCGGGCCAGTTCCGCATCACCGAGTTCCGCAGCACCACGCTCATCAGCAGCGGGAACAGCATCATCGAGTAGTACATCTGGCCGAGCGAGCCCAGCAGGAACGACGCGGTCAGCAGCACGCCGGAGGCAGTGGTGACGAAGAAGAGCTGATCGTCGCGGTAGTAGCGGTACAGCAGCCACAGCGACACCAGGACCATCACGCCGAACAGCGCCCGCAGCGCCAGGATCAGCAGGTCGGGCAGCCCGTAGTAGGCGCCGTTGCCGACGATCGCGCTGTTGAAGTAGTCGCGGGACTCCATCAGATACGGCGCGGTGCGGCGCACGAAGTCCATCGGGTCGGCCGACAGCGGCCAGGCGATCGCGGTGAGGATCAGCGGGATGCCGACCGCGGTCACGAAGACCTTCCACTGCTTGCTCACCAGCGGCAGCAGCAGCAGCGGTGCCAGGATGGGTTTGACCGCGAACGTCAATCCGAGGGCGACGCCCGACCACGCGTCCTTCTTGCGCAGCAGCAGGTACATGAACGCCACCTCGCCCAGCAGGACGAGGCCGTTGATGTTGGTGAAGACCAGGGTGTTGGTGACCGTCTCGGACGCGAACATCGCGAACAGCAGGATCGGCGCCGCGATGGAGTCGAGCGCCAGGTTGAACATCTTCAGCATCAGATAGCCGGCGATGATGACAGCCGCCGCGTTCACCAGGATGAACAGCCAGCGCGAGCGCTCCGGGTCGATCAGCGCGATCGGGGCGATCATCAGGGTTCCGCTGGGCGGGTACAGGTAGTGCGGGTCCACCCAGTTGAAGTTCGCGGTGTAGACGGGCTTGTGGTTGAGGAAGGCCAGTGCCGCCCGGTAGACCGGAGCGAAGTCGTCCGTCCGGAACCCGTTCACCGCCTTGACGAGCACTCGATGCAGCACCGTCATGATGGCGAGCGGCCACAGCGCGAACTTGACCACCTCTGCGGTCGTCCGGCCGGTGCGTGGTTCGAGATGTCGAAGGAACACCGTGGCACGGTACACCGAGCGGGCACCCGGGCGTTCGGGTGACACTCCACGCGGCCGCCTCAGCCCGGGCAGGCGCCGCCGTCCGGGGGCAGCGAACCGGTGCGGGCGTACTCGGCGATCGCGAGCTGTCCGCAGCCGGAATGCGTCGACACCGGATGCCCGCTGCCGAGCCAGGCGACGGTCGCGTTGGCGGCGCCCGCGGCCGCGACCGCGCCGGTGACCGACCCTGCCCCCGCGCTGCCGACGATCGGGTCGGCGGCCCCGCTGAGGGTGAGCACCGGGACGTCGAGCCGGGAGGGCAGCTCCGGCGGCGGCGTGGTGGGCCACGCCGTGCACAGCAGTAGCGACAGCGCGGCGTCGGGCCCGAACACCGGGTACTGCTCGGCCCATGCGGTGCGCAGCTCGCGGGCACGGCCGGGCGTCGGCCACTGATTCCCGTCGGAGCAGCGCGCGATGAACTGTCCGTCCGAGTCGGTGGCGGCGGCGGTGTGCCCGATGAGGGAGTCGAGCGGGCCGATGTCGCCGCGGCCTGCCGCGGCCAGTACATCGGAGAACTCGCGGACGCGCGCCTGCTGATCGCCGCGGGGCGCGCCGAGGAATCCGGTGAGGGCCGTCAGCAATCCGTTCGAGGAGACCGGGGCCAGCTCGCCGGCCGAGGCGCGGCGGACCAGGTCGGCAACGGCCGAGCGGGGATCGGGGCCGAGCGAGCAGGCGAGCGCGGCGCACTGGCGGGCGAAGGCGGCCAGTGCCGCCTCCTGACCCGCGACGCGGGACTCGGCGGCCGTCACGGCGTCGGCGCGGACCGAGCCGGGGGCGTCGAGGACGAGCCGGGAGAGCCGATCGGGATGCTGCGCCGCGTACGAGAGCCCGACCGCCGCGCCGTTTCCTGTGGTGAGCAGGCCCAACCGGTCGACGCCCCATGCCAGCCGCAGCTGCTCGAGGTCGTCGGCGGCGTGCGCGGCGTCGAAGGCCAGCTCCTGCGGCTGCAGGAAGTCGGTGCAGCCGACCGTGGCGTCGCGGCTGAGTGTCATCACCTTGTCCGCGGCGTCGCCGCCGTCGGGGTCGGGAGGGGAGAACTGTCCGAGGTCGAGCATGGCTCGGCGCAGGCCAGGGGTATCGATGCACTCGATGGTGGTCGAGGTACCGATGCCGCGACGGTCAACTGCCACCACCGGGCGGGCCGCCAGCAGGTCGGTGATGGGACCCGCGGCCAGCGCCGCGAGGGTTGCGGTCGATGCCCGGTCCGCGCCGGAGGTGAGCACGAGTGGGCCTGCGTCGGCCGGGGTCTGTGGGAGCCTGGCCCGGGAGACCCCGAGGCTGAAGGTGCCGGGGATCGAGGAGGACGGGTCGATCGGCGCCGCGAGTTGTGCGCACTCGATGATCAGCCCGGCCGGTCCCGGTCCGAGACCGAGCGTGTCGAGGGTGGTGCGGGTGCAGTCGCTCCAGTCGAGGTCCGTGCGCGGCACCTCGAGTGGGTGCGGCTCCTGCTCGGCGTCGGCGGCCGGGCTCGTCGTCTCTCCCGGTCGCTGCGCGACGGCGACGTCGGGGCGCACGCTCGGCCCGGCGCTGCAGGCGCAGCAGAAGGCGAGCACCACGGCGAGCGGCCACGTCCTGCGCAGTGGGGATGTCACGCTGCACAGCCTGCCAGGTCGCTCAGCCGTTCCGCTCGCGTACCCAGCGTGCGAGCAGCGTGCCGTCCTCGTCCCCGAGCAGGTGCGCCCGACGCATCGCCGTCGGGGCGGCGTCGGGGGAGGACGCGATCCGCGGTGCTCGACCGGCCACCAGCAGCGGGGCCGTGGTCAGGCACAGCTCGTCGACCGCGTCCGCGGCTAGCAGCTGTCCGAACAGTGCGGGGCCGCCCTCGCAGAGCACCCGCGTGAGGCCGAGCCCGTGGAGGGTGTCGAGGATCGCCGACGGCGGCACGGTGGACTCGCCGAGTTCGAGGACCCGCGCGCCCGCCGCCTCGAGCCCGGCCTTCCTGTCGTCGGGTGCGGCGGCGGTGGTGAGGATCAGGGGTGCCACGGTGGTGTCGGTGAGCAACCGGGACGCCGGGTCGATGTCGGCGCTCGCGGTGACCACTGCGATGGGCGGCGCGTCCGCCTGGCCGCGCTCGCGCCTGCGTGCGCTGCGCTCCGCCGTCACCCGGGCGCCGCCGTAGTTCTCCGCCCGCACGGTTCCTGCGCCGACCAGGATCACGTCGGCCAGTTCGCGCAGGACACCGAACAGACGTTTGTCGGCGGGGGTGCCCAGTCCTGCCGAGGTCCCGTCCGCGCTCACCGCGCCGTCGATGCTGGAGACGAAGTTGACCCGGACCCACGGCGCGGACGTCGTGTCCGGATAGAGGTGCAGGTCGCGCAGCTCATCGTCGTCGAGCGGTGTGAGGTGGGTCGCAATATCGAGGCGGTGCATATGTGAGATAACAGCACGTAGATAACCTCCTTGCATGCACGAGCGTCTTGTTGATCGCAGTCCGGTGGTTCAGGCGGACCAGCTGATCGCGCAAATGGTCCCGCCGGCGATGTTCGACGAGGTCAGTTTCGCCTCGTACATCCCCGACCCGAACGAGCCGAGCCAGGCCGCTGCCGTGCGCAAGGCCGAGGAGTTCGCCGTCAAGGTGACGAAGATCCGCTCCGGTGGACGGCGCGGGTTGTTCGGCAAGAAGGCCCAGGCCAGCGGTGCGGGCCTGTACCTCGACGGCGGCTTCGGCGTCGGCAAGACCCACCTGCTGGCGTCGATCTTCCACAGCGTGCCCTCGCCGAAGGCGTTCGGGACGTTCGTCGAGCTGACCCACGTGGTCGGCGCGCTCGGCTTCAACAACGCGGTCGAGCAGCTCTCCGGCCACAGCGTGCTCTGCATCGACGAGTTCGAGCTCGACGATCCGGGCGACACCATGCTCGTCTCGCGTCTGCTCACCGAGCTGTCCGCCCGTGGCGTCTCGATCGTGGCCACCTCGAACACCCTGCCCGGTCAGCTGGGCGAGGGCCGGTTCGCCGCCCAGGACTTCCTGCGCGAGATCAAGAAGCTCGGGTCGATCTTCGAGACGATCCGGGTCGACGGCCCCGACTACCGTCACCGTGACCTGCCGCCCGCGCCTGAGCCGATCTCGGACGCCGAGCTCGCCGACCGCGCCGACGGTATCCCCGGCGCCACGCTCGACGACTTCGACGCCCTGTGCGCGCACCTGAGCACCCTGCACCCCTCGCGCTACAACAAGCTGATCGCGGATGTGCCCGCGGTGTTCCTGCGGGGCGTGCACCCGGCCCAGGACCAGTCCGTGGCGCTGCGACTGGTCGTGCTCGCCGACCGCCTGTACGACGCGAGCATCCCGGTCACCGTGTCCGGCGCCAAGCTGGACGAGATCTTCACCCCGGAGATGCTCGCGGGCGGCTACCGGAAGAAGTACCTGCGCGCGACCTCGCGGTTGCTTGCGCTGTCCCGCTTCGAGGTCGCTGCCTAGACCGCTCGCTGCATCACGAAATCGTGGTGCAGCTGAGCGCCGACCAGGAAGGTCTTCGTGCCGACCCGCTCGAAGCCGTGCTTGGCATAGAAGCGCTGTGCCCGCGTGTTCTCCTGGTTGACCCCGAGCCAGACGCCCGCGGCGTCGAGAGCACGAGCGTGATCGAGCGCCGCGGTCATCAGCGCCACCGACACCCCGTCCCCGTGCCGGTCCGGCAGCACGTACAGCTTGCTGATCTCCAGGGTCGGCAACAGCGTGACCGCCGCCCGGACATCGGGATCGTCGGGGGTGCCGTCGACGAGAATCGCGTAGCCGATGATCCCGTCCGCGCCGACGGCCTTGAGTACCGTTCGGTCCGGCGCGGCCAGGTACTCGGTGAAGCGGGCCTCGGACAACACCGTGGTGATGAAGTCCGCGATGTCGGCCTCGGTCGCGGACGGCGGGCAGGCGAGCGGGAAGGTCTCGGCGGCAACGGCGGCGAGCTCGGCCGCGTCGGATGAGATGGCGCGGACGACGGCGAACTGAGAGGGCATGCCTCTAGTCGACCACACGCGTCAGGTCGGCGGAATCGGCCCCCGCGGTGACCCGTTTGGGTCGGAACGAGGGGGCCAGCAGGAACAGGGCCACGGCGAACAGCAGCGGCAGGACGAAGCCGATCCGCAGGTCGGAAACGGCCGCGACCGCACCTACGATGGCGCCGCCGACCAGTGTGCCCGCGTAGTTGAACAGGTTGAGTCGGGCGATCACGGCGTCCGTCTGGTCCGGCGGGGCGAGCCGACCGGCGGCGCTGAAGCACAGCGGGGCGATGACGGGCGCGCCGAGTCCGACGATGAGGAACCCGATGATCGCGACGGTCGGGCTCTGCGCGACGATCACGACGACCAGCCCGAGCGCGGCGATCGCCGCGCCGACCCGGACGACCGCGACCTCGCCGTGGCGTCGCACCCAGAAGTCGCCGGTCAGGCGGGAGACGAGGCCCGCGGTCTGATAGGCGGCGACCGCGAGGGCCGCCGTGCTGGCGCTGGCGAGCAGCAGGTCCTTGAGGTACAGCGCCGACCAGTTGCCGACGCTGAAGTCGATGGCGAAGAACAGTGCCATCGCGGCACCGAGGGCGAGGAACGGGCGCATCGGGATCGTCAGCGGCGCGGCGGACGTGTTCGCCTCGGCCTCGGGTCCGACCTCGAGCAGTCGCGGTCCGATCAGCAGCGTTCCGGCGGCGACCCCGAGCGCGGCGCCGAAGATCGACACCGGCAGGCTCACCTCGAGCGCCGAGCACGCCGACACGTACAGCGCACCGACGATGGCGCCGACGCTCCATGCGCCGTGGAACGAGGCCAGGATCGATCGGCCGTAGCGGTGTTGGATCGCCACGGCCTGCATGTTGGTGGCCGCGTCGACCATGCCGAGGCCGATGCCGTACACGGCGAATCCGGTGAAGAACGCGGCGGGGGACGGCGCGAAGGCGATCCCGGTGCCTGCGCAGGCGATGACGAACAGTCCCGCTCGCAGGGTGGTCTTGCTCGAGGTCCTGGTTGCCAGGTACTCGGCGATCACGCTGCCGACGGCCGCGACCAGCGAGACCAGCACCACGGCGACGACGATGGTGGAGTCGTCGAAGCCGTACCGGTCCTTGAACTGGGGGAGCTGCGTCAGGAGTGCGGCGAGGAACATGCCCTGCAGGCCGAAGCCAACGGCGGTCGACACGCGAGCGGCCCGCAATGCGGGGGTGGGGAGCGTCATGAGGCCAGTGTGCTTTCGCCGGGCCCGTTCGGGCGTTGTGTTGATGAATTCAAGCATCGCACTGGACGCGCGTCCAACATTTCGGCAAACTCGGCTCATGACTGCGACTGAAACCAATCCTATGTTCCCTCAGGGCTTTTTGTGGGGCGTGGCCACGGCCGCGTACCAGATCGAGGGCGCGGTGGATGAGGGTGGGCGGGGCCGCTCGATCTGGGACGAGTACTGCGAGCGGCCCGGGGTGATCGTCGGCGGCGAGACGGGCGTGGTCGCCATCGACCACTACCACCGTTACCGCGAGGACGTCGGGCTGATGCGCGACCTCGGCGTCGACGCCTACCGGCTGTCCGTGTCCTGGTCCCGGGTGCAGCCCACCGGCAGTGGTCCGGTCAACGAGGAGGGTCTGGACTTCTACGACCGCCTCGTCGACGAGCTCGTCGCGGCCGGGATCGATCCAGCCGTCACCCTGTTCCACTGGGACCTGCCGGTCGAGCTGCAGGAGGCGGGCGGTTGGCTCAACCGCGAGACCTCCTATCGCCTGGCCGAGTACGCCGACATCGTCGGTCGCAGGCTGGGTGATCGGGTGCGCATGTGGATGCCGTTGAACGAGCCGGTCGTGCACACGCTGTACGGGCACGCGCTCGGCGTGCATGCCCCCGGCCAGGAACTGGGCTTCGGCGCACTGCAGGCCGCCCACCACCAGCTGCTCGGCCATGGGCTGTCGGTGCAGGCGTTGCGCGCGGCCGGGTGCGACAACATCGGCATCGCCTCCAACCATGCGCCCGTACACGCGGCGAGCGAATCGGAGGCCGACGTCGCCGCCGCCGAGATCTACGACCACATCGTGAACTGGACGTTCGCCGACCCGGTCCTGCGGGGCAGTTACCCGGCGGAGGAGCTGGCCGCGGCGCTGCAGGGGCCGGTCGCCGAGGATCTGAAGGTGATCTCGCAGCCGCTCGACTGGTTCGGCATCAACTACTACGAGCCGACGCTGATCGCCGCGCCCACCTCCGACGAGGGCAGCAGCGGGGTCCTCGAGGTCGACCTGCCGCCGGGGATGCCGTTCCAGCCGGTGGCGCTGGAGGGCTACGAGCGGACGGACTTCGGCTGGCCGATCGTCCCCGCGGGACTGCGTGAGATTCTCGGGATCTTCGCGGATCGGTTCGGTGACGCGCTGCCGCCGATCTACATCACCGAGAGCGGGGCGTCGTTCCACGACGACGACCCCGATGAGAACGGCCGGGTCGACGACCGTCGGCGGATCGACTACCACCGCGAACACCTGCACGCGGTGCGGGAGGCGATCGAGGACGGGGTCGACGTGCGGGGCTACTTCGCCTGGTCGATCTTCGACAACTTCGAGTGGGCCGCGGGGTACAAGGAGCGGTTCGGCCTCGTCCACATCGACTACGAGACCCTGGCCCGCACGCCGAAGGACTCGTACTTCTGGTACCGGGACCTGATCGCCGGACACGCGAGCGCGAACTGATGACCAGCCTGGCGAACCGATTGATGCCCGCGGCGCTCGCGCTGCGGGGCAGCAGGCGGGTGGGCGCCGTGGCCACCCGCCGGGAGATCGCGGGCCGGGCGTTGCGACCCCGTTCGTTCAGCCCGCCGCGCGGGCTCGATCGGCGGGTCGACATCCGGTTGGAGCGCACCGCCGCCGGCTGGCCGGTGTACTCGGTGGCCGCGCACGGCGCGTCGCGGCGGGATCTGGACAGCGCGCTGTACCTGCACGGCGGCTCGTACTTCCGCGAGATCACCCGGCAGCACTGGCGGCTCGTTGCGGGCCTGGCCCGGGCGTTGCCGGTGGAGGTGGTGGTCCCGATCTACCCGCTGGCGCCGGTGGCGACCGCGGACGTCGTGGTGCCCGCCGCCGCGGACCTCGCCGAATGCCTGATGGGGGAGCGCGGCGCCGAGCGGTTCACCCTGCTCGGCGACTCCTCGGGTGGTGGGATGGCACTGGCCGTCGCGGTGGCGTTGCGGGAACGCACCCTCACGCCGCCGCGGCGGACGGTGCTGATCTCGCCGTGGCTCGACATCACCGCCGACGACCCGGCCATCGCGGACCTCGCGGCGCACGACCCGTGGCTGAGTCCGGACGGGCTGCGGGTGGCGGGCGAGGCCTACCGCGGCGCCCTCGAACCGGAGGACGTCCGGGTGAGCCCCATCAATGCCGACCTGGACGACCTGGGGCACCTCACGGTGTTCACCGGCACCCGCGACATCCTCAATGCGGATGCGCGGCGGCTGCGGGAGCGAATCTCGCTGAGCAACACCGAGTTCGAGTACCACGAGGAGCCGGGCCTGCTGCACGTCTACCCGCTGCTGCCGACGCCGGAGGGCCGGGTGGCGCGCAGGACGCTGCGCGGCGTCCTCGACCCGCGGGGAGCGATCAGTTCGGCGCGCTGACCCCGGCCCGTGCCGGACGCCCGCGCCGGACGAGGAAGCCCGCCCAGGACACGAGCACCACGAGCCCGGCGAGCATCTGCAGCAGCGTGGTGTACCGCTCCGGATAGACGACACCGGTCAGATAGGTGTCGATGAAGCCGGTACGCAGGCCCTGCTCGCCAGCCTCGTGCCTGGCCCAGTTCTCGAGGTGGGTCAGCGGACAGTCGAGTCCGAACACGATGGTCGAGAAACCCCAGCCGGCGAGCACGAGATGCGGCCAGATCGCCCACGGCCACCGCCAGGCCAGGAACCCGCCGGCGACGACGTACACCAGGAACGCGAAGTGCACGGTCATCGTCGCCTCGGCGAGCACCCGAAAGACCATGTGGCCATTGTCCCTCCGGGTCGATCCGGAGGGGTACACATCGGTTGTTACAGGCGGCGGTTGAACACTTCCTTCGCCTTCGAGGTGGTGATGTCGACCGTGTACACGCGCAGCGTGGCGGCGGTCGGCGAAAGGTCCATCACCATGAATCCGACGTCGGAGAAGTTCTGGAAGAGGTTCTTGTTCACCCCGCCGGAGCCGGCCTTGCCGCTGCTGGTCTTGCCCGCGGCACCGGAGACGATCTGACGGGTGCCCTTGGACTCGACCGTCGGCTCGAGGACCTGCAGCGAGTGGTCGTGTCCCGCAAGGAGGAACTGGCATCGCCCGAGGACGTGCTCCTCGTAGAACCTCTTCGCGTCGGCGCCGTTCATGGGCGGGACCGGCATCCCGTCGTACACGCCCGCGTTGCCGTGGGATCCGTTGCTCAGGTAGGGATGGTGGGCGCACGCGATCTTCCACTTCGCCGGTGACGCGGCGATCGCCGCGTCCAGCCATGCGCGCTGCTCGTTCATGAACTGCCCGTCCGCGGCCCAGTAGGGCGCCAGGATCGGGGGCAGCATGGCGGCGACCGGGTTCATGTCGAGTACGAAGAACTCGACGACCGGGTTCTTCTCGGGCACCCGGACCGAGTAGTAGCGGCTGGGCATCCACCACCGCCGGGAGAGCCGGTGGTAGTCGACCTCCTCGTCGCCGCGCAGCAGCCAGCCGCCATCGCCCGGGAAGATCGCGCTGTTGTCGTGGTTGCCGAGGGCCATCACCCAGGGGAAGTCGAGCCCGTGGTTGGGGTCCTCGAACTTCGCCGCGAACTGGGTGTCGTTCTCGTTGGTCGGGCCCATTTCGTAGATGTTGTCGCCGAGACCGAGTGCCATCGACATGGGCTCGCGGCTGTGCAGGTCGCGAATCGCGTCGGCCACCGCCCACTGGGCCTTGGTGCCGGTGCCCGCGTCCCCGGTGATCAGCACCCGGAGGTTGGTGCCGGTGGGAAACGGGAACTTGCCGGTGCCTGCGGAGGGCTTGGTGTCGGCCGCGGCCGCGGTCCCGGGCGCCATGGCGGCCAGCGGCAGGGCCGCGCCCGCCGCGGCGGCGCCCGCCAGGAATCGGCGGCGGTCGATCTGGTTGAACTCCATCACAGTCCTCGGGTCGCATCGGTTCGGTATCCGGACGAGCAAACCTTAATGTGAACGACCGTTCAACTCGACAGGCTTGGCCGACATCGGTGTTCACCCGCCGTTCAGTCGGCGTGCACCTGTGGTTGCCCGGAGACGACGAAAGCCCCGGCCACTGGCCGGGGCTTTCGATGATGGTGCGCGATACTGGGATTGAACCAGTGACCTCTTCCGTGTCAGGGAAGCGCTCTCCCGCTGAGCTAATCGCGCGGAACGCCGGAACTTGGTCCGGCCCAAACGAGCGGATGACGGGATTCGAACCCGCGACCCTCACCTTGGCAAGGTGATGCGCTACCACTGCGCTACATCCGCATTGTGCACTACCGGACCCATTGTGTAGGTCCGAAAGTGCGAATAGAAAAGGCACCCGACCGGGTGCCTATTCCTTCGTGCGCGATACTGGGATTGAACCAGTGACCTCTTCCGTGTCAGGGAAGCGCTCTCCCGCTGAGCTAATCGCGCGAGGTGGAGACGGGAATCGAACCCGTGTGCACGGCTTTGCAGGCCGTTGCCTCACCACTCGGCCACTCCACCGTCAAGGTCGAGTCCAACCTCGAGAGCGGATGACGGGATTCGAACCCGCGACCCTCACCTTGGCAAGGTGATGCGCTACCACTGCGCTACATCCGCATTGCACTTCCGGGGGCGGCGTTGCTGCCTCCGTGGTGCGAGATGAAACATTAGCCCACGGGGTGTGTAGTCACAAATCGCCAGTTCAGTGGCCGAAACGGGGATCGGGTGGAGTGCAATGGCCGCGCAATGACGACGCATTGACGGCACATAGGCGGGGATTGGGGCTCCTGTCCCCGGCCGCCGCCGGGTCGGAGGGAGCCGGCGGCGGGAGTGGGGTTCGATGGGATGCGGGCGGGATTCCGAGAGGGCCGTACTGCGGTTTTTCACTTCCGCGGAAGTCGTGTTAATGTTCCATCCCGTCCGGCCGCGAGAGTTCAACGCGCGGCTCGGTCCCGTGGCTCAGTGGGAGAGCGTCCGCTTCACACGCGGAAGGTCGCTGGTTCGATCCCAGCCGGGACCACAACAAAAAGCCCCCCTCGTACGAGGGGGGCTTTTTTGTGCTCTCGAGGTGCCGGGGGACGTTCGTGACCGGCAGACCGCTGCCTCGGGGAGGTGGTGGCGGATACAATCGATGTTCCGCGCTGGAGGTCGGGGGCTCTCAGATTGGAGCTGATCTCTGATGGCCGATCAGGCGACGCTCCTCGACTATCTGAAGCGAGTGACCGCGGAGCTCTATCAGACGCGGGAGAAGCTTCGCGAGGCCGAGGGAGTCAGCCGCGAGCCCATCGCCGTGATCGGGATGGGCTGCAGGTATCCGGGCGGCGTGCGGTCGCCCGAGGACCTGTGGCGCCTGGTGGCATCGGGTTCGGAAACCGTCACCGGGTTCCCCGAGGACCGGGGCTGGCTGCTCGCGGACCTCTACGACCCGAAGGCCGAGCAGTCCGGCAAGACCTACACCGTGCAGGGCAGCTTCCTCGACGACCCGGCGGGGTTCGATCCGGGGGTATTCGGTATCTCGCCACGCGAGGCGCTGGCCATGGACCCGCAGCAGCGCCTGCTCCTCGAAACGAGCTGGGAGACCCTCGAGCACGCAGGCATCGATCCGCGTTCGGTGCACGGTGGCCAGGTCGGCGTGTTCACCGGCCTCTCCGGAATCGATTACGCGGCGCGGGCGGGCGGGGCGCCGCCCGAGGACCTCGAGGGCTACTTCATCACCGGCAACGCCATGAGCGTCGCCTCAGGACGCGTGGCGTACAGCTTCGGACTGTGTGGACCCGCGATCACCGTGGACACTGCGTGCTCCTCGTCCCTGGTGTCCATCCATCTCGCCATGCAGGCGCTGCGAAGCGGGGAGTGCGAGCTGGCACTCGCGGGCGGGGCGACCGTCATGGCCACCCCCGCGGTGTTCGTGGAGTTCAGTCGCCAGCGCGGACTGGCGCGAGACGGCCGGTGCAAGGCCTTCTCCGCCGCCGCGGACGGTACGGCGTGGGGCGAGGGCTCGGGAATGGTCGCGCTGGAACGACTGTCCGACGCGGAGCGCAACGGCCGCCGGATCCTGGCCGTCATCCGGGGCAGCGCGGTGAACCAGGACGGCGCGAGCAACGGCCTGACCGCTCCGAACAAGCAAGCCCAGGAACGGGTGATCCGCCAGGCGCTGGCCAGCGCCGGGCTCGGACCCGCTGACGTCGACGCCGTCGAGGCGCACGGCACAGGGACAACACTGGGCGATCCGATCGAGGCGTCCGCCCTGCTGGCCGGATACGGTCGCGATCGCCCCGCCGACCGCCCGCTGTGGCTCGGCTCGGTGAAGTCGAATCTCGGGCACACCCAGGCGGCCGCGGGCGTGGCGGGCGTGATCAAGATGATCATGGCGATGCGGCACGGGGTCCTGCCCAAGACGCTGCACATCGACCGGCCGACACCACACGTGGACTGGTCCGCAGGCTCGGTGTCGCTGCTCACCGAGAATCGCGACTGGCCGGTGGCCGATCGGCCCCGCCGGGCGGCGGTGTCCTCGTTCGGCATCAGCGGCACCAACGCGCATGTCGTGCTGGAGGAGCCCCCGCCCGTCACACCGTCGACCGACGAACCGACGGCCCCCGAGGGCGAGGTCGTGGCCTGGTTCGTCTCGGGGCACACCGAGCCGGCCCTGCGCGCCCAGGCCGAGCGGTTGCGCGGGTACGTCGCGGACCATCCCGACCTGACGCCAGCCGAGGTGGCCGGGGCGCTGCTGGGATCACGCGCCGCGTTCGACCACCGCGCCGCCGTGATCGGCTCGGAGCCCTCGGGCCTGCTGGCTGGCCTCGACGCCCTCGGCCGCGGCGCACCCGGCCCCGATGTGGTCACCGGCCTTGCCCTCGAAGCAGGCGACCGGCCGGTGTTCGTCTTTCCCGGCCAGGGCGCGCAGTGGGTCGGCATGGCCGCTGAGCTGCTCGAGTCGTCGCCGCTGTTCGCCGACAGCGTGCGCGAGTGTGCCGAGGCGCTGGCCCCGTACACGAAGTTCTCCCTGCTCGACGTGCTGCGCGACCGCGATCCGTCCTCCCTTGACCGGGTCGACGTCGTGCAACCTGCCCTGTTCGCGGTGATGGTCGGGCTCACCCAACTGTGGCGGGCGCACGGCGTGGAACCGGCGGCCGTGGTCGGACATTCGCAGGGGGAGATCGCCGCCGCGTGCGTCGCAGGCGCGCTGAGCCTTCCCGACGCCGCGCTGGTCGTCGCGGCACGGAGCAGCGTGATCGCCGCGTCGGCGCGCCGCGGGGGTGGGATGGCCTCGGTGGCGCTGCCTGCGGACGCGGTGCGGGCGAGGATCCAACCGTGGGCGGGCGCCGTCGAGGTGGCGGCGATGAACGGTCCGTCCGCGACCGTGGTGTCCGGACCCGTCGAAGCGCTCGACCTCCTGGTGGGGCAGTTGCAGGGCGAGGGCGTCCAGGCCAGGCGGATCGCGGTGGAGTACGCCTCGCACTGCTCGGATGTGTCGGTCCTGCGGGAACCGATCCTCGATGCCCTCGCCTCGATCACGCCCCGCCGGTCGCGGATTCCGTTCTATTCGACGGTGACCGGTGGCGCGCTGGACGGCACCGCGCTCGACGCGGACTACTGGTACCGGAACCTGCGCCGCCCCGTCCGGTTCGAGCAGGCGACGAGATCGCTGGCCGCGGACGGTTATCGATTGTTCGTCGAGTCGTGCAGCCATCCCGTCCTGACCGTGCCACTGCAGGAGACCCTCGACGCGGCTGGTGTCGCGGGCCGGGCCATCGGCACCCTGCGGCGCGAACGCGCGGGTATGCGCCAGTTCACCACGGCGCTCGCCGAGGCGCAGGTGTCCGGGGTGCACATCGACTGGGACCGGGTCGGCTGGGCTCGACGCGACGATCGGCAGCGGTGGGTTGAGCTGCCCACGTATGCCTTCCAGCACCGCCGCTACTGGCTCGACAGTCCCGCGCCGCACGGTGACGTCGCGTCGGCGGGCATGGACTCCGGTGGACACCCGATGCTCGCCGCATCGGTCGAGCTCGGTGACGACCGGGGCGTGGTGTTCACGGGACTGCTCTCCCCGCAACGCCTTCCGTGGCTGCGCGACCACGCGGTCAACGGAACCGTCATCCTGCCGGGTACGGCATTCGTGGAGCTCGCCCTCCACGCCGGCAACCGCGTCGCACGCGGCGGGCTCGAGGATCTCGCCATCGAAGCGCCCCTGCTGATCCCGGCCGAGGGCGAGGTCGCGGTGCAGGTGAGCGTTCTCGCCGACGCCGACGGCGACGGCGGCCGCGCCGCGGTGTCGGTGCACTCCCGGCCCGCGGACGCCGCGACGGAGGCGCCGTGGACCAGACACGCCACCGGCACGCTCACGGCGGCCGTGGACGCCGCCGACTCCGGCGAACAGCAGTGGCCGCCTGCCGATGTCACGCCGATCGACGTCAGGGGTCTGTACGGGGTGCTGGACGAGGCCGGCTACGGGTACGGCCCGAGCTTCCGTGGCCTGCGGGCGGCGTGGCGCCGCGGCGACGAGCTGTTCGGCGAGGTGAGTCTCGGCGGCGAGGACCCGGCCGAGGCGGTGGCGGGGTACGGGATCCACCCGGCGGTGCTCGACGCGGCGCTGCACGTGATCGCGCTCGGTAGCGCGGCGTCGGGCGCGAGCGGCGTCCGTCTGCCCTTCGCATGGGGCGCAGTGCAGTTGCACGCCGTCGGTGCAACCGCTCTGCGTGTGCACGTCACGACGATCGGTCCCGAGCGCTACCGGGTGTCCGCGTACGACGTGACGGGCAAACCGGTCTTGACCGTGGATTCGTTGGCGCTGCGGCCGCTCGGGGACACCCAGCTTCCCGCCGCCGGTGTCGGCGAGAGCCTCTACCGCGTGGAGTGGATGCCGGTCGGCGCCGCGGCGGCGGAGGCCGCGGCGGAGCCGATGCCGCTCGCGGAGGCATTGGCGGGAGGCGACCACTCCGGTCGCGTGCTGTGGCTGGACTGCGAGCCCGGCGGGGAGCCGGACCTGCCGACGCGGGCGCACGCCGCCGCGGAGGCAGCGTTGGATGCGGTCCAGGCCTGGCTCCGCGAGGATCGCCTGGCCGAGACCCGCCTGCTCGTCACGACCCGGCTCGGGGTGGTCGTGCGCGACGGCGAACCGATCGACGACGTGTCCGCCGCACCCGCGTGGGGGCTGATCGGCGCGGTGCAGCACGAGTATCCGGACCGCATCTGCCTGGTGGATCTCGACGTGGCCGCGGGTGCACCCGCCGACCCCGCGCTGCTGGCAATGGCGTTGGCCTGCAACGAACCCCAGCTGGCGATCCGGGACGGCGTACTGCTGGCGCCCATGCTCGCCGCTCAGACGCCCGTCGCGGCCGCAGCCGAGGCGGATCCGGCCCCCTTCGGCCCGGACGGCACGGTCCTGATCACGGGTGGCACCGGAACCATCGGCAGGCTGATCGCCCGTCACCTCGTGACGCGGTACGGGGTGCGCAGGCTGGTGTTGACCGGCAGGCACCCGCTCGGCGCAGACAGTGCGGCCGAACTGCGGGCCGATGTCGCCGAGTCGGGCGCCGAGGTCCGCGTGGTGGCCTGCGACGTGGCCGACCGCGCTGCGGTGGCCGCCCTGCTCGCCGATATCCCAGACCTGTCCGGGGTGATCCACGCGGCCGGGGTGCTCGAGGACGCCACCGCCGTCACCGTGACGCGGGACCAGCTGCACGACGTCCTGCGTCCGAAGGTGGACGGTGCCTGGCATCTGCACGAACTCACCCGCGACAGGGACCTGTCGGCGTTCGTGCTGTTCTCCTCCGCGGCTGGTGTGCTCGGCGGCGCAGGCCAGGCGAACTATGCGGCCGCGAACGTCTTCCTCGACGCACTCGCGCAGCACCGCCGCGCCCGCGGGCTGCAGGCGATCTCCATGGCCTGGGGATTGTGGGACCGGCCGAGCGGGATGACCTCCCACCTGAACGCGGCCGACCTCGACCGGTTGCAGCGCTCCGGCATCGACACCATCAGCCCGGAGTCGGGGCTGGCCCTGTTCGATGCGGCGCTGGCGGTGAACCGTGCGCTGATCGTGCCGATACGTCTGTCGACGCGTCCCTCCCGCTCCGATGCCGAGTCGCTGCCGCCGATCCTGCGCCGGGTGCTGGGGATCCGTCGCCGGGTCGCCGCCGCCGAGTCACCGACCGGCCTGGCCGACGAGCTGCGCGTGCTCGACCCCGGCGAGCGGCACAGCCGGGTCCTCGACCTCGTGACCACCCATGTCGCGGCCGTCCTCGGCCACGACAGCAAGGAAGCGATCGACCCGGAACGTGCCTTCAAACAGCTCGGCTTCGACTCGTTGACCGCCGTGCAACTGCGCAACCAGCTGGCCACCGCCACCGGTGTCGCACTCGCCGCGACGGTGGTGTTCGACCATCCCACCGCCGACGCGCTCGCCAAGGAGCTCGTGGCTCGCCTGCTCGGCGGCGAGGCGGCACCGCAGTCGACCCGCCCGGCCCGCACCCGCAGGGGCGAGGACCCGATCGCGATCGTCGGGATGGCCTGTCGGTATCCGGGCCGGGTGTACTGCCCGGAGGACCTGTGGCGACTCGTGCGCGAGGGCCACGACACCGTGGGCGCGTATCCCGACAACCGGGGCTGGAATCTCGCCGAGGTCTACCACCCCGACCCGGAGCGAGCAGGCACCACCTACATGAGCCAAGGTGGATTCCTCTACGACGCAGACGAGTTCGACGCCGCCTTCTTCGGCATCAGCCCGCGCGAGGCGATCGCGATGGATCCGCAGCACCGACTGCTCCTCGAGAGCGCATGGGAGGCGCTGGAACGGGCGGGGATCCAACCGAACGGGCCCGGCCTCACCGACACCGGCGTGTACGTGGGGCTGATGGGGGGCGACTACGGCTTCCACCTGATGAGCAGGCGGAACGTCGATGCCGAGGGCTACCTGATGACCGGCACCAGCAACAGTGTTGCCTCCGGCCGGATCTCGTACTCTCTTGGCTTCACCGGGCCTGCGGTCACCGTGGACACCGCCTGCTCGTCGTCGCTGGTGGCCATGCATCTCGCGGCACGGGCCCTGCGCGACGGTGAATGCGCGCTCGCGTTGGCGGGCGGGGCGACGGTGATGTCCACCCCAGGTGTGCTGATCGAGTTCAGCCGCCAGCGCGGGCTCGCCGCGGACGGTCGGTGCAAGCCGTTCTCCGACCGGGCGGACGGCACCGGGCTCAGCGAGGGCGCGGGCATGGTGGTGCTGGAGCGGCTGAGCGACGCGGAGCGCAACGGCCACCGGGTGCTGGCGATCATCCGCGGATCGGCGGTCAACCAGGACGGGGCCTCCAACGGACTGACCGCACCGAACGGGCCCTCCCAGGAGCGGGTGATCCGCCAGGCGCTGGCCGACGCCGCGCTCGCGCCGACCGACATCGACGCCGTGGAGGCACACGGCACCGGCACGACGCTCGGCGACCCGATCGAGGCGCAGGCGCTGTTGGCCGCCTACGGGCAGGACCGCGAGGGCAGGCCGCTGTGGCTGGGTTCGGTCAAGTCGAACATCGGTCACGCCCAGGCCGCGGCGGGGGTCGCGGGGGTGATCAAGATGGTGATGGCGATGCGGCACGGGGTGCTGCCGCCGAGCCTGCACGGCGACGCGCCGACCCGGCACGTCGACTGGACGGCGGGAGAGGTCTCGCTGCTCGCCGAACCCGTCGCCTGGCCGGAGACCGGGCGGCCGAGGCGCGCGGCCGTCTCGTCGTTCGGCATCAGCGGTACCAACGCGCACCTGATCCTCGAACAGCCACCGGGCGAACCGACGCCCGTCCCATCGCCCCCACAGGCCTCGCCGCTGGTCTGGGTGATCTCCGGAAAGACCGGCGATGCGCTGCGCGCGCAGGCGACTCGGTTGGCGGAGTTCCTCGAAGGGGCGGACGAGCTCCCCGATCCGGCCGACATCGCGTACTCCCTTGCCACCACCAGATCCGGTTTCGCCCATCGTGCCGCGGTGATCGGCGAGACATTCGAGGACCTGCGTGACGGCCTGGTCCGCATCGCCGAGGGGCGACCGGGCGGCAATGTCATCACCGGCACCAGCGTCCGGGGCAAGACGGCCTTCATGTTCACCGGCCAGGGCGCCCAGCGGATAGGGATGGGCCGTGGCCTGTACGAGGCCAACCCGGTGTTCGCGGAGGCACTGGACGAGGTCTGTGCCGCGCTCGACGAGCATGTGGAAATCCCGGTGCGCGAGGTGATCTGGGACGACGCCGAGGGTGGCGCCGCGAAGCTCGACAGCACCGAGTACACCCAGCCGGCTCTGTTCGCGGTCGAGGTCGCGCTCTATCGCCTACTGCAGCACTGGGGCATCACCCCGGACTACCTGATAGGCCATTCGATCGGGGAGATCACCGCCGCGCACGTCGCGGGTGTGTTCAGCCTGCCCGATGCCGCGGCCCTGGTCGGCGAGCGCGGACGGTTGATGCAGTCGACGAAGCCGGGCGCGATGATCGCCGTCCGGGCGCGGGCGGAGGACGTGCTGGCACGGATCGACGACCGGGTAGATCTGGCGGCGGTCAACGGTGCCGAATCGGTGGTGCTCGCGGGCGGCGAACGCGATCTGGACGCCATCGCCTCCGAGCTGTCCGCCGCAGGCATGAAGACCACGAGCCTGCGGGTCGAGCGGGCCTTCCATTCGACCCTGATGGACCCGATCCTCGACGAGTTCACCGCCGTGGTGTCCAGGCTGGCGGCGCAGCCACCGAGTGTCCCGGTCGTCTCCAACGTCACCGGGCGCGTCGCCACCGCCGAGGAACTCACGTCGCCGGACTATTGGACGCGGCACATCCGGCAATCGGTGCGCTTTCACGACGGCATCCGCGCCCTCGACGAGCTCGGTGTCACCCGCCTCGTCGAGGTCGGCCCCGGCGCGGCCCTGACCGCGCTCGCCGCGGAGGTCGTCCCGAATGCGATCGCGACGCTGCCCGGACGCGGGGACGAGGCGCACGGGATCATCGCGGCGGTCGCGGCGGCCTACGTGCAGGGCGTCCCGATCGACTGGGATCGGGTGCTGCCCGGGCGTCGCCGGGTCGACCTGCCCACCTACGCCTTCCAGCGTCGTTCCTTCTGGCCGTCGACATCGACGCGGAGCACCGGAGATCCGGCGGAGCTGGGGCTCGGCCCGGCGGATCACCCGCTGCTCGGCGCGGTGGTCACCCTCGAGGACGACGCGCTGATGTTCACCGGGCAGCTCTCGTTGCAGCGGGATTCGTGGCTCGTACCGCCGGTAGACGACGGTGAGCAGGCGCAGGACGATCCACGGGCGGTCTCGCCCGCTGTGCTGGTCGAACTCACGTTGCACGCGGCCCATCACGTCGGTCTCGACCACATCGACGAACTCACCCTGCACCAACCGTTGACCCTTTCGTCGTCGGGGCAGGCCTCGATCCGGGTGCTCGTGTCGCCGACCGACCCAACGGGCGGTCGTACCGTCACCATCTCGTCGAACGCGGCGGAGTCCGATGTCGCCGACTCCTGGGTCAGGAACGCCTCCGCGACGATCGACGACGTCGTCGGCCCCGCCGTCGCTGTGCCGCACCAGGTCCCGGGCGACGCCGAGGGGGAGGTGAGCCTCGAAGAAGGCACCGACGCGACCGGCTACGGCATCCACCCGGAGCTCTTGGAGGCGGCCCTCGAGCCGATCCTCGGGTGGGACGGCTGGCCGGTGACCTGGTCGGGGATCCGTCTGCACACCGTCGGAGCGGAGGCGGTCTCGGTGCGGTCCGAGGCGACCGAGGACGGGTGCCATCGAGTTGTCCTCGCCGACCCCCGAGGCGAGCCGGTCCTGACCGTCGACGCGCTGCGGGTCGTGCCGAGGGCGCTCGACGGGGCAGGTGCGGGCGGCGGGGCGGCCCCGCCGCTGTACCGGCTGACCTGGGTTCCGATCGAGGGCCCCTCGTCGGAGCCGACACCGGGACCGATGGTCGTCCTCGGCCCCGAGTGGCCGGGCGAGCGGGGTGACGGGTCGACCTTCCCGATGCATCCCGACCTGGCGGTGCTGCGAACCGCGATGGAGTCCGCGCCCGAGGAGGACGACCCGATCCCGTGGACGGTGCTGGTCGGATGCGGCACCGGTGGCGAGCACGGTCCGGAGGTGACCCACGACCTGTGTGCCCGGGTGCTGCGACTGCTGCAGGACTGGCTGGACGACGACATCGTCGCCGACAGCCGGCTGGTGATCGTGACCCGCAACGCGATGGCCACCGACGACGGTCAGGACCCGGATGCGGGTGCCGACCTCGCGGCCGCGGCGGTGTGGGGGCTGGTCGGTTCCGCACAGAACGAGAACCCGGACCGGTTCGTCCTGGTCGACCTCGACGACGCCTCCGATGCCGACTCGGCGCTCATGGCGGCATCGGCGAGCGGCGAACCACAGGTGGCCGTCAGGAACGGCACCCTGCTCGCCCCCCGGCTGCGGCGGGCCCGTGCCGCCGAGCCCGAGGGCCAGCCCTTCGATCCCGGCGGCACGGTTCTCGTCACCGGCGGCACCGGCACCGTCGGGTCCTTGGTGGCCCGCCACCTGATCGCCGCGCACGGGGCGCGGCACCTGGTGCTGACCAGCAGGCGCGGACCCGACGCCGAGGGCTGCGACCAGCTGCGCCGCGAGCTGACCGAGCTGGGGGCCGAGGTGAGCATCGTCGCCTGCGACGCCTCCGACGAGCCGGCCCTCGCGGCGCTGCTGGCCGGGATACCGCAGGATCACCCGCTGACGGCGGTGATCCACGCGGCGGGCGTCATCGACGACGCCACCCTCGGCTCGCTGACCCCCGAGCGGCTCGACACGGTGCTGCGGCCGAAGGTCGATGCGGCCTGGCACCTGCACCGGCTGACCGCGACATCGGAGGTGCGAGCCTTCGTGCTGTTCTCCTCGCTCGCCGGTGTCCTCGGCGCGCCTGGGCAGGCGAACTACGCGGCCGCGAACATGTTCCTCGATGCCCTCGCCCGGCACCGCCACGCCCTCGGTCTTCCCGCGGTGTCGATCGCGTGGGGCATGTGGGCGCCGCCGAGCACCATGACCGACAACCTCGGCGCGATCGATCTCGCCAGGGCGCGCCGCAGCGGAATGGTGCCGATGGCCGCTTCCGACGGCCTTGCCCTCTTCGACGGCGCGTTGGCCGCCGGGGTCCCGGCCGTGGCGGCCGCCCGGTTCGACCTGTCCGGGTCGGCCGCGCCGTACGTCGCGGCCCCGCTGCGCGGACTCATCAGGGAGCCGCGCAGGCGTGCCGCGGGGTCGGGCTCGGCCGGGGCCGGATCGAGCGGGTCCGGGCCGTCGGATTGGGCGCAGCGCCTGGCCGATCTGTCGATTCCCGAGCAGCGGCACCTGATGCTCGACCTGGTCCGGGCCGGGGCCGCCGCGGTGCTCGGCCACGACGCCGCGGACTCCGTCGACCCGGACCAGGCCTTCAAGGAACTCGGCTTCGACTCGCTCGCCGCTGTCGCCCTCCGCAACCAGCTCGGTGCGGCCACCGGGCTGCGGTTGCCGCCCACCATGGTGTTCGATCACCCCAGCTCGCGCGCCGTCGCCGAGTTCCTGCGCGCGGAACTCGTGCCGGATCCGGTGTCGGTGGCCTTCGCCGACGTCGACCGTCTTCGCGCGACCATCGCCGAACTCGGCGCGGACAGCGAGGCCAGGTCGGCCCTCGCGCAGCGCCTGGCACACCTGTTGGCCGAGGTCGGCGCGGGCGACGATGCACGCGCCGATGCTGTCGACAAGATTCACGCGGCGACCAGCGAGGAGATCCTGGACCTGATCGATCGCGGCCTGTGAACCGAGATGTTCGGGTGTAATGGACGCCCATGACCGTCGTCCACAGCTTTCCCGCCGTACTCGACGACCGCGCCGACACCCTGATCCTCGGGTCGATGCCGGGTATCCCGTCGCTGGCCGCGGGCATGTACTACGCGAATCCGCGCAACAGCTTCTGGCCGATCATGGGTGAGCTGTTCGACGCGGGCCCCAGGCAGACCTATGCGCAGCGGCTGCGGCGGCTCCAGGACGAGGGCATCGCGCTGTGGGACGTGCTGAAGCTGTGCAGGCGGGAGGGAAGCCTCGACTCGAGCATCGACCCCGACTCCGAGGTGGCCAACGACTTCGCTGACCTGTTCGAGCGTCACCCCCGGATCGGCCGCGTCTTCTTCAACGGGGCCAAGGCCGAACAGGCGTATCGGCGCGCCGTCGTCGCGCGCGGACTGCACCCGGAGTCGGTCGCCATGGCCCGGTTGCCGTCGACGAGTCCGGCGAACGCGGGCACCCCGGTCGCGGACAAGCTGGCGGCGTGGCGGGCGGTCGCCAGGTAGCTCGGCCGGCTCCCGCCGCTGCCGCCCCGTCGGTACTGTTGTCCGGGTGGTGACGACCGAGAACCGATGGATGCGCCTGCGGCGAGATATCGCAGGCAACACCGCAGTGAACCTGGCCTACCGCATCTGCGTCGGTGTGGTCGGCGGACTCGTCCTCGTCGCAGGCATCATCGCCATTCCGTACCCAGGTCCCGGCTGGTTGATCGTGTTCGCCGGGCTCGGCATCCTCGCCTCGGAGTTCGCGTGGGCGCACCGCCTGCTCCGGTTCGCGAGGGAGTGCTACGACCGGTTCATGGCATGGTTCGGCCGACAGTCGGTCGTGGTGAAGGCGCTGTCGGCGTTGCTGACGTGTGCCATTGTGATCGGAACGCTGTGGGTGCTGGGAACTCTCGGGCTCATCGCCGGTTGGGTTGGCGTAGAGCACCCGATCTTGGAGAGCCCGCTCTAGTCGTGGTGATCGATCAGGAACTCGGCGAGGCCTACGAGCGAGCGATCGCGGCGATCCCGTCGCTGCGGGACGCGACCGTACCCACGCCGACCGCGGCCGAATACCCGGGCAGCGTCCTGGTGGACCGCGACTGGCTGTCGGCACGGATCGTCGACACCGCGCGGCGATGGGCCTGCGAGGACGCCCGCGTCTCGGCCACGCTGTGGTGGTATTCGGCGAGTTCGACGCTGCTGTCGGTGCCCGCCTCGATGCTGCTGGCGACGGGCCTCGCGCCCGACCCGGCCCTGGCCGGGCTGACCTGTACGTTGCGGACCGATGGGTACCTGGGGACCGTTCGCTCCGTTGCCGGTATCCGCGACGACGAGGTGCTGGCCGAGCGGCTCAGGTCCGCGCTCGACCCGATCATCGCGGCACTGAGCGATCTCAGCGGTGCGGGCGTGCGCTCACTGTGGGCGATCGCGACCGACTCGCTCGGCAACCGCGCGCTGGACGCGGGCACCGCGCTCGGCAGTCCGGCGCTCGGCAGTGCGCTGGCGGTCCGGCTGGCCGACCTGATCGGGCCGGATCTGCCGCGGCCCCGGTTCGTCGACGTCGGCCGCGGGGGACCGGCGGGCGCGGACCCGCGTGCCGCGCCCGCATCGGGTTCCCGGCGGGTGGTCCGCAGGTCGTCCTGCTGCCTGATCTACGAAACGGAGCCCGATCCCGTGGCCGCCGAGGGGGTCAAGTGCACCAGCTGTCCCCGTCAGCAGCCGTCGGTTCGTGCGGCGCGGCTCGGCGCGCTGCTCGGGTGACAGGCCCGTCCGATCCGCGTGCCGATAGCATGAGGACTCACCGAGCTGCCGTCTTCGAGTCGGCGCCGAACACCGAGGAGCACATAGCCGTGACCACGCCCGCATCCGCAGTCTCAGCCGCCCACGTCCGGGTGCCAGCGGGGACTACCGCCGGTACGGCGGTTCGGGAGGCGGGGCTCACCGGCAAGGGCGCGGACGCCATCGTCGTGGTCCGCGACGCCGAGGGCCAGCTCAAGGACCTGTCCTGGATTCCCGAGCAGGATGCACTGGTCGAGCCCGTCGCGGCCGACTCGGAGGACGGACGCACCGTGATCCGGCATTCCGCCGCGCACGTGCTCGCCCAGGCCGTGCAGTCGGAGTTCCCGAACGCCAAGCTCGGCATCGGCCCGCCGATCAAGGACGGCTTCTACTACGACTTCCGGGTCGACGAGCCGTTCACCCCTGAGGACCTGGCCCGCCTCGAGAAGAAGATGAAGCAGATCATCAAGGGCTCGCAACGCTTTTCGCGCCGCGTGGTCGAGAACATCGAGGACGCCCGCGTCGAGCTGGCGAACGAGCCGTTCAAGCTCGAACTGATCGACGACAAGTCGGGCATCGACGACCCCGAGGTGATGGAGGTCGGCGGCAACGAGTTGACCATCTACGACAACCTCGACCCGAGGACCGGCGAGAAGGTGTGGGGCGACCTGTGCCGGGGCCCGCACATTCCCACCACCAAGCACATCCCCGCCTTCAAGCTGACCCGCAGCTCCGCCGCGTACTGGCGCGGCGACCAGAACCGCGAGGACCTCCAGCGCATCTACGGCACCGCGTGGGAGTCGACCGAGGCGCTCGACAAGCACATGGAGCTGATCGCGGAGGCCGAGCGTCGCGACCACCGCAAGGTCGGCGCGGAGCTGGACCTGTTCAGTTTCCCCGACGAGCTGGGTTCCGGCCTGCCCGTCTTCCACCCCAAGGGTGGCATCATCCGCCAGGAGATGGAGAACTACTCGCGTGCCAGGCACGTCGAGGAGGGCTACGAATTCGTCTACTCGCCGCACATCACCAAGGGCGACCTGTACCAGGTCTCCGGCCACCTGGACTGGTACAAGGACGGCATGTTCCCGGCGATGCACATCGATGCGGAACTGAACGAGGACGGCACGGTCCGCAAGCCGGGCCAGGACTACTACCTCAAGCCGATGAACTGCCCGATGCACAACCTGGTGTTCCGTTCCCGCGGCCGGTCCTACCGCGAACTCCCGTTGCGGCTGTTCGAATTCGGCTCCGTCTACCGCTACGAGAAGTCCGGCGTCGTGCACGGCCTGACCCGCGTGCGCGGCATGACGCAGGACGACGCGCACATCTACTGCACCCGCGAGCAGATGCGCGACGAGCTCACCACCACGCTGAACTTCGTGCTCGGCCTGCTCAAGGACTACGGACTCGACGACTTCTACCTCGAACTGTCGACCAAGAACCCGGACAAGTTCGTCGGTGACGACGACGTCTGGGAGGAGGCGACCCGGACCCTGGCGGAGGTCGGGGAGGCCTCCGGGCTGACCCTCGTGCCGGATCCGGGCGGCGCCGCGTTCTACGGCCCGAAGATCTCCGTTCAGGTTCAGGACGCGCTCGGACGCACCTGGCAGATGTCGACCATCCAGCTCGACTTCAACCTGCCGCAGCGATTCGACCTCGAGTACACCGGATCCGACGGTGCCAAGCATCAGCCGGTGATGATCCACCGCGCCCTGTTCGGGTCGATCGAGCGGTTCTTCGGCGTGCTCACCGAGCACTACGCGGGCGCGTTCCCGGCGTGGCTGGCTCCGGTGCAGGTCGTCGGCATCCCCGTCGCCGAGGCCTTCGAGGATCACCTGTTCGACGTGGTGGCCAAGCTCAAGGCCGCCGGTGTCCGGGCCGAGGTGGACGTCAGCGACGACCGGATGCAGAAGAAGATCCGCAACCACACCACGCAGAAGGTGCCGTTCATGCTGCTCGCAGGCGAGCGGGACGTGGAGGCGGGCGCCGTCAGCTTCCGCTTCCGTGACGGCACCCAGATCAACGGCATCGCGGTCGAGGACGCCGTCGAGGCGATCAGCGGATGGATCGCGAGGCGCGAGAACGCCTCGCCCACAGCCGAACTGCTCGGAGGCCTCGGATGAGCGACGAGGGCTCGGTCGTCGACACCGGACCCGGTGACCCGGACCGGCTGCAGCGACTGTGGTCGCCGCACCGGATGTCGTACATCGCCGAGGCGCCGAAGGTCACGACCCCTGGCGAGGGACCGTTCACCGACATCCCGAAGATGAGCGACGAGGAGGGGTTGATCGTCGCCCGCGGCGAGCACGTCTACGCGGTGCTCAACCTGTACCCCTACAACCCCGGCCACATGATGGTGGTTCCGTACCGCCGGGTCGCCGCGCTCGAGGACCTCACCCCCGAGGAGTCGGCCGAGCTGATGGCGTTCACGCAGCAGGCGATCCGCGTGATCAAGCGGGTCTCGCGGCCGGACGGCTTCAATGTGGGGCTGAACCTGGGCGCCGCTGCGGGCGGTTCGCTGGCCGAGCACCTGCACCAGCACATCGTTCCGCGCTGGGGCGGCGACGCGAACTTCATCACCGTCGTCGGCGGTGCGAAGGTGATGCCCCAGCTCCTGCGCGAGACCAGGGCGCTGCTCTCGGCAGCCTGGAACGCGTGAGCCGTATCGCCTGCGTCATGGCAGGATCGTTGACGAGATCAACTCGAAATCGGGTCACTTCCAGGACAGGAACGGGGGTCGACAGGTGCTGAGCGTTCTCGGGCGCGCCGCGGTGTCGAAGGTGATCGCGCCGGTGGGAAGGGCCTTGGTCGCGGCCGGGCTGTCCCCGGACGTCGTGACCGTCTTCGGCACGACGGCCAGTGTGGCGGCGGCGGTCACCCTGTTCCCCTCGGGGCACCTGTTCTGGGGCGCGATCGTGATCGCCGCGTTCGTCCTGTTCGACCTGGTCGACGGTGCGATGGCGCGGGTCCGTGGTGGCGGAACCCGATACGGGGCGGTGCTGGACGCGACCTGCGACCGGATCGCCGACGGTGCCATCTTCGCGGGTCTGGCCTGGTGGGCGGTGTATCACGAGAACAGCCGGTCGCTGCTGGTGGCCACCCTGATCTGCCTGGTCACCTCGCAGGTCATCTCCTACGCCAAGGCTCGCGCCGAGGCGAGCGGGCTGTCCGCGGAGGGTGGCCTCATCGAGCGATCGGATCGCCTGGTGATCGTCCTCCTCGGTTCCGGCCTGACCGGCCTCGCGGGGCACTTCGGCATCGACTGGCTCGAATGGGCCGTCTACGTGGCGATGTGGCTCCTGGCGGTGGCGAGTGTCATCACCGTGTTCCAGCGGCTGCTGCAGGTGCGCAACGCCACTGGGGCCCGGGATCCGCTGCCGACGAAGAGCGGCATCGCGGAGAGTGGAGAGGCGCCGACGACGTGAGCTGGACCGAACGTGCGACCGATCTCGGCTACGCCGCCGGGTGGCGGCTGGTCCGCGCGCTGCCGGAAGGGGTGGCGCAGTCGCTGTTCAACCGGGGCGCGGATCGGGCGGCCCGTCGCGGCGGCGGCCCGGATCAACTGCGCCGCAACCTGGCACGGGTGCTCGGTGTACCCGCCGCAGAGGTGCCGGACGAGCTGATCCGGGACTCGATGCGCTCCTATGCCCGCTACTGGCGGGAGGCCTTCCGGCTGCCGTCGATGGATCATGCCGAGCTCGCCGAGCGGCTCAACGCGAACGTGTACGGCCAGGAGCACCTGGACAAGGCCCTCGCGGACGGCCGCGGAGTAATGCTCGCGTTGCCGCACAGCGGGAATTGGGACATGGCGGGCGTGTGGGCCGTGCACCGCTTCGGCTCGGTGACGACCGTCGCCGAGCGGCTCAAGCCGGAGTCGCTGTACCAGCGTTTCCTCGCCTACCGGGAGGGACTGGGGTTCGAGATCTTCCCGCTCAGCGGTGGGGAGCGTCCGCCCTTCGAGCAGCTGGCCGAGCGGCTCCGTCAGAACCGGGTGGTGTGCCTGCTGGGGGAGCGCGACCTCGCCAAACACGGTGTGCCGGTGACCTTCTTCGGCGAACCCACCAGGATGCCCGCAGGCCCTGCCAAGCTCGCGATCGACACCGGTGCCGCGCTGCTCTCGGTGCACTGTTACTTCGAGGGCGACGGCTGGGGCTTCCAGGTCGATCCGCCGGTGGACACCTCCGGTGGGGTGGCCGCGGCCACCCAGGCCCTCGCCGACCGGTTCGCCGCCAACATCGCGGCCCACCCGGCCGACTGGCACATGCTCCAGCCGCTCTGGCTCGCCGACCTCTCCGAGGGCCGGCTGTCGCGGATGGAAGCGCCATGAGGATCGGGATGGTCTGTCCCTATTCGTTCGACGTGCCGGGTGGGGTGCAGGCCCACGTCGTCGAGTTGGCGTCGGTGCTCATCGAACGGGGACACAAGGTCAGCGTGCTCGCGCCCGCCTCGGACGGCACCGAGCTCCCTGACTTCGTGGTCTCGGCCGGCCGGGCCGTCGCGATCCCGTACAACGGCTCAGTGGCCCGGTTGAGATTCGGTCCCGTCTCCTATGCGCGGGTTCGGCGGTGGATCGTCGACAACGACTTCGACGTGTTGCATATCCACGAGCCGAACGCGCCGAGCCTGTCGATGCTGGCGATGAAGATCGCCGAGGGCCCGATCGTCGCGACCTTCCACACCTCGACCACGAAGTCGTTGGTGCTGAGCACCTTCCAGGGCGTGCTCGCGCCCTACCTCGAGAAGATCAGCGGCCGCATCGCCGTCTCCGAACTGGCGAGACGGTGGCAGATGGAGTCGCTCGGCTCGGATGCCGTCGAGATCCCCAACGGTGTCGACGTGCCCGCGTTCGCGACCGCCGACCCGCTGCCCGGGTACCCACGCGAGGGGGGAACCGTGCTGTTCCTCGGTCGCTACGACGAGCCGCGCAAGGGGATGGCGGTGCTGCTCGAGGCGCTACCGGAGCTCGTCGCGAAGCATCCCGACCTGGAGATCCTGGTCGTCGGCCGCGGAGACGAGGACCGGCTGCGCAAGGACGCGGGCCGTTACGCCGGACACCTGCGCCTGCTGGGCCAGGTCACCGACGCGGAGAAGGCCTCGGCCCTGCGCAGCGCCGACGTCTACTGCGCGCCGAACCTCGGCGGCGAGAGCTTCGGCATCGTGCTCGTGGAGGCGATGGCGGCGGGCACGGCGGTGGTGGCCAGCGAGCTGGACGCTTTCCGTCGGGTGCTGCGGGACGGCACCGCAGGGATGCTGGTGCCGGTCGGCGACTCCGGCGCGCTGGCAACGGCGATCGACTCGGTGCTCAGCGACCCTGACCGCCGTCGGGCGCTGGTCGGCACGGCCACCGAGGTGGTGGCCGAGTACGACTGGCCGGTGGTCGCGGAACAGATCCTGCGCGTCTACGAGACGGTGACGGTCGGCGGCAGCGGCGTCGGTGTCGAGGTTCGCTCGTGACCTTCTCCGCGTCCTCGATCCTCCTCCTCGCACTGATCGCTGCGGTCATCATCGCGATCGGCGTGTGGGCGTACGGCACCGCGAACCGGCTCGATCGACTGCACGTGCGCTCGGACCTGTCCTGGCAGGCCCTCGACGCCTCGCTCGCGCGCAGGTCGGTGGTGGCCCGAGCGGTGGCCGCGGCCCTCGCGCCTGGCGGGGCAGCTCCCGTCCCGGACGGAAAAGCGCTGGCGGCCTTGGCGATCAAGGCCGAGCGGGCGGATCGCGGACACCGGGAGACCGAGGAGAACGCGCTGTCGGTCGCGCTGGCGTCGGTGCCTGCGGAGGCCCTGCCGCCCCAGCTCGTGGCGGAGTTGGCCGATGCCGAGGCCCGGGTGCTGATCGCCCGTCGCTTCCACAACGACGCGGTGCGCGACACCCTCGCGCTGCGGACCCGGCGACCGGTGCGCTGGCTGCACCTCGGCGGTACCGCCCCGTTGCCCACCTACTTCGAGATCGCGGAGCGCACCGCCCCGGTGGTGGGCGCCGGCCTGAACGTCGACGAGACGCGGACATCCTCCCGCGTGGTGCTGCTCGACGAGAAGGGCCGGGTGCTGTTGCTGCGAGGGCACGATCCGCAGGTGCCCGACGTCTACTTCTGGTTCACGATCGGCGGCGCCGTCGAGATGGGGGAGACCCTGCGGGCGGCCGCCATCCGGGAGGTCAGAGAGGAGACCGGGCTGTCGGTCGGCGAGTCGGCACTGCGCGGGCCGATGTGGCGCCGGGTCGCGGTGTTCCCCTACGACGGCGAGCTGATCCGGTCCGAGGAGCTGTTCTTCGCGTTGCAGACCACCGAGTTCACCCCGACGCGCAGCGGCTTCACCGACCTCGAACGGCGCGCGATCACCGGTCATCGCTGGTGCAGCCCGAGCGACATCAGGGAGATCGCCGCGACCGGCGAGGTGGTGTACCCGGAGGAGCTGCCGGACCTCCTGGAGGAGGCGAAGGTCGTGGTCGCAAGGCTGGTCGAACCCGAGGTTCGATCGATTCGCTGACCGGGCGATCGGCGGAATGCCGCATCGTCCTAGAATTGAACGAGTTCCCCTGACAGGTCACTACCGATGGAGTATGCCGTGAGCACCCCTGATACCGCCCCGACCACCGGCACGGCCCGCGTCAAGCGCGGCATGGCCGAGATGCTCAAGGGCGGGGTCATCATGGACGTCGTCACCCCCGACCAGGCCAAGATCGCCGAGGACGCGGGTGCCGTGGCGGTCATGGCCCTCGAGCGTGTGCCCGCGGACATCCGCGCACAGGGCGGCGTGTCCCGGATGAGCGACCCGGACATGATCGACGGCATCATCTCCGCCGTGTCCATCCCGGTGATGGCCAAGGCCCGGATCGGCCACTTCGTGGAGGCCCAAATCCTGCAGTCCCTCGGCGTCGACTACATCGACGAGTCCGAGGTGCTGACCCCCGCCGACTACGCCAACCACATCGACAAGTGGAAGTTCACCGTGCCGTTCGTGTGCGGTGCCACCAACCTGGGTGAGGCGCTGCGCCGGATCACCGAGGGCGCGGCCATGATCCGCTCGAAGGGCGAGGCAGGCACGGGCGATGTCTCCAACGCCACCACGCACATGCGGACCATCCTCGGTGAGATCCGTCGTCTCGGTTCGTTGAGCGAGGACGAGCTCTACGTGGCGGCCAAGGAGCTGCAGGCGCCGTACGACCTGGTGGTCGAGGTGGCCAAGGAGGGCAAGCTCCCCGTCACCATGTTCACCGCGGGCGGCATCGCCACCCCGGCCGATGCGGCGATGATGATGCAGCTCGGCGCGGAGGGTGTGTTCGTCGGTTCGGGCATCTTCAAGTCCGGCAACCCGGCCGAGCGTGCGGCGGCGATCGTGAAGGCCACCACCTTCTTCGACGACCCGGACGTGCTGGCGAAGGTCTCCCGCGGTCTCGGTGAGGCGATGGTCGGCATCAACGTCGACGACCTGCCGGTCTCGCACCGCCTCGCCGAGCGCGGCTGGTGACCTCCGGCACCCCGAACTGCTGAATCTCTCGACGCGGCCCCGCATCCCGGATGCGGGGCCGCGTCGTTGCTAGCGTGAGCACCGGTCGAAAGGGGTACGCATGTCGTCCATCGAAGAGATCCTGGAACTCGAACGGCTGGAGAAGGACATCTTCCGCGGCATCGTCGCGGACACGATGCTGACCCGGACGTTCGGTGGGCAGGTGGCGGGTCAGGCCCTGGTCTCCGCGGTCCGCACCGTCGAGGAGCGGTACCGGGTGCACTCGCTGCATGGCTACTTCCTGCGGCCGGGAAACCCGACCATCCCCACCGTCTTCCTCGTCGACCGGATCCGGGACGGGCGTTCGTTCTGCACCCGCAGGGTGACCGGGGTCCAGGACGGTCAGGCGATCTTCACCATGTCCGCCTCGTTCCACGTCGGCGACGTCGGGATCGAGCACGAGGACGAGATGCCCCCGGTGCCGAACCCGGAGGACCTGCCCGACACCTCGGAGATGATGAGCGAGGAACTGTCGTGGGAGTTCCGCGAGTGGGCGGACTGGGATCTGCGATTCGTGCCCGAGGACAAGGTGACCCGGCGCAGGGGCGTTCCTGCGCAGCAGCAGGTCTGGTTCCGGTACCGCCGCACGCTCCCCGAGGACCCCGTCTTCCACGTCTGCACCCTCGCCTACATGAGCGACATGACGTTGCTCGGCTCGGCGAAGGTGCCGCATCCGGACGAAGACATCCAGCAGGCCTCGCTCGACCACGCGCTGTGGTTCATGCGGCCCTTCCGTGCCGACGAGTGGCTGCTCTACGACCAGTCGTCACCGTCCGCGGGGTTCGGCAGGGCGCTGACCCAGGGCCGGATCTTCGACCGCGGTGGGAACCTGGTCGCGGCGGTCGTCCAGGAGGGGCTGACCCGGTTGCTGCGGGACTGATCGGCCCACCCGCAGCCACACTCTGCACACCACCGCGTCGGTCTCGCGGCGCAGCGCGCGATCCAGCTCGTCGCCCCTGTGGTTCGGCAGGATCCGCTGCCACGCGGAGTCCGGCTCCACCTCGCCGATCACCACGACCACCCGTCGGTCGGCGAGTTTGTCGTTGATGTAGCGGACCAAGGTCGGCGCGAGCCCGTCGTCGGCCCCGTCGAGCAGGACCAGGCGGACCCCCGGGTGCCACGCCTCCCACGCCTTGGTGAAGGCTCGCGGCGACTCTCCGGTCGGGCACACCCGGACCGCGACGATGTCGCTGCCCATCGACAGTCCGGCGCAGATCGCCTCGCGGCTCAGCTCGGAGACCTCGGCGACCGGAACGACGACCACGCTGCCCTGCACGGTGGGCGCGGCGGGCACCTCGCCGAGGTGCAATCGGTCGCCGATGGCCGCGTAGGCCGCCCGCACCCGCTCCATCAGGAACACGATGAGGGGCAGGGCCACCACGATGAGCCACGCACCCTCGGTGAACTTCATCGCGGTGGTGATGAGTGCCGCGACGGCGGTCAGCGTGGCACCGAATCCGTTCAGGCAGGCGCGCCACCGCCAGCCGGGGGCCCGGGTCAGCATCCAGTGCCGGACCAAACCGACCTGGGCGAGGGTGAACCCGACGAAGACGCCGATGGCGAACAGCGGGACAAGGGCGTTCATGCTGCCCCGTGAACCGATCAGCAGCACGGCGGCGAACAGTCCGAGGGTGAGCACGCCGTACCGGTAGACCTCGCGGGCTGAGCGCAGCGCGAAACGATGCGGCAGACAGTTGTCGTCGGCGAGCAGGCGCATCAGCGTCGGCAGGCCGCCGTAGGAGGTGTTCGCGGCGAGGGCGAGCAGAACCACGGTCGCGAATTGCACCACGTAGTAGCCGATCCCGTGTCCGAGGGACGCCTCGGTGAGCTGAGAGAGCACCGTGGTCCCCTCGACCGGGTGCAGGGCGAACTTGCCGATGAGGACCGCGAGTCCGATCAGCATGGTGCCGAGAAGGATGCCGAGTGCGACCTCGGCGCGCTGCGCATTCTTGACGCGGGGTTCACGGAAACTGGGCACCGCATTCGCGATGGCCTCCACGCCGGTGAGGGCGGCGCATCCGCTGGAGAATGCCTTGAGCAGCAACAGGACCCCGACGGTCTGGACGTTGGCGGCGACGGCGGTGCCCTCGGTGACGCTCAGTGGTTCCGTGCGGAGGAGACCGGCCACGATCACGGTGAAGATGCTGACGACGAAGATCGCGGTGGGGATCATGAAGGCTCTTGCGCTGTCCGCGATCCCGCGCAGGTTCAGCGCCGTGATCCCGGCCAGGACGGCCAGGCAGATCCAGGCGGTGTGGGGGAGCAGGGCGGGAAAAGCAGAGGTCAGGGCCGCGACGCCCGCGGCGATGGAGACCGCGACGTTGAGGATGTAGTCGATCACCAGGGAGGCCGCCGCGACGAGTCCGGTGCGGTGGCCCAGTCGGGCCCGGGCCACGGCGTACGCGCCGCCACCGTTCGGGAAGGCGGCGATGAGCTGACGGTAGGACGCGACGAGCACCGCGAGCAGTGCAGCGATGGCGAGGGTGACGGGAACCGTGAAGCCGAGCCCGGCGCCGCCCGCGACCGCGAGGACGAGCACGATCGCCTCCGGTCCGTAGGACACCGACGCCATGGCGTCCAGGGAGAGCCCGGCCAGGCCGGTGGAGACCGAGAGCTTGTGTCGATCGGTCTTTCGCTTGGGGCGTCCGGTGCGGGGTGCCCGGATGAGCAGTGCGGTGGTCACCGAGCGAGTGTGGTCCCGGATCGGATGTGTACCAGCGGTCTTGATGCTTCCCTTATGCCCTCGGCCGGGCTCTTGATGCGGCGTGGACACCGAGGCGTCAGCGGTGACCGTCGCCGTCACGGGTGAACGGCGCGGTCACGGTGGGAACGAGCTGCCTGCGGTTGAGCGTCAACGCGACCGCCGCGACGACCGCATAGACACCGCACAGGATCATTCGGCCCTGGGTCGAGGTGATCGCGAACTGGATGATGAACAGCGCCAACAGTGCCGCGGCGGACCGGCGGTGGAACCGCAGGGCAAGGATCAGGGCGACCCCCATCATCGTCTGCGTGGCGGTCAGCAACATCTCTTCGACCTGCCGCCCGTCGAGCATCAGGGCGGGTCCGCCGCCGCCCGCGAGATAGGCCAGCGGCAGTGATCCCACCAGCAGGGTCCATTGGTTGACCTTCGACGAGATCAGCATCGCGATCGCGGCCGTTCCCTTGCCGCGTGCCGCGAAGATGATCGCGATGGTGAACTCGGGCGCCTCGGTGGCGAGTGGGGCGACCCACTGTACGAGCAGGAACTGATCGACGCCGAGCTCGGTACCGGCGTGGACGAGGCTGTTCGCGAAGGGTTCCGCGCAGGCGACGATGACCGCGGCGGCGACGGCGACCATCGCGATCACCGTCGTACGGCGCGCGCGGTCCGGCAACGTGCCGATCGCGGCCGCGGTCCCGATCAGGTCGGGTTGCTCGACGTCCCCGCGGGTCAGTCTGTAGAGGTAGAAGCCGAACCAGGCCAGGAGCGCGGCACCGAACACCAGGTGGATCTGACCGGTCGCAGGGATGACGAACGCCGCGACGCCCGCGACGAGGAGGAACCCGAGCTCCACACGATTGCCGGACTCGAGGGCCAGGGCCGTGACCGGTTTGCCGGTGACTCTCTTTGCTGCTGCGATCGAGATCAGTACGACCAGGGGCCAGCCGATGCCCATCAGTAGTCGGTTCGAGCCGGTCATGTTGGCCGCCGCGTAGTGCAGGTAGGCCGGGTCGTGTCCGGCGGTATAGGCGAAGTAGAGATCGACCGCGTACTCGGGGAGCACCACGACCAGGGCGAGGACGGCGATCGCCAGTCCGCCGGAGACGTCGATCTGGGCGGCCTCGGCTGCCCAGGCGAGCAGGAAGCTCGCCGCGACAACGGCGGCCCCGTAGATCAGCAGGGCCGCTATCGGATTCGGGTGCATGCCCGAGAGTCGGAGTGCGAGTGCGGGAAGAATGAACACCGCGGTGATTCCCAGTGATCGCGGCAACACGGCGCGGTGGGTCGGAATATCGAGTGTCTCGGTTTCTGCCGAATTCGGTGAAATGGGTCTCAGGCCTTCGGGTCAACGGCCGCGGACTCGCCCGATCGTGAAAGAGAGTCTTCGGCCGACGGTGGAGTCGGTCCGAAGGTCTCGCTCGCCGAACAGCTTTCGCGTGTGCTGCCGGTGGATGACCGGGCGCGCTGTGGCGCCAGCATGTCGACCATCCGCCTCTGCCCGACCCTTGTCGGGATATTCAGAGTGAACTACTCCCCTTCGTTTTCGAATGCTAGCGGGGTTCTTTCGGGAGGCAAATTCGTGGCATCGGCTGAATTCGGAATTCGGTCGTGCATTCAGTTTGTTTCGGTCGCCCGCAAATGTCCGTCCGGCCGGTGTCCCGCGCCGTGATGTCGAGAACCCGTGACCGGCTCCGTCCCAGTGGTGAGTGCGACCACAATGGGTCACACCAGCACCGAGGAGAAACACGATGGCCAAGTACCTGTTGCTCAAGCACTACCGCGGCGCCCCGGCTTCGGTCAACGACGTGCCGATGGACCGGTGGACGCCGGAGGAGATCTCGGCCCACGTGCAGTACATGCGGGATTTCGCGGACCGGCTCGTGGGGACCGGGGAGTTCGTCGACGAGAACGCGCTCGCGCCCGAGGGGATGTGGGTCAGGTACGACGGCGAGGGTCGCGCCCCGGTCACCGACGGCCCGTTCGCCGAGACCAAGGACCTCATCGCCGGCTGGATGGTGATCGACGTCGACAGTCGCGAGCGCGCCATCGAACTGGCCGGGGAACTGTCGGCCGCACCAGGGGCGGGCGGCAAGCCGATCCACGAGTGGCTCGAGGTGCGCCCCTTCCTGACCGTGCCGCCCATCATCACGGAGTGACCTCTCCTGTGGACGAGGTGCTGCTCCGGAGCCTCACGCCACACGTCCTCGGGATCCTCGTCCGCCGCGGAGCCGACTTCGCGGCGGCCGAGGATGCCGTGCAGGACGCGTTGCTCGAGGCGGTCCGTGTCTGGCCGGCCGACCCGCCGCGGGACCCGAAGGGCTGGCTGGTCACGGTGGCCTGGCGCAAGTTCCTCGACGCGACCAGGGCGGACGCCGCCCGCCGCCGACGCGAGGACGTCGTGGAGGTGGAACCGGCGCCCGGGTCCGCGCCCGCGGTGGACGACACGCTCCAGCTCTACTTCCTGTGTGCCCACCCGTCGTTGACGCCGTCGTCGTCCGTGGCGCTGACGCTGCGTGCCGTCGGCGGGCTGACCACGCGGCAGATCGCCCAGGCCTACCTGGTGCCCGAGGCGACCATGGCGCAGCGCATCAGCCGGGCCAAGCGAACCGTCTCCGGCGTGCGGTTCGACCAGCCCGGCGACGTCGCCACCGTCCTGCGTGTCCTCTACCTGGTCTTCAACGAGGGCTACTCCGGCGATGTCGACCTCGCCGCCGAGGCCATCCGGCTTACCCGGCAGCTCGCGGCCGCGATCGATCACCCCGAGGTGGCCGGGCTGCTCGCGCTCATGCTGCTCCACCACGCCAGGCGCGGCGCCAGGACCGCGCCCGACGGCAGTCTGGTGCCGCTGGCCGAGCAGGACCGCGGCCGGTGGGACACCGCGTCGATCGCCGAAGGCATCGGCATCCTGCAGGCGGCCCTCGCCCGCGACCGGCTGGGGGAGTACCAGGCCCAGGCCGCCATCGCGGCACTGCACGCCGACGCGCCCACCGCCGAGGAGACCGACTGGGTGCAGATCGTCGAGTGGTACGACGAGCTCGTGCGCCTGACCGGCAGTCCGGTCGTCCGGCTCAATCGCGCGGTGGCAGTCGGCGAGGCCGACGGGCCGCGTGCCGGCCTGGCGGCGCTCGCGGTGCTGGACGACACTCTGCCCCGGCATACCGCGGTGGCCGCGTACTTCCACGAGCGCGACGGCGACCTGGCGACGGCGGCGCGGCTCTACGTCGAGGCGGCCGAGAAGGCAACCAATCTCGCCGAGCGTGACCATCTGACGCGCCAGGCCGCCCGGCTCAATGCCCGCCCTGGGTAACGTCGGCGGCGATTGCGACGAAATGGACATCGCGAGACGTACTCGCGGTGGGGGGAGTGTCCGTGGGCAGGCGGGGTGGGGGAGTCGGCGTCGACGTCGTGGTGATCGGGGCGGTGGTCGCCGTCGGGGTGGTGGTGGCCGGGCTGCTGAACGACATTGGCCGCGAGGAGTACTCGGCGCAGATCCCGGGATGCGACGTGGTGGAACCGGCCGTCGAGCCTCGGCGGATCAACATCGGGTGGGCCGGGTATCCGAGCTACGATAGCCCGCGCTACCCGTGGTTCTCCGGCTCGAAGGCCACCGTCATGACGGCAGCACTCGCGGGCGCTCTGCCTGAGGGCGCCGAGCTCGAGTTCGCGCCGCCGTCGCAGTCACTGGTCTTCCAGCCGATCCTGGACCTGAGTGACGCTGTCGTCGAGCCCGAGGGGGTCGATGCGGAGGACTTCGGCGGTTCGACGTCCGCGCAGGGGAAACTCACGCGTGGTTCGTCTTCCGGTTCGCTGACTGTCGACGTGCGCCGCGCGCGGTCGAAGGAGCCCCGGCCTTGCGTTGCGGGCGAACTCGACCGACGTTCGACACTCCGGGACGGGACCGTCATCGACATCCAGGAACAAGCGGGAGGTCAGACCCGTTCCGTCATGGCGTATCTGCCCGACGGGACCGGTATGTGGGTTCGCGCGGAGGGTGAGGAGTCGAGTCCAGCGCCGCTCACGATCGAGGAGCTGACCGCCATCGTGACCACACCCGGCCTGCGGGTGACCACGCCGGTATCGGCCGGAATTCCGCCGCCCCCGGAGCAGTGCTCCGCGAAGGAGGACGAGCCTGCCACCTACGAGTTCGACAGGGCGACGGTGGATCGGCTGAACAGGGTGCTGGATGCCCACTGGCAACTCCGGCCGGCTGGTCCCATGACCCTCGACCGTCCGCTCGGCTCGTTGCAGCTCTCCGATCTGGATGCCGGCCGCAGTGGTGTTTGTGAGGAATTGACGGTGACGACACCGGACTCGGAAAGCCTTTTGCGCGTGGCGATCACCGGCGAGGCGCCGCCTCGAATCCAGGAGCCCGAGCGCCCGGACGGTCCGCGACGGTCCACCTCGACGCTGCCGGACGGGACGGTGGTGGAGCGGGTCGAGCCCGCACCGTCGGCCGCCGGCGGGCCAAGCACGGAGACGATCCGATCGGTCACTGTGACCAGGCCGTCGGGCGCTCGGGTTCGGGTGAGCTCGTCGGCGCGGGCTCCCGCCGATCCGCTGGGTATCGACGAACTCGAAGCCATCGCGACCGCGCCCGGGCTGGAGCTGTAGCTTCGCCGGCTCGTGTCGGTGGTGCTGCGTAGAATCGTACGCATGTTCGATACCGGGGGGTTTCGGAGTGGCACCGCAGGTGAGAGTGCCTGCAACGACGACCCCGCCGTGGACTTCGAGAACGGGACCGACGCACTGGCTGCGTTGCAGGGGTATGCGCGGGCGGAGAACATCGCGGCGGCGCGCAAGGTGTTGACGTCGGCGGCGTTTGCGCGGCGGCAGTTCGCGTCTGAGGTGGATTTGTTCGGGGAGGAGTTCGCCTACAGGGCGGGGCGGTCGGCGGAGATGGAGACCGCGCTGGCGTTGGGGGTGAGCGCGGTTACGGCGGAACGGTATGTGGCGGTGGGCAATGCGTTGGATCTGCGGATGCCGCTGATCCGTGCGGTGTTCGTGTCGGGTCGGGCGGATTTTCCGCGGGTGTTCGCGATCGTTGATGCTGTCGCGGAGATTTCCGATGCGACGCTTGCCCTGATGGAGCCGCATCTTGCGGATGTGGCTTTGTATTTGACGCCGCGGAAGTTGGTGGCGGAGGTGATGCGGGAGTTGATCCGCATCAACCCGGCCGAGGCGGAAGAACTCCGCAAGCGACGCGAACGCCATAGTCGGCGGGTGTCGGTGACCGCGGACCTGCACGGCATGGCCCAGGTGTACGCCACCCTCACGGCGGCGGAGGGCCGCACCCTCGATTCCCTCATTCGGGAGATGGCGGGCACAGTGTGCCGGGAGGACCCCCGCACGGTCGACAATCTGCGGACCGATGCGTTCATGGCGCTCGTGCACGGCGAAACCTATCTGCACTGCCAGTGCGGACGCGATGCTTGCCCCACAGTGCACCTTCCGCGTCCGGAACGGCCGAAACCCGAGGTGCACATCCACATCGACCTCGACACGCTGTTGCGACTGGCCGACAACCCCAGTCACCTCGAAGGTCACGGGCCCATCGATCCGGAGCTGGCGAGGTTACTGGCCGGTGATGCGACGTGGCAGGCGGTGATCGCCGACGCTAGGCGCCTCGATGCCCAACGAAGCGCCGCTGTCGGCGATGAGCCCGACGGGGAAGGCCGTACGGACATCGTCGTGGACTGCGAAGGTGACTCTGCGTGTGATGCCAAGGTCGACTGCGACATCCGCGGTGACAACGGGTCCGACGGTTACTTCGGCACTGGCCCCGGCAACGGCGTCGACCCCGAGGGGCTCATCGAGACTGGCCGCGACGGCGCGGGCGGAGGGGTTGTAGGGGAGGGCGGCGCCGAGCCCCCACGCGACCGGCGGGATGTCCAGGCTTTGCGCGATGGCCTGGCAGGTGCCGATCCGGCGGACTGCGTGAACTGCGATCCGACCCGAGAATTGAAGGGTGACATTGGCTTAGGGAACAGCTCTGCCCCGACCTCACCACCCGGCGTTCCCGCCCGCTATCGACTCCGATGCCGACAGGCGGGGCACCTGCCGCCACGACACGACCCGCCAGCACAGCGTTCGCAACCGCCTGACGACCACACTCGTGGTCCCCGGGTCACCGACATCCTCGACGCGATCGCCGCCAACCCCGCCCTGCTCAACGGCCAGTACCCCGACGGGCACGGCGGCTACGACCATCCGCCCCGCGGAGCCCTGACCTACCGACCCAGCAACACAGTCCGCGGCGCCGTCTTCGACAAGTACGACACCTGCACCTTCCCCGGCTGCACCGTCAAAGCCCGCGACTGCCAGTTCGACCACATCGTCGAGTTCGACCCCGACAACCCCGACGCGGGCGGCTGGAGCGTGGAAAGCAACGGCGAACCCGCGTGCACCCGCCACCACCAGGCCAAGACCGACCGACTCTTCCGCGTCGTGCGCCTCGAGGGCGACGTGATCGTCTGGATCGGCGCACACGGCACCATCGGCGTCACCCTGCCGCTCCCGGCCGAGCAACGAACCAGCGTCCAGGCAAAGAAGCCTGCATCCCGACCGACCCCGCAACCACGGAGCCCGGCACCGCCACCGACCGAACCACCCGACCTCGGAATCTACGAACCGACCTGGTGGGAAACCCACATGCACCCCGGCGACCTACCCCCGACGCTCGCCGACCTCGCCACCATCACCGACCCCGGCCACCTCGCCCTGTGCGCGCAGCTGCGCATCCACCACGCCGAACACCAGGCGATCCTGGGCGAACGCCACCGCCACCAGCCCCCACCGTTCTGACCATCCGTATCCTCGACCTGTGCAGACGAGACGAATTCTGGAACTGACCCTCGGTGCTGCGGCACTGATCGCGGTCGTCGCGGCCGTGGTGGTGTCGATCGGGTCGACACCGGAGACCGCGCAGGCCGACAGCGTGGACGACACGCTCACCGTCTCCGGGAACGTCTCGTACCGCGAGCGGATCGCTTTCCCCGAGAACGCCGTCGTGACCGTGCGCCTCGAGGACATCTCCCTGGCAGACGCTCCGTCGACCCTGCTCGCCGAGCAGCGCATCGAGGACGCCACCGGCGTGCCGGTGCCGTTCGAGCTCGCCGCTTACCGCGGCGCCATCGACCCGAGGGCGCGCCTGGCCGTCCGCGCGCAGATCGAGGTCGACGGCGCGCTGCGCTGGACCACCGACACGGTCCACTCGATCCCGGTCGAGGGTGCCGTCCCGGCGCAGGAGCTCATCCTCGTGGCGGTCCCGCAGTGAGCGTCGACATGATCGAACGGACCTCGGCCACCATGACACCCACCATCGGCGTGCTGGCGCTACAGGGAGATGTGCGCGAACACCTTGCCGCGCTGGAGGCGTCGGGTGCCCGCGGCATCGGTGTGCGCCGGGTCTCGGAGCTCGAAGCGGTGGACGGACTCGTCATCCCGGGCGGTGAGTCCACCACCATGAGCCGTCTGCTCACGGTGTTCGAGTTGCTCGAACCGCTGCGCGCCCGGCTGCGCGACGGCATGCCCGCATACGGATCCTGCGCGGGCATGATCCTGTTGGCGGGCGAGGTGCTCGACACCCGGCCGGATGCCCAGTGCCTGAGCGGGATCGACATCACGGTGCGACGCAACGCCTTCGGTCGTCAGGTCGACTCCTTCGAGGAGGACCTCGACTTCGCAGGCATCGAGGGCGCCCCGATGCGGGCGGTGTTCATCCGTGCGCCCTGGGTGGAACGGGTCGGCCCCGGCGTCGAGGTGCTGGCCACGGTGCCTGACGGCCCGGCCGCGGGACGGGTCGTCGCGGTCCGCGAGGGCAACGTTCTCGCGACCTCATTTCACCCCGAGGTGACCGGCGACAGGCGCGTCCATCAGCTTTTTGTCGACATGGTGCGGGAAGTCGCGGTGGCCCGCGCGTAAACTGGCGCTACTGTGTGCTCCCCGCTGCAGCGTGCTCCGCTGTCGCGTGCGCATCTACGAACGGGAAGAGGGAACTACGCATGAGCGGCCACTCCAAATGGGCCACCACCAAGCACAAGAAGGCTGCGATCGACGCCAAGCGCGGCAAATCCTTCGCGAAGCTGATCAAGAACATCGAGGTGGCGGCGCGGACCGGTGGTGGTGACCCCGCGGGTAACCCGACCCTGTACGACGCCATCCAGAAGGCGAAGAAGACCTCCGTCCCCAACGACAACATCGAGCGTGCCCGCAAGCGCGGCGCGGGCGAAGAGGCCGGCGGCGCGGACTGGCAGACCATCATGTACGAGGGCTACGGGCCCAACGGTGTGGCGCTGCTCGTCGAGTGTCTGACCGACAACCGGAACCGCGCGGCGGGCGAGGTTCGTACCGCGATGACGCGCAACGGCGGCAACCTCGCCGACCCGGGTTCGGTGGCGTACCTGTTCACCCGCAAGGGCGTCGTGGTGCTCGAGAAGAACGGCCGCACCGAGGACGAGATCCTCGAGGTGGTCCTCGAGGCCGGAGCCGAGGAGATCAACGACCTCGGCGACTCCTTCGAGATCGTCTCCGAGGCCGCCGATCTGATCGCGGTCCGTACCGCTCTCGTCGACGCGGGCATCGACTACGAGTCGGCCGACCCGGACTTCCGTGCCTCGGTCGAGGTGGAGGTCGACGCCGACGGCGCCCGCAAGGTGTTCAAGCTCGTCGATGCCCTCGAGGACTCCGACGACGTGCAGAACGTCTACACCAACGTCGACGTCTCCGACGAGGTACTCGCCGAGCTCGACGCCTGATCGTGCGGTTTCGCGACGACCGCGACGTGAAGTGGCGGGTCGGCAGGCGTTGGCTGCCGTGGCGTCGGCGGACGAAGGTCCCCGAATGGGGAAGCAGCCTCGACAGCAACGGGCTGGGCGACGATCCGATCAGCGCGGTCATCGCCATCGTCCTCGCGGTGCTGATGCTGCCGGTCCTGTTGCTGGCGTTGCTCGTCGGCCTCGAGTTCCTGCTGCTGCTCCTGCTGCTGCCGCTGTGGGTGGGGGTCCGGGTGCTGTTCGGCCTGCCGTGGACCGTCGTGGTCCGTCGCGACGGCAAGGTCGTGCACGAGGAGCAGATCCGCGGTTGGCGGGCGTCGGAGGCCCGAATCGAGGCCATCGGCGCCCAACTGCGGGAAGGTCGCGGTATCGCCGCGATCCGCGCGAACAGGTGACCGCCGGCCGGCCGTGTCGCCACCCGGCCGGCCGGCCCACAGCGGCTAGAATCTCGAACAGCTGTTCGTAGTGCTGGGACGAGAGGTGATCACGTGCGCGTGTTCGGGGTGGATCCAGGCCTGACCCGATGCGGGTTCGGGGTGGTCGACTCGGGCCGCGGCCGGACCGTCGCCCCGGTGGCCGTCGACGTCATCCGCACGCCGCCGGAGATGGAACTGTCGCAGCGGCTGCTGCGGATCTCGAACGCGGCCGAGGAATGGATGGACCTGTACAAGCCGACCGTCGTCGCCGTCGAGCGGGTCTTCTCGCAGAACAACGTACGCACCGCGATGGGCACGGCCCAGGCCGGTGGCGTCGTCGCGCTCGCCGCGGCGCGTCGCGGGATCGACGTCTGCTTCCACACCCCCAGTCAGGTGAAATCGGCGGTCGCGGGCAACGGTGCCGCGGACAAGAAGCAGGTCACCGCGATGGTGACGAAGATCCTCGGGCTGGCGGTCGCGCCGAAGCCCGCCGACGCCGCCGACGCGCTCGCGCTGGCGATCTGTCACTGCTGGCGGGCCCCGATGCTGTCGCGGATGGCGCAGGCGGAGCAGGCCGCCGCCGAGCAGAAGCGGCGCTACGAGGCCAGACTCGCGGAACTGAACAAGACCCGGCTCAAGAAGGCAGGTACCCCATGATCGCCTCCATTCGCGGCGAGGTGCTCGAGATCGCGCTCGATCACGTGGTGCTCGAGGCGGCGGGGGTCGGCTACCGGCTCAACGCCACCCCGGCCACGATCGGCACCCTCCAGCGCGGAACCGAGGTCCGGCTCGTCACCGCGATGATCGTCCGCGAGGACTCGATGACCCTGTACGGGTTCCACGACGTCGAATCGCGGGATCTGTTCGGCCTGTTGCAGACGGTGTCCGGGGTCGGGCCGCGGCTGGCGATGGCGACGCTGGCCGTCCTCGAGCCGGAGGCGCTGCGCAAGGCGCTCGCCGAGGGCAACGTCACCGCGCTGACCCGGGTGCCGGGCATCGGCAAGCGTGGTGCCGAGCGGATGGTCGTGGAGCTCCGGGACAAGGTGGAGGCCGTCGCCGTCTCGTCCGATCCCGGTGCGGACGGTGCGCCCGCGGTGGTGCTGGGCCTGGTCCGTGAGCAGATCGTCGAGGCCCTGGTCGGTCTCGGCTTCCCGGCGAAGTCCGCCGAACAGGCCACCGACACCGTGCTGGCCGCGGATCCGGAGGCCGGCACCTCGGCGGCGCTGCGCTCGGCGCTGTCCCTGCTGGGTAAGACCCGGTGACCGAGGAGATGGGGGACTCGGCCGGGCCGGAATCGTCCGTCACCGCGAACTTCGTCGCGGCCGACAGCGACATCGAGGCCAGTCTCCGGCCCACCAGCCTGACCGACTTCATCGGCCAGCCCCGGGTGCGTGAGCAGCTCCAGCTCGTGCTCACGGGCGCCAAGCTGCGCGGCGGGACCCCCGACCACATCCTGATGTCCGGGCCTCCAGGTCTCGGCAAGACCAGCATGGCGATGATCATCGCCTCGGAACTGGGTACCTCGCTTCGGCTCACCTCCGGTCCTGCGCTCGAGCGAGCGGGCGACCTCGCCGCCATGCTGAGCAACCTCGTCGAGGGCGACGTGCTGTTCATCGACGAGATCCACCGGATCGCGCGGCCTGCCGAGGAGATGCTCTACCTGGCGATGGAGGACTTCCGGGTGGACGTCGTCGTGGGCAAGGGGCCGGGCGCGACCTCGATCCCGCTGGAGGTCGCGCCGTTCACCCTGGTCGGCGCGACCACACGGTCCGGAGCGCTGACCGGGCCGCTGCGGGACCGGTTCGGATTCACCGCCCACATGGATTTCTACGATCCGCCGGAGTTGCAGCGGATCCTGCTGCGGTCGGCGGGGATCCTCGGCGTCGACCTGGGGGAGGAGGCCAGCGCCGAGATCGCAGGCCGATCCCGTGGCACGCCGCGAATCGCGAACCGGCTGCTGCGCCGGGTGCGGGACTATGCGGACGTGCGGGCCGACGGCGTCATCACCCGCGATGTCGCCAGGGCGGCGCTGGCGGTGTACGACGTCGACCAACTCGGCCTCGACCGCCTCGACCGGTCGGTGCTCAGCGCGCTGGTCCGCAGCTTCGGCGGTGGACCCGTCGGCGTGTCGACGCTCGCCGTCGCGGTCGGCGAGGAGCCGGGCACCGTGGAGGAGGTCTGCGAGCCGTTTCTCGTGCGTGCGGGGATGATCGCCAGGACGCCGCGTGGCCGGGTGGCGACCGCGGCGGCGTGGGAACAGCTCGGCCTGACGCCGCCGCCGGAGGCCGCGGCGGGTGGCATCGACGTGCGTGTCAACGAACCGCCGCAAGGTCTGTTTGACTAGTGGCACACTGGAGTACTGCGCCGGTCTGTTCCGGATCGCGCGCGTCGACGACCCTCGAGGACTGAACTCAACGATGGAACTGCTCTTTCCGCTCCTGATTCTCGCCCTGCTCGTGCCCATGTTCCTGGGCATCCGCCGCCAGAAGAAGGAGATGGCGAAGACTGCCGAGCTGCAGGACTCGCTCACCGTCGGCGACCGCGTGCTCACCACGTCCGGGCTGCATGCGACCGTGGTCGCCCTCGGTGACGGCACCGTCGACCTCGAGGTTGCGCCAGGAATCATCACCACCTGGTCGCGGATGGTGATCCGTGAACTCCTGGTCGAGGACGACGAGGAGTTCGAGGAGGACGACGTCGACGAGATCGTCGACGAAATCCCTGACATCAAGGCCCCCGTCGAGGAGACTCCCGAGGAGACCAAGCGTCGCTTGGACAACGAATGAGTTGACTTCCGGACCGCTGCCGAGTGATCCATGCTCGGCAGCGGTCTCGTGTAGGGCCTCGAACCCGACCATCGCACGACACACGTACTAGGAGAACTACGGATCGTGGCACCTTCGACTGGAGCCGTACGACCAGCACGCTCGCTCGTGATCTTCGGGCTGATCGTCGCTGCGCTGTACGCGCTCGTCTTCTTCACCGGGGACAAGTCCCCGACGCCGAAGCTCGGCATCGACCTGCAGGGCGGCACCCGTGTCACCCTGACCGCGCGCACCCCCGACGGCAGCAAGCCCAGCCAGGACAGCCTCCGTCGCGCGCAGGAGATCATCGAGACCCGAGTGAACGGACTCGGTGTCTCCGGCTCCGAGGTCGTCATCGACGGCGACAACCTGGTGATCACGGTCCCCGGCGACGACAGCTCGCAGGCCCGCACGCTCGGCCAGACGGCTCGGCTGTACATCCGCCCCGTGCAGAGCTCCGCCGTGTCCTCGAACGCGAAGGCACAGGCCCCGCAGGCCGGGACCCCGGCCCCGGCGCCCGCGCCGCAGAACCGGCCCTTCCCGGCCCAGGAACCGGGAACCCCGGCTCCGCCGAGCGAGCCCCCCGCGCCCCCCGCGGATCAGGGCGCCGCGTCGACCGAGGATCAGGCGGCCGCCGAGATCGCCGAGGCGAAGAAGACCCGGCAGAGCACGGACCCGGCGGTGCAGCAGCAGGCGATGACGACGCTCGACTGCAATGCCAGCGACCCGCTGCAGGGCAACGACGATCCGGCGCTGCCGCTGGTGGCCTGCTCGACGGACGGCACCACGGTCTATCTCCTCGGACCGAGCATCATCGACGGTCAGGAGATCGCCGACGCGACGTCGGCCTTCAACTCGCAGCAGTCCCGCAACGAGGTGTCGCTGACCTTCAAGTCGAGCGGCAGCACCACCTGGGCGCAGTTCACCTCCGCCAACATCGGCAAGCAGGCCGCGTTCACGCTCGACTCCAAGGTCGTCAGCGCGCCGGTCGTCCAGGGCGCCACCCCTGCCGGCAGCGCCACCTCGATCACCGGTGACTTCACGTCGGCGTCGGCGAAGGAACTCGCGAACACCCTGAAGTACGGCTCGCTGCCGCTCTCCTTCCAGGCATCCGAGGCCGAGACCGTCTCCGCGACCCTTGGTCTCGCATCCCTCGAGGCGGGCCTGATCGCGGGCGCGATCGGCCTCGTGCTGGTGCTGCTCTACTGCCTGATCTACTACCGGATGCTCGGCGTGCTCACCGCGCTCTCGCTGGTGCTGTCCGGCGTGATGGTGTACGCGATCATGGTGCTGCTCGGCCGGTACATCGGCTTCACCCTCGATCTCGCCGGTATCGCCGGTCTGATCATCGGTATCGGCATGACCGCCGACTCGTTTGTCGTGTACTTCGAACGCATCAAGGACGAGATCAGGGAGGGCCGCAGCTTCCGCTCGGCGGTGCCGCGCGGTTGGGCCCGCGCCAAGCGGACCATCCTGTCCGGCAACGCGGTGAGCTTCATCGCGGCCGCCGTGCTGTACCTCCTCGCGGTCGGCCAGGTGCGTGGTTTCGCGTTCACCCTCGGCCTGACGACCATCCTCGACGTCATCGTGGTGTTCCTGGTGACGCATCCGCTGGTCCACCTGGCATCGAAGTCCGACTTCTGGTCGAAGCCGAGCATCAACGGTCTCGGAGCGGTGCAGCAGGTCGCCCGTGAACGCAAGACCGCCGCGTCCGCGCGCACCAGCGTCGGCGCGCAGGCGAAGGAGGCCTGACTGTGACCACATCTGAAGATCTGTCGTTGTCCGATTCCTCGGCCGACCAGGCGAAGCTGCCCAGGCACAGCCTGCTCTCGCGGCTCTACACCGGCACCGGAGCCTTCGAGGTCGTCGGAAGGCGCAAGTTCTACTACGGCCTTGTCGGTGTCATCCTGCTGATCTCGATCGCCAGCATCCTGATTCGTGGGTTCACCCTCGGCATCGACTTCGAGGGCGGCACCCGGATCCAGTTCCCGGCCGCCGACAACGTCACGACCGAACAGGTCGAGCAGGTCTACACGGAGAGCTTGGGCGAGGCTCCGGTCTCCGTGCAGACCGTCGGATCCGGCGCCAGCGCCACCATCCAGATCCGCTCGGAGGCGCTCGACGCGCGCGAGGTCGTGATCGTGCAGGACGCGCTGTACGACGCCTTCCAGCCGGAGGACAAGAACGGCACTCCCAGCAAGAACGCGATCAGCGTCGCCGACGTGAGCGAGACCTGGGGCAGTCAGATCACCCAGAAGGCGCTCATCGCGCTGGTGGTGTTCCTGGTCATCGTCAGCGTCTACATCGGCATCCGGTTCGAGCGCGACATGGCGATCGCCGCCATCGTGGCGCTCTTCTTCGACATGATCGTGACGGCGGGCGTCTACGCGCTGGTCGGCCTCGAGGTCACGCCTGCCACGGTGATCGGCTTGCTCACGATTCTGGGCTTCTCGCTGTACGACACCGTTGTGGTGTTCGACAAGGTGGAGGAGAACACCCGCGGGGTGCTGCACCTGACCAGGCGGACCTATGCCGAACAGGCGAACCTGGCCGTCAACCAGACGCTGATGCGCTCGATCAACACCACCGTGATCAGCGTGTTGCCCGTGATCGGACTGCTCGTCGTCGCGGTCGGGCTGCTCGGTGTCGGCACCCTCAAGGACCTCGCCGTCGTCCAGCTTGTCGGCATCATCGTCGGCGCGTTCTCCTCGATCTTCTTCGCGACGCCGCTGCTGGTCTCGATCAAGGAGCGTTGGGGACCCGTGGCTGCGCACACCAAGAAGGTGCTCGCCCGTCGGGAGGCACGGCCCGAGAGCGCGTCCGCGCCCGCCGCGGGCGCGGAGGCCTCCGGCGTCGCGTCCCGTGTCACCGCGGCGGGCCCGCGGCCCGGCGCCCGACCGACGGGGAAGCGCGACAAGAAGAGGCGCTGACATGGGTACCGGCGTACGACGGGCAGGCGCGGCCCGCGGTGTGAGGGTCGGCGCCGCCGGCGTGATCGCGATGATCGCGGCGGCGGCCGTCGGCTGTGGGGCCGCGGAGGATCAGGTCCAGTCCATCGGGTACGCCGTCGACAACGTGTTGACCACCTACAACGCGAATACGGTCGACGGCGCGGCATCGGGTGCGCGGCAAGCGTTCTCGCGGGTGCTCACCGGCCTGAGCTACATCGGGCCGGAGGGCAGCGCCCTGTCCGACGGCGACGTCGGCACCGCGGCCCCGGCACCGGGCGACGCACTCACCCTCGCGGTCACGCTGAACCCGCAGGCCGTGTACTCGGACGGCGTGCCGACGTCCTGCGACGATCTGGTGCTGGCCTGGGCGGCAGGCAGCGGTCGCTTCCCGATGTTCCGGGCTGCGGACAACGCCGGCTACGCGGACATCGACCGGGTCGACTGCCAATCCGGGTCCAAGGATGCAACCGTCGTGTTCCGGCCCGGCCGGGCGTTCGCCGATTGGCGGGCGCTGTTCGGGGCCACCGCGTTGATGCCTGCGCACGTGGCGGCAAGGGCCGCGGGGGTGCCGGACCTGGTGGGTGCCGTCCACTCGAACGACGTGCCCGCGCTCGAGCGGGTCGCCGAGTTCTGGAACAACGGCTGGAAGCTCGTCCCGGACCAGCTCGATCTCACGCTCTTTCCCTCCTCGGGGCCGTACCGGGTCGAGTCCTTCACGACGGACGGCGGACTCGTGCTGGTCGCGAACGAGCGGTGGTGGGGCAACAAGCCGGCCACCCCGCAGATCGTGGTGTGGCCGAAGGGAACCGACCTCGAATCCAAGACCGCGTCCGGTGAGGTCGACGTGATCGACGCGGGCGCGGGGTCGATGCCGGGGCTGTCTCCCGGCGACGGCTTCTCCTCGGTGACGGCGCCGTCCCGGAGCAGTGAGCAGCTGGTGCTCGCGACGTCCGGGGTCTTCGAATCCGTCGATGCGCGCCGGGCGTTCGCCCTGTGCGTGCCCCGCCAGCAGCTCTTCGACCGGCTCGGGCATCCGGACTTCGACAAGCAGTCGGGCCTCGGATCGGGCGTGCTGAGTTCGCGGATCGTGCAGCCGGACATGCTGATCTACCCCTCGGTCGCAGCGACGGAGGGCGGTCGGTATCTGCACCCCGACGTGCCTGCCGCCGTCGCCGCGCGAAACGCGTCGGGGCAGGGCCCGATCACGGTCAGGATCGGATATCTGGGTCCGGACACCCGCCGTGCCGACACCGTCAAGGCGATCGCCGAGGCGTGCGCACCCGCCGACATCACCGTGGTGGACGCCGGTTCGCCCGAGTTCACCCCGACGGCGCTCGGTGCGGGCGGCCTCGACGCCATCCTCGGCGGGACCGCATCCGCGCAGGGCGCCGCGGGAACGGACTCGGAGGTGCCGCCGGTGTACTCGCTGGTCGGGGGCAACGGCACGAACTTCGGTGGCTACCGCAACGGCCGCATCACCGCGATCGCGGAGCAGTTGGCCGTCGACACGGCGGAGGGCAGCAGGCTGAACCTGTCGACGGAGGCCGAGGGCATCCTGTGGAACGACCTGCCGTCGATCCCGTTGTTCAACGAGCCGAGGACCACGGTCTTCGCGGACGGCCTGCACGCCGCGGTGCCGAACCCGACGGTCTCCGGTGTGGGTTGGAACATGGACAGGTGGATACTGCTCCGGTGACTGCATTGACGACGGCGTCCGAGGACGTGGCACGACTGACCCGCTGGGCCGACGACTTCCCGGAACAGGGCGTGACGTTCGCCGATCTGACCCCGGTGTTCGCCGACGCCAAGGCGTTTCGTGACGTCATCGATGCGCTGGTCGAGGTCGGCGACGGTGCCGACCTGGTCGCAGGCATCGATGCAAGGGGATTCCTCCTCGGTGCCGGTGTGGCCCTCGCGCTGGACGCGGGTGTGCTCGCGGTCCGCAAGGCGGGGAAGCTGCCGCCGCCGGTGCTCACCCGGGAGTACCAGCTCGAGTACGGCACCGCGTCCCTGGAGATCCCGGCCGACGGGATCGAGCTCGCCGGTCGCCGGGTGCTGGTGATCGACGACGTCCTGGCCACCGGCGGCACCCTGGCCGCGGCGGCGGACCTGCTCACCACCGCGGGCGCCGAGGTGGTCGGGATCGCGGTGGTGCTCGAGATCGAGTCCCTCGGCGGTCGGTCGCGGCTCGCGGGCCACCCGGTCACGTCGCTGCTGCGGGTCTGAGGACTAAAGTTTCCGGTGAGGCGACCGACAGTGCGGGAGGTGACGCTATGACCCAGAACCTCGACCGGTCGCAGTCCGGGACCGGGGCCCCTGCGGTCCCGCAGGAGGGTGCCGCGCCCGCGGTGCCCACCTCGGCCTCCAGGCGGGTGCGGGCCCGGCTGGCACGCCGCATGACCGGGCAGCGCAACGCCACGATCAAACCGGTGCTCGAGCCGCTGGTCAGCGTGCACAAGGAGCTGTACCCGAAGGCGAACCTGGCGCCGCTGCAGCGCGCCTATGACGTCGCGGAGGAGCGCCACGCCAGTCAGAAGCGCAAGTCCGGCGATCCCTACATCACGCACCCGCTGGCGGTGGCGAACATCCTCGCCGAGCTCGGCATGGACACCACGACGCTCGTCGCGGCGTTGCTGCACGACACGGTCGAGGACACCGGGTACTCGCTCGATCAGCTCACCGAGGAGTTCGGTGAAGAGGTCGCTCACCTCGTCGACGGCGTCACCAAGCTCGACAAGGTGGTGCTCGGCAGCGCCGCGGAGGGCGAGACCATCCGCAAGATGATCATCGCGATGGCCCGCGACCCGCGGGTGCTGGTGATCAAGGTCGCCGACCGGCTGCACAACATGCGCACCATGCGCTTCCTGCCTCCCGAGAAGCAGGCACGCAAGGCCAAGGAGACCCTGGAAGTCATTGCGCCGCTTGCGCATCGGCTCGGTATGGCCACGGTCAAGTGGGAACTCGAGGACCTCTCATTCGCGATCCTGCACCCGAAGAAGTACGAGGAGATCGTGCGCCTCGTCGCGGACCGGGCGCCGTCTCGCGACACCTACCTGGCAAAGGTACGGGCGGAGATCAACGCCACCCTTGCCGCGTCACGGATCAACGCCGTCGTCGAGGGCAGGCCCAAGCATTACTGGTCGATCTATCAGAAGATGATCGTCAAGGGCCGCGACTTCGACGACATCCACGACCTGGTCGGGGTGCGGATCCTGTGCGACGAGATCCGGGACTGCTATGCCGCGGTCGGCGTCGTGCACTCGCTCTGGCAGCCGATGGCGGGTCGGTTCAAGGACTACATCGCGCAACCCCGGTACGGCGTGTACCAGTCGCTGCACACGACCGTGGTCGGCCCGGAGGGCAAGCCGCTGGAGGTGCAGATCCGCACCAGGGACATGCACCGCACCGCGGAGTTCGGCATCGCCGCGCACTGGCGCTACAAGGAGACCAAGGGCAGGCACTCCGGCGACGCCGCCGAGGTCGACGACATGGCGTGGATGCGGCAGCTGCTCGACTGGCAGCGTGAGGCGGCCGATCCGGGGGAGTTCCTCGAATCGCTGCGCTACGACCTGGCGGTCAAGGAGATCTTTGTCTTCACCCCGAAGGGCGACGTCGTGACGCTGCCCGCCGGCTCGACGCCGGTGGACTTCGCGTACGCGGTGCACACCGAGGTCGGGCACCGGTGCATCGGTGCCAGGGTGAACGGTCGGCTCGTCGCGCTCGAGCGCACGCTCGAGAACGGCGAGGTCGTGGAGGTGTTCACCTCCAAGGCCGCGAACGCAGGCCCGAGCCGCGACTGGCAGAGCTTCGTCGTCTCGCCGAGGGCGAAGACGAAGATCCGCCAGTGGTTCGCCAAGGAGCGCCGTGAGGAGGCCCTCGAGGCGGGCAAGGACGCGATCGCCAAGGAGGTCCGCCGCGGCGGGCTGCCGTTGCAGCGCCTGCTCAGCGCCGAGTCGATGTCGGCGATCGCGCACGAGCTGCGCTATCTCGACGTGTCCGCGCTGTACACGGCGGTCGGCGAGCACAACGTGTCGGCGCAGCACGTGGTGCAGCGGTTGGTCGCGAATCTCGGCGGCGTCGAATCCGCCGAGGAGGAGCTGGCCGAGCGGTCGACGCCGTCGACCATCCCGATGCGGCAGCGCCGCACGACGGACGCCGGTGTGCTGGTGCCTGGTGCCGAAGGCACGGTGGCCAAGCTCGCGAAGTGTTGCACCCCGGTGCCGGGCGACGAGATCATGGGCTTCGTGACCCGCGGGGGCGCGGTGAGCGTGCACCGCACCGACTGCACCAACGCCGGGTCGCTGCGCGAGCAGTCCGAGCGGATCATCGAGGTGCAGTGGGCGCCGTCGCCGTCCTCGGTGTTCCTGGTCGCGATCCAGATCGAGGCCCTCGACCGGCACCGGCTGCTCTCCGATGTGACCAAGGCGCTGGCGGACGAGAAGGTGAACATCCTCTCGGCGTCGGTGACGACCTCGGGTGACCGCGTCGCGATCAGCCGTTTCACCTTCGAGATGGGCGACCCCAAGCACCTCGGGCACGTGCTCAACGTGGTGCGCAATGTCGAGGGCGTCTACGACGTCTACCGGGTGACCTCAGCGGCCTAGGCGGCTGCGCCGCCCGTGAGTCCTTCTGGTCCCTCTGCGGGCCACAAGGACTCACGGGCGCGGAGCGCCTAGCTGACCTTGACGGTCTCGATCTGCACCGGGGTGTTCGGCTTGCCGCCGCCCGCGGACATGGAGCCGTCGTCGCCTTCTGCGGCGATCTTCTCGATGGTGGCCAGGCCCTCGTCCGAGATGGTGCCGAACAGGGTGTACTGCGGGGGCAGCACCGAGTCCTCGTACACCAGGAAGAACTGGCTACCGTTGGTGCCGCCGGGGCCCGAGTTGGCCATCGCGATCGTTCCGCGCGGGTAGAGCATGCCCTGCTGGGCGGCCGGGTCACCCTCGGCGAAGGCGGTGGTCGGGTACTCGTTCGCGAAGCGGTAGCCGGGGCCGCCGTTTCCGGCGCCCGAGGGATCGCCGCACTGCAGCACCTGTAGGCCCGGGCTGGTCACCAGCCGGTGGCACGGGGTGTCGTCGAAGTAGCCCTGCTGAGCCAGGCTGACGAAGCTGTTGACCGTGCACGGCGCCTCGGGGCGGTCCAGGGTGAGCCCGATCGGGCCCTGCGAGGTCGCCATCGCGACACCGACGGTGCCCGCGGTGGAGACGCCGTCGGTGCTCGGCGCCTCGACCGACTTGGACGACTTGTTCGACGGCGGGTACGCGCAGGACACGGTCGCCGAGGCAGGCGCGGCGGGGGCAGGCAGCGGCGGGTACGCGGACAGATCCGGCGCCTGGCTCGGCTGGCTGGCCAGCGTCCGCGTGGTCGGTGGGGTGGAGGAGCTGTCGTCGCTCGAGCAGGCGCTCGACGCCAGCAGCAGGCCGATGCCTGCCGCGGCCAGCACGCCCCTTCGGACGCTCACCGGGGCCCTCATGCCGCCACGCTCGCGGTCGTGATCTTGATCGGGAGGTTCGGCTTGCCGCCACCGGCGGACATCGAGCCGTCGTCGCCTGCCGCCGCGACCTTCTCGATCGTCGCCAGGCCCTCGTCGGAGATGGTGCCGAACACCGTGTACATCGGGGGCAGCGGCGAGTCGTCGTAGACCAAGAAGAACTGGCTGCCGTTGCTGCCGGGCTGGCCGGTGTTGGCCATCGCGATGGTGCCGCGCGGGTAGGTGACGGGCTCCCCGAGGTTCGGGTCGTCGGGGTTGTACTGATCGGTCGGGAACTCGTTCTCGTAGCCGTAGCCCGGGCCGCCGGTACCCATCCCGGTGGGGTCGCCGCACTGCAGGATCTTCAGCCCGGAGGTGCTCAGGCGGTGGCACGGGGTGTCGTTGAGGTAGCCCTGCTGCACGAGGCTGACCATGCTGTTGACGGTGCAGGGCGACTTCGCGCGGTCGAGCGTGAGCCCGATCGGGCCCTGGTCGCTGTCGAGGTTCACCGTGACGGTGCCCTCGGCGGACACGCCGGTTCCTGCGGGCAGGTTCGCGGGCTTGGCTGGCGGCGTGCCGTCCGGCGTGTAGGCGCAGTCGACCGTCGCGGGCAGCGCCTGGGACCGGCCGGCGGGCATGACGCCTGGAGTCTGCTTCTCCGCAGCGGCGGTCGAGGTGTCCGAGCCCTCGGATGCATCGTCGCCATTGGTCAGGGAGTAGATGAAGGCGCCTGCGGCGACCACGAGTACGACCCCGAGCGCGGAGGCTCCGATGGTCATCTGCTTGCGCTTGCGGGCCCGCTCGGCTCGGTGCTCGAGTTGCCGCTCCAGCTTCCGCTTGGCGGCCTGGCGGCGCTGCTCATTGGTCGGCACTGCTGCATACCTCTTCTCCTCGGGCGAAGCCTCGGGCATTGTCGCGGTCTCGGGCGAGGCCTCGGGCTCGCAGTATGGCTGCGTCTGGTCGCTGAGTGAGTCTGCCATCTGATCCTGAGAAGGAGCCGCATAGGCTGTATCCGGTCCAACACCCAGGACCGACACCCACGTCATTAGGAGCGATCGCCGTGCTCGTCACCGGATTCCCGGCCGGAGCCTTTCAGACGAACTGCTACATCCTCGCCAAGGACGGCGCGAGCGAGTGCATCGTCGTCGACCCCGGTCAGAACGCGGCCGAGCCGCTCTTCGAGTTCCTCGCGCAGTCGTCGCTGACGCCGACGGCCGTCCTGCTCACCCACGGCCACCTCGACCACACTTGGTCCGTGGAACCGGTCTGCGAGAAGTTCGGCATTCCCGCCTACATCCACCCGGAGGACCGCTACATGCTCAGCGACCCGCTGCGGGGGACCGGGCCCGCGCTGGCCGCGATGCTGGGCGACGCGGAGTTCCACGAGCCGCGGGAGGTGATCGAGCTGGCCGACGGCGACGTCCTGGACCTCGCCGGGATGTCCGTGACCGTCGATCACACCCCCGGCCACACCCAGGGTTCGGTGGTGCTCCGGACGGTGGCCGACACCGATGGCGGGCCGGTGCAGATCGCGCTGACCGGCGACACCCTGTTCAGCGGGTCCATCGGCCGCAGCGACCTGCCGGGTGGCGATCACGAGCAGCTGCTCCGGTCGATCGCGGCGAAGCTGCTGGTCCTCGCCGACGAGACCGCAGTGCTGCCGGGTCACGGCGGGTCGACCTCGATCGGACAGGAACGGGCGTCCAACCCGTTCCTGGTTGGACTGGCAGGATCGAAGTAGGGGAAAGTAGAACCGTGAGCAAGCCCAGCAACAGCGCATTCTCCGCCCCCAAGGGCGTTCCCGACTACGTGCCGCCTGCGTCAGCGGAGTTCGTCGCCGTCCGCGACGGTCTGACCCGCGCCGCGCGGCTCGCGGGTTACGGACACATCGAGCTGCCCATCTTCGAGGACACCGGGCTGTTCGCTCGCGGCGTCGGTGAGTCGACCGATGTGGTCAGCAAGGAGATGTACACCTTCGCCGATCGTGGCGACCGCTCGGTGACGCTGCGGCCGGAGGGCACCGCGGGCGTGATGCGCGCGGTGATCGAGCACGCTCTCGACCGCGGACAGCTCCCGGTCAAGCTCAGCTACTCGGGGCCGTTCTTCCGGTACGAGCGACCGCAGGCGGGCCGCTACCGGCAGCTGCAGCAGGTGGGCGTCGAGGCGATCGGTGTCGACGATCCGGCGCTGGACGCCGAGGTGATCGCCATCGCGGACGCAGGCTTCCGCAGCCTCGGACTCGAAGGCTTCCGGTTGGAGATCACCTCGCTCGGCGACGACACCTGCCGCCCCCAGTATCGGGAGCTGTTGCAGGAGTTCCTGTTCGGCCTCGACCTCGACGAGGACACCCGCAGGCGTGCCGAGATCAACCCGCTGCGCGTGCTCGACGACAAGCGGCCGCACATCAAGGAGATGACCGCGAACGCGCCGCTGATGCTCGACCACCTCTCGCAGGAGGCCAAGGCGCACTTCGAGGAGGTGCTCGCACACCTGGACGCGCTCGGTGTCCCGTATGTCGTGAACCCGCGGATGGTGCGCGGCCTGGACTACTACACGAAGACCACCTTCGAGTTCGTGCACGACGGACTCGGCGCCCAGTCGGGCATCGGCGGTGGCGGTCGGTACGACGGCCTGATGGAGCAGCTCGGTGGGCAGCCGTTGTCGGGCATCGGTTTCGGGCTCGGCGTCGACCGCACCGTGCTGGCGCTGGCGGCCGAGGGCAAGACCGCCGGTAGCCCGGCTCGCTGCGAGGTGTTCGGGGTTCCCCTCGGCGACGAGGCGAAGGCACAGATGGTCGTGATCGCGGCGCGACTGCGCGCGGCCGGGATCCGGGTCGACATGGCCTACGGCGGCCGCGGCGTCAAGGGTGCGATGAAGGCAGCCGATCGCTCGGGGGCCAGGCTCGCCCTTGTGCTCGGCGAGCGGGACATCGCGGACGGTGTGATCGGCGTCAAGGACCTCGCGACGGGTGAACAGCGGCAGGTGCAGCTCGGCGAGGTGGTCACCGAGGTCGGGGCGATCCTTGCCGACGGGTGATCCCGCCGGGGCGGTGCCCCTCGATCTCATCCCGTCGTCGCTGATCGCGCCCCGGCTGCGCAAGCTCGCGCTGTTCGCCGTCCTGCTCGGCGTCCTGGTGGCGGTGGTCGTCGGCTTCTTCGCCTCGGTCGGGGTGGCCGTGCTGGTCGGTGCGATCATCGCGGTGCCGACGGCGCTGTCGGCCCTGCTGACCATGCGTCGGCGAATCTGGCTGACGGGCACCACGATCCACGCCCGGCACGGCCTGCGCACCAGGTCGGTGGATGCGAGCCGGGCGGTGAGCGCCGAGGTGGTGGTGCGTACCGCACGGGTCAGTCAGGTCGGTGTCCGGATCGGCGACGGCAACGCTCTCGTCTCGATTCCGTTGGCGCTGTACACCGACGACGGTGGGCGCGAACTCGACCTGCTCGGGCTGCGGTCGCTTGCCGATGCGCTGAACGCGGGCGAGCTGGCCCCGGCGGTGGCCGTCGCCTCCGTCCTGATCGGGCAGCTGCGCGCCGAGGCGCGCGGGGCCGGGTTGGAGGAGCGGCCGCTCTACCTGGCGGTGCAGACCGCGCGCGACGCGGGCCGGGTGCCGCAGACCGTTCTCACCGACCACGAGGTCGCCGGGCTGGCGGACTGATCCGGCCATGACCGTGCCCGAGTCCTCCCGCCGCCGTCGTCGTCTCATCGTCTGGATCGTTGCCGGCCTCGCCGCGCTCGCCGTCGTCGTGGTCGGGGTGCTGTCGGCGGCGCCGACCCGCTATCTGCCCTGGGACACCACCGATTTCCCGGCTGTCGACCTGGCGGCGTTGACGCCGGCCCAGGCGCGGGTCGTCACCCTCCTCGAGGACGAGCACCGGAGCCAGCGCCCTGGAACGTTCTACGCCGAGGGGGTCGAGGAGCCCTGGTGTGCGGACTTCGTGAGCTGGATCATGCGGGAGGCGCAGCAGCCGCTGTCGAATCCGAACTCCGGTCACTGGCGGATTCCAGGGGTGTACACGCTGCAGGCGTACTACGAATCGCAGGGCCGGTTCGAGCCGGTCGACGGCGGCTACCGCCCGACGGTCGGCGACGTGGTGCTCTACAACAACCGCAGCTGGGTCGGCCAGCACACCAACATCATCGTGGCGGTCGACGGCGACACCGCAACGACGGTCGGAGGCAACGAGTTCGGCCGGATCCGGGTGCACACACTCGACTGGTCGAGCGACTCCGCCGTGGTCGGGTTCGGCAGGCTCGCTTCCTGACCGGTCACATCGCGGCGGCTTGTCTAGGGTGTGGCGCCGCCAGGGTCGGGGGTCTCGACGGCGCCACAGGTCATTGGTACTGCAGCGCCGCGCCGATCGAAAGTGTTTCCCTTCGAAATGGGGGAACAACTAGGGGAACGCCGCGATTAGGGGATCTGCCCCGGCGCAGTCGACTTGACCGTGTTCAGTAGCCGCTGCGCTTGGGCCCGAAGGGATTCGGCGTCGTGCCAGCCCAGCACCCGCAGACCGGCCTCGGCAAGCTGAACAGGGGACTGCTCGACGGTGCCGGTGCCGCCGCCCTCGGCGTCGCTGCGCTCGTTGATCACCGTTTCCACGATCCGGAACGGCAGGCCCGCCCGGGACTCGTCGTCGGCGCCGAGTTCGGTCAGCACCCCGGCCGCGAGCTCGCGGTAGCGGTGGCGCAGCTGCTGGCGTTCCGCCCGGAACCGGGAGAAGCGCTCGGTGCGCAGCTCGGGCAGCAGGTAGAGGGCGCCGAGGTTCCACCGGCCGGCCATCAGCTGGCCGCTGTCGAAAAGGAGCAACGCGTACAACCGCACCGCCGCGGGCTCCGTTGTCGCCGCGAGCCGGTTGGCCAGCTCCAGCGGGGCGGTCACGGTCTGCTCGAGCAGGGCCGCCAGGATGTCGTCCTTGGTGGCGAAGTGGTGGTACAGCGACGCCTGCCGCATCCCGACCGTCTCGGCGATCTGCCGGGTCGAAGTCGACGAGAATCCCTTGGTGGTGAACAACTCCGCGGCGGCGTCGAGGATCTCGGCCTGGGCGGTGGGGCCCGGCCTGCGCTGTTTCGTCAGGCGGGGTCGTCCCGGGCCGGCGTTGGTCACGCTTCCATCCTGTCAGTACGCGGGGCGAGCGCGCGGTGGAAGATCGGGATCAGCGGTCGCGGTGAGGGTTCGCCGGAGCGACGGAACGGCGCCGAGTCCCTCGATGCTTCAGTCCAGTCGCGAGCGCTCACCGCGGACAGATCGAGACGGAACGGGGTCAGCGCCGCCAACTGGTGCAGGAACAGCGTCGCGGTCCTGCCGTTGCCCTCGCGGAACGGGTGGGCGTGATTGAGGGTGGCGTAGATCCGCGAGAGCGTGAAGGCGAGCACGCCCCGGTCGGGTGTCGTCCAGTCGGCGTCGGCGATGTAGCCGGCGACGAGGCCGAGGTAGTCGTCGATGGCGGGGACCGGGGCGAACTCGTTGCCGCGCTTGGTGATGTCGACGATCCGGGTCTGTCCGGCCCACGCGAACACATCGCCGAATACGTGCTGGTGTAGCTCGCGCAGGTGGGTACCGCCGAAGCCGGAACCGACCTCCGGCCGTCCGTCGTGCACCTGGAGGATGCGAACGGCGGTCGCGGTGAACTCGATCGAACGCAGTGCGGCGCCGTCTCGGTAGTCGAAGTTGTTCCGCAACACCCGGGTTCCCGGGACCAGGTACGGGTGACGCCGCAGGATCAGGCGCCGACGTGGCGGCACGGAGACGCGGAAGGTGTCGGCCTCGGCGCGGCAGTTCACCAGGTAATTGCCGACTGTGAGCGCGTTGAGCAACACGGCGACGAGATCAGCGATCTGGTCCGGGCGCGGTTCCCAACCCTCGAGGCACTCGGCCGCGACGGTCTGGTCCACCGCGCGCGTCTGTCGTTCGTCGAGCCGGGTGAACAGGGCAGGCCAGCGCTCCGAGGTCTTCATGCGCCGGGGCCTGCGTAGGCGAGCTTGCGCTGCACTCCCGCGATCTCGCGGACGGCGTTCGCGAGCAGGCTGCGGTAGAGCGGGGTGAGCGAGGCGATGGTGAGCTCGTCGGTGATCGGTAGCCCCTGTTCGAGCTGCTCGCACTGGTGGCGCAGCCGGATCTGTTGCAGGACGTCGAAGGATTCCGCCAGGATCCGGGCGTCGTCGTCCGGCAGGAGTCCGGTGCCGGCCGCGGCCTGCAGGCGCGCGGGGGTCGAACCGCCGCCGAGCCCGGCGGCCAGGCCCGCCCAGCGCGCGATGTTGACGATCGGCATCACGCCCTGTGATTTCAGGTTCACCGAATCGGTCCGCCGGGTGAGGATCTGGCGCAGCGAGTGGATGCGGACCTTGTCCTCGACCGCCTCGCGGAGCAGGAGCTTCATCGCCGCGGGGGTGGCCCGGGTTCGCACCGAGACCGGAGCGGACAGGTCGAGGTCGTCGTCTCCCCAGGTGACCCGGCTGTCGGCGAGCAGGGAGATCATCAGGACTCCCTTGTCCTCGTACGGATCCGCGATCCACCGCTCCGTGGCCTGCATCCACGCCCCTGCGGACCGCGCGAAACGCGGTCGGGCGGCGGTGGCCCCCTTCTCGTCGGACGGGAAGCCGCACCGGTCGAGCAAGCGGTGTACCCGCGCGGCCGTGGCCATCAGCTCCGTGTCGGTGTCCGGCCGCTGGTCGTCGTCCGCCCACACCAGGGCACTGTCGACGTCGGAGCCGGGCATCGCCTCGCGACGGGCGACGCTGCCGAGCGAGAGCCAGGTGAACGGTGTCCGGCCGGACCTCGCGGAGCCTGTCTCCAGGTGCAGGGCCCGCGCGGCGGCGGCGTCCACGATCACAGAGAGGATCGCGGAGACATCCAGTGGTGCGACCCGCGCCCGCCAGAGACCGAGCACCAGTTCGGGCACCTGGGCGGTCGCCGCGACCAGTGCATCCGGGGTGGCGGCCCTGGTCACGGCCGCACGGAGCAGGAATCCGCTGCGGGTCGCGGTGGCCAGCAGGTCGCCGTCCTCGAGCACGCCGAGCAGCGCACCCGTCTCGGACAGCACCGGCATGTGCCGCACCCCCCGCTCGAGCATGTCCATCAGGACGTCCGCGCCGAGCCGGTCCGCGGGCACGGTGCGGGCGGGCGCCGTCATCACGGCCGACACCGGTGTGTGGGTGCCGAGCCCGGCGGCCACCACCCGCCTGCGCAGGTCGCCGTCGGTGAAGATCCCGTGTGAGCCGCCGCCGAGCGGGACGAGGACGTAGCGGCGACCCTCGCGGGTCATCAGCTCGGCCGCCTCGCGCGCGGTGCTGTCGGGGGAACAGATCAGCGCGGGTCCGCGCAGCAGCTCGCCTGCCCGGCGCATGGCCGGGTCGCGGACGACCAGTGGGGCGGCGGATGCGCCGCCATCGTCCTTCCCCTGCACGGCTCTCATGGGCACATCCTCTCAGGACTCGGTGCTCCGGTGCCGCAGGCGGCGACGGTGAGCAGTCCGCAATACCGGCGTAACGAATGACATTGAGACGCAACGGAAAGCCCGAACCTCGAAACGTGCGGGACACCCATGCGCACTGGTGGAACGGAAAACTATCAACTGACAGATACTCCGCCGCCCGCCTCGCAGGAGAGCCCATGACGACCGTCGCATCTCAGTCCCAGGACCACGACGACCTGGCGGAATTCGGGTACGAACAACAGCTGCACCGGTCGCTGGGCAAATTCGCCTCCTTCGCGGCCGGCTTCTCCTTCGTCTCGATCCTGACCACGATCTTTCAGCTGTTCGGTCTCGGTTTCAGCTTCGCAGGACCCGCGTTCTTCTGGACCTGGCCGTGCGTGTTCATCGGCCAGTTCATGGTGGCCCTCTGCTTCGCCGAACTCGCCGCCCGCTACCCGATCTCCGGCGCGATCTACCAGTGGTCGCGGCGAATGGGCGGCGAGCTCGTCGGGTGGTTCGCCGGCTGGTTCATGATCCTGGCCCAGATCGTCACGGCCTCCGCCGCGGCCATCGCGCTGCAGGTCGTGCTGCCGACGGTGTGGAGCGGATTCCAGATCGTCGGCGAGGACAGCGCCCTGACCTCGCCGAGCGGCGCCGCGAACGCGGTCCTGCTCGGCTCCGTGCTGCTGGTGCTGACGACCACCATCAACTGCATCGGCGTCAACTGGATGTCGCGGATCAACAACATCGGCGTCACCTGCGAGATCATCGGCGTCATCGCGGTTGTCGGGATGTTCTTCACCCACGCCCAGCGCGGGCCCGACGTCGTGTTCGACACGGGCGAGGCGGGCACCCAGCCGGGATACATCTGGGCCTGGATCGTCTCCGGGCTGATGGCCGCCTACGTGATGGTCGGGTTCGGCTCGGCGGGAGAACTCGCGGAGGAGACCCGCAACCCCCGCCGGGTCGCTCCCCGCACCATCCGGCTCGCGCTCTCGGTCTCCGCCATCGGCGGCGGCCTGATGATCGTCGGCGCGTTGATGGCGGCGCCGAGCCTGACCGACGGGCGCCTCGCGACCGAGGGCCTGCCGTACGTGCTGACCTCGATCCTGTCCTCGCCGTGGGGAACGTTGCTGCTGATCGACGTCGCCATCGCGGTGTTCGTGTGCACCCTCGCCATCCAGACCGCGGCCTCGCGGCTGATGTTCTCGATGGCCCGCGACGGCCGACTGCCCGCCTCGTCGGTGCTGGCCCGGGTCAATCCCCGCACGGGGACCCCGATCGCACCCTCCGTGCTGATCGGCGTGCTGTGCGTCGCGGTGCTGGCCGTCAACGTCGGCAACTCCGCGATCTTCACCACCCTCTCGAGCGTGTGCATCGTGCTGATCTACCTGGCCTACCTCATGGTGACCGTGCCGTTGCTGGTGCGCAGGCTCGGTGGCTGGCCGAGCGGTGGGCCGCAGGTGGACGCGGAGGGCCGTCCGCTGTTCTCGCTCGGGAAGTTCGGGATCCCCGTCAACATCGCGGCGGTCCTCTACGGCGCGCTCATGGTCGTCAACCTGTCCTGGCCACGCGCTGAGATCTTCAACCCGACAGGCGAATTCCCCCTTCTCCAATGGGCCGCGCCACTCACCGTCGCGGCGGTGGTGCTCGTCGGCACCCTCTGCTACCCGCGCGGCAAGACCGTACCGAACCCCGTCACGATCGGAGCCTGACAGTGACCGCAACCAACACCACGACCGCTGCCCGTGCGCACGCCCGCGCACAGGTGGGCGAGATCACCGATTCGATGCCGGTGCTGCCGGCGTCCCGGTGGCCCAGCCCACCCGATGGTGTGCCCGCCGAGAGCCTGACCTGGGCGGAGACCGTACCTGGCGGCCGCTACACCTCGAAGGTGCTGGCCCGGGGCACCAGGCTGCGGCTGCGCGACCTCGGCGGGTCCGCCTGCGCGAACCTGCTGCTCTACCGTGCCGACGCGCCTTGGGAACGGCTCAACGCGGCCGACACGGTGAAGGTGCCATGGCAGGCCTACCTCGGTACCGGGCATCCACTGCTCTCCGATCAGGGGCGGGTCCTTGCCACGATCGTCGCCGACACCTCGGGCCGCCACGACGCCTTCTGCGGCACCAGCAGCCTGGCCGACAACCTCGCACGGTACGGAGCGGGTGCCGCGCACTCTTGCTCGCCTGCGGGCCGAGAGCTGCTGACGCTCGCCGCCGCGAAGCACGGCCTGACCCCCCGCGACCTACCACCCGCGCTGAGCTTCTTCCACGGCGTCCGGGTCGAGGCGGACGGCGCCCTGACCAGCATCGGGAATGCCGGGGCCGGAGCGGAACTCGAGCTGCTGATCCACCTGCCGGTGATCGTGCTCATCGCGAACACCGCGCACCCGCTCGACCCGGCGCCGACGTACTCCACCACCTCCCTCGAGGTGCTCGGATGGGAGGCGGCCGCCGATCTCGGCGCCCTGACCAACGAGGACCCCGAGTACCGGCGGGCTGTCCTCAACAGCGAGGACGCCTGGGCCGCAGCACAGTTCGGAAAGGACGCGAAATGACCTCCACCCTCGACATCCCCGCCCTCGTCCCCGGCGCCGTCGTCCTCGACGAGACCGTCGGCGCACGCGGACCGTGGTCGGCGATCGTTCGCGCCGGCGACGTGCTGACCATCGTGGACCTGCACGGAAACCAGGCCGTCGACACCCTCTTCTATGCCGCCGACGACCACGCCGTGCGGTACTCGGCTGCGGCGACCGTCGCCGCCCAGCGCAATCTCTTCCTGTCCACGGGAAGCGTGTTGCGGGCCGACGATTCGAGTGTGCTCATGACGATCGTCGCGGACGAGGTCGGCAACCACGACACCGTCGGCGGCGCCTGCTCACAGGAATCGAACACGCTGCGCTACGGCCACCACACCAAGCACCAGCATGCCTGCGTGGAGAACTTTTTGGCCGAGGGCGCGAAATGGGGCCTGGGGAAACGTGATCTGGTCTCCAACATCAACTTCTTCATGAACGTCCCGGTCGACGCCGACGGCACCCTCGGGATCGTCGACGGGCTGTCCGCGCCCGGCAAGCGGCTGGCCCTGCGGGCCGAGGTGGACACCCTGGTCCTGGTCTCGAACTGTCCGCAGATCAACAACCCGTGCAACGGTTTCGATCCGACCGAGGTCCGCATGATCGTCACCCGGCCGACCGAGGCGAACCGGTGAACGCGGTCACCGTGCAGCGGCCGGGAATGCTGACGACCGTGCAGGACTGGCCCGGCCGGGTGGGGTACTGGCAGGTCGGTGTGCCGCCGTCCGGACCGATGGACGATCTGTCCTTCCGGCTCGGAAACGTCGCGCTCGGCAACGACGAGGGCGCACCGGGGCTCGAGTGCACGATGGCGGGCCCGGCCCTGCGGTTCGCCGAATCGACCACCGTCTGTGTCACAGGGGCGCCCACCGCCGTCACGGTCGACGGCCGACCCGTCCCGTCCTGGCAGGCGGTAGCCGTGCCTGCGGGCGGAGTCCTCGACGTGGGCGCGGTCAGCGGTCCCGGCCTGCGGATCTACGTCCTGGTCCGCGGCGGACTGAGCGTGCCGGACTACCTCGGCAGCGCCGCGACCTTCACCCTTGGGCGGTTCGGCGGTCACGAGGGCCGGACCCTGCGCGAGGGCGACGTGCTCGTCGCGGGCGGCGGAGCGTCGAACCCGGCTGCCGCCCAGCCCGTTCCGATGGAGCACCGGCCGGTGATCGGGGGTCACTGGGAGATCGCGGTCACCGAGGGGCCGCACGGGGCGCCGGAGTTCTTCACCCGGGAGGACATCGACACCCTGCTGGCCACCGACTACGAGGTGCACTTCAACTCGGACCGCACCGGCGTCCGGTTGATCGGGCCGAAGCCGGACTGGGCGCGCGCCGACGGCGGCGAGGCGGGACTGCATCCGTCCAACATCCACGACAACGCCTACTCGGTCGGGGCGCTCGATTTCACCGGCGACACCCCTATCCTGCTCGGGCCCGACGGCCCCAGCCTCGGCGGTTTCGTCTGCCCGGTCACCGTGGTGGCAGCGGAACGATGGAAGCTCGGGCAGCTCAGCCCGGGGGACACCATTCGATTCGTCCCCATCCGCACGGCGCACGCTGCGTCGAGAAGCGAACTGGGACTGGGGCGCCGGGCCAGCCTGTCGACGGTCTTCGGTCGGGGCGGCGACGGCGACGACGGAGTGATCGCAAGGCGGGACGGATCGACCCAGGTCACCTACCGGCGCTCCGGCGACGACAACGTGCTCGTCGAGTACGGCGACATGAGCCTGGACCTGGCGTTGCGGGCGCGGGCGCACGCCCTGCACCAGCGGCTCGAGGCGGAGAAGCCGGCCGGTCTGCTCGACCTGACCCCCGGCATCCGGTCGCTGCAGGTCCGCGTCGACCCCGACGTGCTGCCGGTCCGGAAGCTGATGGGCCTGCTCGCCGAGGCCGAGGAGCAGCTCCCCGAGGCCTCGGAACTGGTGGTGCCGAGCCGAGAGGTCCGGATGCCGTTGTCCTGGGACGACCCTTCCACCCGCGAGGCGATCAAGCGGTACATGCACGGCGTCAGGGCCGACGCGCCCTGGTGCCCATGGAACATCGAGTTCATCCGGCGGATGAACGGTCTGGAATCGGTCGACGACGTCTTCGAGACCGTGTTCGGCGCACAGTATCTGGTCCTCGGGCTCGGCGACGTCTACCTCGGAGCGCCGGTGGCGACCCCGCTCGACCCGAGGCACCGTCTGGTCACCACCAAGTACAACCCGGCCAGGACGTGGACGCCGGAGAACGCGGTCGGGATCGGCGGCGCCTACCTCTGCATCTACGGGATGGAGGGCCCCGGCGGTTACCAGTTCGTCGGCCGCACCACCCAGGTGTGGAATCACCGGCACCCGCAGCGGTCGGGACCGTTCGAGGACGGCACCCCGTGGCTGCTGCGTTTCTTCGACCGGATCAGTTGGTACCCCGTCGAACCCGACGAGCTGCTGGAGCTGCGGGCCGAGACGGCCGCGGGCGGAGCGGGCGGGGTCCAGATCGTCGACGGCAGCTTCTCGCTCGCCGAGCACGACCGGTTCCTTGCGGAGAACGCCGAGTCGATCGACGCGTTCCGGGCCACGCAGGCCCTGGCGTTCGGGGCCGAACGCGAGGCGTGGTCCGCAGCGGGGGAGTTCGCCAAGACCGAGGCAAAGGAGGTGGCCGCGTGACGGCGGTGGAACGGGTCAGGGCGGCGTATAGCGCGATCGAGGCGGCCGACCGACCGGAGATCTGGATCCACCTGCGCCCGGAGTCGGAGGCACTGGCGGAGGCGGAGGCGGTGGACCGGCGCGCCGACGCACCGCCGTTGCGCGGCACGGTGCTGGCGGTCAAGGACAACGTCGACGTGGCGGGGATGCCGACCACCGCCGCCTGCCCGGAATTCGCCTTCGTGCCGGAGTCGGACGCCGAGTCGGTTTCCGCCCTTCGGCAGGCGGGCGCGGTGGTGATCGGGAAGACGAATCTCGACCAGTTCGCGACCGGTCTCGTCGGCACCAGGAGTCCATACGGCGCGGTGCGCGATTCGCGTCGCCCCGAGTACATCTCGGGCGGCTCCAGCTCGGGCTCCGCCGTGGCGGTCGCGCTCGGGCTGGTCGACCTCGCGGTCGGCACCGACACCGCCGGATCGGGCCGGGTGCCCGCCGCCCTGCAGGGGATCGTCGGGATCAAACCGACCTATGGGGTCGTCTCCGCCGAGGGCGTGGTGCCCGCGTGCGCGTCCTACGACTGCGTGACGATCTTCGCGCCCGACCTGCACTCGGCGACGCGGGCGATGGCCGTGCTCGCCGCTGGCGCACCGGGCCGGGCCTGGCCCGCGGACGTCCGGCTGGCCGCGCCGCCGCGTCCGCGGGTGGCCGTGCCGCGCGAGTTGCCCGGCCTGGATGCCGACTGGTCGGCGGCGTTCGGTGCGGCGGTCGACGCGCTGGCCGGATCCGGCGCCGAGATCGTGGAGATCGATCTCGGCCCGTTCCTCGAGGCCGCCAGGCTCCTCTACGACGGGGCATTGGTGACCGAGAGATACGCGGCCGTAGGGGAGTTCGTGCGTTCGCGGCCCGACGCCGTCGACCCCACCGTGCGGGCGATCGTCGCGCCTGCGGGCGAGATCGAGGCGCACCGGCTGATCGCCGACCGGAATCGCCTGCACCAGTTGCGGGCCGAGGCGATGGCGCGGTTGGCGGGCATCGACGCCCTGATGATCCCCACCGTGCCGGAGCATCCGACCATCGCCGAGGTCGCGGCCGACCCGATCGGGGTGAACTCACAGATGGGGACCTACACCAATTTCTGCAACCTCTTCGACCTCTGCGCGGTGGCGGTGCCCGCCGGGACCGCGGGACCCGCGCAGTTCGGGGTGACCGTGCTCGCCCGCGCCTTCGAGGATGCGGTCGCGGCGGACATCGCGGGGATGGTGAGCGGTTCGGTGGCCATGGGGTGGTCCGCCGTGGCGGCACCGTCGGTCGAACTGGCGGTGTTCGGCGCCCACCTGCTCGGCCAGCCGCTCGAGCATCAGCTCACCGCGCTCGGCGCCCGCTGGCTCGGGCCGGTGTGGACCGCGCCGAACTACCGGCTCACGGCCCTGGACACCGTGCCCCGCAAACCCGGACTCATCCGGGTGGCGGACGATGGGGTGTCGATCGCGGGGGAGAAGTGGCGGCTCTCCCCAGCGGCCCTCGGGTGTTTCCTCGCCGAGCTGCCGACACCGATGCAGCTCGGCGCCGTCGAGTTCGACGACGGCAGCTGGGGGACCGGATTCGGGTGCGATCACGCCGCGGCGGCGGGTGGTCGCGACATCAGCGAGTACGGCGGTTGGAAGGCGGCGCTGGCGGCGGGGGCACTGGGCTGAAGGCTGATGCTCTCGCACCCTCGACGGGTGGCCGCGCGCCTGCAATTGTTGAGGTGTGACTCGAGGAGGCGAGCAAGATGGACGTGAAGCAGTGGTCGGTGAGCGTCGTCATCGACGAGCACGACGGCCGAACACGGGCCAAGGCCCGGCTGAGCGCAGGCGACAAACCTGAGATGGTCGGCGTCGGGTTGGCCAGGCTGAACCCGGAGGACGCCGACGTACCGGCGATCGGTGACGAGCTGGCATCCGCGCGTGCACTGGCGGACCTGTCCCACCAACTGATCGAGGCCACCGCGGCCGATATCGAGGAGGTCACAAAGCAGCCGTCGAATCTCTTCAGCTAGTCATGAGCCGGAACCTGTTCGGTCCCACCCAGCCGAACACCGGCAGCACAGCTCGTGACCACCTCGCGAACGAGCGGACCTATCTCGCGTGGCATCGCACCGGTATCAGCGTCGCCGCGCTGGGTGTCGCGGTCGCGAAGTTCGCCCCGAACCGGGGCGGCCATGCGGTCGCCGCCGGGTTCATCCTGATGGGCGCCGGACTGCTGGTGTCCGCCTACGGGACCCTGCGCTACCGGGCCATCAGCAGGCAGATCGAGTCGGGGGAATTCGCGCCTGCGACCTTTGCCGCGATCGCCACCTCGAGTGTCGTGACGGTGCTCGCGCTGCTCGCCGTGGCGGTCCTGCTATGAGTCGGAAACGGCCGCGACGCATCGGAACCCGATGTGACTCATCCCGGTGTCGATCATCTGTGGCCGCCTGGCCGCAGGCCGATACCGTCGGCAGTAGCTGTCCGCGCACAGGAACGAACCGCCCTTGATCACCTTGCGGGGAACCCGGAACTGGGGCTGGCGGGGATCGAAACTCTCCGAGCGGCCGGGCCCGCGCGGGTTCCGGGGCGCGCAGCACGACTCCGCCGTGTCAGGGTGCCGGTCCGAATACCAGTCCGCGGTCCATTCCCACACATTGCCCGCCATGTCACAGAGGCCGTAGTCGTTCGGCGGGTAGCAGCCGACGGCGGTGGTGGTGCCGTAGCCGGTCTCGGCGCGCCAGGGGAAGTCCCCGTGCCAGTAGTTCGCCAGCCGACGGGATTCGGTTTCGGGGTCGTCGCCCCAGGTGAAGTCGGTGCCGTCGAGGCCGCCCCGCGCCGCCACCTCCCACTGCGCCTCGGTGGGCAGCGACCGGCCCGCCCACCGTGCGTACGCCTCCGCGTCCTCGAGCGCGACATGGACGACGGGGTGCTGCTCCAGTCCGGCTGTCGACGACCCGGGGCCGGTCGGGTGCTGCCACGACGCCCCGACGGTCCAGGTCCACCACTGGCTCAGGTGACGGAGGTCGACGGGGCCGGGCGTCGGCGTGAACACCATCGAGCCCGGTTGGAGGTTCTCGGAGGGAGCCCCGGGGAACTCGGCGGGATCGAGCGGGCGTTCGGCGACCGTGACATAGCCGGTGTCCCGCATGAATCGCGCGAACTGCGCGTTGGTGACCTGGTGGGTCTCGATGGCGAAGGCGTCGACCGCGACGCGATGCGCCGGGCCTTCTTCCCGGTAGTGCCGATCCGAGCCCATCGTGAAGGTCTGGGCGGGGATGCGCCGGACCTCGGAGAGGATCTGGGTTTCCAACGAAGCCTTTCCTACTGCCTGATCAGGTGACGGCCGACGAGAAGACGTTCGTCCAGTCGTTCTTCATGCTCACCACGGTCCAGTTCTTCTCTCGTGCGTGATCGAGGGCCTGCTCGGCTCCCGCGACATAGTCGAACTCGCGGTCGGCGTCGTCGTGCAGGATCAGCATCCGCAGGGCCGGGCGGTCGGGTTGCCCGGAGAAGGCCAGCATCGGCAGGTCGCCGTTGGAGTTGCCGACCGACAGGATCGGCCGTCGCCCGATCCGGCTCCAGATCCGGATCGGTTTCTCCGGTCCGTCGTCGAAGAAGTCCATCGCGGCCTTGTAGAGCAGGTCCGTCGCGTCCTCACCCTCGCGGTACGAGAGGCCGAGGGCACTGCCGATGATGCGTTCCGGCGGCACCCCATACAGGTGCCCGGCGACCGGCCGCATGAAGTCCCGATCGCCACCGGACGCGATATAGGTGGTGAACCCGTTCGCCTCCAGATAGCGCAGCAACTCGACCATCGGCGCGTATCCGCAGCCGTAGTACGGCCGACCCAGCGTCGGGTGGTCGGCGGCGTCGAAGAATGCGCGCACCCGCGCGTCGTAGTCCTCGACGGTGACCGAGTCGAATGCCTCGGTCACCGCGCCCATCAGCAGCTTCAGGTCGTCGTCGTCGCCGTGGTAGTGCTTGACCATCGCGGCGCCGAGCCAGTGGAGGTCGTTCTCGTGGGCCGCCTTCCACGGTTGCTTCTGCCGCAGATCGGGATCGCCCGCGGCCATCTCGGCGAACCGCCGGACGGTGAAGTCGAGCTGGATGGGCATCGGCTTCTCGCACCAGAGCGTGCCGTCGTTGTCGAAGACCGCCACCCGGTCCGCGGGTTCGACGAAGTCGGGGCCGCCCGTGGTGGTGACCCGCTCGACGAACTCGACGATCGCGGACCGCGCGGGGCCGTCCGCCCAGGATCCGAGATCGGTCCCCATGGGCGGTCAGTCCTTCGCCAGGAAGGCGTGCAGTTTGGCCACCGCGTGGTCGATGGTGAAGCTGGCCGGCTCCTGCCGCGGCGGGAACTCCTTGAAGGTCTCGAGGAACTGACTCGTGATGAAAGTTCCGTAGATGGCTATGTAGTCGTGGTCGAGGAACCAGTCCCAGTAGGTGTTCGAGGTGATGTCGGCGCGCTCGAACGGGTCGGTGCGCAGGTTGAACACCTTCGGTACCCGAAGTGCCGTGAACGGCTCGGCCCACAGCCCGAGGGTGCCCTTGGCACGCTGTTCCATGAACACGATCTTCCAGTTGTCGAAGCGTATGCCCAGCACGTCGCAGTCGTCGGAGAAGTAGATCAGCCCCCGACGTGGGGACGTCTCGACCTCGCCGGTGAGGTAGGGGAGCAGGTTGTAGCCGTCGATGTGCACCGTGAACGTCTTGTCACCGACCGCGTACCCGGTCTTCAGCTGATCGACCACCTCCGGTGCGCCAGCTGCGGCGAGGAAGGTCGGCAGCCAGTCGTGGTGCTGGACGATCTCGTTGGACACGCTGCCCGCGGGGATCTTGCCCGGCCAGCGGATCACCTCGGGGACACGGAAAGCGCCCTCCCAGTTGGTGTCCTTCTCGCTGCGGAACGGCGTGGTGGCGCCGTCCGGCCAGGTGTTGGCGTGGGGACCGTTGTCGGTGCTGTAGATGACGATGGTGTCCTCGGCGAGGCCCAGTTCGTCGACCGCGTCGAGCAGCCTGCCGACGTGCTTGTCGTGATCGACCATGGTGTCGTGGTACGGCGATTGCCAATGCCCGGCCTGGCCGAGGCTCTCCGGTTTCGTGTGGGTCCGCAGGTGCATGTGCGTGGTGTTCATCCACACGAAGAACGGTGTCTCGGATTCCTTCTGCCGCGTGATGAAGTCGATTGCCGCGGACACCGTCTCGTCGTCGATGGTCTCCATCCGCTTCTTGCTCAGCGGTCCGGTGTCCTCGATGCGTTGCTTTCCGACAGGCCCGTAACGCTGATCGACCTCGCCTGCATCCTCCTCTGTGGCCCAGCAGTGCAGGACACCGCGCGGCATCATCACCTCGTGGAGTCTGGGGTAGTCCTGTGCGCTCGGGTAGTCGGGCAGCTCGGGTTCCTCCTCGGCGTTGAGGTGGTAGAGATTGCCGAAGAACTCGTCGAACCCGTGCACGGTCGGTAGGTACTTGTTGAGGTCGCCGAGATGGTTCTTCCCGAACTGCCCGGTGGCATATCCGAGCGGCTTGAGCAGTTCGGCGATGGTGGGGTCCTCGGCCGACAATCCGATGTCCACTCCTGGGATACCGACCTTGCTCATGCCGGTGCGATACACGCTCTGGCCGGTGATGAACGAGGCGCGGCCCGCCGTGCAACTCTGCTCGCCGTACGAGTCGGTGAACTTCATGCCCTCGTCGGCGAGGCGGTCGATGTTCGGTGTCCGGTATCCCATCAGCCCGTCGCTGTAGCAGCTGAGATTGGTGATGCCGATGTCGTCGCCCCAGATCACCAGGATGTTGGGTTTGGTGTCCGCCATCGTTCGCTCCTCGCCGTGCGGTCGGATGCGTTCGCCCGGTGCCCATGGCGTCCGAGCCTTAGGAGTTTTGCGCTATCGACGCTGCTAGGGGTGCCCGTGATGCGCATCACCCGTCTCGGGTGAGAGTTGCCGTCGCGCTCGGTCCGTGGTGAGGATGTACGCGCTGATCAGGATGACCCACGCCGGGAACGCCAACGTCACCCACAGGCTGAAACTGACGACCACCAGCATGCTGAGCGCGAGCACGTAGGTGATGACCGCCAGGGTTCGCGGCATCAGGCCGGTGCGCAGCCAGATGGTTCCCAGCGAGATCATGAACACGGCCGCCATCCGGACCTCGTAGACGTTGTTGATGTGCAGCATCACCTCGCGGCCGAAGTACATCAGCTCGCCCTCCGGAGCTTTCGATTGCCGGGAGACCGCGAGGAGGCCGCCGGCGAGCGCCATCGAGACGCACATCATCGCGAGGAGCAGCAGCCCGCTGCCCAGGAAGACCGTCGAGAAGAATCGGTCCTCCAGCTCTCCGAACCGGTCGCGGACGACGCCCATGAACCAGAGGAAGGCGATGCCGGCGAAGGGGGCGAGCACCAGGGCGATGGTGATCTTGGTCTGGCCGCGCAGCCAGGGTGACCCGGTGGCGGCAGGCAGCGAGGTGCGCAACAGCACGATGCTGGCTGCGAACAGGACGCCGAAGACGATCCCGGCGACCGCCGCGGCGCGCGGCGTGCGCAGCTTTCGGAACTCGGCCTCTCCCAGCGTGCCGGCCATGGGGTCAATCTTCGCCGAAGACCGGCTGCAGGACCAGCAGTCCCCCGAACGGTCAGCTCAGGGTGCGGGCCAGATTGCCGGCGAGACCGGCGAAGGTGATCGCGTCCGATCGGTACCCGATGTAGCCGTCCGGGCGCACGAGGAACCCGGTTCGGTCGCCTGCGCCGTAGCCGGCGGCGAACCCGCCGTCGGCGTCGCGCAGGGTGATCCCCGAGACGCCGGGCAGGTCGGCGTCGCTTGCGACGATGAGGTGGCTGCGCACGGCAGGCCCGAAACGGTCGGTCACCTCGGCGGCGAGCGTGAGCTGCGTCGCGACGCCTGTTGAGTCGGAGGCCCAGAGCAGCAGCGTGTGGCCGGGGTGACGGAACAGTTCGTGCAGGCGGATCGGGAACGCCACGCTGTCCTGCCGCAGGCCCGCGGCATCGGGCGCGCGATCGCCTGGGCGGGGGACCGCGTCGGCAGGCCCGGACCCGATGCCGACCAACGGGCTCGAGGGATATCCGACGAGCAGCTGTGCCTCCCGCACGATCGCCTCGGCCGGGTCGGCCATGTCCGCGCCGATGCCCTCCCGCGCGCTCTTGACGGTGCGCCCGACCACCTCCTCGCCGACGGGGTGCCGTTCCTCGTGATAGCTGTCGAGGAGTGCAGGCGCCGCCGATCCGGTGACCGCCAGCGCCAGCTTCCAGCCGAGGTTGTATGCGTCCTGGACGCCGGTGTTCATGCCCTGCGCGCCGGTGGGCGGGTGGATGTGCGCGGCGTCGCCTGCCAGGAACACCCGACCGACGCCGTACCGGCCCGCCAGCCGGTGGCTGATCCGGAAGACTGAGGACCACCGCAGGTTGCTCGCGGTCGTCGGCTGGGGTGAGAGCCGGTCGAGCACGGCCTGCACGTGTCGCAGCTCGGGCCGTCGCCCGCCCTCGAGGCCGTGCGCGATCTCACCGGAACCCGCCGGGGCACTGGCGAGTTCGTCGGGAACGAGCATCGAGACCCGGTAGCGCCCCCGGCCGGGCAGCGGGATGCAGACCAGCAGGTCGTCGGTGACGCCGTCGGTCTGATGCATGGCACGGACGCCGTACCCGGTTGGCATGGTCCAGTCCACCTCGACGTCCGCGAGCATGTACTCCTCGGCGAAGGCGCCGCCCTCGAACGAGATGCCCAGCCCCTTGCGAACCAGGCTGTGCGCGCCGTCGCAGCCGACGAGATACTGCGACTCGACGGTGAACTCCCCGAACCCGTCCCTGACCGTGGCGCGAACCCCGGACGGATCCTGTTCGAACCCGGTGAGTTCGGTGCCCCTGGTGACCTGGCCGCCGAGGCCATCGAGTGCCTCGCCGAGGACCCGTTCGGTCTCGTACTGCGGGAGCGCGAGGAATCCGTACGGGACCTCGGGGGGCAGGGTGAGGTCGAGCTGGGCGACCTTGGTGCCGTTGACGTACACGAGCTGACCGCGCATCGTGGTCGCCGCGTCGAGCGCGGGGCGGGCCACTCCCATCGCGTCCCAGACCTCGACGGTGCGGGGTTGGATGCCGACGGCCTTCGCGTAGGGAGCGCGCTCGGTGAGACGGTCGACGACGATGACATCGACGCCGCGCCTGCGCAGCTCCACCGCGAGGCTCAATCCGACCGGGCCTGCCCCGACGATCAGCACATCGGCCGTCACGGGTGCCACCTGCGGTTCGACTGCCGAGGTCATCCTCGGATTCTGTCAGAGCCCGCCGAGTCGGGTGAGCAATTCGATCGCGCCGTCGGCGGTGGACCAGAGCGCTTCCATCTCCGCGGTCGCGGCCGGCGCTGTCTGCGGATTCTGCAGGGCGAATCCGTTGGCGAGGGTGAGGGTGTTGTACCCGCTGTCGGCGGCGCGCAGCAGCAGCTCGGAGGCGACGCCCTCGCCCGCGAGCCGATCGAGACCCTCGCCGAGGAAGTAGAACCCCCACAGGGGGCCGAGGTCGGCGCCGTACACGGCCTTCGTCCTGGAGACGATCGCGTCACCGTCGGTGGCGATGGAGTCGACGATCTTGTAGTAGTCGGCCACGTTCCGCTCGGTGGTGCCGGTCGTGGCGACGGCCCGGGCGAGGTCGACCGTCAGGTGCGCGTTGTAGCCGATCATGGCGACCCGGGCGGGGGACATGGTGCAGTCCCGACTCAGCGCGAAATAGCGTCCCCAGGCGGGTTCGGTTGGGGCGCCGGTGAACTCGGCGTGCACGTTGTCGAGGTAGCGGCGCAGCAGATCGGTGCTGATCGCGTGGGCCCACTCGGGGGTGACGAAGGCGGCGCTGTCGCGTTGCAGTGGCATGACGGCCCGCTGTACGACGGCGTCGAGTCCGATGCCGAACAGTCCGCGCCGGTCGCCGTGCGATACGAGGATGTCGGAGATCCGTTGCTGGCGGACCACCACCTCCTCGAGGCGGTCCATCGCCGCGGTCCCGGTGATCGTGGACGTGTCGGACAGCGCGGCGACGGTGCCTGTCTCGGCCGCGGACAGCGGGGTGCCGCAGGCCGAGGCCGTCGAGGGATCGGCTACCGCGGGCTGGGCGAGGGTGATCGAGGCGAGGAGAACGATCGAGGAGAGGGTGGCGAGGCGGGAGACGGACGTGCGGGCGGTGGTCCGGCGCAGGCTCATCGCCGGAGTGTAACGACGGTGGTGTGGTGCTGCCGGTTGTCCGGGAGCACACTTGACAGCGCCTAGAACACGTGTTCGACTCTCTGTATGCGATGGCAGGGGCAGGCTCTCGACGCCGACGACGGCGCCCTTCCCGGACTCGCCCGGGCTGGGCTCGTCCGCACTGTACAGACGCCCGAGTTCGAGGGCATCACCTTCCACGAGGTGTTGTGCAAGTCCGCGCTGAACAAGATGCCCGACGAGTCCACGCTGCCATTTCGTTTCACGGTCAATGCGTTTCGCGGCTGCTCCCATGCGTGCCGCTACTGCTTCGCCAGGCCGACCCATGAGTACCTCGACCTGGACGCGGGCCGTGACTTCGACAGCCAGGTCGTGGTGAAGACCAATGTCGCCGCCGTGCTCAGGCGCGAGCTGGCCCGTCGGTCGTGGAAGCGCGAGCACGTCGCGCTGGGGACCAACACGGATCCCTACCAGCGGGCCGAGGGGCGCTACCGGCTGATGCCCGGGATCATCGGGGCGCTCGCGGAGTCGGGCACGCCGTTCTCGATCCTCACCAAGGGCACCCTCCTGCGCAGGGACCTGCCCCTGCTCACCCTGGCGGCGCGCCAGGTTCCGGTGGGGATCGGGGTCTCGCTCGCGATCGGGGACCCGGACCTGCAGAAGGCGATCGAACCGGGCACGCCGTCGCCGAAGGCCCGGCTGGAGCTGATCAGGGCGATCACCGATGCGGGATTCGACTGCAACGTGATGGTGGCACCGGTGATTCCGTATCTCACCGACACGACGCGACATCTCGATGCCCTGCTCGGCGCGATCGCCGAGGCGGGCGCGACGGGGGTGACGGTGTTCCCGATGCACCTTCGGGGCAGTACCAGGGGCTGGTTCCTGAACTGGCTGGCCGAGGAACACCCCGCGCTGATCCGCAGGTACCGGCAGCTCTACGGCCGAGGCGCGTACGTGACCTCGGAGTATCAGACGTGGCTGCGCGAGCGGGTGCGGCCCATCGTCGAGAAGTACGGGCTCGGCGGTCGCTCGGAACACCGCCAGGAGTCCGCCCCTGCGCGCGCTCGCGAGCTCGTCGGGGCAGGCGCCGCGCCCGCGCTGACGCTGTTCTGACGCAGCGCCGAAACCTATAGTGGTAGTAGGGAAATAGTCAGCTTCAAAGGTCGGAAAAATGTCCGGGTGCTCCCGCTCGGGGTTGGTTCGTGGGGCGGTGGGTGGTGTGCTCGCGGCAGCGATCTGCGCGGGCCTCACCCCCGGTGAGACGGCAGCTCCCGGCTGGTCGCCCGCGCCCGCGCACTCGGCGTCGAGGGCCGAGGACGACGGCCGCTGCGGGCCGTTCCCGGATGCGTTGGCGACCGCGGTCGAGCAGGCGGCGGTAGACGGTGACATCGTCGGGATCGCCTTCGTGGACCGAGAGGCGGACGTCTACCTCGGCGCGGGCGATACCGCCGTGAGCTTCCCGGCGGCGTCCTTGACGAAGCTGTTCATCGCCGACGACTATCTCCATCGCAGCGCGGCGCGGGGGACGGCGATCGACCGCGAGCTGCTGGCCGGTGTCGTGTCCATGCTGGCCACCTCCGATGACGGCGCGGCCGAACTGCTGTGGACGATGGGCGGCGGTCCGGCTGTGGTCGAGCGCGTCGCCGAGCGATACGCGCTGTCCGCGACCTCGGCGGCCGACGCATGGTGGGACACCACGGTCACGGCCGCCGACATCGCCCACTACTACGATGGCCTGCTCTCCGGGCGAGGCGGCCTCTCGGCGCCAGCGCGGCAGATCATGATCGCCGGGCTGCAGGCGACCACGCCGGTGGCCGCAGACGGATTCGACCAGGACTTCGGGGTCTGGGCGACGCTGGCGCGGTTGGGCGGACCGGGAATCAAGCAGGGCTGGATGACGACGGGGGACAGGACGATCCGGCACTCGACGGGGTTCGGGGGACGGGACCACCGATACGTCCTGGTGGAGCTCGCGGCCCTCGACCCCGGGTCGCCGTCCGTCGCCGACGACATCGCGAACGCGGGCGCGAGTGCCAGGGCCACCGCGATCGTCGAGGCCGCGTTGCCCGCGAGGATCGCCGAGACCACCGCCTGCGTCAGCACCCCGTGACGTCCGCTTTGGCGCCCGCGCCATCGGGGTCGGCGAGTACATTCCGCTGTAGCGGCACGACCATCCGACCACGGAGTGTGCGATGACCGACGACAGCGAACCGAACGCGGAGCGGGCGCCCGAGCCGGTGGCCGATGAGGGCATGTCCACCTATCGTCGATGGCTGCGGACCGCGATCATCTACGTCCTGCTCGCCGTCGCGGGCTACCAGGTGCTCGGCTGGCTGCTGCACAACCTGCGCGGGTTCCTCGGCATGCTGTTCCTGGCGTGGCTCTTCAGCGTCACCATCGAACCGGTGGTCGACTGGTTCGAACGTCGTGGATGGCGCCGCGGCGCGGGCACCGGGCTGGTGCTGGTCTCCCTGTTCCTGTTCACCATCGGGTTCCTGGCGGTGTTCGGCGCGCTGCTGGCCGAGCAGCTAGCGCAGCTGCTCACCGCGCTGCCGGGGGCGGTCACCCGGCTGACGGAGTGGGCCAACCGGACGTTCGACACCAACTTCTCGACCGGAGAGGACCTGCTCAAGCTCACCCCGGACACCATTCGCGAACTCGCGCAACGCTTCACGCCCGGTGTGCTCGGGGTGGTCTCGTCCCTGCTGGGGGTCGTGTTCCAGGCGATGACCCTGCTGCTGTTCGTGTTCTACATGTCGGCGCAGGGCCCGGCGCTGCGCCGGACGATCTCGAGCTGGTTCCCGGCCCGGCAGCAGCAGGTCATCTCCACCGTGTGGGAGATCTCCGTCGAGAAGGCCGGCGGCTATGTGGTGTCCCGATTGATCCTGGCGGCGGTGAGCGCCGTCGCCACCGGCATTTTCCTCATGGTGATCGGGGTGCCGTACTGGCTCCCGCTGGCCATCTGGACCGGTGTGGTCTCGCAGTTCATCCCGACTCTCGGCACCTACCTCGCGATCGCGCTGCCGGCGATCATCGCCGCCGCGGCGCAGCCGATCGACGGGGTGTGGGTGGTGGCCTTCGGGACGGCGTACCAGCAGGTCGAGAACTACCTGCTGCATCCGCGCATCACGTCCAAGACCGTGTCGATCCACCCCGCTGTTGCCTTCGGCTCGGTGATCGTCGGGGCTTCGCTGTTCGGGGCGATCGGCGCGCTGGTGTCCGTCCCCGTCGTCGCGGTCATCCAGGCGCTCGTCGAAACCTACGGTCGCCGTTACGAACTCGTCCACGATCGACAGCCCGAACCCGACGCGCCCGCCGAGTAGCCGGGCCGGGCGCGTCGGGGCCGGCTACCGGTTCAGCGCGGCGGGGTTGTTCAGGTCGCGGGCCGCGTAGGTGTTGCAGGCGCTGACCTGACCGGTCTGGTAGCCGGTGGCGAACCATTTCATTCGCTGATCGGAGGAGCCGTGGGTCCAGCCCTCCGGGTTCACCCGGCCGCTCGTGGCCTGCTGGATCCGGTCGTCGCCCACCGAGGAGGCGGCGGACAGGGCGTCCCTGATGTCGTTCTCGCTCAGCTTCTTGAGGAACGGTGCGCCGCCGTCGGGGGCAGGCTTGGTGTCCGCGTAGTGCGCCCAGATGCCCGCGTAGCAGTCGGCCTGCAGCTCGGTCCGCACCGCTCCCGACGCGGCGCCCTTCGGGTCCGCCTGCGCCCGGCCGATGTCGCCGAGCTGGTTCTGGATGTGGTGGCCGATCTCGTGTGCGACCACGTACTCCTGCGCGAGTGGCCCCGCGCTCGAACCGAACTGATCCACCAGCAGCTGGAAGAAGCTGGTGTCGAAGTAGGCGGTGGAATCCGCGGGGCAGTAGAACGGGCCCACGTCGCTGGTGGCGTTGCCGCAGCCGGTGTTCACCGCGCCCGAGAAGAGCATGACGCCTGGTTCGGCGTAGCGGACGCCGGTCTGCTTCTGGAGCTCCTCGCCCCACACCGAGTCCAGGCTCGCCGTGGTGAACGCGACCCGGCAGTTCACGTCGCGGTTGGCGTCCGCTCCGGTCTGGCAGTTCTCCAGTTCCGAGATCGAGCCGGTCCCCAGCTGGGCGGAATCGGAGGCGCCGGTCAGCCCGCCGAGCAGCGAGCCCGGGTTGCCGCCGAGCAGCAGGGCCAACACGAGCACGACCAGCCCGCCGAGGCCGCCACCGAGCGCGGCCTTGCCGCCCCTGCCGCCTCCGCCGCGGTGGCCGCCGCCGACCGTCACGCGCCCCGAGTCCATCCGCGCACCCTCGTTGAAGGTCATCGTCGTCGCTTTCGTTCGAAGTCGAGGAACTGCGGATACAGCTTTACACGCGATCGCGCGCAAAGTTTCGACTGCGCCGTTATGTCTTCTGAGTGTCTCTCCGTAGGATCGCACCAACTGAGAAGTCGCTGGATATCTGTGAAAGGAACCCCGTGCTGCGCACCCACCTCGCCGGCTCGCTGCGAGCCGAGCACGCCGATCAAACCGTCACCCTCACCGGATGGGTTGCCAGGCGTCGCGATCACGGCGGAGTGATCTTCATCGATCTGCGCGACGCCTCCGGGGTCTCCCAGGTGGTCTTCCGTGAGGGCGAGGTCGCCGAACAGGCCCATCGCCTGCGCGCCGAGTACTGCGTCAAGATCACCGGCAGCGTCGAGGTCCGGCCGCAGGGCAACCAGAACTTCGAGATCCCGACCGGTGCGATCGAGGTCAACGCGACCAAGCTCGAGGTGCTCAACGAGAGCGCCCCGCTGCCGTTCCAGCTCGACGACCAGGTCGGCGAGGAAGCGCGCCTCAAGCACCGCTACCTCGACCTGCGTCGCGAAGGTCCCGGCCACGCGATCCGGCTCCGCTCCAAGGTCAACGCGGCCGCCCGCGAGGTGCTGGCACACCACGAGTTCATCGAGGTCGAGACCCCCACCCTGACCCGTTCCACCCCTGAGGGCGCCCGCGACTTCCTGGTTCCCGCGCGCCTGCAGCCGGGTAGCTTCTACGCGCTGCCGCAGAGCCCGCAGCTGTTCAAGCAGCTGCTGATGGTCGGCGGCATCGAGCGCTACTACCAGATCGCGCGCTGCTACCGGGACGAGGACTTCCGCGCCGATCGGCAGCCGGAGTTCACCCAGCTCGACATCGAGATGAGCTTCGTCGAGCAGGACGACGTCATCCACCTCGCCGAGGAGATCCTCGCCAACGTGTGGAAGCTGATCGGTCACCAGATCAGCACCCCGATCAAGCGGATGACCTACGCGGAGGCGATGCGCCGCTTCGGTTCCGACAAGCCGGACCTGCGTTTCGGGCTCGAGCTCGTCGAGTGCATGGAGTTCTTCAAGGACACCACCTTCCGGGTCTTCCAAGCCGAGTACGTCGGCGCCGTCGTCATGCCGGGAGGGGCGAGCCAGCCCAGGCGGCAGCTCGACGGCTGGCAGGAATGGGCCAAGCAGCGCGGCGCCAAGGGACTGGCGTATGTCCTCATCGGTGAGGACGGGGAGCTGACCGGTCCGGTTGCCAAGAACCTGACCGATGCCGAGCGCGAGGGCCTCGCCGCACACGTCGGTGCCAAGCCGGGCGACTGCATCTTCTTCGCGGCGGGCCCGACGAAGCAGATGCGCGCTCTGCTGGGTGCCGCCCGCGGCGAGATCGCGCGCAAGCAGGACCTCATCGACCCGAACGCGTGGGCCTTCGTGTGGGTCGTCGACGCGCCGATGTTCGAGCCGGCCGCCGACGCCACCGCCAGCGGCGACGTCGCCCTCGGCTACAGCGCATGGACCGCCGTGCACCACGCCTTCACCTCGCCCAAGCCCGAGTCGATGGACACCTTCGACACCGATCCCGCCAACGCGCTGGCCTACGCATACGACATCGTCTGCAACGGCAACGAGATCGGTGGCGGCAGTATTCGTATCCACCGCAAGGACATCCAGGAACGCGTCTTCAAGGTGATGGGTATCGACCATGAGGAGGCGGAGGACAAGTTCGGCTTCCTCATCGACGCCTTCTCGTATGGCGCGCCCCCGCACGGCGGCATCGCGTTCGGCTGGGACCGCATCACCGCGCTGCTCGCCGGGATGGACTCGATCCGCGAGGTCATCGCGTTCCCCAAGTCGGGCGGCGGAGTCGACCCGCTCACCGACGCGCCCGCGCCGATCACCCCGCTGCAGCGCAAGGAATCGGGCATCGACGTCAAGCCCGAGCCGAAGGGCAAGCCGGAGGAGCCGCAGGCAGGCACTGCGGCCTCCTGAACGGGCTCGCCGAACCCGACCGGCCCGCACCTACGGGTGCCGGTCCGGTCGGGTCCCGTCCCGGCGGGGCCGGGCACCGCAGACGAAGTCCCGATGAATATTCCAAACAGATCGGTCTGTTTCTGCAGGTCCGCACCGCGGGCCCCTCGGTAGCGGACCGGACGGGCGACCGAGGGGGCCCGCGTCGGGTCCCGGGCGGGTAGGTTGGACGGCGATGACCGCACTATTGGCCGACCCCGTTTCAGAGGTAGTCGCAGCAGCCGAGCAGCTGTTGGAGCGACGTACCGGAGCTCCGGTCACCCTCGTTGACCCCATCGATCTCGGCGGCAGCGGCCGCACGGTGGTGTTGCGCGTCCGCTGCGCCGAGAATCCCTTCTCGCTGCCGCGCACGTTGGTGATCAAGCAGGTCCGTGAGCTCTCCCCGGAAGCCGAGGCCAGGCGCATCGCCGCCTACGCGGCGCAGCCGGCCGACGAGCCGCGAGTGGTGGACACCGCCTTCCTCCGCGAGGCCGTCTCGTACCAGTTCGCGACCGCGCTGGCGACCGACAGCAGGCCGGGCCCGGAACTGATCGCCTACGACCTCGATGCCCGACTGCTGGTGCTCACCGACCTCGGTGACGCCACCCCGATCGCCGAACTGCTCCAGCAGGCCGACGAGGCCGCGGTCACCAACTCGCTGATGGCGTTGGCTCAGGCGATCGGCCGGATGCACGCCGCCACCGTGGGACGCGAGGAGGACTTCACCGCGCTGCTGCGCCGCGCCGACGTGCCGCACTTCGGCAACAGCATCTCCGAGCAGGTGGTCGCCTCCGCGCCGAAGGTGCCCGCGTTGCTGCGCCGCGAGCTCGGCATCGAGGTCGGCCAGGACATCGTCGATCTCGTCGGGCGGGCAGCGCGACTGTTCGACGGCGGCCGCTACCGCGCCTTCAGCCCGTCGGACCTGTGCCCGGACAACATCATCGTCAACGATGCAGGGGTCCGCTTCCTGGACTACGAGTGGGGCGGGTTCCGCGACGCGACGCTCGACATCGCCTATGCCCTCGTGTCGTTTCCCGGCTGCCTGTGCGGGGTCGAGCTGTCGCCGGAACGCTCGGCGGCGATGGCCGAGGCCTGGCGCGCCGAGGTCGTCGGCATGTGGCCGCAGCTCGCGGACGACGAGGTGCTCTGCACCAGGATGCTCGAGGCCCAGCTGATCTGGGTCTGGCTCTCGACCTACTGGTTCCTGCCCGACGACCACGAGCGGATCGCCGCCGCGCGGGAGCATCACCTGTCGTTGCCGCGATCGAAGGCGCTGATCGCGCGGTGGAACACGCTCGCGGCCTGCGCCGACCACGCCGGGTCTCCCGAGGTGGCCGCGCACGCCCGCGAGGTCGCGGACCGGCTCGCGACGTACTGGACGTAAGTACGACGAGGCCCGGTCCGCCCCGCGTCATCTCGCGGGGCGGACCGGTGCGCTAGGCGCCGGGCCGGTAGGAGGCGGCGTCGAGCGGCGCGCCGACCGGGAGCGCCCGCTGGGCGCCGTCCGCGACCCGGAAGCTCGCCGCATGGCGCACGGTCGCGCGCGGGTCGATCGGGTCGCTGACGTAGTACCAATCCATTTGTGAACCCTCGGTCGCGATCTCGAACACCCCGTACCCGTGCGAGTCGAGTTCGACGTACCGGACGTGCCGGTTGACCGCCTTGAATCCCTCCTCCGCCGCGACGCTGACGGTCCTCGGCGGCACGCCGAGCGTTTCGTCGATGTTCGGGGAGGTCACCGACGGCACCACGAACTCGGTGCCCACCGTCGGGCCGCCTGGGTAGTTCGCGGCGTCGACCGGTAGGTCGCAGGCCCAGGAGGTGTGGATGTCACCGGTGAGGAAGACCGTGTTGTCGACACCCGCGGTCGTGATCGCGTCGAACAGCCGGCGGCGGTCGGCGGAGTAGCCGTCCCACTGGTCGGTGTTGTACGGAACACCGGCGTCGGGCAGCCCGACCATGTCGGTCAGCGCCGCGGTGGTCTTCGTGTCCAGCGGCGGGAACAGGCAGGGCGCGATCATCACGGGGTTGCCGACCACCTTCCACTGGGTCGGCGACGACACGATCCCCTTGGTGAGCCAGTCCATCTGGGCGCGGCCGGTGATGGTCCGGTCGGGGGAGTCCACCTTGCGCCAACCGGCCCCAGACGATGCCGGCTCGTCGCGGTAGGTGCGCAGGTCGAGCATCGAGATCTCCGCCAGGTTGCCGAACCGGAACCGCCGGTACAGCGTCACCTCGGTGCCGGACCCGGTGACCCGCACCGGCATCCACTCGAAGTAGGCCCGCGCGGAATTGGCCTTGCGGGTGGCCCAGTTGCCCTCGGTGGCGGGGTCGTGGTTCTCCGCGCCGCCGTCGAAGGAGTTGTCCGCGGACTCGTGGTCGTCCCAGGTTGCGATGAACGGCAGCCGGGCGTGCAGGGCCATCAGGTCCGGGTCGGTCTTGTACTGCGCGTGCCGGATCCGGTAGTCGGCGAGGGAGACGATCTCGTGTGCCGGCTCGTGCGGACGGACGGATCCGTTGCGTCCCCCGTACTCGCCCCGGCCGTACTCGTAGATGTAGTCGCCGAGATGCAGGATCGCGTCCAGGTCCTCGCGCTGCGCGAGGTGGCGGTACGCGCCGAAGTAGCCTGCCTCCCAGTTGGAACAGGACACCACGCCGAACCGCAGTCGCGCCAGGTCCGCGTCGGTTGCCGGTGCCGTGCGGGTGCGCCCGACGGGGGAGACCTGGCCTGCGACCGCGCCGCCGCGGGCGGTGAAGCGGTAGTGGTAGGCGGTCGCGGGCTTGAGTCCGGTGACGTCGACCTTGACGGTGTGGTCGGTGCCGGCGTCAGCGGACACCGTGCCGCTGCGCACCACGGCGGCGAAGCCGGGATCGGTCGCGACCTGCCAGTCCAACGAGATCGCCTCGCCCGCACCGGAGCCGGGCAGCGCGTCGGCGGACGGCGTGACGCGGGTCCAGATGATGACGCGGTCGGGGAGCGGGTCGCCGGAGGCAACGCCGTGCGCGAATCCGACGGCGGGTGCTGTGGGTGCCGCGGCGGCAGCGCCCGCGGCCGCGACGGTGATGCCCGCGCCGGCGAGCGCGGCGGAACTCTTCAGCAGGGTCCGCCTGGTCACGCTCGGCAGGGTGGTGTGGTCGGGAAGGCAGTTGTCAGACACCCGAGGATCACAGCCGATCATGGACGTGTGTTCAATCGATAACGGTCCCGATCGCTCAGTGTTCACCTGACGTTTGCTGTCACGTCGTCCGGGCGCGGTCGGACGGGAGTTCATGCGCCCGGCCGGTGGGCGGCGGGGTCGAGCGGTGTGCCGACCGGGAGCGTGCGCTGGGCGCCGTCCGCGACCCGGTAGCTCGCCCCGTGGCGCACGGTCGCGCGCGGGTCGATCGGGTCGCTGATGTAGTACCAGTCCATTTGTGAACCGGCGGTGGCTATCTCGAACACCCCGTACCCGTGCGAGTCGAAGTCGAGGTACCGGATGTGCCGGTTGACCGCCTTGTAGGCCTCCTCGGCCGCGAGGCTGGCGGTCCGCGGCGGCACGCCCAGTGAGTCGTCCATGTTCGGGGAGGTCACCGACGGCACCACCAGCTCGGTGCCGATCGTGGCGCCGCCTGGGTAGTTCGCGGCGTCGACCGGTAGGTCGCAGGCCCAGGAGGTATGGACATCGCCCGTCAGGAAGACCGTGTTGTCGACGCCCGCCGTGGCGATGGCGTCGTACAGCCGGCGGCGGTCGGCGGCGTAGCCGTCCCACGAGTCGGTGCCGTAGGGAATGCCCGACTGGGGCAGTCCGGTCAAATCGGTGAGTGCCTTGGTGGTCTTGGGGTCCAGTGGCGGGATCAGGGTGGGTGCGATCATCACCGGGTTGCCCACCACCTTCCACCGCGTCGGCGAGGACACGATTCCCTTGGTGAGCCAGTCCATCTGGGCGCGGCCGGTGATGGTCCGGTCGGGGGAGTCCACCGCGCGCCCTGCGGTTGCGGTGGTCTGCTCGTCCCGGTAGGTGCGCAGGTCGAGCATGGAGATCTCGGCGAGGTTGCCGAAGCGGAAACGCCGGTAGGTCGTCACCGCGGTGCCTGTACCGGTGGGCCGCACCGGCATCCACTCGAAGTAGGCCCGCGCGGAGTTGGCCTTGCGGGTGGCCCAGTCGCCCTCGGTCGCCGGGTTGTGGTTCTCGGCGCCACTCTTGTAGGCGTTGTCAGCGGACTCGTGGTCGTCCCAGGTCGCGATGAACGGGATCCGGGCGTGCAGGGCCATCAGGTCCGGGTCGGTCTTGTACTGCGCGTGCCGGATCCGGTAGTCGGCGAGGGAGACGATCTCGTGGGCAGGGTCGTGCGGCCGGACCGACCCGTTGCGCGCTCCGTACTCCCCGCGTCCGTACTCGTAGATGTAGTCGCCGAGGTGCAGGATCGCGTCGAGGTCCTCGCGCTGCGCCAGGTGGCGGTACGCGGAGAAGTAGCCGGCCTCCCAGTTGGAGCAGGACACCACGCCGAACCGCAGCCGCTGGATGTCCGCGTCGTTCGCGGGTGCGGTGAGGGTGCGCCCGACGGGGGAGACCTGACCGGCGACGGCGCCGCCGCGGGCGGTGAAGCGGTAGTGGTAGACCGTGGCGGGTTCGAGGCCCGTCACGTCGACCTTCGCGGTGTGGTCGGTGCCGGCATCCACGGTCACGGTGCCACTGCGGACGACGGTGGCGAAGGCGGGATCGCGGGCCACCTGCCAGTCCAACGAGATCGCCTCGCCCGCTCCCGAGCCGGGCAGCGCGTCGGCGGACGGCGTGACGCGGGTCCAGATGATGACGCGGTCGGGGAGCGGGTCGCCGGAGGCGACGCCGTGCGCGAAGCCGACGGCGGGTGCGGCGGCGGCAGTGCCCGCCGTCGCGACTGTGAGGCCCGCACCCGCGAGCGCGGCGGAGCTCTTCAGCAGGGTCCGCCTGCTCAGGCTCGGCAGGGTGGTGCGGTCGGGAAGCCAGTTGTCAGACACCCGAGGATCACAACCGAACTTGGACGTCCGTTCAATTCGTAGCGGGGTCCATCGCGCAGTGTTCATCTGACGTTCGCTGCCATGTCGTCCGGTGCGGTCGGAGGCGCCCGCGTCGGTGCGCTTTAGTAGCGTCGACGCGTGAGCGATTGGCTGGGAACTTCCGACGGCGGCGCGGACGCGGGGCTGTTCGCCGCCCCTGGGGAAGCCGCGGATCAGGCTGGGCCGCTGACCGCGGGCCTGCCACTGGTGCGCCCGGACGCGCCGCTCGCGGTTCGGATGCGCCCGGTGAACCTCGACGAGGTGGTCGGGCAGGGACATCTGCTGGGACCGGGCGCGCCGCTGCGCAGGCTCGTGGACGGTTCGGGCGCGGCGTCGGTGATGCTCTACGGTCCGCCCGGAACCGGAAAGACCACCCTCGCCTCGCTGATCTCTCGTGCGACCGGCCGCAGGTTCGAGGCGTTGTCCGCGCTGTCGGCGGGGGTGAAGGATGTCCGCGCGGTGATCGACCTGGCCCGCAGGCGGCTCACCGCGGGGGAGCAGACGGTGCTCTTCATCGACGAGGTGCACCGATTCTCCAAGACGCAGCAGGACGCGCTCCTCGCCGCGGTCGAGAACCGGATCGTGCTGTTGGTCGCGGCCACCACCGAGAACCCCTCGTTCTCGGTGGTGTCGCCGCTGCTGTCCCGGTCGCTGGTCCTGCAGTTGCACTCGCTCACCGAGGTCGACATCCGCGCGCTGCTCGAGCGGGCCGTCGCGGATCCGCGCGGGCTCGGCGGTTCGGTCAGCCTCACGGACGAGGCCCGCGATCATCTCGTGCGGCTGGCGGCGGGAGACGCCCGACGAGCCCTGACCGCGCTGGAGGCGGCCGCGGGCGCGGCGCTCGATTCGCCTGCCGAGGACGGCTCGGCCGTGGTCGACCTCGAGACCGTCGAGGCGAGCGTGGACAAGGCGGCCGTCCGCTACGACCGCGACGGCGACCAGCACTACGACGTGATCAGCGCGTTCATCAAGTCGATCCGCGGCTCGGACGTGGACGCCGCGCTGCACTACCTGGCCCGGATGATCACTGCGGGCGAGGACCCCCGCTTCATCGCCCGCCGGTTGGTGGTGCACGCGAGCGAGGACATCGGCATGGCCGATCCGACCGCGCTGCAGACCGCGACCGCGGCCGCGCAGGCCGTCCAGCTCATCGGTATGCCGGAGGCCCGGCTCGCGCTTGCGCAGGCCACGATCCACCTGGCGACCGCGCCGAAGTCGGGAGCGGTGATCGCCGCCATCGGCGCGGCCATGGCCGATGTGTCCGCGGGGAAGTCGGGGCTGGTGCCGCCGCACCTGCGGGACGGGCACTACGCGGGCGCCGAGAAGCTGGGCAACGCGGTCGGGTACCGCTACCCCCACAATGCGGCCGACGGCGTGTTGCCGCAGCAGTACCCGCCGGACGAGCTGATCGGCGTCGACTACTACCAGCCGACCGGGCACGGCGCCGAGCGCGAGATCGCCGCGCGGGTGGGCAAGTTGCGGCGGATCGTGCGGGGCTGACGCGGCCCCCGAGCGCTGCGCACCCCGGCATCCTCGGCACGTTAAGCTGGATATTCATCCGCGACGCCCATGAAGTAAGGACCGGTTAGTGCAGACCCACGAGATCCGCAGGCGATTCCTCGACCACTTCGTCAAGGCGGGTCACACCGAGGTGGCCAGCGCCTCGCTGATCTTCGACGACCCGAACCTGCTGTTCGTCAACGCGGGCATGGTGCAGTTCAAGCCGTACTTCCTCGGCCAGCAGACCCCGTCGTACGACACCGCGACCAGCGTGCAGAAGTGTGTGCGTACCGGTGACATCGAGAACGTCGGCGTCACCACCCGGCACAACACCTTCTTCCAGATGGCGGGCAACTTCAGCTTCGGCGACTACTTCAAGCGCGGCGCGATCAAGCACGCGTGGGCGCTGCTGACGAACAGTGTCGAGGACGGCGGCTACGGCTTCGATCCCGAGCGCCTGTGGGTCACCGTCTACTTCGACGACGACGAGGCCCGCGACATCTGGAAGGAAGAGGCCGGCATCCCGGACGAGCGCATCCAGCGCCGCGGCATGGCCGACAACTACTGGTCGATGGGTGTGCCCGGCCCGTGCGGCCCCTGCTCGGAGATCTACTACGACCGAGGCCCCGAGTACGGAGTCGAGGGCGGCCCCGAGGCCGACGAGGACCGCTACCTCGAGATCTGGAATCTCGTGTTCATGCAGAACGAGCGCGGCGACGGCACCGGCAAGGACAGCTTCGAGATCCTCGGCCCGCTGCCCAAGCAGAACATCGACACCGGCATGGGTGTCGAGCGCGTCGCGTTCCTGCTGCAGGACGTCGACAACGTGTACGAGACCGATCTGGTGCGCCCCGTGATCACCAAGGCCGAGGAGCTGACCGGCCGCGCCTACGGCACCGACCACGAGTCCGACGTCCGGTTCCGCGTCATCGCCGACCACGCCCGCACCGCCGTGATGCTCATCGCGGACGGCGTCAACCCCGGCAACGAGGGCCGCGGCTACGTGCTGCGCCGGCTGCTGCGCCGCATCGTGCGCTCCGCGAAGCTGCTCGGCGCCGACAAGCCCAGCATGAGCGAGTTCGTCACCGTCGTCCGCGACACCATGTCGCCGTCCTACCCGGTCCTCGCCACCGACTTCGACCGGATCCTCGGCGTCGCGGTCGGCGAGGAGACCGCGTTCCTGCGCACCCTCGCGTCCGGATCGAAGATGTTCGAGTCCGAGGCGGACGAGGTCAAGGCCGCGGGCAAGAAGGTCTTCGGCGGCAGCGAGGCGTTCGTCCTGCACGACACCTACGGCTTCCCGATCGACCTGACCCTCGAGATGGCCGCCGAGGCAGGCCTGTCCGTCGACGAGGACGGCTTCCGCTCGCTGATGGCCGAGCAGCGCAAGCGTGCCAAGGAGGACGCCCAGTCCCGCAAGCACGCGCACGCCGACCTGAGCATCTACAAGGAGTTCGTCGACCGCGGCGAGACCGAGTTCACCGGCTTCGCCGAACTGACCACCGAGGCAACGGTTCTCGCGCTGATCTCCGGCGGTGTCCGGGTGCCGACGGCGACCACGGGTCAGGAGGTCGAGGTGATCCTCGACCGCACCCCGCTGTACGCCGAGTCCGGCGGTCAGATCGCCGACATCGGCACCATCACCGGTCCCGGCCTCCGGGTGCGGGTGCGGGATGTGCAGAAGATCGCCAAGAAGCTGTGGGTCCACAAGGTCACCGTCGAGGAGGGGCAGCTCACCGAGGGCGACGCGATCCTCGCGCAGGTCGACCCGGCCTGGCGGTCCGGCGCCACCCAGGGCCACTCCGGCACTCACATGGTGCACGCGGCGCTGCGGCAGGTCCTCGGCCCGAACACCACCCAGAAGGGTTCGCTGAACAAGCCCGGCTACCTGCGGTTCGACTTCGCGTGGCAGAACCAGCTGTCGGCGCATCAGCTCGCCGACATCGAGGCCGTCGCCAACGAGGCCGTCGCCGCCAACCACACCGTCAACACGTTCGTCACCGACCTGACCAGGGCCAAGCAGATGGGCGCGATGGCGCTGTTCGGCGAGAACTACGGCGACGAGGTCCGGGTCGTCGAGATCGGCGGCCCGTTCTCGATGGAACTCTGCGGCGGCACCCACGTGCGGTCGTCGGCGCAGATCGGTCAGATCACCATTCTCGGCGAGTCGTCGGTCGGCTCCGGGGCGCGCCGCGTCGAGGCGTTCGTCGGCCTCGACTCCTACCGCTACCTCGCGAAGGAGCGCGCGCTGCTCGCCGGCGTCGCGACGGCGCTGAAGGTGCCGTCCGACGAGGTGCCCGGTCGCGTCGAGCAGCTCGTCGAGCGACTCAAGGTCGCGGAGAAGGAACTCGAGGCGACCAAGGCTGCGGCCGTGCTGGCGTCGGCCGGGACATTCGTCGACAAGGCCGAGCGGATCGGTGCTCTGCTGCTGGTGGCCGAAGCGGCCCCTGCCGGTGTCGCGGGCAACGACCTGCGCACCCTGGTCACCGACATCCGCGGACGGTTCGGCACCGAACCCGCCGTCGTCGTGCTCCTCGGTGATGCCGACGGCAAGGTGCCGTTCGTGGTCACCGCCAACAAGGCGGCCCAGGACCTCGGCGTGAAGGCGGGCGACCTCGTCGCCGCGTTCGGGCCGAGCATCGGTGGCCGCGGCGGCGGCAAGCCGGAGATGGCCCAGGGCTCGGGCACTGACGCGGCGGGCATCCCGGCCGCGCTCTCGGCGGTACGCGCCCGCGTCGCCGAGATCGCCGGGTGAGCGAGGCCGACCAGCCCGGCGACCTGGGGCGGGGTCGCCGGATCGGGGTCGATGTCGGCAGCGTCCGGATCGGCGTCGCCGCCAGCGATCCGGACGGGATCCTGGCCACCCCGGTGGAGACCGTGCCGAGGGCCAAGTCCCGAGCCGACAGGTCGGACATCGAGCGACTCGCCGCGATTGTCGCGGAATACGAGGCCGTCGAGGTTATCGTCGGATTGCCGCGGACGCTGCGAGGGGAGAGCGGATCCGCGGCAGGACTCGCCTCGAAGTTCGCCGCGCAGCTCCGGGATCGGTTGGCGCCCATCCCGGTTCGCATGACCGATGAACGCTTCACGACCGTGACCGCGTCCAGGGCCCTGCGTGAGAGCGGGGTCAAGGCGAAGGGACAGCGGTCGGTGATCGACCAGGCCGCGGCCGTGGCGATCTTGCAAGGATGGTTGGACCAGCGCAGCAGGGCACTGCACTCGGAGCAGTCCCTGCCCTCACAGATGGAGGACGGCCAGTGACCGATACCCGGTCGAGGGGGCCCGAGTTGAGGTCGACCCGCGCGGACGAGCGTCGCGCGCGGGAGGCCGCCGCGGGACGCAAGGGCAGGGGCAAGGCCGTGGTCGCGATCGCCGGGGTCGGCGCCCTCGCGCTGGTCGTTGGTGTCGGCTACGTCGGCGGCAAGAAGCTCCTCGGCGGCGTTGACGCGCCCGAGGACTACGCGGCCGGTCAGTCGGGGGCCGATGTCGTGGTGCAGGTGCACCCCGGTGACACCGCCGACCAGATCGCCACCGAGATGGCCGAGAAGGACGTCGTGAAGAGCGCGTCCGCGTTCTTCAACGCGGCGGTCCAGAACGACGCGATGTCGTCGGTGCAGCCCGGCTTCTACAACCTCAAGTCCCAGGTCCCGGCCTCGCAGGCCGTCGCGGGCCTGGTCGACCCGAATTCCCGCGTCGGAGCGCTGGTGATCTCCGAGGGTCGTCAGCTGCACGACACCAAGGATGTGAACACCGGCGCAACCAAGCGCGGCATCTACACCCTCATCTCCGAGGCGAGCTGCCTGCCGACCCCCTCGGGCCAGCAGAAGTGCGTGAGCGTCGAGGACCTCAAGGCGGCTGGTGCCAACCCGAACCTCGCCGCGCTCGGGGTGCCGGACTGGGCGGCCGCCCGGGTCAAGTCGGTCCCGGACCGCACTCGCCAGCTCGAGGGCCTGATCGCCGCGGGTAAGTGGGACTTCGACCCGAGGGAGTCGGCCGCGGAGATCCTGACGACCCTCGTCAGCGGGAGCGCGGCCAAGTACGAGGAGACCGGCATCGACCGTGCGGGGAACGCTGTCGGCCTGAGTCCCTACGACCTGCTCGTCGCGGCCTCGCTGGTGGAACGCGAGTCGCTGCCGAACGACTTCGGCAAGGTCGCGCGCGTGATCGTCAACCGGCTCGCCGTGCCGCAGCGGCTCGAGCTCGATTCGACGGTCAACTACGCCCTGGACACCACCGAGCTCGCGACCACCGACGGCGACCGCGCGAAGGTCACCCCGTGGAACACCTACGCGATGGACGGTCTGCCCGCCACCCCGATCTCGTCACCGAGCATCGGCGCGGTGGAGGCAGTCGAGAAGGCGCCCGCGGGTGACTGGCTGTACTTCGTCACGATCGACAGCAAGGGCACCACGCTGTTCACCAAGAGCTACACCGAGCACCTCGAGAACAGCAAGAAGGCGCTGGCGAGCGGGATTCTCGACAGTGGACGCTGATCTGCCACGCAAGGCGGCGGTCCTCGGCAAGCCGATCGGGCACTCCAAGTCGCCGCTGCTGCACCTGGCGGCGTACCGGGCGCTCGGCCTGACCGACTGGACCTACGACCGGATCGAATGCACCGGTGAGCAGTTGCCGGGGCTCGTCGACGGGCTGGGCCCGGAATGGGTCGGGCTCTCGGTGACGATGCCGGGCAAGGTCGCCGCGCTCGAGTTCGCGACCGAACGGACCGAGCGCGCCGTGCAGGTCGGCTCGGCCAACACCCTGGTCCGGGTGCCGGGCGGCTGGCGGGCCGACTGCACCGATGTCGACGGCGTGACCGGCGCCCTCGCCGAGGTCGGGGTCACCGATCTGGGCGGCGCGACCGCGGTCGTGATCGGCGCAGGCGGCACCTCGCGACCGGCGCTGCGGGCGCTTGCTGACCTCGGCGTCGATGCGGTGACGGTCGTCGCCCGCTCGGCCGACCGGGCGGCGGCCTCGCTGGCCTGCGCGGCGGAGATGGGCCTGCGTGCCCGCCACCTCGGCTTCGACGCCGACGCGCTGGCCGCCGTGTGTGCTGACGCTGCGACGGTGGTCAGCACGGTGCCTGCGGACGCGATCGCGCCGTTCGCGAGCGCGGTGGCGCGGGCGCCCGTCGTGTTCGACGCGATCTACGATCCGTGGCCGACTCCGCTCGCGGCCGCGGTCGAGGCGGCGGGCGGGACCGTCGTCGACGGCCTGCGGATGCTGCTGAACCAGGCGTTCGGACAGGTCGAGCAGTTCACCGGCCGTCCGGCCCCGCGCGCGGAGATGGCGGCCGCGGTCGCGCGCTGACGCGCCGCAATCCCTCCACAGCGTCGGATCCATCCCCAGGACGACCGGGATCGGGGCTTCCCGAGGCCGTGGCGGCGCGGGCCGATGAGAGCGTCGGGGCATGGCGATCGGATTTCTCGGCCTGGCCGGACTGCTCACCGGCGTCGCGACGCATCGGTTCCTGCGCCGCTTCACCCGGGCTGCGCCGCGCTGGTGGGTGGCTGTGCTCGCCGTCGGTTTCGTCGCGGCCGGGCTCGCGTGCCCACCGCTGACGGCCGCCGCGGCCTGCGCGCTGCTCTGGTGGTGCGTCTGCCTGTCCGCGGTCGACCTGGGGGAGCGCAGGCTGCCGAACGAGCTCACCCTGCCCGGCGCCTGTGCGGTGTTCCTGGCCTCGGTACTGCTCGGCCGGGGGATGGCGGCCCTGGTGGGGGCGGCGATGCTGGCCGGGATCTACCTCGTCGTGCACCTGGTGTCCCCGGCCGCGATGGGCGGCGGGGACGTGAAGCTGGCCCTCGGGCTCGGCGCCGTGACAGGGGCGGCGGGCGCCCAGGCGTGGCTGGCGGCGACGGTCGGTGCGGTGGCGCTGACGGCGGCGGCAGGCGGGTGCGCACTTGCCCTCGGGCGGGGCCGCCGCACACTCGCGCACGGGCCGTCGATGTGCCTGTCGACGCTGTTGGCGTTGAGCCTGGCAGGGGGCGGCTAGCCGGGGACCGGGCCGGTGTGCGTTGACGACCATGTTTCGTGAAAAGATGGGCGGCGTGCTGCGCTGGATAACTGCCGGAGAATCCCATGGTCCCGCCCTCGTCGCCCTCCTTGATGGGATGGTCGCCGGGGTCGAGGTGACCTCCGAGGACATTGCTTCCCAACTCGCCCGCCGTCGCCTCGGCTACGGCCGCGGTGCCCGCATGAGCTTCGAGAAGGATGTCGTGACGGTCGTCGGCGGCGTCCGGCACGGTCGCACGATGGGCGGCCCGGTCGCCATCGAGGTCGCGAACAGCGAGTGGCCCAAGTGGGAGACGGTCATGTCCTCCGACCCGGTGGACGAGGCGCTGCTCAAGGACCTCGCGCGCAACGCGCCGCTGACCCGCCCGCGCCCGGGCCACGCCGACTACTCCGGCATGCTCAAGTACGGATTCGACGACGCCCGTCCCGTCCTGGAGCGGGCCAGTGCCCGCGAGACCGCGGCCAGGGTCGCGGCAGGGACCGTGGCCCGCGCCTTCCTGCGCCAGGTCTTCGGCGTCGAGGTGATCTCCCACGTGATCTCCATCGGTGCCGCCTCGGGTCCCGCCGATTCCCCGGTCCCCGGTCCCGATGACCTCGAGGCCATCGACGCCAGCCCGGTGCGCGCATTCGGCGCCGAGGCCGAGGCCGCGATGATCGCGGAGATCGACGCGGCCAAGCGGGACGGCGACACCCTCGGCGGTGTCGTCGAGGTGGTCGTGCACGGCCTGCCCGTCGGGCTTGGCTCGTTCATCAGCGGTGAGAACCGGCTCGATTCGCGCCTCGCCGCCGCGCTGATGGGCATTCAGGCCATCAAGGGTGTCGAGGTGGGCGACGGCTTCGAGACCTCCCGGCGCCGCGGCAGCGCCGCGCACGACGAGATGCGGCCCGGCCCCGACGGCGTGCTGCGGTCGACGAACCGCGCAGGCGGCCTCGAGGGCGGCATGACCAACGGCGAGGCGCTGCGGGTCCGGGCGGCGATGAAGCCGATCTCCACCGTGCCGAGGGCCCTCGCGACCGTCGACATGTCCACCGGCGAGGAGGCCGTCGCCATCCATCAGCGCAGCGACGTGTGCGCGGTCCCCGCTGCGGGTGTCGTCGCGGAGTCGATGGTGGCACTGGTGGTCGCGCAGGCCGCTCTCGAGAAGTTCGGCGGCGACTCGGTCGAGGAGACGATGCGCAACATCGGCGGATACCTCGACTCCGTCCGGGAACGCCTGGCGAGGTGACTCCGAGGGCCGTCCTGATCGGACCGCCGGGCGCCGGTAAGTCCACCATCGGGCGTCGACTGGCGCGGGCGCTGGACGTCGAGATCTTCGACACCGACGCCGCCATCGAGCGCGAGACGGGCAAGACCATCCCGGAGATCTTCGCGCAGGACGGGGAACCGGAGTTCCGCGCTCTCGAGGAGGACATGGTCCGGCGCGCGCTGATCGAGCAGACGGGCATCGTCTCGCTCGGCGGGGGCGCGATCCTGTCCGATGCCACCCGCGCCCGGCTGGTCGGCCACACGGTCGTCTACCTGGAGATCAGCGTGGCAGAGGGCCTCAAGAGGACCGGCGCGAACACCTCCCGGCCCCTCCTCAACGGTGGCGACCCGCGCCAGAAGTACCGGGACCTGATGCGGCGGCGGCGACCGCTGTACCGGAAGGTGGCCACCATCCGGGTCCGCACCGACGGGCGCAGTCCCGCCCGCGTGGTGCAGCAGCTCGTCACCAAACTGGGGTAGAGCGGTGGCAGCGACCCAGGCAGAAGCGATACAGCAGCAGCGCACAGAAGCGGAGAAGCAGACAGTGACCGAACCCGTACGCGTCGAGGTCAAGACCGCCAGTCCCTACCCGGTGATCATCGGCCGCGGATTGCTCGGTGAACTGGTGGACGAACTGATCGGCACCAGGACCGTCGCGATCTTCCACCAGCCGCCCCTCGCGCAGACCGCGGAGGCGGTGCGCGCCGCGCTGGCGGCGAAGGGCATCGACGCCCATCGCGTCGAGATCCCCGACGCGGAGGACGGCAAGGACCTCGCCGTCGCGGGCTTCTGCTGGGAGGTCCTCGGCCGCATCGGTCTGACCCGCAGCGACGCCGTGGTGAGCCTCGGCGGCGGCGCGGCCACCGACCTGGCCGGCTTCGTCGCGGCCACCTGGATGCGTGGGGTGCGGATCGTGCACGTGCCGACCACCCTGCTCGCGATGGTGGACGCGGCCGTCGGCGGCAAGACCGGCATCAACACCGATGCGGGCAAGAACCTGGTCGGTTCGTTCCACGAGCCGTCCGCGGTGCTGATCGACCTGGCGACCCTGGAAACGGTGCCGCGCAACGAGATCGTCGCGGGCATGGCCGAGGTGATCAAGACCGGGTTCATCGCGGACCCGACGATCCTCGAGCTCATCGAGCGGGACCCCGAGGCGGCCCTCGACCCGACAGGGGAGGTGCTGCCCGAGCTGATCCGGCGGTCCGTTGAGGTCAAGGCGAAGGTCGTCGCTGCCGACCTCAAGGAGTCGGACCTGCGCGAGATCCTCAACTACGGGCACACCCTCGGCCACGCGATCGAGCGCCGCGAGAAGTACCGCTGGCGGCACGGCGCTGCGGTGTCGGTCGGCCTGGTGTTCGCCGCCGAGCTGGGCCGGCTCGCGGGCAGGCTCGACGACGCCACCGCGGAGCGGCACCGCACCATCCTCGAGAGCGTCGGCCTGCCCACCACCTACGACGCGTCCGCCTTCGCGGACCTGGTCAAGGGTATGCAGACGGACAAGAAGAACCGGGCGGGCATGCTGCGGTTCGTCGTCCTGGACGGGTTGGCGAAGCCCGGACGGCTCGAGGGCCCGGACCCCACGCTGCTCGCGGCCGCCTACTCCGCGGTTGCCCGCGACGACCAGCCGGGCACGAGCGGCACGGTGCTGCTGTGAGGGTCCAGGTCCTCAACGGACCGAACCTCGGCCGGCTCGGCAAGCGGCAGCCCGAGGTGTACGGCGCCACGACGTACGCCGACCTCGTCGCGCTCTGCGAGGCGGCCGCGGCGGAACTGGGCATCGAGGTGACGGTCCGCCAGTCCGACAGCGAGGCCGAGCTGCTCGGCTGGATCCACGACGCCGCCGACGCGGGCGAACCGGTCGTGCTCAACGCAGGCGCGCTCACCCACACCTCGATCGCGCTGCGGGACGCGTGCGCCGAGCTGCAGGCGGGGCTCGTCGAGGTGCACATCTCGAACGTGCACGCCCGCGAGGACTTCCGGCACCACTCGTACCTGAGCGCGATCGCGACCGGCGTCATCGTCGGGTGCGGCGTCGCGGGGTACCCGCTCGCGCTGAGGTTCCTCGCCGAGCGGTAGACGAACTGTGAGTGGGTTTCACCCCAGCTGGGGTGAAACCCACTCACATGCGCGCAGCGCCTATTACTTACCGTTCTCGGGCTTGATGGCCTCGAAGACCTCGGTGGGCGCGTCGTCGACGTAGTGCCGACCGCGGTCCGCGGTCTGGTCGTCGGCGGCCTGCTGCTGGGCGGTCTGATCGTTCTCGTAGTAGCCCTGACCGCTCTCGTCGTAGGCCTGGCCGGTGCCGTGCTCGTAGGACCACTCGGAGGCCTCGTAGTTCTCCTCCGCGGTCTCGACGACGTCGTAGTCCTGCTCGTTCGCGTACTCGCCTGCGGCGGCGGCGCCTGCCGCGCCCGGCGAGACGTGGGCAGGCGTCGCCGGGGCCTTGCGCCGAACGAGGAACCGTCCGACCGCAACCGCGAGCATCGCGGGCAGGAAGACGAGCAGGATGGTGAAGGCGGCCCCGGAGGTGAGCTCGAAGAACAGCGTGTTGTCGCCGACGGCGATGCCCGTGACGGTGCCGATCAGCCAGGTCACCGCGCCTGCCAGCACACCCGCGACGACGGCGGCCTTGAGCCACATCATGGTCAGATCGGCGCCGGACTCCTCGTCCACCGCGGTGCGCGCGTCCCTGATGCCGTCGAGCCCGCCCCACAGCAGTGCGATCAGCACCACGAACGCGAGCGAGACCATCCGCAATGACGATCCGTGCAGGGGCCACTGCGCGACCGCGAGTCCGAGCACCACCCTCGTCACGACATGCACCGACGCCATACCCAGACCACGAAGAAGCCACGAGTTCATGGCGACAGCGTAACGACCGCTCAACGGGACCTGTGGCCTAACCCACACGTGGCGCGGCGAGGGCCCTCGCGAGGGGCGGACGCTGCCGTAGGTTGAGCTCATGTCGACCGTCGATCACGGGTCCCGCCGGGCCGCACTGCGCACACTGCTCACCGACTGGGGCGTCGAGGCGCTCTTGGTGACCGATCTGCTCAACATCAGGTACCTCACCGGGTTCACGGGGTCCAATGCCGCGCTGCTCGTCGACGCGCGCGACGAACCGGGTGCCGAGTCGCGGACCCTCATCTGCACCGACGGTCGGTACCTGATCCAGGTCGGCGAGCAGGTGCCGGACCTGGAGGCGGTGATCGACAGGGCCAGCGCCGCCCACCTGATCGGCCGCTGCGCCGATGCCGGCCCGGTGCGGCTCGGTTTCGAGAGCCACGTGGTGACCGTCGACGAGCTCGCCGCCTGGCAGGAGCTGGCGCCATCGTTGGAGATGACCAGGGCGCCGCGACTGGTCGAGCGGCTCCGCATGGTCAAGGACGAGCACGAGGTGGGGTTGCTGCGGCGGGCGTGCGCGGCGGCCGACCTCGCCCTCGCCGTCCTCGTCGAACGCGGCGGACTGCGACCGGGCCGGACCGAGCGGGAGGTCGGACGGGAACTGGAGTTCCTGATGCTCGAGCACGGCGCGGACGGCATCTCGTTCGAGACGATCGTTGCGGCAGGCGCGAACTCGGCGATCCCGCACCACCGTCCGACCGACGCCACGCTCGCCGCGGGAGACTTCGTCAAGCTCGACTTCGGGGCGACGGTCGAGGGGTACCACTCGGACATGACCAGGACGTTCGTGCTCGGCGCGGCCGCGGACTGGCAGCGTGAGGTGTACGAGCTCGTGGCGACCGCACAGACCGCGGGCCGGGCCGCCCTCGCACCCGGCGTGGAGGTCGCCGCGGTGGACGCCGCGGCACGGTCGGTGATCGAGGCCGCGGGCTACGGGGAGCTGTTCCTGCACGGTCTCGGGCACGGCGTGGGGCTGGAGATCCACGAAGCACCGGGGATCGGCAAGCTCGGCACCGGTACACTGCTAGCCGGTGCTGCGGTGACGGTCGAGCCCGGTGTGTACTTCTCCGGTCGCGGAGGCGTCAGGATCGAGGACACGCTCGTCGTTCGCGAGCAGGAGCCCGAGCTCCTCACCCTCACCACCAAAGATCTCGTAATCGTCTGAAGGAGACGCGAAGTAAGTGGCTGATACCAGTGATTTCAAGAACGGGCTCGTGCTGAAGATCGAGGGCCAGCTCTGGCAGATCATCGAGTTCCAGCACGTGAAGCCGGGCAAGGGTCCCGCGTTCGTGCGGACCAAGCTCAAGAACGTGCTCTCCGGCAAGACCGTGGACAAGACCTTCAACGCGGGCGTCAAGGTGGAGACCGCGACTGTCGACCGTCGCGACATGACGTACCTCTACCACGACGGTAGCGACTACATCTTCATGGACGGCGACACCTACGACCAGATCTCGATCAACGAGGCCACCGTCGGCGACGGCGCGCGCTTCCTGCTCGAGAACATGCAGGTCCAGGTCGCGACCCACGACGACGCCCCGCTGTTCGTCGAGCTCCCGGTGACCGTCGAGCTCGTCGTCCAGCACACCGATCCCGGCCTGCAGGGCGACCGTTCGACCGGTGGCACCAAGCCCGCCACCCTCGAGACCGGCGCCGAGGTGCAGGTCCCGCTGTTCATCAACACCGGCGACAAGCTCAAGATCGACTCGCGGGACGGCAACTACCTGGGCCGTGTGAACTCGTAGCGTGTCCGGCAGTCAGAAGAAGCTCGGGGCCAGGCACAAGGCCCGTAAGCGCGCTGTCGATTTCCTCTTCGAGGCGGAAGCGCGCGACCTCGACCCGGTCGATCTCGCCACCGAGCGGGCCGAGCTCGCCGGAACGGACGACGCCGTCGCCCCGGTGAGCCCGTACACCGTCACCCTGGTGACCGGGGTCGCGGAGAACCTCGACCGGCTGGACCGGGTCATCGCCGACCACCTGCAGGACTGGACGCTCGAGCGCCTGCCCGCGGTGGACCGTGCGATCCTGCGAATCGCCGTGTGGGAGCTCTTCCACGCCACCGACGTGCCGCCCGTGGTGGCGGTCGACGAGGCCGTCGAGTTGGCCAAGCAGTTGTCCACCGACGACTCGCCGGGATTCATCAACGGGGTCCTCGGCCAGGTGGTGCTCGTCGCGCCACAGGTGCGGGCCGCAGCGGCCGCCACCTCGCAGCGCGCGGAGACTGCGCAAGAGCCGGGCACCGACGCCTGACCCTGCGTCGAAGTACACGCGAACGCCGCGGACCGATCACGGTCCGCGGCGTTCGTCGTCCGGCCACGGAAACGGTCGAACCGGGGGTTCGACTGTGGCTCAGCACACCCCGAACCGCTTCGGTTTCCTGGTCGGCGCGCTGATAGGCTGGCGGGCGTCAGACATCCTTTAACGATCCGTCCAGAGAGGCGGAGAAGGAGGTCCAGCTTGCTCACGCCCGAGCCATCCTCCGCCGATTCATCGGCCCAGGATCACCCTGTCACCAGGGAGCTGCTCTCTTCTGCCGACGTTGGTCGGACGATCGCGCGGATCGCGCACCAGATCATCGAGAAGACCGCGCTCGACGCCGAGACCGACCCGCCCCGCGTGGTGTTGATCGGGATCCCGACGCGCGGCACCACCCTCGCCAACCGGCTGGCGAACAAGATCGAGGAGTTCTCGGGTGTCCGTCCCCCGACCGGCTCGCTCGACATCACCCTCTACCGCGACGATCTGCGGACCAAGCCGCACCGGCCGCTCGAGCGCACCTCGGTGCCCGAGGGCGGGGTCGACCAGGCGCTCGTGGTCCTCGTCGACGACGTGCTGTTCTCCGGGCGGACCGTGCGCTCGGCGCTCGACGCGCTCCGCGACCTGGGCAGGCCCAAGGCCGTCCAGCTCGCGGTCCTGGTCGATCGCGGCCACCGCGAGCTCCCGCTGCGGGCCGACTTCGTCGGCAAGAACGTGCCGACCGCGCGCACCGAGGACGTCAAGGTGCAGCTGGTCGAGCACGACGGGGTCGACAGTGTGACGCTGAGCGGTGGTGCCAAGGCCGCCCCGCACGGCGACGCGAACAAGGCGAGCGGGGAGCCGAATCTGTGAAGCATCTGTTGTCGGTTTCGGATCTGACCCTCGAGAGCGCGACAGGCCTGCTCGACGAGGCCGAACGGTTCGAGCAGGCCCTGCTCGGGCGCGAGGTCCGCAAGCTCCCGACGCTGCGGGGACGCACCGTGATGACGGTGTTCTTCGAAAACTCGACAAGGACCAGGGTGTCCTTCGAGGTCGCGGGCAAGTGGATGAGCGCCGACGTGATCAACGTCAGCGCCAGCAGTTCCTCGGTGTCGAAGGGTGAGTCGCTGCGGGACACCGCGATGACCTTGCGTGCCGCGGGGGCCGACGCACTGATCGTGCGGCACCCGGCCTCCGGTGCGGCGCACCGGATCGCGGAGTGGACCGCGGACGGTGACGACGGCCCCGCCGTGATCAACGCCGGCGACGGCACCCACGAGCACCCCACCCAGGCGCTGCTGGACGCGCTGACCCTGCGGCAGCGGCTCGGCTCCATCGCGGGCAAGCGGGTCGCGATCGTCGGTGACATCCTGCACAGCCGGGTGGCCAGGTCCAACGCCTTCCTGCTGTCCACGCTCGGCGCGGAGGTGGTGCTGGTCGCGCCGCCAACCCTGCTGCCGGTCGGGGTGTCGAGCTGGCCGGTGACCGTGTCGCATTCGCTGGACGCGGAGCTGCCTGGCGTCGACGCGGTGCTGATGCTGCGGGTGCAGGCCGAGCGCATGAACGGCGGGTTCTTCCCGTCGCCGCGCGAGTACTCGATCACCTATGGGCTGTCCGAGAAGCGGCTCGGCATGCTCGCCGAGCATGCCGTTGTCCTGCACCCCGGCCCGATGCTGCGCGGCATGGAGATCGCATCGGCGGTCGCGGATTCACCGAAAGCTGCAGTGTTGCAGCAGGTTACGAACGGAGTTCACATTCGCATGGCTGTCCTGTTCGGGTTGTTGGTCGGTACCGAGGAAGGTGCAGCGCTGTGAGCGACGTGATCATCCGCGGGGCGCGGATCTACGGCGAGGGCGAGCCGCAGGACGTGCTGATCTCGGGCGGTGAGATCCGTGGGATCGGTGCAGGACTGGACGCACCCGAGGGTGCCGAGGTCATCGAGGCGGCAGGCCAGGTGCTGCTGCCCGGCTTCGTCGACCTGCACACGCATCTGCGCGAGCCGGGCCGCGAGGACACCGAGACCATCGAGTCCGGTTCGGCCGCTGCGGCGCTCGGCGGATACACCGCGGTGTTCGCGATGGCCAACACCAGCCCGGTCGCCGACTCCGTCGTGATCACCGACCACGTGTGGCGCAGGGGACAGGAGGTCGGCCTTGTCGACGTGCACCCGGTCGGCGCGGTCACCGTCGGGCTCGAGGGCAAGCAGCTCGCCGAGATGGCCACCATGGCGTCGGGCATCGGCAAGGTCAAGATGTTCTCGGACGACGGCCACTGCGTGTACGACCCGCTCATCATGCGCCGGGCGCTCGAGTACTCGAGCGCGCTCGGGGTCCTGATCGCCCAGCACGCGGAGGAGCCGCGGCTGACCGTCGGCGCCGTCGCGCACGAGGGCCCGACCGCGGCCCGGCTCGGCCTCGCCGGCTGGCCGAGGGCCGCCGAGGAGTCCATCGTCGCCCGCGACGCGCTGCTGGCCAGGGACGCCGGCGCCCGCGTGCACATCTGCCACGCCTCCACCGCCGGCACCGTCGAGCTGATGAAGTGGGCCCGCGGACAGGGCATCTCGATCACCGCCGAGGTCACCCCGCACCACCTGCTGCTCGACGACTCGCGGCTGGAGACCTACGACGCGGTGAACCGGGTGAACCCGCCGCTGCGCGAACCAAGCGACATCGCCGCGCTGCGGCAGGGCCTGGCCGACGGCGTCATCGACTGCGTCGCCACCGACCACGCCCCACACGCCGAGCAGGACAAGTGCTGCGAGTTCTCGGCCGCGAGGCCGGGCATGCTCGGGCTGGAGACGGCGCTGGCGATCGTCGCGCAGACGATGGTCGAGACCGGCCTGCTGGACTGGCGCGGGGTCGCCCGGGTGATGAGCGAGCGGCCCGCGGAGATCGTCGGACTGAGCGATCAGGGTCGGGCGATCGCGGTCGGCGAGCCGGCCAACCTCACGCTGGTCGACCCGGATCGCGAGTGGACGGTGCGGGCACCGGACCTGGCGTCGATCGCTCAGAACAGTCCGTTCGACGCGATGACGTTCGGCGCCAGGGTCACCACCACCCTGCTGCGCGGTCGGGTCACCGTCATGGACGGGAAGGTGCGGGCATGAGTACGGACCGGATCCTGCTGACGCTCGGCTTCCTGCTGTTCTGGGCGCTGATGGTGGCGCTGATGTACCGGGGCTGGAAGAAGCGGGCGGGCCGTCAGGCGGATGCGATCGGGGAGCTGCCAGCGGTGCCTGCCGACCTGGGCGCGCTGCTGATCCCGCCGAGCAGCGGTCTGTACGTGGGCAGCACGCTCGCGCCCAGCTGGCAGGACCGGATCGCTGTGGGGGACATCGGCTTCCGCGCGACCGGCGATCTCAGCAGGCACGAGAAGGGTGTGTTGCTCGAGCGAGACGGCGCCTCGGCGATCTGGATCCCGCAGGCCTCGATCCGGGCGATCCGGACCGAGCGCGGGCTCGCGGGCAAGGTCATTAGCAAGGACGGGGTCCTGGTGATCCGGTGGGAGCTGCCCACCGGAACGGAGATCGACACCGGATTCCGTGGAGACGACAAGAGTGTGTACCCGGCATGGGTGAACGGAGAGAACGCGTGAGTGACAGCTTTGAATCAGCGAGCGGCACAGGACCGGCGGCCCTGGTCCTCGAGGACGGGCGGATCTTCCGCGGCACCAGCTTCGGTGCGGTCGGCCAGACCCTCGGCGAGGCGGTCTTCAGCACCGGTATGACGGGCTACCAGGAGACGCTCACCGACCCGAGCTACCACCGTCAGATCGTGGTCTCCACCGCTCCGCAGATCGGCAACACCGGCTGGAACGGCGAGGACGGCGAGGCGCTGAGCGCGGGCCGCCAGGCCTCCGGCGACTCCAACAAGATCTGGGTCGCCGGCTACGTGGTCCGCGATCCCGCGCGCCGCACCTCGAGCTGGCGCGCCACCGGGTCGCTGCAGGACGAGCTCGTCCGCCAGGGCATCGTCGGCATCGCGGGCATCGACACCAGGGCCCTGGTCCGGCACCTGCGCACCCGCGGTTCCATGCGGGCCGGTGTCTTCTCCGGCGCGGCGCTGACCGACGACGCGACCATGCTGCAGGCCGTCAAGGACCAGCCGTCCATGCTCGGCGCCGACCTCGCGGGTGAGGTCAGCACCGACAGCGGCTACATCATCGAGCCGCTCGGCGGCGAGGCCCGGTTCACGGTCGCGGCCATCGACCTCGGCATCAAGACCAACACCCCGCGGATGTTCGCTCAGCGCGGTATCCGGGTGCACGTGCTGCCCTCGAACGCGAGCCTCGAGCAGATCCTCGACCTCGGCGCGGACGGGGTGTTCCTGTCCAACGGCCCCGGCGATCCGGCCACCGCCGACGGCGCGGTGCACCTGACGAAGGAGGTGCTCGGGCAGGGACTGCCGCTGTTCGGCATCTGCTTCGGCAACCAGATCCTCGGCCGCGCGCTCGGCCTGAGCACCTACAAGATGAAGTTCGGCCACCGGGGCATCAACATCCCGGTGATCGAGCACGGCACCGGGCGGATCGCGATCACCGCGCAGAACCACGGGTTCGCGCTCGAGGGCGAGGCGGGCCAGGAGTTCGACACCCCGTTCGGCCGCGCCGTGATCAGTCACACCTGCGCCAACGACGGCGCCGTCGAGGGCGTCCGCCTGCTCGACGACTCGGCCTTCTCGGTGCAGTACCACCCCGAGGCCGCGGCGGGCCCGCACGATGCCGCCTACCTGTTCGACCGCTTCACCAGCCTGCTCGAGGGAGTCAAGAAGTAATGCCACGTCGCACAGATCTCAAGCACATCCTGGTGATCGGTTCCGGACCGATCGTCATCGGCCAGGCCTGCGAGTTCGACTACTCGGGCACCCAGGCGTGTCGCGTGCTGCGCGAGGAGGGCCTGCGCGTGTCGCTGGTCAACTCCAACCCGGCCACGATCATGACCGACCCCGAGTTCGCCGACGCCACCTACGTCGAGCCGATCACCGCCGAGTTCGTCGAGAAGGTCATCGCCCGCGAGGCCGAGCAGGGCCACAAGATCGACGCCGTGCTCGCCACCCTCGGCGGCCAGACCGCGCTGAACACCGCGGTCGCGCTGCACGAGCAGGGCATCCTCGAGAAGTACGACGTCGAGCTGATCGGCGCCGACTTCGACGCCATCCAGCGCGGCGAGGACCGGCAGAAGTTCAAGGACATCGTCGCCAAGGTCGGCGGCGAGTCCGCGCGCTCGCGGGTCTGCTTCTCGATGGAGGAGGTGCACGACACCGTCGCCGAACTCGGCTACCCGGTCGTCGTGCGGCCCTCGTTCACCATGGGCGGCCTCGGCTCCGGCATGGCGTACGACGTGGACGACCTCAACCGGATCGCCGGTGGCGGTCTGGCCGCCTCGCCGACCGCGAACGTGCTCATCGAGGAGTCCATCCTCGGCTGGAAGGAGTACGAGCTCGAGCTGATGCGCGACGGCCGCGACAACGTGGTCATCATCTGCTCGATCGAGAACGTCGACCCGGTCGGCGTGCACACCGGCGACTCGGTGACCGTGGCCCCGGCCATGACGCTGACCGACCGCGAGTACCAGAAGATGCGCGACCTCTCCATCGACATCCTGCGCGAGGTCGGCGTCGACACCGGCGGCTGCAACATCCAGTTCGCGATGGACCCGACCGACGGCCGCCTGGTGGTCATCGAGATGAACCCGCGCGTCTCGCGCTCGTCGGCGCTGGCGTCGAAGGCGACCGGCTACCCGATCGCGAAGATGGCCGCGAAGCTGGCCATCGGCTACACGCTCGACGAGATCGTCAACGACATCACCGGCGAGACCCCTGCCTGCTTCGAGCCGACCCTCGACTACGTCGTGGTGAAGGCGCCCCGCTTCGCGTTCGAGAAGTTCCCGGGCGCCGACGGCACCCTGACCACCACCATGAAGTCGGTCGGCGAGGCGATGTCGATCGGCCGCAACTTCACCGAGGCCTTCGGCAAGGTGATGAGGTCGCTCGAGACCAAGCGCGCCGGCTACTGGACGGGCCCCGAGGTGGAGGCCGAGAACCTGGACGCCCTGCTCGCGGACCTGAGCGTGCCGCAGGACGGCCGGATGTACGGCATCGAGAAGGCGTTCGCGCTCGGCGCGACCGTCGAGCAGCTGTTCGAGGCCACCAAGATCGACCCGTGGTTCCTCGACCAGTTCCAGCAGATCCACGAGCTGGGGGAGCAGGTCCGCGCGGCCGAGGCGCTCGACGAGGCGACCCTGCGCCAGGCCAAGTACCACGGCCTGTCCGACCGCCAGATCGCCGCGCTGCGTCCCGAGTTCGGCGACGGCCCGGCCGGCGAGGACGCGGTCCGCGCGCTGCGCGACGAGCTGAAGGTGCGCCCTGTCTACAAGACCGTCGACACCTGCGCCGCCGAGTTCGAGGCCAAGACGCCGTACCACTACTCCACGTACGAGCTGGACCCGAACGCGGAGACCGAGGTCGCCGAGCAGCGCGATCGCCCGAAGGTGCTGATCCTCGGCTCGGGACCGAACCGCATCGGTCAGGGCATCGAGTTCGACTACTCCTGTGTGCACGCCGCGCTGACGCTGTCCGAGGCCGGCTACGAGACCGTCATGGTCAACTGCAACCCGGAGACCGTCTCCACCGACTACGACACCGCGGACCGGCTGTACTTCGAGCCGCTGACCTTCGAGGACGTGCTCGAGGTCTATCGCGCAGAGTCGGCGTCCGGCACGGTCGCGGGCGTCATCGTCCAGTTGGGCGGCCAGACCCCGCTCGGCCTGGCGAAGCGGCTCAAGGCCGCGGGGGTGCCGATCGTCGGCACCAGCCCCGAGGCCATCGACCTCGCGGAGGACCGCGGCGAGTTCGGCCGGGTGCTCACCGAGGCCGGCCTGCCCGCGCCGAAGTTCGGCACCGCGACCACCTTCGACGGTGCCCGCGAGATCGCGGGCGGCATCGGCTACCCGGTGCTGGTGCGGCCGTCCTACGTGCTCGGCGGGCGCGGCATGGAGATCGTGTACGACGAGAAGTCGCTGCAGGACTACATCTCCCGCGCCACCGAGATCTCCGACGACCGTCCGGTGCTGGTGGACCGGTTCCTGGAGGATGCGGTCGAGATCGACGTCGACGCACTGTGCGACGGCACCGAGGTGTACCTCGGCGGCGTGATGGAGCACATCGAGGAGGCCGGCATCCATTCCGGTGACTCGGCGTGCGCGCTGCCGCCGATCACGCTCGGCAAGGCGGATCTCGAGAACGTCCGGCGCTCGACCGAGGCCCTCGCGAAGGGCATCGGGGTCAAGGGCCTGCTGAACGTGCAGTACGCGCTCAAGGACGACATCCTGTACGTCCTCGAGGCGAACCCGCGCGCCAGCCGGACGGTGCCGTTCGTGTCCAAGGCCACGGCGGTGCAGCTGGCCAAGGCCTGCGCCCGGGTGATGCTCGGCGAGTCCATCGCCGACCTGCGCGCGAGCGGGGTCCTGCCCGCGACCGGGGACGGCGGCAACACCCCGGCGGGCGCGCCGATCGCGGTCAAGGAGGCGGTGCTCCCGTTCAACCGCTTCCGCAGGGCGGACGGCACCGGCGTCGACACGCTGCTGAGCCCGGAGATGAAGTCCACCGGCGAGGTGATGGGCATCGACGCGGACTTCGGTACCGCGTTCGCCAAGAGCCAGACCGCCGCGTACGGCTCGCTGCCGACCAGCGGCGCGGTGTTCGTCTCGGTCGCGAACAAGGACAAGCGGTCGCTGATCTTCCCGGTCAAGCGGCTCGCCGACCTCGGCTTCACGATCCTGGCCACCGAGGGCACCGCGGACGTGTTGCGGCGTAACGGCATCACCTGCGAGGAAGTGCACAAGCAGTCCGGCGAGGACCTGCCCGAGGGCGCACGCACGATCGTCGACCAGATCAAGGCGGGGGAGGTCGACATGGTGATCAACACCCCGTACGGCAACTCCGGTCCCCGCGTGGACGGCTACGAGATCCGCAGCGCGGCGGTGTCGGTGAACATCCCCTGCATCACCACCGTCCAGGGCGCCTCGGCGGCGGTCCAGGGCATCGAGGCGGGCATCAGGGGCGACATCGGCGTGCGCTCGCTGCAGGACCTGCACGCGGCGCTGCGCGAGCCGGGACAGAAGTGAGCCAGCTCAGCTGGGGCAGCCGGCTCCGGTCCGCCATCGCGGACCGGGGCCGGCTGTGCGTGGGCATCGACCCGCACCCGTCGCTGCTGCGGGCGTGGGGGCTCCCAGAGACCGCTGGGGGCGTCGAGACCTTCGCGGAGATATGCGTGGAGGCCTTCGTCGGCGATGTGGCGCTGGTGAAGCCACAGGTGGCCTTCTTCGAGGCATACGGGTCGGCCGGGTACGCCGTGCTGGAGCGGACCATCTCGGTGGTGCGCGCGGCCGGCACGCTGGTCATCGCCGATGCCAAACGGGGCGACATCGGGTCGACCATGGCGGCGTACTCGCAGGCCTGGCTCGGTGAGGACACGCCGCTGGCGTCGGATGCGGTGACGGTCTCGCCCTATCTCGGGTTCGGCGCGCTCGAGCCCGCCGTCGAGTTGGCGACCGAGCACGGCAGGGGGCTCTTCGTGCTCGCCCGTACCTCCAATCCCGAGGGTGGCCGGTTGCAGGGCGCTCGGTTGCTGGGCGATCAGCTCGACGCTGCCGACCTTTCGGGCGTTTCTGCTGGTGAGGGTGTGTCGGTGGCGCAATCGATCGTTGACGCGGCCGTCGCGCAGAACCGGGACGGACTGGACACGGTTGGCCTGGTGGTCGGCGCGACACGCGGACACGGATTGGATTTATCGGAATTTTCCGGGCCGATTCTCGCGCCCGGCCTCGGTGCGCAGGGCGCCACCGTCGCCGATCTGGCGGAGATTTTCCGCGATTCTCGAGAGTTGTTGCTGCCCAACACTTCTCGGGATGTTCTTCGGCACGGGCCGTCAGTTTCCGCGCTTCGCGAGGCCGCGGAGCGGGTCAGGGACGACGTCGAGAACGGGCTCGCATAACCCACCGGAATTACGCGCTGACCTGGGGGGTGGGTTCGCAATCGGCGCCCGGCGTGAGTACGGTCGCTATCGCTGCTGGTTAACCGGTGGCAGAAGACTATTTGCACACGACGAGACGGAGGAACCGTGGCCCTTCCCCAGTTGACTGATGAGCAGCGCGCCGCTGCTTTGGAGAAGGCGGCTGCAGCCCGTAAGGCCAGGGCTGAGCTCAAGGAGCGCCTCAAGCGCGGCGGCACCGACCTGAAGCAGGTCCTCAAGGATGCCGAAGAGAACGAGATCCTCGGCAAGATGAAGGTGTCCGCACTGCTCGAGGCCCTGCCCAAGGTGGGCAAGGTCAAGGCGCAGGAAATCATGACCGAGCTGGAGATCGCTCCGACCCGTCGCCTCCGTGGCCTCGGCGATCGGCAGCGCAAGGCTCTGCTCACCAGGTTCGATTTCGACGCTGAGTAGGAATCTGGTGGCTGACACAGACAACGTGTCAGACAACAGCAAGACCACCCCGGCTTCGAACAGCGGGGAAAGCACAGCGCAGAGGGGCCGGCTGGTTGTACTGGCCGGCCCCTCAGCCGTGGGTAAGTCGAGTGTGGTTCGCAAGCTGCACGAGCGACTTCCCGACCTGGTCTTCAGCGTGTCTGCCACGACGAGAGACCCGCGGCCCGGCGAGGTCGACGGCAAGGACTACACGTTCGTCACCGCTGCCGAGTTCGAGCGGATGATCGCCGCGGGCGAAATGCTCGAATGGGCGGAGATCCACGGTGGGCTGCAGCGGTCGGGCACCCCGGCCGCGCCGGTGATCGCGGCCCTCGAGGCGGGACATCCCGTGCTCGTGGAGGTCGACCTGGCAGGCGCCCGTGCCGTCCGGGCGGCGATGCCGGAGGCGATTCTGGCCTTCCTCGCGCCGCCGAGCTGGGAGGAACTGGTGTCCCGGCTGACCGGTCGTGGCACCGAGTCGGCGGACGTCGTCGCCCGCCGGCTGGAGACCGCGAAGGTCGAATTGGCGGCCAAGGACGAGTTCGACACGGTCATCGTCAACGAGGATGTCGACCGTGCGTGCGACGAGTTGGTATCCTTGTTGGTTGGAACGCCGCGATAGTCGGCGTTCGTTCAGGATTCTGTCTAGAAAACAGCACCGATCACGACTAGCAGCACCTTTGCTCGAACCTGCAGTTCTCAGAAGTAGTTGCAGTTGAAACAAGCGCCGACCACCACAGGAGATTCGCCAGTGAGCGCAACTCAAGCAGCCTTGTCCGACGCCGAGCGCCACGGCGTCCCGGCGTACGACACCCCGTTGGGCATCACCAACCCGCCGATCGACGAGCTGCTCGCCCGCACCTCCTCGAAGTACGCGCTGGTGATCTACTCGGCCAAGCGTGCCCGCCAGATCAACGACTACTACAACCAGCTCGGTGACGGCATCCTCGAGTACGTCGGCCCGCTGGTCGAGCCGGGCCTCCAGGAGAAGCCGCTCTCCATCGCGCTGCGCGAGATCCACTCCGATCTGCTCGAGCACACCGAGGGCGAGTGATACAGAGCCCGTGAGCGAGCTCCTATCGGATTCCGCTGACCGACCCCGCCGCATCGTCGTCGGGGTCGGCGGCGGAATTGCCGCATACAAGGCCTGTTCGATCATCCGCAGCTTCACCGAGAGCGGCCACCACGTGCGGGTGATCCCCACGGACTCGGCGCTGGAGTTCGTCGGACGCGCGACGTTCGAGGCGCTGTCCGGCAACCCGGTGCAGACGGGGGTCTTCGCCGATGTCCCGCAGGTGCCGCACGTGCGGCTCGGCCAGGAGGCCGACCTGGTGGTGATCGCGCCTGCGACGGCCGATCTGATGGCCAGGGCCGCGCACGGGCGCGCCGACGATCTGCTCACCGCGACCCTGCTCACGGCGCGGTGCCCGGTGGTGTTCGCGCCCGCGATGCACACCGAGATGTGGGAGCACCCCGCGACGGTCGCGAACGTGGCGACGCTGCGCGAACGCGGAGTCTGCGTGATCGAGCCCGCCTCGGGACGGCTCACCGGCAAGGACACCGGCGCGGGCAGGCTGCCCGACCCGGACGAGATCGTCGGGCTGGCGACCCTGCTGCTCGAACGGCCCGACGCCCTCCGCCGCGACCTCGTCGGTCGCAAGATCCTGGTGTCCGCCGGCGGCACCCGTGAACCCCTCGACCCGGTCCGGTTCCTCGGCAACCGCAGCTCGGGCAAGCAGGGCTACGCCATCGCCCGGCTCGCCGCGCAGCGCGGCGCCGAGGTGACCCTGATCGCCGGATACACCGCGGACCTGGCCGATCCGGCCGCGCTCGAGGTGATCCGGGTCCGCACCGCGGGCGAGTTGAAGGAGGCCGTGGACAAGGCGGCGGTCGCCGCGGAGGCGGTCGTGATGGCCGCGGCCGTCGCGGACTTCCGGCCGTCCACCATCGCCGACAGCAAGATCAAGAAGGGCGCAGACGAGCCCGACACGATCCCGCTGACCCGCAACGAGGACATCCTGGCCGGGCTCGTCCGGTCGCGACGCGACGGCGACCTGCCGAACACCTCCGTGATCGTCGGATTCGCGGCCGAGACCGGGGACGCGCACGGCGACGTGCTCACGCACGCGCGCTCGAAGCTCGCCAGGAAGGGCTGCGACCTGCTCGTGGTCAACGCGGTCGGGGAGGGCAAGGCGTTCGAGGTCGACCACAACGACGGCTGGCTGCTCGGCGCCGACGGCTCCGAGGTCGCGTTGGAGTACGGCTCCAAGGCCCTGATGGCCAGCCGGGTGCTCGACGCCCTGGTGTCGTTGCTGGAGCGTGGCGGGGCCGCGCACGCGCAGAACGGTCCGGCCTCGTAGTCTGGAAGTCGGACCCTTTGTCGTCGTCCTCGGCGCGGAGGGAATACATTTCCGCTGATTTCGTTTTTCTGCTGAATTCAATGGTTCATATCCGTCGTACCCCGCACTAGGGTCTGTGGGGCAATACCAACGCTGTGGCGAGAGGGAGATCTGTGAGCAAGTCCGGCAGTCGGCTATTCACCAGTGAGTCTGTGACCGAGGGACACCCGGACAAGATCTGTGATGCGATCAGCGACTCCATTCTCGACGCATTGCTCGAACAGGACCCGCGCAGCCGGGTCGCGGTCGAGACGCTGGTGACCACCGGCCAGGTGCACGTGGCGGGTGAGGTCACCACCTCCGCCTACGCGGACATCCCCAAGATCGTCCGCGACAAGGTCCTCGAGATCGGCTACGACTCCTCGGCCAAGGGCTTCGACGGCAACTCCTGTGGCGTGAACATCGCGATCGGCGCGCAGTCCCCTGAGATCGCGCAGGGCGTCGACCACTCGCACGAGGCGCGCGTCGACGGCATCACCGACGACGAGATCGACCGCCAGGGCGCGGGCGACCAGGGCCTGATGTTCGGGTACGCCTGCACCGACACGCCCGAGCTGATGCCGCTGCCGATCGCGCTCGCGCACCGGCTCTCGCGCAGGCTCACGGTGGTGCGCAAGACGGGTGTGCTGCCCTACCTGCGCCCGGACGGCAAGACCCAGGTCACCATCGAGTACGACGGGGACAAGGCGGTCCGGCTGGACACCGTGGTCATCTCCACCCAGCACGCGGCGGACATCGACCTCGACAACCTGCTCACCCCTGACATCAGGGAGAAGGTGCTCGATGTCGTCCTCTCCGAGATCGGCATCCCCACCCTGGACGCGACGGACGTGCGGCTGCTGGTGAACCCCACCGGCAAGTTCGTGCTCGGCGGCCCGATGGGTGACGCGGGCCTGACCGGCCGCAAGATCATCGTCGACACCTACGGCGGCATGGCCCGCCACGGCGGCGGCGCGTTCTCGGGCAAGGACCCGTCGAAGGTCGACCGCTCCGCCGCATACGCGATGCGGTGGGTCGCCAAGAACGCCATCGCGGCCGGGCTGGCCGAGCGCATCGAGGTGCAGGTCGCGTACGCGATCGGCAAGGCGGCTCCCGTCGGCCTGTTCGTGGAGACCTTCGGCACCGAGCGGACCGATCCGGCGCTGATCCAGAAGGCGATCACCGAGGTCTTCGACCTGCGCCCCGGCGCGATCATCCGCGATCTCGACCTGCTGCGCCCGATCTACGCGCCGACCGCGGCGTACGGGCACTTCGGTCGCACCGACATCGACCTCCCCTGGGAGCGCACGGACCGGGCCGAGAAGCTGCGCGCGGCCGCCGGGCTCTAAGTGCCTGCAGCGTCGAGCCGCTCACCGATTCCGGTGGGCGGCTCGTGCCGTCTGTACGGGGTGGTCGGTCCATGTCGGTGAGCGCGGAACGGGAACCGGCGGCGGATCTGCCGATCGCCAGGGTGATCCCGATGCTGCCGCTCGCTCACCTGGACCGCGAGTTCGACTACCGGGTACCGCGCGACCTCGACGAGCTGGCCCAGCCGGGGGTGCGGGTGCGCGTTCGGTTCGCGGGCCGGCTGGTGGACGGGTTCCTCGTCGCGCGCGTCGCGACCAGCGAACATCCCGGCAAGCTGGGCTGGCTGGACAAGGTGGTCGGCGCCGAGCGGGTGCTGACCGATGAGATCGCCGCGCTGGTGGATGCGGTCGCCCAGCGGTACGCGGGCACGAGGGCGGACGTGCTGCGGCTGGCGATTCCACCCCGGCACGCGCGTGTCGAGGCCGAGCAGGCGGGCGAGCGGGCTCCCGCTCCCGAGTCGCCCGGCTGCGAGGCCTGGTCGAGCTACGTGCACGGGGAGGCGTTCGTGTCCGCGGTGCGGGCAGGCCGAGGTCCGCGGGCGGTCTGGCAGGCGCTGCCGGGGGAGGACTGGCCCGCCAGGCTGGCCGATCTGGCGGCCGTGGTGGTGGCGCGCGGTCAGACCGCGGTGCTGGTGGTGCCCGACCAGAAGGACCTCGATCGGGTCGCGGCGGCATGTGTCGACCTGGTCGGCGACGATCTGGTGGTTCCGCTGGCGGCGGGGCTCGGTCCGGCGATGCGGTACCGCCGCTGGCTCGCGGCGCTGCGGGGCACCGCCCGGATCGTGGTCGGCACCCGCAGCTCGGTGTTCGCGCCGGTGTCGGACCTCGGCCTGATGGCGGTGTGGGACGACGGCGACGACAGCCATTCCGAGCCGCGCTCGCCGTACCCGCACGCCCGCGAGGTGGCGCTCCTGCGGGCCCACGCGAGCGGCTGCGCGCTTGTACTCGGTGGCCATGCCAGGACCGCCGAGGCGCAGGCGCTGGTGAACTCCGGCTGGGCGCACGATCTGGTGGCCGACCGCGCCGAGGTGCGGGCCAGGGCACCGCAGGTCACCGCCCTCGCCGACAGCGATCACGCGCTGGCGCGGGATCCGGGGGCCAGGGCGGCGCGACTGCCCGCGATCGCCTTCGCCGCGGCCAGGGAGGCGCTCGCGGCGGGGGCGGGTGTCCTGGTGCAGGTACCGCGGCGCGGCTACGTCCCGTCCCTGGCCTGTGGCAAGTGTCGCGCGCCCGCCCGGTGCCGTCGGTGCAACGGTCCGATGTCGCTGGCGTCGGCGGTGGGGCCGGACGGTGCGGGCACCCCGACGTGCCGGTGGTGCGGTGTCGCCGACGCCACCCATCGGTGCAATGCGTGCGGGTCGCGGTCGCTGCGGGCGGTGGTCGTCGGGGCGGGCCGCACCGCGGAGGAACTGGGACGGGCCTTTCCCGGGGTGCCCGTCCGCACTTCGGGCGGCAGCGAGGTGTTGGCGGCCGTGAAACCCGGTGCGGCACTGGTGGTGTCGACGGTCGGTGCCGAGCCCGTGATGCCGGGCGGCTACGGCGCGGTACTCCTGCTCGACGGCTGGGCGTTGCTGGGGCGGGCGGACCTGAGGGCCGAGGAGGAGACGCTGCGACGCTGGATGACGGCCGGCTCGCTGGCGCGTCCCGCGGGCGAGGGCGGCCGGGTCGTGGTGGTCGCGGACTCGAGCCTGCCGACGGTCCAGTCGCTGGTTCGCTGGGATCCGGTTGGCGCGGCCCAGGCTCAGCTCGACGAACGGGCAGAGGTCCGGTTCCCACCGACCGTGCACATCGCCGCGGTGGACGGTTCGCGCGAGGCCATCGAGGCATTGCTGGCGAACGCGCAGCTGCCCGACGTGGTGGAGCAGCTCGGTCCGGTGCCGTTGCCGCCGGGCGAACGGCTGCCGTTCGCGGGTGACGGTCCGGAGCCGGCCGAGGTGGAGCGGATGCTGCTGCGGGTGCCGCGGGGGAGCGGGGGCGCCCTCGCGAGGGCGTTGTCCGAGGCGCAGGCCGTGCGCGGCGCCAGGCGCGAGTCGGGGTCGGTCCGGGTGCAGATCGACCCCGTCCGTATCGGCTGAGGCATCCCGATGCACTCCGTCGGAGGACATTGCTCGATAGGTTGATCACCTGTGCCGGATCAACCAAGAAACGAGTTCTTCGAGGAAGCGAGCAGCACAAATGTCCAGTTTCCCGGGCCTTGCCCACATCGCCATCACGGTATCCGACCTATCCGCCAGCACCGCTTGGTACAGCGCATTGTTCGGGGCGGCGCCAGTGCTCGACGAGGACGAGGCGTCGGGAACCTTCCACCACATCGTGTTCGCACTCGACGACGGAACGCTCTTCGGGCTACACACCCACACCGGTGGTGGTGCCCCCACGACATTCGATGAACGGCAAGTCGGTCTCGACCATATTGCGTTCCGGTGTTCCTCCGATGAGCTGCCCGGATGGCGGGATCGGCTCGACGCCCTGGGGATAGAGCATGGCGGGATCAAGTCAGCGCACTATGGATCCGGTCTCTCCTTCCGGGATCCGGACAACATCGCCCTCGAGTTCTTCGCGCCGCCGGCGTAGGCATCTGCGGTTCGCTCCGCCATCGCCGGAGGCCACGGACCGGCGGTTGTGTCCGGCGCGGGCAGGGCGTTCACTGGAAGTGGATTCGTGGTTCACCACACGTCTGAGGAGGCTCGGCATGAAGCGGGCAACGCCATCGACAATGCGGAGGACCTACGACGTCTTGCCCCACGAGGGCGACCCGGCGCACAGCTGGGAGGTGCACCAGTACGGTTCGCGCGAGCACAGCTACTTCGGTACCGAGCGGGAGGCGATCGCCGCGGCGCGTGAACTGGCGCACGCGCACCACCCGGCGAGAGTGGTGCTACACGGGCGAGACGGCTTCGCCTACCGCGAATTCACCTGCTAGCGAAGGTGTTTCACCCCCTCGGCACGCGACGGGAGGAGGGTAGGCCATGGCGGCTCGGCCCGACGAGTGGGCGAGCGGCGAGGACTATCAGCGTTACATGGGGCGGTGGAGCCGCCTGGTCGCCGTCGAGTTCCTTCGCGGTCTGCCGCCACTGCCCGCGGCGGCCTGGTGCGACGTCGGGTGCGGGACGGGCTCGCTCACGCAGGCGATACTGGCCGGCGAACGGCCGGCTCGGGTCCTCGGGGTCGACCCCTCGGTCGGGTACCTGGCCGCCGCACGCGTACGGGCGGCGGATGAGCGGGTGGAGTTCGAGGTCGGCAGCGCGGCGGCGATCCCCGCAGCCGACCGCGAGTTCGACCGGGTGGTCTCGGCGCTGGTGCTCAACTTCGCGCCCGATCCGGGAGCGGCGCTGGCCGAGATGGCCCGGGTCGCCCGGCCAGCCGGGCTGATCGCCGCCTACGTGTGGGACTACGCGGGCGGCATGGACATGATCCGACTGTTCTGGGACGCCGCCATCGAGCTGGACCCGGCGGCCGCTCCGCTCGACGAGGGGCGCCGGTTTCCGCTGTGTCGCCCCGAGCCCCTGCGCGAGCTGTTCGCTTCGGCGGGATTGACCGAGGTCCGGGTCGGGCAGGTCTCCGTGGACACCGTGTTCGCGGACTTCGAGGACTTCTGGCGCCCGTTCCTCGGTGGTCAGGGGCCCGCCCCCGGGTACTGCACGGGCCTGACCGAGGACCATCGGGCGGCCCTACGGGAGACGCTTCGCGCCGTGATCCCGCGGACCGCCGCCGGTGCCGTCGCCCTCCGCGCGCGGGCCTGGACGGTTCGCGGTTGCCGGGCGTGACCACGCCCGATTCGAAGGTGACAGTCGACACCTTGCTATCGACTGTTTGTCGATATATCGTCGAACACGTAATTGATACGAACAGTCCGAGGAGGCTGACATGGAAGACATCCAACGAGAGCACGGGCGCGGCAGGCGCAGGCCGGGACGTGAGGGGCGCGATCGTCGTCGCGACGGGTTCGGCCCCGGGTTCGGTCCGGGAATGGGCTTCGGGCCCGGTCACGGTCCCGGCGGCCAGCGGCTCGGCCGCGGGCGCGGGCGCGGTGGCCGCGGGCGGCGCGGCGACGTGCGTGCCGCGGTGCTGCTGCTCCTCGCCGAGGGGCCGATGCATGGCTACGAACTGATCCAGCGAATCGTCGAGCGCAGCAACGGCGTCTGGCGCCCCAGTCCTGGCTCGATCTACCCCGCGCTCGCGCAGCTCGAGGACGAGGGTCTGGTGTTGATCGAGAAGGTGGCCGGCCGCAAAACCGCGCGCCTGACCGAGTCGGGCGTCACGTACGTGGAGGAGAACAAGGCCGACCTGGGGAACCCGTGGGACGAGGTCAGTGCGGGCGTCGGCCAGGAGGCGCAGGACCTGCGCGGACTGATCGGGCAGCTGATGGGTGCGGCTGGTCAGGTCGCCGCGGTCGGGACGCCGGACCAGATCCGCAAGGCGGGCGAGGTGCTCACCGAGTCCCGCCGCGCGCTGTACCGGATTCTCGCCGACGATCCGAACCCGACGGCGAACCCCGCGGCTGCTGAAGGCGCCGAGCCCGAGCCTCAGGCGTGATCGGCAACCGAATCAACCGGACCGTACTGAAATCGTGACCTTCATGTGGTCCCGCGACCGTAGCCACCGCGTGCATGATGTGCGTCGTGAACCGGATCGATTCGAGGCCGTCTGGGGTGGGGGCGGCTCGCAGGATCGTCGCGATCGTCTCGCTGACGTGTGCCGCCACCGTCCTGCCGCTGGCGTCTGCGCACGCCCAATCCAGCACCACCCAGGGGGCGGGGTCGATCTCCGAGACTCCCGAGAATCCCGGTCCTGCGCAGGCGACCCACGCCGACGCGGCCGCCTTCGCCCGCAGGCACCCCGGCAGCGCACCGCCCGGATCGAACGACTTCTCCTGTAAGCCCTCCGCCGCCCATCCGCGTCCGGTGGTCCTCGCGCACGGCACCGACGCCAATGCCTACTCGGACTGGTCCGCGATCGCTCCTGCGCTCAAGTCGGCCGGCTACTGCGTGTTCGCCCTGAACTACGGGGGGAAGCCCGGCGGGGACTCGTTCGGGACCGAGGACATGCGGGTCAGCGGGCAACAGACCGCCGACTTCGTGCAGAGGGTGCGCGCGGCAACCGGCGCCGAGAAGGTCGACCTGGTCGGTTTCTCGCAGGGTGCGACGGTGACGAGGTACTTCGTCAACCGGCTCGGCGGGGCCGCGGTGGTCGACAGGTGGGTCGGGGTGGCGTCGCCGTCCTACGGCGGGGTCTTCTACGGTCTGGCGCCGGTCCTCGACGGAATCCCCGGCGGGGCCGAGGCCATCGAGGCGATGCTCGGACAGGCAGTCGGCCAACAGATCCAGGGATCACCCTTCCTGGACGCGCTGAACGAGCCCGCCGACACCGTCCCCGGCGTGAGCTACACCACGATCGGTACCCAGTACGACGAGATGATCCAGCCGGCGTCGAACGTCGCCCTGCGCGGCCAGGGTGCGACGAACGTCAGCATCCAGGCGCTGTGCCCGCAAGACCGGACCGGGCACATGAACATGGTCTACGACCCGTTCACCATCGGCCTCGTGCTCCGGGCGCTCGATCCCGGCGCCCCGGAACCGATCTGCGCCCCGGTCGCGCTCGGCACCGGGATCCCGCAGATGATGTACGAGAGCAACTTCGGCGGCAGCAGCGACGGAAGCTGACCCGGTCAGTCGTCCCGCGGGTCCTCAGCCGGCGGGCAGCACCTCGGCCATCACGCGCAGCGTGTTGCCGCCCATGATCGCCCTGATGTCGTCGTCGCTGCGGCCGCGGTCGCGCAGTTCCTGGGTGATCACGGCGATCTCACTGGTGTCCCATGCGACTGTGGTCGCTCCGTCGTAGTCGCTGCCGAGCGCCGCTGTCGCCAGGCCGCCGACCTCGATCACGTGCTCGATCGCGTCGACCACCGCTGCCGGGGTCAACTCGCACACGGCCGCGTCCCAGTAGCCGATTCCGACCACGCCTCCGGTCGCCGCAACCCCGCGGATCTCGTCGTCGGTGAGGTTGCGGTTGACGTCGCAGGTGGCCTGCACTCCGCCGTGGCTCGCTACGACGGGCCGCGTCGCCCGTTCGAGCATCTCCTTGATGGCCGGGTGGCTGGCGTGGGCGATGTCGACGATGATGCCGCGCCGCTCCATCTCCGCGAACACCGTCCGGCCGAGATCGGTCAGGCCGCCCTTGGCCTCGCCGTGCATCGAGCCGGACGTCTCGTTGTCGAAGAAGTGGGTGAACCCCGCCATCCGCATGCCTGCGTGGTAGAGCGCGTCGAGGTTCTCGGCCTTGCCCTCGAGGTTCTGCAGGCCCTCGACCGAGAACAGGGCACCGGTCACGTCCTGTCCCGCGGTGCGGTCCGCGAGCAACGTCGCGAGGTCCTCCCGCGTCTTCACGAACCGGAGTCGGCCGTCCGAGTCCGCGGCCGCGTTCTCCAGCTTCTCCGCGTGATAGAGCGAGCGCTGCAGAAGAGAGCCCCAGGTTCGTGGCGGCTGCAGCTGGGCGATCGTGAGGAGTTCGATGTTGTCGGTCTCGTCCGAGTTGGCGTCGTAGTTCTGGCCCTTCGGCGACTTCGAGACGGACGAGAACACCTGCAACGCCACGTTGCCGTCCTGCAGGCGAGGCAGGTCCATGTGGCCGCGGCCGGACCGCTCGAGGAGATCGCGATCCCACATCAGGGTGTCCGAGTGCATGTCGGCGATCTGCAGGCTGTCGTGGAGGTCCTGCGTCTGCGCGGTCACCTCCGGCAGATCCCCTGGCACGACCTTGTTCATGCTTCGCTCGATGGCACCGGGCGCGATCGTGAAGAATCCGACGAGCGCCACGACGATCAGGACCAGGGAACCGATCAGGACACGACGGGGCCACTTGCGCTTCGGGGACGACATGCCGCGAATCCTAAGGCGTGCGAACCAGTTTTGATCGAGTGTTGGGCGATCTGGAACGGATACCGCCGCCCCGAGCTCGGGGCGGCGGCATCCTCGGTGCTATTCGGCCAGCTTGGCGACCGACTGTGCCCACAGGAAGAACTTGTTGGTGCCGAGATCGGCCACGGTGGTGATGTTGAATGCCGCCTTGAGATGTTCGGCATCGGAGTCGCTGACCCCCTGGAGGGCGGCTACCGGCGCCTTGGCCAAATCCTCGATGGACTTGGTTTCCCATTCCTTGTCGAACTTGTTCGCGATTCCCGCCACTGTGACCTCCATCTGAGTTGGAACTTCACTGTCGGCGCACCGGAGTTCGGTACCCGGATTGCGCCAGTGCTCAGTCAATACTCCTTCGGGTGCGGTGTACATCACCGCGGCCGGAGTGTTTCGCGTGGTTGTGGAGTACGCGGTTGTTCGGGAGGACCCTCGGGCTTCCCTAGACTGTTCGTGACGTCGGACCCGACATGACGAGAACCGTGGGAGCAGATTCGTGAGTATTCAACCCGTTCGCCTGTTCGGCGATCCCGTCCTGCGAACCCGCGCGGACGAGGTGGTCGACTTCGACCGGGAACTGCACAGGCTCGTCGCGGACCTCGAGGACACGATGGACGACGAGGGCGGGGCCGGGATCGCCGCACCGCAGATCGGCGTGAGCCTGCGGGTGTTCGCCTACAACTGCGGGGGCGCCGCGGGACACCTGATCAACCCGACCGTTCGAGTGATCGGTGACGAGGTCCAGACCGGTGTCGAGGGTTGCCTGTCGATTCCCGGCGTGCGGGCCGAGTGCACCAGGGCGATGAACGCCGTCGCCACCGGGTTCACGAAGTACGGCGAGCCCATCACGATCGAGGGCACCGGGATCCTGGCCAGGTGCTTCCAGCACGAGACCGATCATCTCGACGGGGTGCTCTTCCTGGACCGGCTCGACCCGGAGGCCAGGAAGGAAGCCATGCGCACGATCCGTCGGTCAGAATGGTTCGGCACGCAGGAGCCGGCGCAGGCCGGTCCGTTCGGCCGGACGGCGGTGCGCTGACATGCGGATCGTTTTCGCCGGTACCCCCGAGCCGGCCGTGCCCTCGCTGGCGCGGCTGCTGAAGTCGACCCGGCACGAGGTGGTCGCGGTCGTGACCAGGCCGGACGCCGTCGCCGGTCGGGGCAGGAAGGTCACCAGGTCGCCAATCGGTCAGCTCGCCGACGAGCACGGCATCGAGGTGCTCACCCCGGCGCGAGCGTCCGACCCGGAGTTCCTCGAGCGGTTGCGCGCCCTGGAGCCGGACTGCTGCCCGGTGGTCGCCTACGGCGCGTTGCTGCCGCGACCGGTGCTCGACGTCCCGCGGCACGGATGGGTGAACCTGCACTTCTCCCTGCTGCCCGCGTGGCGTGGCGCGGCACCGGTGCAGGCGGCGATCGCCGCGGGCGACGACATGACAGGCGCGAGCGCCTTCCTGCTGGAAGAGGGCCTCGACACCGGACCGGTGTTCGGGGTGATGACCGAGCGCATCCGCGGCGACGACACTGCTGGCGAGCTGCTCGGCCGGCTCGCGGACGGCGGCGCGGTGCTGCTGGAGTCCGTGCTCGACGGCATCGAGGACGGCGCCACGACGCCAGTGCCGCAGCCGACCGAGGGCGTGTCGCACGCGCCGAAGGTGACCGTGGAATCGGCCCGGATCCGCTGGGATCAGCCGGCCACCGCGGTCGATCGACTGGTCCGGTCGGTCACCCCCGCGCCCGGTGCGTGGACGCAGGTGGGTGAGCTCCGGCTCAAGGTCGGCCCGGTGCAGGTCACCGACGAGACCCTGGAGCCGGGACAGTTCCTGGTCCGTAAGGACGGCTGCTATATCGGAACCGCGACGACCGCGGTTCGGCTGAGTCAGGTTCAGCCACAAGGTAAGAAGGCCATGGCGGCCGCCGATTGGGCGCGGGGAGCGCGCCTCGACCCCGAGGTGCGTGCACTGTGACCGAATCCCGTAGGCCCGCACGAGGAAAGCGCGATCAGTCGCGCGGCGGCGACAAGCCGGGCGCGAAGGGCGGCCCGAACACCCGGCCGCGCCAGGCCGGCAGGCCCGACCCGTCCGCGAGCGGGGTGGATCGGCCCCGGGTCGCGGCCCGCGACGTGCTGCGCGCCGTGCGCGAGCGCGACGCCTACGCAAACCTGGTGCTGCCCGGTCTGCTTCGAGATCGGAAGATGGACGGCCGGGACGCGGCGCTGGCAACCGAGCTCGCCTACGGGGCGTGCCGGGCGCAGGGCCTGCTGGACGCCGTCATCTCGAAGGGAGCGGGCCGGCCGATCGACGAGATCGACGGGCCTCTCCTCGACGTGCTGCGGTTGGGCACCTACCAGCTGTTGCGCACCCGGGTCGCCCCGCACGCGGCGGTGGCCACCTCGGTGGATCTGGTCCGCAGCGAATTCGGCGGCGGCAAGGCCGGATTCGTCAACGCGGTGCTGCGCCGGGTGGCAGAGAAGAGCGAGGAGCAGTGGGTGTCCGAGCTCGCGCCCGATGCGGCCTCCGATCCGGTGGGGCACCTGGCCTTCGAGCATGCGCATCCCGTCTGGATCGCGCAGGCGTTCGCCGATGCGCTCGGCCCCGACGCCGGTGAGCTGGAGCGGGTGCTCGCCGCGGACGACGCGCGGCCGTCGGTGCACCTGGTGGCGCGACCGGGTGAGATTTCCGCGGAGGAGCTCGCGCTGGTGACCGGGGGCGAGATCGGTCCCTACTCGCCGTACGCGGTGCACCTCGACGGCGGCGATCCCGGCCAGCTCGACGCGGTCCGCGAGGGCCTCGCGGGTGTTCAGGACGAGGGCAGTCAGCTCGTGGCGCGCGCGCTGGCACTGGCGCCGCTCGTCGGCGCCGACGGCGGACGTTGGCTCGACCTGTGCGCGGGACCGGGCGGCAAGGCGGCCCTGCTCGGTGCCCTCGCCGACATCGAGGGTGCCCGCCTCGATGCCGTCGAACCCGCCGAGCACCGGGCCGATCTGGTCCGCAAGACGACAAGGGGACTGCCCGTCGACGTGCACGTCGCGGACGGCCGCGACCCGGGGCTGACGCCCGGATTCGACCGGGTGCTGGTGGACGCGCCGTGCACCGGCCTCGGCGCGCTGCGGCGTCGGCCGGAGGCACGCTGGCGCCGTCAGCCAACCGATGTGGCGGCGCTGGTCAAGCTGCAACGCGAGCTCCTCGCGTCGGCGATCGCGCTGGTCCGGCCCGGTGGCGTGGTCCTGTACTCGACATGCTCCCCGCACCTGTCGGAGACCGTGGCAGTGGTGTCCGACGCGGTCCGCAGGCACGGTGTCGTCGCGCTGGACACCAGGGAACTGGTGCCGGGCGTGCCCGAGCTGGGTGAGGGTCCCGGCGTGCAGCTGTGGCCGCACCGGCACGGCACCGACGCGATGTTCATGGCGGCGCTGCGCAAGCCGGAGTAACCGGACCGGTCAGCAGCAGTTCGGGTCGAGCACGAGGCGCAACGCCTCGAGTGAGTCGGCGCGGGCGCGGTAGTAGACGTTCATGCCGCGCCTCGTCGATTCGACCATGCCCGCCTTCTTCAGCTGGGCGAGGTGGTGGCTGGCGGTGGACTCGGTCAGCTCGATCGCCGCGGCGAGGTCGCAGGTGCAGGCCTCGCCGTCGGGGTTGGTGAGCAGCATCGACATCAGTTTGATCCGGGTGGGGTCGGCGAGTGCCTTCAGTCGCAGTGCGACGTGCAGCGCGGCCTCGTCCGTCATCGGGCCCGCGGCGACCGGGGCGCAGCAGATGGGTGCGGACACGTCCAGCATCGGCAGGGCCTTTGGCATGACATCCATCATGCCAGTCTCTTGACATATGTCAAAAAGGTGCCCACAGTTGTAGGCGAGTAATTTGATATATGTCTTACCACTGGAGGTTCTCATGTCCCGCGTACAGCTCGCACTCAACGTCGACGACCTGACCGAATCGGTCGCGTTCTACTCGAAACTGTTCAACACCGAACCGGCCAAGCTGCGGGAGGGCTACGCGAACTTCGCCATCGCCGAGCCGCCGCTGAAGCTGGTGCTGCTGCAGAACCCCGGCAAGGGCGGAAGCATCAATCACCTTGGCGTGGAGGTGGAATCGAGCGAGATCGTGCACGAGGAGATCGCCCGGCTCACCGGCGAGGGCCTGTTCACCGACGAGGAGATCGGCACCACCTGTTGCTTCGCGACCCAGGACAAGGTGTGGGTCACCGGTCCGGCGGGCGAGAAGTGGGAGGTGTACACGGTGCTCGCTGACAGCGAGACCTTCGGCACCGGACCGTCCTCGCTCGAGATGGCCGCGAGCGCCGCGCCCGCGGAGGGCGTGTGTTGCGCCTCGTCGCCGGCGGAGGAAGCCGCGCCCGCTCAGAGCTCCTGCTGCTGAATCGACCCGGCCGGTTCAGGCCACCGCGGCCGGCGCTCCGCCAGTGTGGATGGAGCGCCGGCTCAGCAGCGCCGCGGCGAGGAAGCACAGGGCGCCGAGGAAGGTGCCCAGGTTCGCCCAGAACAGGCTGAGGAGGTCACCGCTCGCGGGGAGCGTGTAGGCGCCGACCGCCGAAAGGGCGAAGAAGACCGAGCCGACCATGTTGAGCCAGGTGCCGTGCCACGTGCGAGCGTGCTTGTCCCACAGGGTGTGGCGATCGCGCGTGGCCACGACCGCCAGTCCGCTGGCGACCAGGAAGCAGACCGAGCCGAAAGCGTCGGGACGCCAGCCGTCCGACAGATGTGAGTCGGTGTCCATGACCGTGACGAGGGCCTCCGTCGTGCTCACGTTGAAGCAGAGCGTGCCGGCGAACTGGACGGCTGCGGCCCACCAGTCCGCCCTGTCCGCCGGGTTCGTGGACCGGCGGGGCGGTTGTCTACCGCTGAGGGCGAGCTGGATCAGGGCGGCGAGGGTGAAGAAGACGGCGCCGACGACGAAGGTGAGGTTGGTGGTCACGGGGCCGACCGCCTCGGCGTACTGCGGCACGGCACCGACGGCGAAGAAAACAGATCCGATGGCGAATCCCCACGCCTCGCGACGGAGGCGGATGATGCGGTCGCGCGTCACGGTTAGAGCGTAACTTCCCTTTCGTCCAAGCCACCCGGGTTCGGGCGGGCGCATGCTGACCCCATGCACACCTGGGAAGAAGTCGTCGACATCGCGCAGCGCCTGCCGGAGGTCGAGGTGTCCACCTCGTACAACACGCCCGCGCTCAAGGTCGGGGGAAAGGGGTTCGCGCGCCTGCGCAGTGAGGCCGAGGGCGGGCTGATGCTGCTGTGCGCCCTCGAGGAGAAGGAGGCGCTGCTGGCCTCGGGCGACCCGGCGTTCTACACGACCCCGCACTACGACGGCTACGGGGCGATCCTGGTCGACCTGGAGCGGGTGGATCGGCAGCAGCTGATCGAACTCGTGGGCGAGGCCTGGCGGATCCGGTCCCCTGCGAGGTTGCGCAAGCGCGTCGACGGGGCGGCTCCGCGCACCAACTAAGCTGGCCTCTTGTGGCTCACCCGATGATCGCTCCGTCCATTCTTTCCGCAGACTTCGCCCGACTCGCCGACGAGGCGGCCGCCGTGGCCGGCTCCGACTGGCTGCACGTCGACGTCATGGATGCGCACTTCGTGCCGAACCTGACGCTCGGGCTCCCGGTCGTGCAGAGCCTGCTCAAGGCGACCGACATCCCGCTCGACTGCCACCTGATGATCGACAACCCCGGCCGCTGGGCGCCGCCGTACGCGGAGGCGGGCGCGCACAACGTCACCTTCCACGCCGAGGCCACCGACGATCCGATCGCCGTCGCACGCGACATCAGGGCGGCGGGCGCGAAGGCGGGCCTCAGCGTCAAGCCCGGCACCCCGATCGAGCCCTACCTCGAGATCCTCAAGGAGTTCGACACCCTCCTCGTGATGAGCGTCGAGCCCGGCTTCGGCGGACAGTCGTTCATGGCCGAGGTGCTGAGCAAGGCGCGCGCGGTGCGCAAGCTGGTCGACTCCGGTGAGCTGACCCTGTTGGTCGAGATCGACGGCGGGATCAACACCGACACTGTCGAGGCGGCCGCGGAGGCCGGCGTCGACTGCTTCGTCGCCGGCTCCGCCGTTTACGGGGCCTCGGATCCGGCGGAGGCCGTTCGCGCGTTGCGCGCGCAGGCCGCGTCGGCCTCGCCCCACCTCACCCTGGCCCAGTAACGTGCCCGGTCCCCGTCCCGCGCCGGAGCCGACCGCGTCCGAGGCGGCGGCGTTGCGGCTCGCCGTCGACGCCGCCGAGCGGGTGCGCGGGACCACCAGCCCCAATCCGCCGGTGGGTGCGGTGATCCTCGACGAGAGCGGCGCGGTCGTCGGCGTCGGCGCGACCAGCCCGGTCGGCGGCCCCCACGCCGAGGTGATGGCGCTCCGGGCCGCGGGCGGCCGGGCCAGGGGCGGCACCGCGGTGGTCACGCTCGAGCCGTGCAACCACCAGGGCCGCACCGGCCCGTGCGCGCTCGCCCTGATCGAGGCCGGGGTGTCCCGGGTGCTCTTCGCCGTGGACGATCCCCATCCGCAGGCCGCAGGCGGTGCGCAGACGCTGCGCTCGGCGGGGGTGGACGTGCTGTCCGGTTTCGGCACCCGCGACGTCGAACTCGGGCCGCTGCGTGCCTGGCTGCACCACCAGCGCACCGGTCGATCCCACGTCACCTGGAAGTTCGCCGCGAGCCTCGACGGACGCAGCGCGGCGGCCGACGGCACCAGCCAGTGGATCACCGGTCCCGAGGCCAGGGCGCGGGTGCATCGGGAGCGCGCCAAGCTCGATGCCATCGTGGTCGGCACCGGCACCGTCCTCACCGACGACCCGTGGCTGACCGCACGCACCCCGGACGGCGGGCTCGCCGATCACCAACCGGTTCGGGTGGTGGTGGGGGAGCGCGAGATCCCGGCCTCGGCCCGGGTGCTCGACGACGCCGCGCCGACCCTGGTGCTGCGGACCCGCGACCCCCGCGAGGTGGTCGCGGCGCTGGCCGATATGCCCGACGTCCTGCTCGAGGGCGGCCCCCATCTGGCCGGGGCTTTCCTCGAAGCGGGATTGGTTGACCGGATCTTGGCGTTCCTCTCACCGGTACTGCTCGGCGCGGGGGCGGCCGCCGTAGAGGATGCTGGGGTCACGAACATCGCGCAGGCGCTCCGGTTCCACCGGGAGTCCGTCGAGACGCTCGGGCCGGACCTGCTGCTGAGCCTGACGCCCGGTGGCCGCGGCGTGGGGGCCGAGGACGAGAATGAAGAGAACAGCACCAACAACTGAGGAGCGGACTGAAGTGTTCACCGGGATCGTCGAAGAACTGGGTGAGATCGTCGCCAAGGAGGACCTGGCCGACGCCGCCCGCTTCACCGTGCGCGGCGCGCTGGTGACCTCCGATGCCGGGCACGGCGACTCGATCGCGGTCAACGGCGTCTGCCTGACCGTCGTCGAGGTGCTCGGCGGCGACTCCTTCACCGCCGACGTGATGGCGGAGACGCTCGACCGCTCCAGCCTCGGCGCGCTCGACGTCGGCAGCCGGGTGAACCTGGAACGGGCGGCGGCGCTGAACAGCCGCCTCGGTGGCCACCTGGTCCAGGGGCACGTCGACGCCACCGGGTCCGTCATCAGCCGGTCGCCCTCGGAGAACTGGGAGGTCGTCCGGATCTCGCTGCCCGACTCGATCGCCCGCTACGTGGTGGAGAAGGGCTCGATCACCGTCGACGGCGTCTCGCTGACCGTGTCCGCCCTCGGCCGGGACGGGGACGGCGGCGAGTTCTTCGAGATCTCGCTGATCCCCACCACCCTCGAGATGACCACCCTCGGCGGTGCCGCTCCCGGCACCCCGGTGAACCTGGAGGTGGACGTGATCGCGAAGTACGTCGAGCGTCTGCAGACCGCCGGCCGGTAGCCGAATTTCGGGCCCGAGGAGTCGGGGTCGTACTGTTGAGGTGCACTTACGGGTGCACGGAGAGCTATTCATGACTTTGATGGAGCGCACCACGTGACCAGGTTCGACAGTATCGAGCGCGCAGTCGCCGATATCGCCGCAGGCAAGGCCGTCGTCGTCGTCGATGACGAGGACCGCGAGAACGAGGGCGACCTCATCTTCGCCGCCGAGAAGGCGACCCCGGAGCTGGTGGCCTTCATGGTCCGCTACACCTCCGGTTACCTGTGCGTCCCGCTCGACGGCGACGACTGCGACCGGCTCGGCCTGCCGCCGATGTTCTCCAGCAACCAGGACAAGCACGGCACCGCGTACACGGTGACCGTCGACGCCAAGGAGGGCATCGGCACCGGCATCTCGGCCTCCGACCGCGCCGCCACGATGCGACTGCTCGCCGACCCGAACTCGGGCGCGAGCGACTTCACCCGCCCCGGCCACGTGGTGCCGTTGCGCGCCAAGGAGGGCGGCGTGCTGCGCAGGCCCGGCCATACCGAGGCGGCCGTCGACCTGGCCCGGATGGCCGACCTGCGTCCCGCGGGCGTCATCTGCGAGATCGTCAGCCAGAAGGACGAGGGCCACATGGCCCAGACCGACGAGCTCCGGGTCTTCGCCGACGATCACAACCTGGCCATGATCTCGATCGCGGACCTCATCGCCTGGCGCCGCAAGCACGAGAAGCACGTCGTGCGGATCGCCGAGGCGCGGATCCCCACCAACCACGGTGAGTTCAAGGCCGTCGGCTACCAGAGCATCTACGACGAGGTCGAGCACGTGGCCCTCGTGCGCGGCGACCTGGCCGGTCCGGACGGCGACGGCAGCGACGTGCTGGTCCGCGTGCACTCGGAGTGCCTGACCGGCGACGTGTTCGGCTCGCTGCGGTGCGATTGCGGCCCGCAGCTCGACGCGGCGCTCGACATGGTGGCCCAGGAGGGTCGCGGCGTCGTGCTGTACATGCGTGGTCACGAGGGCAGGGGCATCGGCCTGATGCACAAGCTGCAGGCGTACCAGCTCCAGGACGCGGGATCCGACACCGTCGACGCGAACCTGGAACTCGGGCTGCCCGCCGACGCCCGCGACTACGGCATCGGCGCGCAGATCCTCGTCGATCTCGGCATTTCCTCGATGCGGCTGCTGACGAACAACCCGGCCAAGCGGGTCGGGCTGGACGGCTACGGACTGCAGATCACCGAGCGGGTGCCGATGCCGTTGCGTGCCAACGCCGAGAACCTCACCTACCTGCGCACCAAGAGGGACCGCATGGGTCACGACCTGATCGGCCTCGACGACTTCGAGACCGGGGGCGCGGTATGAGCGGCGAGGGGCTGCCACAGCTCCAGCTCGACGAGGCGAAGGACCTCAAGCTCGCGATCGTGGCCGGGCAGTGGCACGCCGAGATCTCCGAGGCCCTCATCGCCGGCGCGCAGCGGGTGGCCGAGCAGGCCCAGCTCGAGGACGTCACGCTCGTCCGCGTCGCCGGTGCCATCGAGCTGCCGGTGGTGGCGCAGGCGCTGGCCCGCACCCACGACGCGGTGGTCGCGCTCGGTGTCGTGATCCGCGGCGGCACACCGCATTTCGAGTACGTCTGTGACGCCGTCACGGCCGGCCTCACCCGGGTCTCGCTCGACGAGAGCACCCCGGTGGGCAACGGGGTGCTCACCACGGACACCGAGCAGCAGGCCAGGGATCGCTCCGGCCTCCCCGGCTCCGTCGAGGACAAGGGCGGGCAGGCCTGTGCCGCAGCGCTCGACACCGCGGTGACGCTCCGGCATCTGCGTCAGCCCTGGACCGAGCAGTCGTTCCGATGAGCGCGTGGGAGATGGACGTGCGGTCCAAGCGGTCCGCGCGCTACGCGATGGCCGTGGCGGCGGTGTTCGTGCTGGTGTTCATCGTGCTCGCGGTGCTGCTGCGCAGCTCGGCGACCGGCGTCTACTTCCGGCTGATCGATCAGCTCGCGATGGTCGGCATCGGCGGGATCCTCGCGGGCGGTGCGCTGCTGCTGACCCGCCCGCGACTGCGCGCGAACGCAGAGGGCGTCTCGGTGCGCAATGCGTTCACGGAACGCTTCGTCGAGTGGGATCTGGTGCGCGGACTGACCTTTCCGGACGGGGCGGCCTGGGCCCGGATCGAGTTGCCCGACGACGAGTACATCCCGGTGATGGCGATCCAGGCGAACGACCGCGAGCACGCGGTGAACTCCGTCAGGAAGTTCCGCGAACTCGAATCGAAGTACGCGCAGGCGGACGCCGAATAGCTCCGCGGCGAAGCGATTTCCGGGCGGGGGCCGGCGACACACCCGAAAAGGTGTGTCGCATCCCACGTCCGGATCGGCCCGAGTTCACGCGGCTGTGACCTTCTGGCGCCCCCGGCCCCGCTAATCTGGATCGAGTCAAGCACCGCAATTCGAAACCGTTCGGATCGGGTGCCCGACTCGAATCGCATTGGAGGTCCTGTGGAAATCCTCCTCGTCCTCGCATGCGGCCCGATCATCATGGCCGCCATCTATCTCGCGATCAGCGTCGTCTACTTCGTCGAGCTCCGCAGGCTCGACCGCTCCCGCGCCGCCGTGACCGCCACGACCCAGCCGTCCGGGTGTCAGCCGTCCCAGCGGCTGGCCGACCTGCGTCGGGCGGACGGTCGCCGCGCCCCAGCGGGACGAGGCAACCGCCCGCGCACGTCGAGCCGGCGGAAGCCGGTCACGAGCTCCGCGTAGGTCGCTACCGGACAACGTCTCCGGTCACCGCGCCCTCGCGGCGCGGATCGGCGCCGCCGATCCAGCCGTCGTCGTGACGTCCGAGCACGCTCAGCCCGCTCGATTGGGGCTCCGTCGAAACCTGGTGTCCCATCTCGGTCAACGCCCGCACCAGTGGGTCCGTTGCGCCGTTGTCGGCCGCCTCGACGTTGGGGTGCTCGCCGCCGACGTTCGTCTTCGGTGAGTTCGCCGCACCGAAATCCACCATCGACACGGCCTGCTGCGGATCGAGTTCCCAGTCGAGCATGCCGACCAGCGTCTTGACCACGAACTGGATGATCACCGAGCCGCCGGGAGACCCGACGGCCAGCAGCACCTCGCCGCGGTGACCGTTGCCCCGTTCGAAGACCAGGGTCGGGGCCATCGAGCTGCGCGGCCGCTTGCCCGGCTCGACCCGGTTGGCGAGCGGCGACCCGTCCGGCGCGGTCGGCTGCGCCGAGAAGTCGGTCAGCTGGTTGTTGAGCAGGAAGCCGTCGACCATGTGGAAGGAGCCGAATGCCGACTCGATGGTGGTGGTCATGGCGGCGACGTTGCCGTATCGGTCGGCGACGGTGATCTGGCTGGTGCCGTGGTCGTTGCCCGGCTGGGTGCCCATGGGGACGGGGCCGAAGTCGCCGGGCTGGGCGGTGCCCATGCTCCGACGCGGGTCGATCAGCGCCGAACGACCTTGCAGGTAATCCGGATCGATCAGGGTGTCGGGTGAGTTGCCGGGCAACGGCACGAAATCCGAGTCGGCGACGTACTTGTCCCGGTCCGCGTAGGCCAGTCGCTCCGCCTCGGCGACCAGGTGCACGCCGGAGGCGTCGGGTTCGCCGCCGTCCGCGTCGAGCGCCGTCGGCGGATACGCCGACAGGTCGAAGTTGCTCAGGATGCCGAGGGTCGCGGCCACCGCGGTGCCCCCGGACGACGGGCTCGGCATCCCGCACACCTCGCGACCGCGGTAGTCCGTGCACAGCGGGGTGCGCTTCTTGGCCTGGTATCCGGCGAGGTCCGCGGTCGTCATCGCACCGGGGGTGCGACCGCCGCTCGGGTCGGCGGTCGCCGCGACGATCGCCTCGGCGATGGGCCCCGTGTAGAACGCGTCGGCGCCCTCCGCGGCGATCGCCCCCAACGTCTTCGCCATCGCCGGGTTCGTCAACACGGTGCCCGCCGGTTTCGGTGACCCGTCCGGGTTGAGGAAGTACGCACGCGCGTCCTCGTCGATCGCCAGGTCCCGAGCGGAGCCCGCGATCGAGTCCGCCATCCGCGGACTGATCTCGACCCCGTTGTCCGCGAGCGCGATCGCGGGTTCGAACAGGGTGTCCCATGGTTGCTTTCCGTGTTCGCGATGGCTCATCTCCAGCATGCGCAGCACCCCGGGAACGCCGATCGAGCGACCGCTCGCCCTGGCTGAGGGCGTCGGCTCGGTCCTGTTGGTGTCGTCGACGAAGCGCAGGTAGTTCTCGGTCGCGGCCATCGGTGCGGTCTCGCGTCCGTCGTAGGCCTCGACGGTCCCGGTGGCCGCGTCGTGGTACAGCAGGAAGGCCCCGCCGCCGATGCCCGACGACTGCGGCTCGACCAGCCCGAGCACGACCTGCGCCGCGATCAGCGCGTCCGCTGCGGTGCCGCCGTCGTCCAGGACCCGGCAGGCGGCCTCGGTGGCGACGGGGTTCGCGGTGGAGACCGCGAACGTGGCCGTCGTGACCGGCGTCATCCCGGCTCGGTATCCGGTGGCGATCTCCGGATGGGTGGACAGGTTCGCGCTGGTGGGCGGCTGGGTGAGGGGCGCGGCGGCGATGGGGGTGCCGTTCGGCGCGATGGTGCACGGGCCTGCCGCTCCGTCGTCGGTCGGGGAGCATCCGACCGCCAGGGTAAGGGTCAGGGCCGTCGCGATCGCCGCCGCGAGACGTACCGCGTCGCCTGCTCTCACACCGATCACCCCAGAACGAGTGGCCTACGTGCCCAGGCTTCCGACGCTAGCAGGCGAACGGGCCCCTCGGTGCGGCTGTCCTGGGCCGTCGGTGGGGACGACTAACCTGGTGTTGTGCCCGATCCAGCCACCTATCGCCCCGCCGCGGGAACCATTCCGGTGGCGCCCGGCGTCTACAAGTTTCGTGATCCCCACGGCCGGGTCATCTACGTCGGCAAGGCGAAGAGCCTGCGGAGCCGGCTGAGCTCCTATTTCGCGGACGTCGCATCACTGCATCCGCGCACCCGCCAGATGGTCACGACGGCGGCCAGCGTGGAATGGACCGTGGTCGGCACCGAGGTCGAGGCGCTGCAGCTCGAGTACAACTGGATCAAGGAGTTCGATCCACGCTTCAACGTCCGCTACCGGGACGACAAGACCTATCCGGTGCTGGCGGTGACACTGGGCGAGGAGTACCCGCGGCTGTTCGTGTACCGAGGTCCGCGGCGCAAGGGGGTGCGGTACTTCGGTCCGTACGCGCACGCATGGGCGATCCGCGAGACGCTCGATCTGCTGCTCCGGGTGTTCCCGGCCCGCACCTGCTCGGCCGGTGTGTTCAAGCGGCACAACCAGATCGGCAGGCCCTGCCTGCTCGGCTACATCGACAAGTGTTCGGCCCCGTGCATCGGCCGGGTCAGCGCCGACGAGCACCGACGCATCGTCGAGGACTTCTGCGACTTCCTGTCCGGGCGCACCGACAAGCTGGTGCGAGAGCTCGAGGCGAAGATGCTGCGCGCCTCCGACGACCTGGACTTCGAGAGCGCGGCCCGGCTGCGCGACGATCTCGGGGCGCTGCGCAAGGCGCTCGAGAAGCAGGCCGTGGTGCTCGGGGACGGGACCGACGCCGACGTGGTCGCCTTCGCGGCCGACGACCTCGAGGCGGCCGTCCAGGTGTTCCACGTCCGCGGCGGCCGGGTGCGGGGTCAGCGGGGCTGGGTGGTCGAGCGTTCCGGGGAGAGCGGCGACGGTGACGCCGGCGAAACGGGAGACCTCGTCGAGCAGTTCCTGACCCAGTTCTACGGCGAACAGGCCGCGATGACCGATCAGCCAGGGCTGACCGCGGACAAGAGCACGGTGGTGCCCCGCGAGGTGCTGGTGCCGGAGTTGCCGCCGAACGCCGAGGAACTGCAGGTCTGGCTGAGCGGCCTGCGGGGCTCGGCGGTGACCCTGCGGGTGCCGCAGCGCGGCGACAAGAAGGCCCTCGCCGAAACGGTGCAGCGCAACGCCCAGGAGTCGCTCGCGCAACACAAGCTCCGCAGGGCGGGCGATCTCACCTCGAGATCGGCAGCGCTGCAGGGGATTCAGGAAGCGCTCGACCTCGATCAGGCGCCGCTGCGGATCGAGTGCGTGGACATCAGTCACGTCCAGGGTACCGATGTGGTCGCCTCGTTGGTGGTCTTCGAGGACGGCCTACCCCGCAAGTCCGACTACCGGCACTACTCGATCAAAGAAGCTGCGGGGGACGGGCGTTCGGACGACGTGGCCAGCATCGCCGAGGTCACGCGGCGCCGCTTTCTGCGGCACGCGGCAGACGTGGCAGGTACGGACGTCGCGGACACGGGCAGCGGGGGAGACCAGGCGCCCGAGGCGGCGCTCGACCCGCAGACCGGCAGGCCGCGGCGGTTCGCCTATCCGCCGAACCTGTTCGTCGTCGACGGTGGTGCCCCGCAGGTCGCGGCGGCCGCGGCCGTGCTCGACGAGTTGGGGATCACCGATGTCGCGGTCGTCGGGCTCGCGAAGCGGCTCGAGGAGGTCTGGGTGCCCGGGGACGAGGACCCGGTGATCCTGCCGCGCACCAGCGAGTCGCTGTATCTGCTGCAGCGGGTGCGCGACGAGGCGCACCGATTCGCGATCACCTTCCATCGGAGCAAGCGTTCGCGCCGGATGACGGCCTCGGCGCTCGATTCCGTCCGCGGACTCGGCGAGGCCAGACGCACCGCGCTCGTGACCCATTTCGGGTCGGTGGCCAAGCTCAAACAGGCCACGGTGGAGGAGATCATCGAGGTGCCCGGTATCGGGGTCACCACCGCGAAGGCGGTGCTCGCCGCGCTCGGAGCCGAGCCGGATTCGACTGCCCTCGAGGCACCAATGGGCGTGGATGAACCGGTGGCGGACCCCGCGGTGGGGGATGATGGTGCAAGTGTGACCGCCGAGGCGGCGCACGAGGACGAGTTCGGGGGCTCCGACCAGCACGGAAACGGACTGAGGAGGGCGGGAGTCAAGTGAGCGACCAGACCGGGCAGGGGGAGTCGGACATGGAGGTGGCGCTGGTCACGGGCCTGTCCGGCGCCGGCATGAGCACCGCGGCGAACGTTCTCGAGGACCTCGGCTGGTACGTCGCGGACAACCTGCCGCCCGAACTGATCTCCCGAATGGTCGACCTGGGTCTCGAACCCGGCTCGCGGATCCCCAAGCTCGCCGTCGTCATCGATGTCCGGAGCCGCCGCTTCACCGGCGATCTCGTCTCCGTCATCAAGGAGGTGGAGTCGAAGGCGACGCGGACGCGGGTGCTGTTCCTCGAGGCGACCGACCAGGTGCTGGTGCGCCGATTCGAACAGGTCCGTCGCAGCCACCCGCTTCAGCAGGACGGTGTCGACGGCACCCTGATCGAGGGGATCGAGGCCGAACGGGTGCAGCTGGCACCGGTCAAAGCCGACGCGGATCTGGTCATCGACACCTCGTCGCTGTCGGTGCACGAACTGCGCCAGAAGATCGAGTCCGCGTTCGGTGGCGAGACGACCGGCGCGATTGCGATCACGGTCCAGTCCTTCGGCTTCAAGTACGGGCTGCCGATGGACGCGGACCTCGTGTGCGACGTGCGATTCCTGCCGAACCCGCACTGGATCCCGGAGCTGCGCGAGCACACCGGGCGGGACGCGGCGGTGAGCGACTACGTCCTCTCCCAGGAGGGGGCAAGGGACTACTTGGACACCTATCGGCATTTGTTGGAGTTGACGACCAACGGATACCGTCGGGAAGGCAAGCGTTACATGACAATTGCGGTGGGGTGCACCGGCGGGAAGCATCGGAGTGTGGCAATGACTGAGGCCCTTGCGGGCATGTTGGAGCGTGAACAGGGTGTGACCGTCAAGGTCGTGCACCGGGACCTGGGGCGCGAATGACGTCCGGCTCCCTCGCCGCTGTTCCCGCCGACCCCACGATCGTTGCCCTCGGCGGCGGTCACGGTCTCTACGCCACGCTCGGCGCCGCCAGGCGGGTGAGTTCCGACGTCACCGCGGTCGTGACGGTCGCCGATGACGGCGGCTCCTCGGGTCGGCTCCGGTCCGAACTCGGCGTGATCCCACCGGGCGACCTGCGCATGGCGCTGGCCGCGTTGGCGGCGGACACCCCCGAGGTGCGGACCTGGACGGCCACACTGCAACACCGCTTCGGCGGCACCGGCGCGCTCGCGGGTCACTCGGTCGGCAACCTGATCCTCGCCGGTCTCAGCGAGGTGATGGGCGGCACCGTCGCCGCCCTCGACGAGATGGGGCGGATGCTCGGCATCCAGGGTCGCGTGCTGCCGATGTCCCCAATCGCGCTCGACATCGAGGCCGACGTGGTCGGCCTGGAGAGCGACCCCCGGGTCAGTCGATGCATCCGCGGGCAGGTGGCCGTCGCCACCACGCCCGGGAAGGTGCGGCGCGTGCGGTTGTTGCCGCCGGATCCGCCCGCCTGCCCCGAATCGATCGCCGCCATCGAGCGGGCCGACCTGGTGCTGCTCGGTCCCGGTTCCTGGTTCTCCAGCGTCATTCCGCACGTGCTGGTGCCGGAGCTGGTGCACGCTCTGATGGAGACCGGCGCGCGGAAGACCCTGATCCTCAACCTGGTTGCCGAGCCGGGCGAGACGACGGGGTTCTCCGCGGAGCGGCATCTGCACGTACTGTCCCAGCATGCGCCGGAGCTGACGGTCGACGACATCGTGGTCGACTCGGCGTCGGTGCCGGAGGGCAGTGAACGCGACTATCTACATCGGGCCGCCCAGCTCCTCGGGGCAGAAGTGACCTACGCCGACGTTGCGGACAACGGCGGTGCGACACACCACGCGGGCAAGCTCGCCGCGGTCCTCGACCGCCTCGCGGTGCCGAAGGAACGCCAGACAACCCCCGGAAGGGAGACCACTTCGTGGCAATGACAGCGGAGGTCAAGGACGAGCTGAGCCGGCTTGCGGTGACCCAGGTCTCCGCCCGCAAGGCCGAGGTCTCGTCCCTGCTTCGATTCGCGGGCGGGCTGCACATCGTCGGTGGGCGCGTGGTGGTCGAGGCGGAGGTGGATCTCGGCAACACCGCGCGTCGGCTCCGCCGGGAGATCTTCGACCTGTACGGCTACGCCTCGGACGTGCACGTGCTCGGTGCCGGCGGGCTGCGCAAGAGCTCCCGCTACATCGTGCGGGTGGCCAAGGAGGGCGAGGCCCTCGCGCGCCAGACGGGTCTGCTCGACCTGCGTGGCCGTCCGGTGCGCGGGCTGCCTGCCCAGGTCGTCGGCGGCAGCGTCGTCGACTCGGAGGCGGCGTGGCGCGGTGCGTTCCTCGCGCACGGTTCGTTGACCGAGCCCGGGCGCTCCTCGGCGCTGGAGATCAGCTGCCCCGGCCCGGAGGCGGCCCTCGCCCTCGTCGGCGCGGCCCGCAGGCTCGGTGTCGCGGCCAAGGCCAGGGAGGTGCGCGGCACCGATCGCGTTGTGGTGCGCGACGGCGAGGCGATCGGTGCGCTGCTCACCCGGATGGGCGCCCAGGACACGAGGCTGACCTGGGAGGAGCGCCGGATGCGCCGCGAGGTCCGGGCCACGGCGAACAGGCTGGCGAACTTCGACGACGCGAACCTGCGGCGGTCGGCGCGGGCAGCGGTCGCGGCGGCGGCTCGGGTGGAGCGGGCGCTGGAGATCCTCGGCGACGACGTGCCCGATCATCTCGCGGCCGCGGGCAGCCTGCGGGTGCAGCACCGGCAGGCCTCGCTCGAGGAACTCGGCCAGCTGGCCGACCCGCCGATGACGAAGGACGCGGTCGCGGGCCGGATCCGTCGCCTGCTCTCGATGGCGGACCGCAAGGCGAAGGACACCGGGATCCCGGACACGGAGTCCGCGGTGACCGCCGACCTGCTGGATGAGGCATAGCGAACCTGGTGTATCGAGGTTCACCTCGGGCCCAGTGGGTGATCCATCCCACTGGGCCACCTGTCTTTGCGTCCCGCGCGGAGCACTAGTGTGGGACACACATCTGATCGATGAACACTGAGAATGGTCAAAGGAGCGAATTGTGACTGTCCGGGTAGGCGTGAACGGCTTCGGTCGTATCGGACGTAACTTCTTCAGGGCGGTCGATGCGCAGAAGGCGCTCGGCACCACCGATATCGAGATCGTGGCGGTCAACGACCTGACCGACAACGCGACCCTCGCCCACCTGCTCAAGTACGACTCGATCCTGGGCCGTCTGCCGTACGACGTCTCCCTCGACGGCGAAGACACCATCGTGGTCGGCGATCAGCGGATCAAGGCGCTTGCGCACCGCGGCCCGCTCGACGAGCTGCCCTGGGGCGACCTGGGCGTCGACGTTGTCGTCGAGTCGACCGGCATCTTCACCGATGCGGCCAAGGCCAAGGGTCACCTCGAGGCCGGCGCCAAGAAGGTCATCATCTCCGCGCCCGCCAAGGGCGAGGACATCACCATCGTGATGGGCGTCAACGACGACAAGTACGACGGCAGCCAGAACATCATCTCCAACGCCTCGTGCACCACCAACTGCCTCGGCCCGATCGCCAAGGTCCTCGATGACGAGTTCGGCATCGTCAAGGGTCTGATGACGACGATCCACGCCTACACCCAGGACCAGAACCTGCAGGATGCCCCGCACAGCGACCTGCGTCGCGCCCGCGCGGCCGCCCTGAACATCGTTCCCACCGGCACCGGTGCGGCCAAGGCCATCGGCCTGGTCCTCCCGCAGCTGCTCGGCAAGCTCGACGGCTACGCGCTGCGGGTTCCGATCCCCACCGGCTCGGTCACCGACCTCACCGCGAACCTGCGCAAGTCGGCCACCGCCGACGAGATCAACGCCGCGATGAAGGCCGCCGCCGAGGGCCCCCTCAAGGGCATCCTCAAGTACACCGATGCGCCGATCGTGTCCTCGGACATCGTCACCGACCCGCACTCGTCGATCTTCGACTCGGGCCTGACCAAGGTGATCGACGACCAGGTCAAGATCGTCTCCTGGTACGACAACGAGTGGGGCTACTCCAACCGTCTGGCGGACCTCATCGGTCTCGTCGCGAAGTCCCTCTGATCCACGTGGCTGTACAGACACTGAAGGATCTGCTGGACGCCGGGGTCGCGGGCCGCACCGTGCTGGTGCGCTCGGACCTCAACGTCCCGCTGGACAACGGCACGATCACCGATCCGGGCCGCATCATCGCGTCCGCGCCGACCATCCGCACGCTGGCCGAGGCAGGCGCCAAGGTCATCGTGATGGCGCACCTGGGTCGCCCCAAGGGCGAGCCCGATGCGGCGCTGTCGCTGGCCCCGGTCGCGGCCCGGCTCGGCGAGGAGCTCGGACGCAACGTGCAGCTCGCGGGCGATGTGGTCGGGCAGGACGCGCTGGCCCGTTCCGAGGGACTCACCGACGGTGACGTGCTCCTGCTGGAGAACATCCGCTTCGATCCCCGTGAGACCAGCAAGGACGACGCCGAGCGGGAATCGCTCGCCAAGGCGCTCGTGGAGCTGGTCGACGGCGACGGCGCGTTCGTCTCCGACGGATTCGGTGTGGTGCACCGCAAGCAGGCGTCGGTCTACGACGTGGCGAAGCTGCTGCCGCACTACGCGGGCACCCTGGTGGCCACCGAGGTCGAGGTGCTCCAGAAGCTGACCGAGGACTCCGAGCGGCCGTACGCGGTCGTGCTCGGCGGCTCGAAGGTCTCCGACAAGTTGGCCGTGATCGAGGCGCTGGCCACCAAGGCCGACACCCTGGTCATCGGTGGCGGCATGTTCTACACCTTCCTTGCCGCGCAGGGGGTGTCCGTCGGTAACTCGCTGTGCGAGGAGTCGATGATCGACACCTGCAAGTCGCTGCTCGAGCGGTATGCCGACGTCATCCACATCCCGCAGGACGTGGTGATCGCCGACTCGTTCTCCGCCGACGCGGAGGCGAAGACGGTGTCGGTGCTCGAGATCCCGGACGGCTGGATGGGCTTGGACATCGGACCGGAGTCGGTGGAGCGCTTCGCGGCGATCCTGTCCGGCGCCAAGACGGTGTTCTGGAACGGGCCGATGGGCGTGTTCGAGTTCGAGAAGTTCTCGGCGGGCACCAAGGGTGTCGCCGAGGCGATCATCGGGGCCACCGGCAAGGGCGCGTTCAGCGTCGTCGGCGGCGGCGATTCCGCGGCCGCGGTGCGGCTGCTCGGCCTGCCCGAGGACGGCTTCTCGCACATCTCGACCGGCGGCGGCGCCTCCCTGGAGTACCTCGAGGGCAAGTCCCTTCCCGGCATCGAAGCGCTGGAGGGCTGAGCGATGGCACGTAAGCCGCTCATCGCGGGCAACTGGAAGATGAACCTCAACCACTTCGAGGCCATCGCCCTGGTGCAGAAGATCGCGTTCTCGCTGCCCGCGAAGTACTTCGACAAGGTCGACGTGACGGTGATCCCGCCGTTCACCGACATCCGCAGCGTGCAGACGCTGGTCGAGGGCGACAAGCTCCTGCTCACCTACGGTGCGCAGGATGTCTCCGCCCACGATTCCGGCGCGTACACCGGTGAGATCAGCGGCGCCATGCTGGCGAAGCTGGGCTGCACCTTCGCGGTGGTCGGCCACTCGGAGCGTCGCACCCTGCACGGGGAGTCGAACGAGACGGTGCTCGCCAAGACCAAGGCGGCGCTGAAGAACGGGCTGACCCCCATCGTGTGCATCGGTGAGGGCCTGGAGATCCGCGAGGCAGGCAACCAGGTGGAGTACAACCTGGAGCAGCTGCGCGGGTCCCTGGCCGGGCTGTCCGCGGACGAGATCGCCAAGGTTGTCGTCGCGTACGAGCCGGTGTGGGCCATCGGCACCGGCCGGGTGGCGACTCCGGCGGACGCGCAGGAGGTCTGCAAGGCGGTTCGTGGGGAACTCGCGACGCTGGCGTCGGCCGAGGTCGCGGCGGGCGTTCGCGTCCTCTACGGCGGCTCCGTGAACGCGAAGAACGTCGGCGAGATCGTCGGCCAGCCGGACGTGGACGGCGCCCTCGTCGGCGGCGCCTCGCTCAAGGCGGACGAGTTCGCGACGCTCTCGGCGATCGCGGCGGGCGGTCCGCTGCCCTGACCGGGGCGGCACTGATCTGCTGAACAGGTGAACGCCGGTGGGCGCGTGGTCTTCGGACCCCGCGCCCATCGGCGTTTTTGTGTGTCACGGAGTAACGTGTACTGCAGTCGAGGAGTGTCCGGTGAAGTTCGAGGAGATCCCCGCGGTGAAGAAGATCGGGGTCCAGGCGTTGAAGGCGCATCAGTGGGTCTACGAGCGCACGAACGGCAGGATCGGCCACCGCATCCTCGGGGTGCCCTGCTTGTTGCTCGACACCGTCGGCGCGAAGACCGGGCAGGCGCGGGTCAACAGCCTCACCTATGTGCGCGACGGCAAGGACTATGTGGTGGTGGCCTCCAACGGAGGCGCGCCCCGATCGCCCGGCTGGTACTTCAACCTGCGGGCACGTCCGGACGCCTCGATCCGGGTCGGCACGACCACCGTGCCGGTCACCGCCAGGCTGATCGGGCCGGACGACGCGGACTACGCGCGGCTGTTCGCCGCCGCCGACGCGAACAACGGTGGACGCTACAGCGGCTACCAGCGGCACACCGAACGCCCGATCCCGCTGGTCGTGCTGGCACCGCGGTAGGGAACGCAGAAACGCCGGTGGGCGCGTGGCTTCGGGCCGCGCGCCCACCGGCGTTTTCGGGTTCAAATCAGCGGAGCAGCTTGGCCTTCAGCTTGCCGAGGGTCGCCTGATCCAGGCCGAGGCCGTCGGTCAGGTACTTGTCCACGGTGCCGTAGTCGGCCTTGAGCTTGTCCAGGCCGGACTGCAGGTAGCTGGCCTCGACGCCGAGCAGCGGCTCGAACAGCAGAGCCACCTGCTCGCCCTGGGTGGAGGCGATGTAGGCGCGGGTCTTGGCGGCCCACTCCTTGTTGTACTCATTGGTGAGCAGGTAATCGCTCATGATGGTCTGATCGCTGGCGCCGCCGATGCTCTGCAGCAGCATCGAGGTCCAGCCGGTGCGGTCCTTGCCTGCGGTGCAGTGGTAGACAGCCGGGCCCTTGGTGTTCGCCAGACCGGTGAGCAGCTGCGCGAAGCCCGCCTTCTCGGCCGCGCCGGTGACGAACGCCTGGTTCATCTCCTGCATCATCCGGCGAGCGTCGTCGGGGGACTTGATCTTCCCGACCATGTCGTTGATGTTGCCCGACAGGATCGGGATGCGGACGTACTCCGCGCCCGCCGGGACGATGTCGGCCTTGTCGTGGACTTCCTGGTCGCTACGCAGGTCGTAGACGGCGGCAAGCTTGAGCCCGGCGAGGGTGGCGACGTCGTCGCCCTTCGGCACGATGGCATCCGCGCGATAGAAGACGCCCTTGTTCAGGTTCTTCCCGTGCGCGCCTGCGTAGCCGGCGCCGGTGCCCGCGACATCGCGGAAGTTCGGGATGCTGGCCATCCGCGGAGCGTCCGGCGCGGTCTTGCCAGCGCCGACGCTACCGAGGCCGGAGTTGGGCAGTTCGGCGAGCGCCGGGGGGACGACCGGGTCGGCCTGTGCGAGGCCGACGCCGCTGAAACCGGCGAGCAGCACTCCGCTCGTCACCAGCAGCGATCCCGCGATCCTGGAACCGTGTCGAGACATGAAGAACCTTCCGATCGGATAAAAGAGGTCTGTCGGGAGGCGAAGGTAGTCACGCGGGCGCTCCGCTGTCTCGAATGACGGCCGTTTCTCCCGCTCAGCGGTCACAATCTTGTTGGACGGCTCACAATCCGGTCCGATACGAGGCCCCGGGGTGTCAAACGGTAGGATTGGGCGACTTGTGGCCGTATCCGTCAGCGAAGGCGTGGAGATTACATGGAACTGTTCCTGGACATCCTGCTGGTGATCACCAGCCTGCTGCTGATCCTGCTGGTGCTGCTGCACCGCGGCAAGGGTGGCGGCCTGTCCAGCCTGTTCGGCGGCGGCGTGCAGTCCAGCCTGTCCGGTTCCACCGTCGTGGAGAAGAACCTCGACCGGCTCACCGTGTTCACGGCCGTGATCTGGCTGATCGCGATCCTCGGTATCGGTCTGCAGATCAAGTACAGCTGACGATTCCTCCGGATCTGGAGGTCGTGATCCTGCCGGGACGGGGCTGAGCACCGATACTGGTTCCATGAACCCGTTGCCCGTGCACGAGGGTCCGCGTCCCGATCACCCGGCAGAGCCTCCCCGGGAGGCCACGGAACCGCTGCGCGAGGACATCCGGCTGCTCGGCGGGATCCTCGGCGAGATCATCCGCGAGCAGGCGGGCGACGAGGTCTTCGATCTGGTCGAGCGCGCGCGGGTCGAGTCGTTCCGGGTGCGCCGATCGGAGATCGATCGCGCCGAGCTTGCCGACCTGTTCTCGAGCGTCGACGTCGGCGTCGCGATCCCGGTCATCCGCGCCTTCAGTCACTTCGCCCTGCTGGCGAACCTCGCGGAGGACCTGCACCGCGAGCGGCGCCGGGCCGTCCACGTTCGGGCGGGCGAGCCGCCGCAGGACAGCAGCCTCGCCGCGACCTATCGGAAACTCGATGTGGCGCAACTCGATCCGGCGACCGTGTGCCATGAGCTCGACGGTGCATCGGTGGTGCCGGTGATCACCGCGCACCCGACCGAGACCCGGCGTCGGACGGTGTTCGAGACCCAGCACCGGATCACCGAGCTGATGCGGTTCCGCGAGCGCACGGAGCTGGACCCCGGCGAGCTGGCGGGGGTCGACCGCGATCTGCACCGGCAGATCCTCACCCTGTGGCAGACCGCCCTGATCCGACTCTCACGGTTGCGGATCCAGGACGAGATCGAGGTGGGCCTGCGGTACTACGACGCGGCCCTGTTCGAGGTGGTGCCGAGGATCAACGCCCAGCTGCGCGCGGAGCTCCGGCGCCGCTGGCCGGAGGCGAACCTGCTCGCCGAGCCGATGCTCACCATGGGGTCCTGGATCGGTGGCGACCGCGACGGGAATCCCTTCGTGACGGCGGAGGTCGTGCGCCGGGCGACCAGTCGGGCCGCGGCGACCGCTCTCGAGCACCATCTCGGTCAGCTCGAACTCCTCGAGCGGGAACTGTCCATGTCGGACCGGCTCGTGGACGCCTCGGCGCCGCTGCGGGCCCTCGCGGACGCGTCGGGAGACGACTCGCCGTTCCGGTCGGACGAGTCGTACCGGCGCGCGCTGCGCGGGATCCGTGGGCGGCTGACGGCGACCGCGGTCCGCATCCTCGGCGGGGCCGAGGTCGCGCTGTCGCGGTCCGCCCTCCATCAGGCTGGCCTGGAGCCGTTCGGCACGGCGGCGGAGCTGCTCGCCGACCTCGATGTCATCGATGCGTCGCTGCGCGCGCACGGGGACGAGCTGCTGGCCGAGGATCGGCTCGCGACGATGCGTGAGTCGGTGCAGGCGTTCGGATTTCACTTGGCCGGGCTGGACATGCGACAGAACTCGGAGGTGCACGAGCAGGTCATCGCGGAGCTGTTCGCCTGGGCGGGTGTGCACCCGGACTACCGGTCGCTGTCCGAGCAGGAGCGCGTCGCCCTGTTGACGGCGGAACTCGGGCTGCGGCGGCCACTGGTGGGGCCGGGGGCCGAGTTCGGCGAGCTGACCACCTCCGAGCTGGCGATCCTGGCCGCAGGGGCGGAGGCCGTGCGGAGCATCGGCGCGGGGGCGATCCCGAACTACATCATCAGCATGTGCACCTCCGTCAGCGACATGCTGGAGGCGGCGGTGCTGCTCAAGGAGGTCGGCCTGCTCGATCCGGGGGCGGACGGGTCCGCGCCGTCCTGCCCGGTCGGGATCGTCCCGCTGTTCGAGACCATCGAGGACCTGCAGGGCGGAGCGACCACCCTGACCGCGGTGTTGGACGTGCCGGTGTACCGCGCCCTGCTGAGCGCTCGAGGAGGGCGGCAGGAGGTGATGCTGGGGTACTCGGACTCCAACAAGGACGGCGGTTACCTCGCGGCGAACTGGGCGCTGTACCGGGCGGAGCTGGACCTGGTTGAGGCGGCCAGGGCGGCGGGGATTCGGCTGCGGCTCTTCCACGGCCGTGGCGGCACCGTCGGCCGGGGCGGGGGACCGAGCTACGAGGCGATCCTGGCGCAGCCGCCCGGCGCGGTGGCGGGGTCGCTCCGGATCACCGAGCAGGGCGAGGTGATCGCGGCGAAGTACGCCGAACCCCGTCTGGCGCACCGCAATCTGGAGACCCTGCTCGCCGCGACCCTCGAGTCCACCTTGCTGGACGTGGAGGGGCTCGGCGCCGACGCGGAGCCGGCCTACGCGGTGCTCGACGAGCTGGCCGCCGCGGCCCGCATCGCCTACGGCGACCTGGTGCACGACACGCCTGGCTTCGTGGAGTACTTCACCACCTCCACGCCGGTCGCCGAGATCGGCGCGCTCAACATCGGCAGTCGACCGGCCTCGCGCAAGGCAACCAAGTCGATCGCCGACCTCCGCGCGATCCCGTGGGTGCTGTCCTGGAGCCAGTCCCGGGTGATGCTGCCGGGCTGGTACGGGACTGGCACGGCGTTCGAGGAGTGGGTCGGCGGCGACCCGGCGCGCCTGGCAAGGCTCACGGAGCTGTACGAGCGGTGGCCGTTCTTCCGCACCGTGCTCTCGAACATGGCGATGGTGATGTCGAAGTCGGACATGGGCCTGGCCGCGCGCTACGCGGAGCTGGTGCCGGATGTCGCGTTGCGGGAGAGGGTGTTCGGCAAGATCACCGCCGAGCACGCGCGGACGATCGCGATGTACAAGGCGATCACCGGCAACGACGACCTGCTCGCCGACAACCCGGGCCTGAGAAGGTCTGTGCACAACCGGTTCCCGTACCTCGAGCCGCTCAACCACCTGCAGGTGGAGTTGCTGCGGCGGTACCGATCCGGCGACGACAGCGACCTGGTGCGTCGGGGTATCCAGCTGACGATGAACGGTTTGGCCACGGCGCTGCGTAACAGCGGGTAGCCCATCGGAATTCGGGTGAGGGAGGGGGCGGTCCGTCGGTGGCGACATTCGACATGGCGGTCGAGGACTACGACGCGCGCGATCTGCTCGCGATGTCAGGAGGCCCAGGGTGGACGGTGGACGTCGAGCGGTCGGCAATGCTCGTGCACGACCGCCAGCCCTACTACACGGACGTGCTGGCGCATGGGGTTCGCTCGCGAGTGGTCGCCGAGACCTCGCGGCTGGTGGACTGGGCAGTCGGTCGGGGGGTGCCCGTGATCGGGAGTGCACCCCGCGCGGCTTCGGATCCGGCGCAGCGGGGCCTGCTCGGGGAACTGTGGGGGATGGGTCCGACGGAGCGTCAATCTGCTGAGACGGCGATCGATTCGCTCGAATTCGGCGTGACGTGGGTGAAGAAGCGCAGCTACAGTGCCTTCTTCGCAACAGATCTCGCCGAGGAGTTGCGCCGCACCGGTCGTGATCAGTTAGTCGTCGCGGGTGTCTTCGCGTCGGCGGGCATCCTCGCGACGACCTTCGACGCGTTCGCGCGAGATGTGCAGTGCTTTGTCGCCGTCGAGGCGACCGCCGACCACACGAAGGATCGGCATGCTGCGGCGCTCGAACTCATTACGGAGCTCACCGGCAGGGTGGTGTCGGTCGCCGAGATCGTCGCGAGGTGAGGGTGCGATCGGGTATCCAGATGCGATGTGCGAGAACCCCGCCCCTCACAGTGGCGACGACCTAGGCAGATTCCTCGAAATCGGTGGAACCGCGAGTGCGGTGCTACGTCCCCGTGAACTCGCGTAGGTGCAGACACACCTCGTCGATCGCCTGTTTCGCCTGCGCGAACGTGCCGATCTCGGTGACGAAACCGTGGAAGACGCCGGCATACCTGGTCAGCGAGACGGGGACGCCGTCGCGCCGCAGCCGTGCCGCGTACGCCTCGGCGTCGTCTCGGATCGGGTCGACCTCCGCGGTCACGATCAGGGCGGGCGGCATGCCGCGCAGCGAATCGGCGCGCATGGGTGCCGCGAGGTGGTCGTCCGCCCGGTGTCCCGGGCCGACGTATTGGTCCCAGAACCAGCGCGCGTCCGCGGCACTCAGCAGTGGTGCATCGGCGAATTCCGACCACGACGCAGTGGTGAATGTCCCGTCGACGGCGGGGTAGGCGAGCACCTGGGTCACGGGAAGGGGGCTGCTCTTGTCGCGTCGGTGCAGGCAGAGCGCAGCGGCGAGATTGCCGCCTGCGGAGTCGCCCCCGATCGCGATCCGTCCCGGATCGATGCCGAGCTCCGGTGCGGTCCGGGTCAGCCACGCGTAGGCGTCGATGCAGTCTTCCAGTGCTGCCGGGTACGGGTTCTCGGGAGCCAGGCGGTAGTCCAGGGACACGACCGCCCACCCGGATCCGGCGGCGATCGCGCGGCACAGCTCGTCGGCGCCGTCCAGGGTTCCCAGGACGAAACCTCCGCCGTGTAGGTAGACGAGCGCGGGACGACAGCCGTCCCGGTCGGCCCTGTCCGCGCGGTAGAGCCGAGCCCGGATCGTGCCGTCGCGGGTCGGCACGGTCAGTTGTTCGACATCGGCGAGCGGCGTGATCGGCTCGGCGGGTGGCGCCGTGTTCAAGAGCGCTCGGGTCTGCTCCGGTCCCAGCTCGCTGATGGGTTTGCGCAGGACGTCGGTGATCATCTGGGCCACGGCTTTGGCCTGGTCGTCGAGCAGATTCCACCAGGCTGGAGCGTCGTCGTTCATCTGAAGAAACCTCACAAGTCGTTGACAGGAAGTGATCTGTGCCTCACTATCATAGTCACGTGACCAAGTCGTTTGACTAGAAACTCACGTTCCACCTGGGATCCGCTGCTGACGGTGTACCGCGCACACGATCTCGTCGAATCGAAAGGACAGAAGGATGACCGAAACCACGATCGGTCCCGCGACACGCGGGGCCGACGCGGTCGGCGGGGTCGACATTCGGATCGAGGACGATGCGAGCCCGATCGTCCGGCTGATCGGGCGGACCATCGCCGATTCCCTCCGCGCGAACGGTGCGGCCTCCGTCGTCGCGGCGGCGGCAGGCACAGTCGCCGTCCGCTCCCACGACACCCCGCAGGCTGCGACGATCGGCATCTCCGACGGTGTCGTCGCGGTATCGGGCGGCGTGTTCGCCGAGCCCGACCTCACCCTGACCGTCGACCTGAACGCTCGACTCGCCCTGGTCGGCGAGCCTGTTGTCGCAGGCGACGATGCTGTCGCCGCCGCGGCGCTGGCACTGCTGTCGCCGCCGCTGCCGGACTGGCAGGTCGCCGCGGAGACGTTCTGGTCCGCGGCGCGGTCGGTACCGGGGATCCCCGACGTCCTCGTCGCGATCGCGGACGGCCCCGACGGGTTGACTCAGCTGGTCGTCGGCGAGGGTGAGACCCACTATGTGATCGCCGGCCCCCCGGAGCTGTTGGCAGGCATCTTCTCGGGCGCCGACGACCTGATCGCCGCCCTCTCCACCGGTCTGATCGGCGTGCGCGGCACGCTCTCTCAGCTGTCGGTGCTGGTCGCCGCATCTTGGAAGGTTCGATACGATGTCTGAAATCACTAGCACCGTAAGGGATCTCGACACCCCCGTGCGCACGGTCCGGCTCGAGTCCACCAACCACGACGGCAGCTTCCTCGGCAAGAATCTGGCGCCCAAGAAGTTCACCGCGGGTGCGGGCTCGGGCTTCGCGATGGCCGATCTCCTGTTCGGCCTCGACCTGGGCAATGCGCCGACCTTCGGCTTCGCCTTCCCCGAGTGGCGTGGGCATGTGTCGGACGTGCAGTTCCGGCCCGACATGTCGACGCTGGTGCAGTGGGAGCCGGGCCTGCAGTCCGTGATCGGTGACTACTGGCAGGCGGACGGCACCCCGGTCGGGACCTGTCCGCGCAACCTGGCCCGCAAGCTGGTCGACCGACTCGCATCGCGCGGTTTCACGGCCACCGTTGCGGTCGAGATCGAGGCAACGCTGTTCCAGGAATCCATCCACGAGGCCCGGGCCAAGGGATACCGCGACCTGACCCCGCTCGGCGGTTCCGCCGGCACCGCGTACCACCTCGCGAAGTCGAAGGACTGGGTCGACTACATGTCGGCGGTGGCTCGTCGTCTCGACGAGATCGGCATCGAGTGGGAGGCGTGGAGCGACGAGGACGCGGCGGGCCAGGTCGAACTCAATCTGGTTCCTGGCGATCCGATCTCGGTGTGCGACAACTGGGCTCGTGCCCGGCAGGTGATGCGTGAGGTGGCCTTCGAGCGCGGGCACACCGTGACCTTCATGGCCAAGCCGACGGCCGGGTACGGCCAGGCCTCGCACGTCAATCTGTCTTTGCAGCGCGACGGTGTCAACGCGTTCTACGCCCCTGACGGGCCGTCGGACACGATGCGGCATGCGGTCGGCGGGCTGCTCGCGACGATGCAGGGGGCTGCGTCGGTCATGCTCCCGCAGATCACCTCGTACCGCCGCCTGGTCGACCTGAGTGGCCCGCCGACGACGATCACATGGGGCATCGGTAACAAGAGCACCGCGGTGCGCGCGGTGTGCGGGCACCCGGCGTACTCCCGACTCGAATATCGCGTGCCAGGCGCCGACGCGAACCTGTACCTCGCGGTAGCGGCCATTCTCGCCGGTGTGATCGCCGGCCTCGATGGTGAGATCGAGCCGCCCGAGCCGGTCAGCGACCTGGCGTGGTGTGTGCCCGACCTCGAACGGCTGCCGGACACCATCACCAAGGCGGCCGCCGCGCTCGAGGCGGACCTGATCCTGCGCGAGCAGCTCGGGGACGAGTTCGTCGACTACTGGGTCGGTACGCGGCGCTGGGAGTGGATGCAGTTCCACACCGCGGGTGGTGATCCGTTCGCCGAGCTCTCCGAATGGGAGTCGGCCCGATACTTCGAGTTCCCGTGACCGCGGGGAAGGCGACGCCGGGCTCCGTCCGGCCATTGATCGGTCTCACCGGCCGACGGTTTCGGCTGGGGTTGGTCGACGGTCTGGACACCCGCTACGGTCACCTGTTCGCGGACGCCTTCATGTCCGATTTCTCGGACCGGATCGCCAGGGCCGGTGGCATTCCGGTGAACCTGCCGTACGACGCCGACCCGGAGGCGCTCTGCCACTGGCTGTCGGGCGTGGTCATCACCGGCGGCCAGGATGTTCATCCCGGGTGCTGGGGTGGCGATCCGTCGGTGGTCCGTGACGTGGATCCGCGGGATGATCCGATGGTCCACGATCCCGATCGGGACCGGTTCGAGATCGCGCTCGTGCGTGCGGCTCTCGCCAGGCACATCCCGGTCCTCGGGGTGTGCCGGGGCCTGCAGGTCCTGAACGTCGCTCGTGGTGGCACGCTGATCGCCGACCTCCCGCCCGGCTCCGTCGAGCACCTCTCGGGTTCGGGTCCGCTCACCGACGGTGCTGACGATCACAAGGTGATGTTCGAGCCCGGTTCGATCGCGGAACGACTGTTCGGCGCCAGCGCTGTGACCAACTCATGGCACCACCAAGCGGTCGACCGCTGTGGTACCGGCCTGGTGGTCACGGGGCGCGCGGGTGACGGCGTCGTCGAAGCGGTCGAGCTGCCCGGGGCGCCGGTGCTCGGTGTCCAGTGGCATCCCGAGTGGATGGAGCGCGACGATCCGGCGCTGAGCTGGATCGTCGCCGAAGGCAACCAACGGATCTGACCAGGGAACGACTGTCGGCCGCCACCGAGGGCGGCGGCCGGCAGTGGTCATTCGCGTAAGCCCGGAATCAATCCACGCTCACCCAGGACACCAGCGAACGCAGGGCTTCCTCGGGGGAGACCTTCGCGGGCTTGGCTGCCGGCTTCGCGGCATCGCCGAGGTTGGCGGCCATCCAGGCGTTGAGCACGCCGAGGGTGGTCTCGATCTGCCTCTCCGCCGCAGTGCGGTCGGTGAACACCAGGTAGTTGAGTGCGAATCCGTCGGACAACGCAGACACGGTGTAGGTCAGCTCGTCCACGGTGTCCGGGTCGACCGCCTGGCCGGCGGCGGTGGCAGCGGACTCGAGGATCGTTCGCATGGTTGCGAATGCCTCGTTGTACACCATCTCGGCCTGCTTGCCCTCCTGGCGCTGGGCCCAGCTGATCAGCTCGATGATCGCCGCGCCGAAGTCCGGATTCGCCATGTACCACTCCATCACGCCGTGCAACAGAGCGCGCGCGCTGGTCTCCACGTCGCCGTGGACATCATTGCGCGTCAACACTTCTCGATACTGCTCGGCGACGTGCTCGAAGACGGCCGCGAACAGCACTTCCTTCGTGGCGAAGCAGTAGTGCAGCGTGGCCAGCGGAGCGTTCGCCTCCTGTGCGATGCGGCGTGTGGTTGCGCCGTCCACCCCGTGGGCGGCGATCATGCGCACGGCCGCCGCCACCAGTTCGGCGCGACGTTCAGCGGCGGGAATGCGAGCCATGCGTTCCTCCTGTGAATCAGATATGGACGATTGATCAAGTCAACTCCAACGCTACCAGTCGGACCTGGGGGCGATGGCACGCGACACTCGTCCATTTCGTCCTATCTTGGTCGTAAGACTTGATCAATTGACCCACTGTCGCTACCGTTATGACTGGCATCACATGCCGACTCGCGTTTGTGGCCGTGCCCCCGCGACGACGGCCCCCCCAATCACCGCCCGAGACACCTCGAAGAGGACGACATGACCGAAGTCGAATCAGTACACCGGGAACCCGCGATCGCACTCGATCGAATGGCCATGGACCCGCCGATCGACACCCTTGTCGACTTGCTCGCGAACCGGGCCGTCAGCTCTCCCGACCGCGAGTTCCTCCGATTCGAGGAAGGGTCGTGGACCTTCGGCGAGATCGACGACTGGACCTCGCGCTTGGCGCAGCGCCTGGTCGCGGAGGACGGAGTCCGCGCAGGCGACCGGGTCGCGATCATGCTGCCCAACGTGGTGCAGTGGCCGGTCGCCTGGCTCGCGATCCTCAAGGCCGGCGGCGTCGCGGTGCCGGTGAACTCGTCATACCAGCGCGCCGACCTCGACTTCGTGCTCCGGGACTCGGGTGCCCGGGTGATGGTCACCGACGCTGCGCACACCCCGCTCGTCGAAGAGGTGCGCGGCGCGAACGGCGATCTGGGGGATATCCGGGTTGTCGAGGCCGCGTCGCGCAGCGAGCTCGCGCAGTATCCGCGGGACCGGCCGGGTATCGCCATCTCCGGCGCGACGCTCGCCAACCTCCAGTACACCTCGGGGACCACCGGATTCCCGAAGGCGTGCATGTTGACCCACGATTATTGGGTTCGGCTGGGGTGGATCTGTGCGAGCGCGGCGGGCCTCGGGGCCGACGACGTGGCACTCACCTCGCAGCCGTTCTCGTACATGGACCCGCAGTGGAACACGGCGCTGTGCCTCACGATCGGCGCGCCGCTGGTGGTGCTGCCGCGGTTCTCCGCCTCGGGTTTCATGGCGGACGTCCGCCGACACCGGGCCACGTTCTGCTACGTGCTCGGCTCCATGCCCACGTTGCTGTTCAAGCAGGCGCCGAGCCCGGAGGACCGGGACAACGACCTGCGCCTCGCGCTGTGCTCGGCGATCCCCGTCGCGCTGCACACGCAGCTCGAACAGCGTTGGGGCGCGCCGTGGCGGGAGATCTTCGGAATGACCGAAAGTGGGGTCGACCTGGTCAGCCTCCCCGGCAGCGCGGCCGACGTCGGCAGCGGGCGGCTGGGGCGGCCTGTTCCGACAAAGCAGGTCCGGGTCGTCGATCCGGAGGGCCGAGACGTTGCCGCGGGAGAACCCGGCGAGCTGATCACGTCGGGCAGACCGATGATGCTCGGCTACTGGAACCGGCCCGAAGAGACCGCACAGGTCTTGCGCGAAGGCTGGCTGCACACCGGCGATGTCGCGGTCCGCGAGGCGGACAGCTACCGCCTGGTCGGCCGGATCAAGGACATGGTCCGCCGCGGTGGGGAGAACATCGCGAGCGCCGAGGTCGAACGCGTCCTCGAGCGTGACGACACCGTCATCGCGACGGCGGTGGTCGGCGTGCCGGATGAGCTGTTCGGCGAGGAGGTCAAGGCCTTCGTGCAGCTGGCCCCAGGCGTCGAGGAGAGCCTCGCGACCGCAGAGCGAATCATCGAGTGTGCGCGAAACCAGCTGGCGCGCTTCAAGGTTCCGCGATACGTCGAGTTCGTCGCCGATTTCCCGCGCACCCCGTCCGAGCGTGTGTCGAAGCCGGCCCTCAAGGGGCGCTCCGCCGAGCATCCCGGCACCACCTACGACCTGCAGCCGCCGCGCACCGTAGGCAACGGCAACGGCAGGAGCCAGGCATGACCGACCATCACCTGGATGTGCACATCGACGACGACGTCGCGGTCCTCACGCTGAACCGACCGGCGAGGCTGAACGCGATGGACGTGGCAACGCGGGTGTTGCTCGCGCAGGCGATCCGCCGGTTCGGAACGGGTGATCTCGTCCGCGGGATCGTACTCACGGGCACCGGTCGGGCCTTCTCGGCAGGGGAGGACCTGCAGACGGTGCCGACCGACTACGACGGGATTCGCGAGGCCTTCGCGACCTTCCACGACATTACCCGGGCGATTCTCGAGACGAAGATCCCCGTGATCGCGGCCGTGAACGGGATCGCGGTCGGCGGCGCCTCGGAGATCACGCTGTGCTGCGACTCGCGGATCGGCACCCCCGAGGCCGAGTACTTCCAGCCCGAGAACCATCGCGGGATCATCATCTCGAACGCCTCGAGCCTCCTGATGGGCCGCCTGGTACGCAACCACGCGATGCGGATCATCTTGGGTTCGAACAGGATCGGAGCGGATGAGGCCCTGCGGATCGGGCTGCTCGACGAGATCGTGGCCCCGCAGGCCCTGCTGGGCCGCGCGACCGAGGTGATCACGCAGTGGAACTCGGATCCCCGCACCACCGCGCTGCACCTGGGTCTGCTGCGGCCGCGACTCGAAGACGTCGAGGCCGCGTTCGCCCGTGAAGACGACGCCGCCCGCCGGTCGTGGGAGTCCGGCGCCTTCACCGAGGGCATCGGGGGCTTCCTGTCATCGAAGAACGCGGCGCCGTCGGCACCCGCGCAGAGCAATTGAGATCGGAGACAAAAGATGATCACCACCGAAGCAGCACTTCTCACCGCGCTGAACGAACCGTTGGAATTCACCGAGATCCAGGTCGACGACCCGGAACCCAACGAGGTCCGCGTCGCGGTCTCGAACGTGGGCCTGTGTCATAGCGATCTGCACTACATGACCGGTACCGTGCACGCCGACCTGCCGGTGGTGGTCGGGCACGAGGTGGCGGGCATCGTCGAGTCGGTCGGCTCCGCGGTGACCTCGTTGCGTCCGGGTGACCGCGTAGTCGGCGCCCTCACGCCCTCGTGCGGGTTGTGCCGCAACTGTCAGGCCGGGCACTCGACACAGTGCCAGCGCGCCTCGCAGATCCGGCAGCGGCCCCGCCCCGCTTTCCAGCTGCCGGGAGGCCGGGTCGTCGAGCGGCTCGGCGACATCGGTGCGTTCTCCCGCCACACCCTGATGCGGGAGAACTCGTTGGTGCAGGTGCCCGACGAGGTGGGGCTGCACGTCGGTTGCCTGCTCTCGTGCTGCATCGTCACCGGCGTCGGGGCCGTCTTCCGTGGCGCGCGGGTACGCCCAGGCGCCACCGTGGCCGTGATCGGCTGTGGCGGTGTCGGATCGGCCATCATCCAGGGGGCGCGGCTCGCCGGTGCGTCGGCGATCGTCGCCGTCGATCTCGACGATGCCAGGCTCGCGGCGGCGCGGACCTACGGTGCCACGCACGTCGTGAACGGCGCGACCGATGTCCCCGCCGAGGTCCGGTCGCTGCTCGGTGATGGCGTGGACTACTCGTTCGAGGCAGTCGGTTCCGCGCGTACCGCGGCCACCGCGCTGTCGGTCCTGCGTGCCACGGGTACGGCCTGCCTGGTGGGCATCGCGCCCGACGGCACCGAGCTCACCCTGCCGGCATCGGACTTCTTCTTCGGGGAGAAGCGACTCATCGGCTCCTACATGGGCTCGGGGCAGGCACACGCGGACATCACCCAGTTCGCACGCCTTTACCTGCAGGGGGGCCTGCTGCTCGACGAGATGGTCAGCGATGTCATCCCGTTCCGCGAGGTCAACAAGGGCTTCGAGGCGATGAAGTCGGGCGAGGTGACCCGCATCGTCGCCGACCTCACCGTCTGAGCACACCTCCTCCATCCCTACTCACGCACCGAAGGACGCCGCAGATGTCGAACCCGCAACTGCCCCAGCCGATCAACTACATCGCAGACGAGTGGTCCGAGTGTCGGACGATCCCCGAAGCGTGGAATCTGGACCCCAACACGGGCCAACCGGTCCACCGCGCCGTCACCACCAGCCCGGACGACGTGGAGCGTGCCCTTCGGCATGCCGAGCGGTCCTACGGCTTCGAACGCTGGGACGACGGGGCGAGCGAGGAACGTGCGGCGGTCATCGAGCGCGCGGCCGACATCGTCGAGGCCCGGATCGAGGACATCGCCCGGACCGATGCCCTCACCAGCGGTGTCCCGATCGCGAAGGCTCGGATGGTCGCGCAGTTCCTTCCGCACCGGATCCGTTCGGCGGCTGCGGAGTTGCGCGCCATCCCGCGTCGCACGGCGCTCGCAGCCGGTGGCCGCGACGTGCGGCTGTACAAGGTGCCGTGGGGCCCCGCGGCCATCCTCACTCCGTGGAACGGCCCCAGTTTCATCCCCGCGGCGAAGATGGTGAGCGCGCTCGCCGCCGGCTGCCCCGTCATCCTCAAGCCTTCGGAGCACGCGCCGAGCAGCGCCCAGATCATCGTCGAGTGCTTCGTCAAGGCGGGGCTGCCCGAAGGTGCGCTGCAACTCGTGCACGGCGCGGGTGACGTCGGCGCGGCGATCACCGGTGATCACCGGGTGAAGATCGTCTCGTTCACCGGCGGCCCGAACGCGGGTCGCGCGATCGCCCGCGCGGCCGCGGAGGACTTCAAGGTGCTCCAGTTGGAGCTCGGCGGCAACAACCCCGCCCTCGTGCTGGACGACGCCGACATCGACGTGACCGCCGACGGGATCCTCGACGGGATGACCAAGCTCAACGGTCAGTGGTGCGAGGGACCAGGAAAGGTGTTGGCACACAAGAGCCTCGTCGAGCCGCTCCTGGATGCGCTGCTCGATCGCATCTCCCGCATCGAGATCGGGCATTCGCTCGACGAGGGCACCCAGCTCGGCCCGATTTCGAACGCCCCGCACTTCGCCACGCTGCGCAGCCGCATCGATGGGCTGCGGGCCAAGGGCGCGACGATCCATCAGCCCGCGAAGCTCCCCGCGCTCGGCGGGTTCTTCCTTTCGCCCACCGTCGCTTCGGGAGTCGATGCGTCGGTGGCGACCGCCGAGCTGTTCGGGCCACTCGTCAGCCTGCACGCCGTCGAGTCCGACGAGGACGCGCTGCGCGTTGCCAACGCCAACCCGTCGGGTCTCGACGCGTACGTGTTCGGCGGCGACCTGGACCGCGCCATCGAGGTCGGATCCAGGGTGCTGTCGGGAGAGGTGCGCGTGAACGGTGCCAAGGTCGCCGACCTCGGCGACGATTCGGCGCAGAGCTTCTGGGGCACCTCCGGAATCGGTGGGCACGCGCCCGGCGAGTCCTTCCGGGTGTTCTGCGGCGACCGCGTGGTCGGCGTCGATTCCCCCGACCTTCCCATGTAGCGATCGCGACTGGTTTCGCGTCTCCCCTTGACTGTGACGGGGACCACTGGTCTACTCGACTAGATCGTTTGATCCAGTCAAACGATCAACTCAACGAAAGCGGCAATGCCATGAACTTCCCCTCCACCCCCGAGACCGGGGTCGTCGACGTCATCGGCGTCGGCGCCGGCTTCACCGGCCTCTACCTCTCACACCGGCTCACCAATGCCGGATGGACCTTCGCGGGCTTCGAGGCCGGACCGAGCGTCGGCGGCACCTGGTTCTGGAACACCTACCCGGGCGCCCGCTGCGACGTCGAGAGCATCTACTACTCGTACTCGTTCGACGAGGCGCTCCAGCAGGAGTGGACGTGGAGTCAGCGGTTCGCGCCGCAGGCCGAGATCCTCAGCTACATCGAACACGTCGCCGACCGCTTCGACCTGCGCAAGCACTTCACGTTCGACACCCGCGTGGTCGGCGCGGCGTGGAACGCGACGGACCGGCTGTGGGAGGTGCGGCTGGACAACGGCGAAACGCGCCGCGGCCGCTACCTGATCTCGGGCGCGGGCGGGCTGTCCACGCCCAAGGACTTCGACGTGCCGGGCCTGGAGAACTTCACCGGTCTCCAGGTGTCGACCAGCAGGTGGAACATCTCGCTCGACGACCTCGCGGGCAAGCGCGTCGCCGTGATCGGCACCGGATCCTCGGGCGTGCAGGCTATCCCGCTGATCGCGCAGGTCGCCGAGCACGTCACGGTGTTCCAGCGCACCCCGAACTACGTGATGCCCGCCCGCAACGCCGAACTCTCCCCGGAACAGGTCGAATCCATCAAGGGTGACTACCAGGCGATCCGAGAGGAGTGCAGGCACTCTCTCGGCGGCATCCCCGAGCGCCCCGTGGCCGACAAGGCCTTCGACGTATCGGCCGAGGAGCGTCAGCGGCGCTACGAGGCGGCCTACCAGCTCAGTGGATTCAACGGCGTCGGCGCCGAGTTCGTCGACCTGCTCACCGACGTCGAGGCGAACCGCACCGCCTCGGAATTCATCCACGACAAGATCCGCGAGATCGTGAAGGATCCGGCCACCGCCGAGCTGCTGGTGCCCAAGTACCACCCGCTGGGAGCCAAGCGCAGCTGTTTCGGAACGGACTACTACGAGACCTTCAACCGGCCCAACGTGTCGCTGGTGTCGCTGCGCGACGAACCGATCGAGACGATGAGCGCGAACGCGATCGTCACCTCGAAGGGCACCTACGAGGCGGATGCCGTGGTGCTCGCCATCGGGTTCGACGCCTTCACCGGTCCGCTGTACGGGCTCGGTCTCACCGGCGCATCCGGCCAGAAGCTGCAGGATGCCTGGCAGGACGGCGTTCGCACCTATCTCGGGATCATGACCGCGGACTTCCCCAACTTCTTCATGGTTGCAGGCCCGCAGAGCCCCGCACTCGCCAGCAACGTGGTGATGTCAATCGAGCAGTCGGTGGACTGGATCGCCGACCTCATCGAGCACGCCTGCGACTCCGGCGCGACGCGCATCGAGGCCACCGTCGAGGGCCAGAACGACTGGGTGGACATCACCGAGGAGACCGTCGCCGCCACCCTGTACGCCACCACCGATTCCTGGTACCGCGGCTCCAACGTCGAGGGCAAGCCGAACACCTTCATGGGCTACCTGGGCGGTGTCGGCAAGTACCGCCGGATGTGTACCGAGATCGCTAAGCGCGGCTATCCCGGCGTCGAGATCGACGGCGAAGTGCAGTCCCGCAACCTCGGCCCGATCCACCAGGAGATCTCATGAGTAAGGCAGTCCATCGGCGCTACGTGGCCTTCTCCGACGCGCACTACGCGGGCAATCTTGTCGACGGCGCCTACGCCCTGAAGCTCTTCGGAGACGTCGGCACGAACCTGTCGATCGAGTTGGACGGCCACGAGGGCCTGTTCGCCGGCTACTCGTCCGTCGAGTTCCTCGCCCCGGTGCGCGGCGGTGATGTCGTGGAGGCCGAGGCCCAGCTGGTGAAGAAGGGAAACCGCAGCCGCACCGTCGACTTCGAGCTCCGCGTGGTCTGCCGCGGCTCCGACGACACCGGACGATCGCAGGTTCTGGAGCGTCCCTTGGTCGCGGTGCGCGCCCGCGGCACCGCCGTCATCCCCGCAGAGAAGTAGTGAGTGATCGCCATGCAATTGATCCACGAAACCGGGTGGGCCGCAACGCCCGCCACCGTCGAGCAGCCGCTGACCGGTGACATCGACTGCGACGTGGTCGTCATCGGTGGCGGTGGGGGCGGCATGTCGGCCGCTCTCCGTCTCGCCGAGAAGGGCGTCGACGTGGTGCTCCTCGAGGCGCAGACCCTCGGCTGGGGTGCCACCTCCCGCAATGCCGGGTACATCACGAACTCGATCGCCGCTGATCCGGAGCTGCTGGGTCTGCTGCTCAAGCACGAGCGCCTGCGCGAGCTGTATCGGTACGCCGAGAACGCGGTGCACTTCGCTGAGGACGCGATCGCCCACCACGGGATCGACTGCGGTTACCAACAGGCCGGCATCGTGATGGCCGCCGTCTCCAAGGGGCAGTTGCGGCACGCGCGCCGCAACGCGAAGGTACTGGCCGAGGCCGGATCGTCGGCCGAATTCGTCGAGGGCCCTGAGGCGGGCCTGCCGGAAGGTTTCCTGGGCGGAATGCGTGAGGGCGTCGGCGGCACGCTCAACCCCGGTGAGTTCGTTCTCGGCCTGCGGGCCGCGACGATCGCGTCCGGCGTGCGCGTCTACGAACGCACCCCTGCCCTTGATGTCACCGACACCGGCGACGGTGTCACCGTCGAAACACCGGATGGAACGATCCGGGCTCGCAAGGCACTGCTGACGACCAACGCCTACAGCGCGGGTCTTTCCATCGCGCCGAAGAACCTCGCCACCCCGGTGTGGACCTCCCTGGTCGAGACCGAACCCATCGCACCCGAGCGACTCGACGAGATCGGCTGGACCAGCCGTGCCCCGATGGTCACGCTGCACATGATCATCGAGAGCTACCGCGTGACCCCTCGGGGCACCATCGTGTTCGGCACCCGCCGCGTACAGACTGGGCGGAACCCACTACCGAGCCGCACTCCCGCGCGGAAGGTCGCCGACGACCTCGTCCGTGGTTTCCGCGACCGCTTCCCTGGCCTGCGGGACATCAAGCCGCAGCAGGCCTGGGGCGGCTGGATCGGGATGAGCTCCACCTGGCTCCCCGTGGCCGGCGAGGCCTCCGACAACGTGCTCTACTCGCTCGCTTGCAATGGCCACGGCTTCGCCCAGACACAGTACGTGGGCCACCTGCTGGCGGACCGCATCGGTGGCGCGCCGCTGCACGACGACCTGGCGGCGATCTGGCACGGCCGCAAGCGCTTCTGGCCCAGCCTCGTCGGCGCCCCCGCGCTGTACGCGGCTTGGCTCGCCGACCGCGCCTCCGACCGCCTGGCGGCCCTCACGAATTGACCATCGCCGCCGCGCTGCGCCGATGTCACCACCCAAGGAGGAACCATGTCCATCAAAGAACTGCTCTTCGCGGTCGCGGACGTCTGGATGATCGCCGTCGGATTCACCTGCGGGATCAAGTTCATCCGGAACCACAAGAACTACCTGCTCGGCATCGAGTGGATCGTTGTCGCGACCTCGGGTTCGAACTTCCTGATCTACGGCCTCGTCAAGGCCGGCCACGACAGCCCGATGTACGCCGCCGCGTCCTTCCTGGATGCCTTTTCCCGGTCGATCGGTATCACCCTGATCCTGGTCCTCGGGCTGATGAGGGTCACCCACCGGTACAAGCCGTCCCTGGCGGTGGACATCGGCGTGTTCGCTCTCGCGGCGGTGGTGGGCTTCGCCCTCGTCGGGTACGCCGAGACGATCGGGACCCCCGCCAAGATCTTCTTCATCGTCGTCAACGTGCTCACCACGATCTTCCTGCTCTACTTCGTCAAGCGACTGTGGGGCATCGACGAGCGCGGGCACGCCGTGTGGACCTCTCTGGCCACCGCCTGCGGATTCGTCATCGCATCGATCTACGACTTCGTCCACATTCCGGGCGACGACTCGGAGCACACGATCTTCTACATTCTCGCGCTGTCCACGTGGGGCCTGCAGATGTTCGTGTACTACCGCGCCTACCGGGCATTCGACACCTACAACAAGCGCGTCGACGCCGAGACGATCAGCGGCGCCGCAGTCACGGTGTGACCGGCGGAATTCCCAGAAACCTATGGGGTAGTGCCGATTTGACGCGATTCCCTGTGGTTGATCCAGAGTCAGGAAACGAGAATGACAACGCACGAAGTACATGAAGAGACCACTGAGGTGGTCGTCGTCGGTGCCGGAATGGCGGGGCTGATGGCGGCGACCACCCTGGCGCCGACAACCGACGTGGTGGTGCTCGAATCCGCCGATCGCACCGGTGGACGAGTCGAGACCGTCCGGCAGGGCGACTACTGGATCAACGTCGGCACCCAGTTCACCGAGGGCACCGGCACGCTGATCGATGCCCTTCACCGAAACGACATCGAAATGGGCTCGCTCGCGGCCAAGAGCGTCGCCCTGTACCTGAACGGCAGGTTGGTCGACACCTCGAACCCTGTCGCGCTCATGTTCCGCACACGGATGACCATGATGGACCGCCTCGGCATGGCCATAGTCGGTGCGCGGATCCTCTCGGTCATGCCGTTCCTGGAGTCGCAGAGCCGTGTCGCGCAACGGGTTCGCGCCAAACTCGACACCAAGTTGGCGTCGTACCTGCTCAAGGGCGTCCGGTCGGAGCTGGCCGACGCCGTAGTCCGGTCGTGGTCGGCGCAGTGGATGGGATGCGATGTGGAGGAGACAGCCGCCACCCAGTTCGTCACGTCGGTGGGCATCGCGCTGGCCGACCCGGAGAAGGTCCCGAACTTCTCGCTGCCCGTGGGCGGCAACCAGACGTTGACCGACGTTCTGACGGGGGATCTCGGTGGCCGGATCCGGCTGAACGCGACGGTGCACTCGGTGCGGCAGGACGGTGACGGCGTGGTCGTCGACTACCACGACGGTGACCGTCCGGTGCGGCTGCGGGCCAAGCGTGCGATCGTGACTGTGCCGGGCGATATCGCCGAGCGGATCCTCCCGGATCTACCGGAGCAGCACCGGAACGCTTTCGACGACATCGCATACGGCCGGTACGTGGTGGTCGGGTTCTTCACCGACGAAGCCGGGCCGCAGCGCTGGGACGACTATTTCGCCGTCTCGACGCCGCAGTTGTCGTTCCAGGCGATGTTCAACCACGCCGCAGCGATGCGGAACGGCGGCGAGCGTAGGCCGGGTGGAGCACTGGCCTGTTTCGCCGGCGGCAGTCAGGCCGACGCGTTGTTCGACCTGTCCGACGAGGAGATCGTGTCGCGGTTCACGAAGGACCTGGTCGCCGTGTTCCCCGAGATGGAGGGGAAGCTGGGCGAGGGCATCGTGCGGCGGCACCGTCGGGTCGTGCCGTTTTGGGCGCCCGGGGGGAGGAACTCGCTTCCGACGCTGCGTGATCCGCTCGGATCCGTCTACCTCGCCGGCGACTATCAACTCGATATGCCGTCGCTCGCCGACGCGGCCACGTCGGGCGAGCGAGCGGCGAAGGCGGTACTGGCGAGCCTGGGCGAGGCCGCGATGGACGGGGACCCGACGGTCCAGCGTGTTCGTCGTCGAGAACACCGAGAGGAAGACAATGCGGAACTCGTGGTCCGACCGCCCCTGTGATCAACGACTACGCGAAGCGCGGGAGCTCACGGCTTTCGCTGAGAAATGGCACCCCTTCGGGAGAATCGACGTAGAGGAAGTGATGCCGACCTTCGGATTGACTCCGGCGCGCTTTCACGCCCGGCTCGGGTATGTTCTCGACCTCTTCAGCAGTGATCAACTCGATCTATCTCCTGAAGTCCACCGCCGTCTGCGGACATACTGCCTGAACGTGGCCCGCAATCAGCGGCTGGCACGAATCGACGGGTAGGCGACCGGGGTGATGCGGGTCAGTCCTGTCTCGACGCCGGTGCGTGGCGACTACGACGATTGTCCTTCGTCGACGACCCAGGCCGCGACCTGTGCTCGTGAGGTGAAGCCGAGTTTGCTGAGTATGTGCTCGACGTGGCCTTCAGCGGTGCGCTGTGAGATGACGAGGCGGGAGGCGATGTCCTTGTTGGTGAGGCCCTCGGCGATCAGTGCTGCGACCTGCTGTTCGCGTTTCGTCAACCGGCCGGACCCCGGGGGTGTCGGTGCCGGGGGGCTCTCGCCGAGTGCATAGGAGACGGCGGAAGCGAGATCCATGGCCCTGCCGCGCTCCCAGGCCTTCTCGAAGGCGAGTTCGGTGAGCGTCCGGCGGGCGGCCCGCTCGCACTCTTGGTGATGGACGAGCAGATCGGGAACGAACACCGGGGGGCTCCCGGCGGCACGACCCAGCACTTCGGCGGCTCCCATCAGTGTGCTGGCACGGGTCGCGTCACCGCTTCCGGCGATCCAGGCCAATACTTCGATGCAATTCGCGCAACTGACCGGGTCGTCGATCAATCGGGAAAGTCGCAGGCCCTCCTGGATCAGTTCGACTGCGCAACTCTGTTCACCCAGTCTCCATCGGGCGACGGCCATTGCCCACAGAATGTAGGACCGATAGACGGATTCACCGTGGGCTTTCGTGATCGCGAGAGCTTCCTCGTAGCATTCGATCGCCCGGTGGGGTTCCGTGTCGAGCAGCTGATACGTCAATCCCAGCATGGTCAGGGACTCGATCCGGAGGGCGAGGTCGTTCTCTGTCCTCCGGAACACTGATTGTGCTCGCCCCAGACCCGAAGCAGCTCTGGTGAGGTCACCGGTGAACAACCCGAACAGGCCGTCCGTGTGGTCGACGATTGCGTGGGCTACCGGGGCGGTGATCTGATCGGCGAGGGTGTGCGCTTGCGCGACCAGAGCGGCGCCCCTTCGATGGTCGCGCTGTTGTTCGGTCATCAGGCAGTCGGCGTACAGCGCTCTGATGGTGTCGACGGTCGGGTGTTCTCCCTGGCGTGACAGTAATTGGTCGAGCCAGCGCCTCGCCTCGGTGAGCTGGCCGCGTGACCCCCACAGCTGCGACACGGGCACGGCGATCTGCAGACCGGCCTCGGCCTCGTTCTCGGCGAGGCAGAAGTCCATGGCGTTCCGAAGATTCGGCTGGTCACCACTGAGTCGCGTCATCCACTCGATCTGCCGGGGACCTATGAACTCGTCTTCTGTTCGGCGGGCGAGTTGCCGAAACCAATCTCGGTGTCGACGACGCAATTCGTGGTCGTCGCCCTGTTGCCGTGCCTTCTCGCGACCGTAGGTGCGCAGGGTCTCGAGCAATCTGAAGCGGACCGCCGCACTGTGCTCTTCACGGATCAGGATCGACTTGTCGACGAGGGAGGCCACTGAGTCCAGCAACTCTTCCGGCTGTATGTCTTTGTTGCACACGAATTCTGCGGCATCCAGATCGAAGCCGCCGGTGAACACCGACAGTCGCGCCCAGGTCAGTTGCTCGATCGGGGTGCACAGGTCGTGACTCCAGTCGACACATGCCCGGAGCGTCTGTTGGCGCGAAGGTGCGCCTCGGCTCCCGCGGGTCAACAGCCCGTAACGGTCAGAAAGCCGTTGCAGGATCTGTTCGGGTGACATCGCACGTACCCGCGCCGCCGCCAGTTCGATCGGCAGCGGCAACCCGTCCAGCATGTGACAGATTCGGGTAACCGCGGATTTGTTTGTGTCGGTCAATCTGAAGGTCGGTACCGCGGTGGTGGCACGCTGGGTGAACAGTGACACGGCGTCGTACCGGGGGAGACCCAGGAGTGACGGCTCGCGATCGGGGTCGGGGGCGGGGAGTGGGGGAACGCGCAGTGTCGACTCTCCGGCTACCGTCAGTGGCTCGCGGCTCGTCGCGAAGATGCGCAGATCGGGGCTGTGTTTCAGCAAAGTTGTGGCGAGGTCGGCCACAGCATCGACCACCTGCTCGCAATTGTCCAGAACCAGCAACAGTTTTCGTGAGGACACGAAGTCCAGCAGTGTCTCGCGCAGCGACCGGTCCGTTCGGTCCCGTAGCCCGAGGGTGGCAGCCACCACGTCGATCAAGCGAGACGAAGTGCGGACCTCGTCGAGCTCGACCAGCCATACCCCGTCGGTGAACTCGCGCTGAATACTCGTCGCGAGTCGTAGTGCGAGACGTGTCTTCCCCACGCCGCCGATCCCGACCAATGTCAACAGTCGTGACGATGCGAGCAGATTCCTCGCTTCGGCGATTTCGTTCCTGCGACCGACGAAGCTGGACAATTCCAGTGGCAGGTTTCCCTGCTCATGATGGGAAGAGTCGGGTTGAAACTGGCCATGCGATACCGGTTCTGGTTCCGGTGTGGCTCGCGCATCGAGCGCCATGTCGTCTGCGGGTCGTCCGCTGTCGTGTTGGATTTTGCGTAGGTGCTCGCCCAGCGCGGCGGCAGAGGGTTGCCGGTCCTCCGGGCGACCGGACATCGCCCGCTCGATCACGGTCGCAACATCATCCGAGAGGCCTTGATCCCGCAGGTTCGGAATGGATTCCGTTGTGATTCGGATGAATTGGGCTACCAACTGTTCGCCGCTGTGGCGTTCGAATGCGGCGTGTCCGGTGAGTGCGCAGAACAAGGTGGCTCCGAGTCCGTAGATGTCCGAGGCGGGGCTCGAGGCAGCGCCGCCGAGGACCTCGGGCGCGGTGAACGCGGGTGAACCGGTGACGAGTCCGGTGGCAGTCTCGAACCCGCCGGAGATATGGGCGATCCCGAAGTCCGTGAGCGCCGGCTCGCCATAATCGGTGAGGAGTATGTTCGCCGGCTTGACGTCGCGGTGGACGATGCCCTGGCCGTGAGCGGCCTCCAATGCGCCGGCAAGCTTCACACCGAGCCGCAACACTTCCTCCACGGGCAGCGGGCCGTGCTGCCTGATCCGGGTGTCAAGGGAGCCTTGCGAGTGGTACGGCATCACGATGAATGGTTGGCCGCTGTCTGTGACACCGACCTGAAGCACATTGACGATGTTCGGGTGGCCGGTGAGACGACCCATTGCGCGCTGTTCCCGAAGAAATCGTTCCCGGTTCTCCTCCGAGAAGTCGTTGGTGAGCACCTTTACCGCAACGGTCCGGTCGAGCGAGGTCTGTGTGCACCGATACACGACACCGAAACCACCACGCCCGATCTCGCGGGCGTTGTCGAATCCGTCAGCCCTCAGCTCGGACGTGACGGACGGGGTGACGTCGCGTTGGGTCTCGAACGGACCGGTATCGGGCATTGTCCAGGTCGATTCATCCGGTCCGCGATACATTCGATGGAATCCGCACGATCAGCCTCTCGACGACGTATTCCCAGGATATCGCTCTCGGCTGGTCGCGGGCTGCGGGCAAATTCGCCAGCCGAACGGGACCAGCCGGTCGCTTCGTCTCGGTGAACACCCTCGGTCTGCTTCACCGGTGCAGACGGAACGTGAGGCGACCGGAGCTCTCGGTCCAACTCCATAGCCGACCTAACGGTGGAACCGCGGCGCCCGCCCTCGCGTCAAACTCCCCAACGGCCGCAACAGGCCGAGGAGGGAGTCCCGTGATGACCGACTGTGCAGGAGCGGCAGCGTGGCGCGGGGGTATCGACAAGCGGTCGCGGCGGCGGCCCGCGATCAGATCCGGCTGCAGACCGACCGGATCGTGCGAGGCATGGGGAACCCCCGAGGCGTACCCGGTCCGTCCTCCCGTGACCGAGGACGAACCGGATGAGGGCTGAGCGTCAGCTCGCGGACAGGTTCGCCGCCGCGGCCTTGTCGAGCATCCAGATGGTCGACTCGGAACCGACGGCACCGGCAGCCGGGATGTCCACGGGCCTCGCGCCGGTCAGCGCAGCGGACACGGCCTCGGCCTTGTCCGCGCCTGCGACCAGCAGCCACACGCGTTTGGCCCGCCGCACACCCGGCAGCGTCAGGGTCACCCGCTGGGCGGGCGGCTTGGGGGAGTCGGTGACCCCCACGACGAACCGCTTGTCCTCGCGGACGGCGTCGGTGTCCGGGAACAGCGAATTGATGTGGCCCTCGCCGCCCATGCCGAGCAGGTGGACGTCGAACTCGGGGATCGAGTTCGACCCGGCGTGCGCGCTGAGCAGGTGGCTGTAGGCGACGGCCGCGGCATCGGGGTCGCCCGCGTACAGCCCGTCGCCGTACGGCATCGGGTGCAGGCGCGCAGGGGTCACCGGTACGTGGTCGAGCAGCGCCTCGTGCGCCTGCACCTCGTTGCGGTCCGGATGGCCCCGGGGCAGGAATCGCTCGTCGCCCCAGTAGAAGTCGACCTTGGACCAGTCGACTGCGCCGGGGTTCTCCCGAACCTTGCGCAGCAGCCCGATGCCGTTCCCGCCACCGGTGAGCACCACCGCTGCTTCGCCGCGTTCGGCCTGCGCGGCGACGATCACGTCGACGAACTGGGCGGCAGCGGCCGTCACCAGTTCTTCGGAATCGCCGTAGGTCTGCACGCTCACTTTGTCACTCATAGTTCACCTTCGTCAGGCCGGCGAGCGCCGCGTGGTAGATCTCGTCCGGGTCGAGGCGGCGCAGCTCCTCGGCCAGGCAGTCACGGGTTTCACGACGAGCAAGTGAGACAAGGGAATCCGGTGCGCCCAGTCGGCTCAGGGTCGCGGTCTTACCGGTCTGCGGCCTGCTGAGGGTCACCGACCCGCTCTCACGCTCCAGCACGACCGTCAGCGGGCCTGCCACCCGGCGGACCGGTCCGTCGATGCGACTGGCCAGCCACCCGGCGATCATGTCGACGGCGGGTTCCTCCGCGAGGCCGGACACCGTCGCCGAGACGATCCGCTCGTACGGCGGTTGATCGAGCGCGGAGGTGAGCAGCGCCCGCCAGTAGGTGATGCGACTCCATGCGAGGTCGGTGTCGCCCGCGGTGTACGACTGCAGCCGGGACTTGATCGTGGCCTGCGGGTCAGGCGCCCCGGTCGCATCGGTGATGCGACGGATCGCCAACCGCCCCACCGGATCCTGCGCGGGGAAGGGCGGACTCTTGTCGGGCCACCACGCCACCACCGGGGTGTCGGGGAGCAGGAACGGCACGACCACGCTGCTCTCGTGGTCGGCCAGCTCTCCGTGGAGCCGCAGCACCACGACCTCCGACGCGCCCGCGTCGCCGCCGACCCGGATCTGGGCGTCGAGCCGGGTCTCGCCGGATCGGTCGCCACGCGCGACCACGATCACCCGACACGGGTGCTCGCGGCTCGCCTCGTTGGCCGCGTCGATCACGTCCTCGGCGTTCTCGCTGTCGAGGGTGCAGACGACCAGGGTCAGCACCCGGCCGAGGGTTACCGCGCCGCCGGTCTCGCGAACCTCGACGAGCTTCTTGTTGATCTTCTCGGTGGTCGTCGAGGGGATGTCGATGATCACGGCCTTCTCCATTCACGTCCGGTGCGACGGAGCATCTCCTGCGCCGACTCCGGACCCCAGGTGCCGGCCTCGTACGGTTCGGGCTTGCCGGACTCGGCCCAGTGCTCGAGCACCGGGTCGAGGATCTTCCAGGACAGCTCGACCTCGGCGTTGACGGGGAACAGCGACGGTTCGCCGAGCAGCACATCGAGGATCAGACGCTCGTAGGCCTCGGGGGAGGACTCGGTGAACGCCTGGCCGTAGCTGAAGTCCATGTTGACGTCGCGGACCTCCATGGAGGACCCGGGCACCTTGGAGCCGAACCGCATCGTGACGCCCTCGTCCGGCTGCACCCGGATCACCAGCGCGTTCTGGCCGAGTTCCTCGGTCATGGTCTTGTCGAACGGCAGGTGCGGTGCCCGCTTGAACACCACGGCGATCTCGGTGACCCTGCGGCCCAACCGCTTTCCGGTGCGGAGGTAGAACGGGACACCGGCCCATCTGCGGGTGTCCACCTCGAGGGTGATCGCGGCGAAGGTCTCGGTGGTGGAGTCCTTTGAGAAGCCCTCCTCGTCGAGCAGGCCGACCACCTGCTGGCCGCCCTGCCACCCGCCCGCGTACTGACCGCGCGCGGTGGTCTCGTCGAGGGGCTCCGCGAGCCTGGTCGCGGAGAGCACCTTGATCTTCTCGGATTGCAGCTCCGAGGGCTCGAAGCTGACCGGCTCCTCCATGGCGGTGAAGGCGAGCAGCTGCAGCAGGTGGTTCTGGATGACGTCGCGCGCGGCACCGATGCCGTCGTAGTAGCCGGCCCGGCCGCCGAGCCCGATGTCCTCGGCCATGGTGATCTGCACGTGGTCGACGTAGTGCGCGTTCCAGATCGGGTCGAACAGCTGGTTCGCGAACCGCAGCGCCAGGATGTTCTGCACCGTCTCCTTGCCGAGGTAGTGGTCGATGCGGAACACCGAGTCCTCGGGGAAGACCGTGTTGACGACCGCGTTGAGCTCCTTGGCGCTCTCCAGGTCGTGCCCGAACGGCTTCTCGATGACCACCCGCCGCCACTGGTCCTCCACCGGCTGCGCCAGCCCGGACTTGGACAGCTGTTCGCACACGGTGGGGAACGCGGCGGGCGGGATGGCGAGGTAGAACGCGTGGTTGCCGCCGGTGCCGCGTTCCTCGTCGAGCTCTTTGAGGGTCTTGGTCAGCTCGACGAACGCCGCGTCGTCGTCGAAACTGCCCTGCACGAAACGGATTCCCTCGGCGAGCCGCTCCCATATCTCCTCACGGAAGGGGGTGCGGGAGTGCTGCTTGACCGCGTCGTGGACGACCTTGCCGAAGTCCTCGGCCGCCCAGTCCCGGCGGGCGAACCCGACCAGGGCGAAACCGGGCGGCAGCAGGCCCCGGTTCGCCAGGTCGTACACCGCCGGCATCAGCTTCTTGCGTGCGAGATCGCCGGTGACCCCGAAGATCACCAGTGCGCACGGGCCCGCGATACGCGGTAGTCGTTTGTCCCTCTCGTCCCGGAGTGGGTTGTCCCACCGCGGCGCGGAGCCCGTGCCCGGCACCGGCTCAGCCCTTGTCGGACGCGGCCGCGAGCTCCCCGGAAATGGCTTCGAGCAGCTCATTCCAGGAGACCTCGAACTTGTCGACTCCTTCGGTTTCCAGCTTCTCGAAGACCTCGGGAAGCGAGACGCCGGCCGCGGCGAGTGCATCGAAGACCTGCTGCGAGGCGGCGGCGGTACCGGTGATGGTGTCGCCGGTGATGACGCCGTGATCGGCCACCGCCTCCATCGTCTTCTCCGGCATGGTGTTCACCGTGTTCGGTGCGACCAACTCCGTCACGTAGAGCGTGTCGGAGTACTCGGGGTTCTTCACGCCGGTCGAGGCCCACAGCGGACGCTGCACACGGGCACCCGCGGCAGCCAGCGCCGCGTAGGTGCTGCCGCCCTCGAAGACCTCCTGGTAGGCGGCGTAGGCGAGGCGCGCGTTCGCGAGCCCGGCCTTGCCGCGCAGCGCCAGCGCCTCCTCGGTGCCGATGGCCTCGAGGCGGGCGTCGATCTCCGAGTCCACGCGGGAGACGAAGAATGAGGCGACGGAGTGGATCTGGGAGAGGTCGTGGCCCGCTGCCTTCGCGGCCTCGAGGCCGGCCAGGTACGCGTCCATCACCGCCCGGTGCCGCTCCACCGAGAAGATCAGCGTGACGTTGACGCTGATACCCTCCGCGATCACCCGGGTGATCGCGGGCAGCCCGGCCAGGGTGGCCGGGATCTTGATGAGCAGGTTCGGGCGGTCGACGATCTTCCACAGCTCGATCGCCTGCGCGACGGTCGCGTCCGTCTCGTGGGCCAGACGCGGATCGACCTCGATGGACACTCGGCCGTCCACCCCGGCGCTGGCCTCGAACTGCGGGGCCAGCACGTCGCAGGCGTCGCGGACGTCGTCGGTGGTCAGCGCGCGAACCGTGTCGTCCACGTTGGCGCCCCGGCCGGCGAGCTCCTTGAGCTGGATCGTGTACTCGTGACCCTTGGTGATGGCGCCCTGGAAGATCGTCGGGTTGGTGGTGACACCGACGACGCTCTTCTCCCGGACCAGTGCCGCGAGGTTGCCGGACTCGAGGCGGCCGCGGGACAGGTCGTCGAGCCACACCGACACCCCGGCCTGCGACAGCGCGGCGAGGTTGGCGTTCTGTACTGATTCGCTCATCGAGGTCATCCCTTCACTCGGTCGAGGGTGCGGCGGGCCGCGGCGGTGATGGCCTCGGCCGTGAATCCGAACTCGCGGAACAGGGTCTTGTGGTCGGCGGACGCACCGAAGTGCTCGATGGAGACGGCCTCACCGGCGTCGCCGATGATCCGGTACCACGGCATCGCGATGCCGGCCTCGACCGAGACGCGGGCGCGGACCGCGGGCGGCAGCACCGAGTCGCGGTACTCCTGGTCCTGCTCCTGGAACCAGTCGAGGCAGGGGACCGAGACGACCCGGGTACCGATGCCCTCGGCCTCGAGCGCCTCCCTTGCCTCGACGGCCAGGTACAGCTCGGAGCCGCTGGCCAGCAGGATGACCTCCGGGGTACCGGTGGAGGCCTCCGCGAGGACGTACGCGCCGCGGGCGACGCCGTCGACGGATCCGGCCTTGGTGCCCTCGAGCACCGGGATGTCCTGGCGGGTCAGGGCGAGCGCGGTCGGCCCGGTCTTGTTCTCCAGGGCGGTCTTCCATGCGTGCGCCGTCTCGTTGGCGTCACCCGGACGGATCACCGCGAGGTTCGGGATCGCGCGCAGCGCGGCGAGGTGCTCGATCGGCTGGTGGGTCGGGCCGTCCTCGCCGAGGCCGATGGAATCGTGCGTCCAGACGTAGATCGCGGGCGTCTTCATCAGCGCGGCCAGCCGGACGGCCGGACGCATGTAGTCGCTGAACACCATGAAGGTGCCGCCGTACGGGCGGGTCGGGCCGTGCAGCGCGATGCCGTTGAGGATCGAGCCCATCGCGTGCTCGCGGATGCCGAAGTGCAGGGTGCGGCCGTAGGGCTGCGCGGTCCAGTCCTTCGTCGAGATCGACGCCGGGCCGAAGGAATCCGAGCCGTCGATGGTGGTGTTGTTGCTGCCCGCGAGGTCGGCGGAACCGCCCCACAGCTCGGGCAGGATCGGGCCGAGCGCGTTGAGCACCTTGGCCGAGGCCTTGCGGGTGGCGGCGCCCTTGGCGTCGGGCTCCCAGGTCGGCAGGATGTCGGTCCAGCCCGCGGGGAACTCGCCCGCGTGCAGGCGGTCGAAGAGCGCCTTGCGCTCGGGCTCGCGACCGGCCCACGCCGCGAACTCGGCCTCCCAGGCCGCACGCGCGGCGGCGCCGCGGACCGCGACCTCGCGGGCGTGCGCCAGCGCGGCGGGATCGACCTCGAACGACTTCTCGGGATCGAAGCCGAGCGCGACCTTGACGCCCGCGACCTCGTCCGCGCCGAGCGCCGCGCCGTGCACGTCGCCGGTGTTCATCTTGGTCGGGGCGGGGTAGCCGATGATGGTGCGCAGCACGATGATCGACGGCTTGTCGGTCACGGCCTGCGCGGCGGCGACGGCGTCGAGCATCGCGGAGACGTTCTCGCCGCCCTCCACGCGCTGCACGTGCCAGCCGTACGCCTCGTAGCGCTTGGCGACGTCCTCGCCGAACGCGATCGCGGTGTCGTGCTCGATGGAGATCTCGTTGTCGTCGTAGAAGACGATGAGGTTGCCGAGCTGCTGGACGCCGGCGAGCGAGGAGGCCTCGGAGGTGACGCCCTCCTGCAGGTCACCGTCGGAGGCGATGACGTAGATGTTGTGGTCGAACGGGCTGGCGCCCGCGGCGGTGTCCGGGTCGAACAGGCCGCGCTCGCGGCGCGCCGCCATCGCCATGCCGACGGCCGAGGCCAGGCCCTGGCCGAGCGGTCCGGTGGTCATCTCGACGCCGACCGTGTGGCCGTACTCGGGGTGGCCGGGGGTCAGCGAGCCCCAGGTGCGCAGAGCTTCGATGTCGGACAGCTCGAGGCCGTAGCCCGACAAGTAGAGCTGCAGGTACAGCGTGAGGCTGCTGTGGCCACAGGACAGCACGAACCGGTCGCGGCCGACCCACTCGGCGTCCGACGGGTCGTGCCGCATCACACGCTGGAACAGCGTGTACGCGAGCGGCGCGAGGCTCATCGCGGTGCCGGGGTGGCCGTTCCCCACCTTCTGCACGGCGTCGGCGGCGAGGACACGGGCGGTGTCCACGGCCTTGGTGTCTAGCTCCGTCCAGTCGGTGGGGTGCACCGGCTGGGTGAGGACGCGGATCTCGTCTGTGATCGACACGAGCAGAAGTCTCCTGACAGTGGGGTACGGCGACGCGGTAACGCCAAGGGTAGTTCCGCGACAACACTAGTGCTCGGGCGCATCCCGGTCGATTGGACGACGGGTCGTGTCGAGACCGGCCGGTATGTGCTGGAACCGGCTAAGTGCGACCTGCGGTTCGGATCTGTTCGCCGTGCCGTCTACCATCTTGTGTAGTAGTGCGAAGTCAGGCGCGCAGCGGTGCGCGACAGGATCAGGTGGTCACTCGCGTGTCGCAAGGAGAAATGGTGCGGATTGTGGAGCATGGCGGACACGGTCTCGCTGGTGGCTCCGAGCCCGCCCAGGTGAACAGGCCCGACACCCTCTTGGGTCGGGCGATCGGGAAGGTTCTCGCCTATCTCGCCCTGACCAAGCCGCGGGTGATCGAGCTGCTGCTGGTCGCGACGATCCCGGCGATGCTGCTCGCGGATCGCGGCAACGTGAACTTCCCGCTCATCCTGAGCACGCTGTTCGGCGGCTGGATGGGTGCGGCCAGCGCCAACACGCTCAACTGCGTGGTCGACGCGGACATCGACAAGATGATGAAGCGCACCGCCCGCAGGCCGCTGGCCCGCCTCGCGGTGCCGACCTCGCACGCGCTCGTCTTCGGGCTGCTCCTCGGCGCCGGCTCCTTCGCGTGGCTGTGGTGGGCGACGAACCTGCTGGCGGCCGTGCTGATCGTGCTGACCATCGCGTTCTACGTGCTCGTGTACACGATGGTGCTCAAGCGCCGGACCTGGCAGAACGTGATCTGGGGCGGTGCAGCGGGCTGCATGCCGGTCATGGTCGGGTGGGCCGCGGTCACCGGCTCGATCAGCTGGGAGCCGATCGTGCTGTTCCTGGTGATCTTCTTCTGGACGCCGCCGCACACCTGGGCGCTCGCCATGCGCTACAAGGAGGACTACAAGGCGGCGGGCGTGCCGATGCTCCCGGTCATCGCGACCGAGGAACGCGTCACCAAGCAGATCCTCGTCTACACCTGGCTGACCGTCCTGACCACGCTGGCCCTCGTGCCAGCGGCCGGTGTCGTCTACGCCGCCATCACCCTGGTCGCAGGCGCCTGGTTCCTGCTGATGGCGCACCAGCTGTACGCGGGCGTGCGCCGCGGCGAGCCGGTGAAGCCGCTGCGCCTGTTCCTGCAGTCGAACAACTACCTCGCCGTGGTGTTCTGCGGGCTCGCGGTGGACTCGGTGCTCGGCATGAACACGATCGGCTCCTTCTTCAGCTGATCGCGGGACGCTCGCTTCGTCCCTTCACTCACCTTTCCCGGGTCCCGTTGACTCGGTGAACTGGCGTGCCTCCCGTTGCGCCGGTTGTCGACGCCGTTCCGAGTTCGGCGGCCCCGACCAGCAGGCCGTCCTGCCGAAGGTAGATCGCCCACAGGCACTCGGCCCACGAGGTCACCGTCGCGCACCCCAGCCCGCACCCAGCCCTGGGTCGGCGGGCGGTTCGGCCTGCGCCCGGTCGTATAGGTCCACCAGCCCGCACCTGCTCGGGACGTCGGTGGCTGGCGTCCGCCGTTGCGGCGCGATCGAGCGAGCAGAATCGCTCTGACCTGCAAATACGCTCTCCGGCAATGATTGCTATACGGCGTATAGGCGATCACTTTACGTCGTATGGAGATAGCGGGGCCCTGTGTCGCGGCGATGCTCGACGGGTCTCGCGGGTGCGGCGCGGCGTCAATCTTTGAGAGGGTTCATTGACAATTGCACTCCCGTGGCCGAAAGATGACGTCGTCGATGTAACGCAGATAACACTCGGGAGGAAATGTGACGCACGCGGTGCCGCCGGACGACATGAAGATGCAGCGAACGAGCCGGGACATGACCGTCGTTCCGGCCGCCCTGGCCGGATGGCTGGGCGCGTTGCTCCCCGCGGGGGCGGAGCCAACCGTCTCCCTGCACTCCGGGATCGACGCCAACGGCATGTCCTCCGAGACCCTCGTCTTCGACGCGTCCTGGCGGGAGGACGGCGAGGAGCGCACCGCCGAGTACGTGGCCCGAGTGGTGCCGTCGGCCCGGGACTTCCCGGTCCTGGAGAACTACGCGCTGCAGGACCAGTACGACACGATGCGGATCATCGGCGAGCTGAGCGACGTCCCCGTACCGCGGGTGGGTTTCATGGAGCCGTCGGGTGACGTGCTGGGAACGCCGTTCTTCCTGATGGATCGCCTCGCCGGTGTCGTCCCGCCCGACGTGATGCCGTACAACTTCGGCGGCAACTGGCTCTTCGACGCGTCGCCAGAGGATCAGCGGCGCCTGCAGGACAGCACGGTGAAGGCTCTCGCGGGTCTGCATGCGATCCCGGCTGCGGACGAGACCTTTGCCTTCCTCGACCCGAAGTACCCCGGCGCCACCGCGTTGCAGCGCAACCTCGCCCGCACCCGCGCCTGGTACGAGTTCGCCGTCCGCGACCTCGAGCGCTCGCCGCTGATCGAGCGCGGCCTGAGCTGGCTCGAGTCCAACCTGCCCGACACCGCCGAGGCTGTGCTGACCTGGGGGGACGCCCGCCTCGGCAACGTGATGTACGTCGACTTCGAGCCGGTCGGGGTCCTGGACTGGGAGATGGCGAGCATCGGCCCGCGCGAGCTGGACCTGTCCTGGCTGATCTTCGCGCACCGGGTCTTCGAGTCGATGACCACCCGCTTCGGCATGCCCGGCATGCCGGACTTCATGCGGGAGGAGGACATCGTCGCCCGGTACACCGAGCTCACCGGCGCCCCGGTCGGCGACCTGCTCTGGTACCACGTCCACAGCGCGGTCAGCTGGGGAATCCTGTTCCTGCGCACCGGCGCGCGAGCCATTCACTTCGGGGAGGCCGAACGCCCCGACGACATCGAGTCGTTGCTGCACCACAGGCCGCTGTTCGAGAGCCTCCTCGACAGCCTGGAGGTGGCGGCCCCGTGAGTGAGCAACTGAACGAGCTCGGCTACTACGCCGTGACCCGGCACCCGGCGGACGCGCGGGTGGTCCTGCCCGAGGCCCGCGCGGCGGAGGAGCTCGGTCTGGGCTCCTGCCACATCGGCGAGCGGTTCACGGTCAAGGACGCCGGGGTCCTGTCCGGCGCGGTGGCGGGTGCCACGACCAGCCTGGGTATCGCCCCGTCGACCAACCACCACACCCGGCACCCCACCGTCACCGCGACCATCGGATCGACGATGCACGCGCTGACCGAAGGGCGTTTCTCCATGGCGTTCGGCCGGGGGATGGCCGCCTACTGGCAGGCCGTCGGCCTTCCCGTGGTGACCGAGGCCCGGCTGCGCGACTTCATCGGCATCCTGCGTCGGCTGTGGGACGGCGAGACGATCCTGAATCACGACGGGCCCGCGGGGAAGTGGCCGGTGCTGCGCCACGTGAACGGGTTGGCGGACGCGCCGCCGATCGGCATGGTCGCGGTCGGCCCCAAGACGATGGAACTCGCGGGCGAGATCTGCGACTACGTCATCCTGCACACCTTCTTCTCGGACGAGGCGACGGTCGCCTCGGTCGAGGCCGTGCGTCGCGGTGCCGAGCGGGCGGGCAAGGATCCCGACAGCGTCCGGATCTGGGCCTGCCTGGCGACGGTCAGCGACACCCTGGCCGAGGAGGACCGCCTGCGCCGCCGGGCCGGGCGGCTCGTGACCTACCTGCAGGCCTATGCGGACGTCCTGATCAACGCCAACGGCTGGGACCCCGCCGTGTGGGAGCGGATCCGCCAGACCGAGCTGTTCACGAACGCGGCGGCCGTTGGTCCCATCGACGCCAGCGCATCGGTCGAGACCCTGGAGCAGCTCGACGCCATGATGCCGGCCGAATGGCTGGCCTCGGCGGCCTCGGGATCGCCCGAGGACTGTGCGAAGACCATCGCCAGGCAGTTCGACCTGGGCGTGCACTCGGTCATCATGCACGGGGCGAGCCCCCAGGAGCTCGCGCCGGTCGTGGCGGCCTACCGCGCCGATCGGCCGACGCTGCGCCGGGCCGTCGCGGCGAATGCGGGACGGTTCGCCTGAGCGGCCGCCGGTAAACTGCGCGCGAGACCGGGGCGCCGAGCCCGGTCTCGCGCGCACCCTTCACGTAGGACGGACCTGGTCATGACGAGCGAGTCTCCCCAGGCGGCCCGTGCGCTGGAGCAGTGGCGGGTGGCGGTTCCGTCCCAGGTCACGCTGTCGGCCGCTGGGACGCGGCTGAACAAGCGCGGACTCGAGACCAGGGCGCGGCTGCTCGATGTGGCCATCGCCTGCCTGGCCGACGGCGGCAGCGAGCCGGTCTCCGCGAATCGCGTCGCCAAGGAGGCAGGCGTCACCTGGGGCACGGTCCAGCACCAGTTCGGGGACCTGGACGGCCTGTGGGTCGCCGTCGTCACCGAGATCCATGCACGCAGCTGGGCCAAGCTCCCTGGTCCGTGGCCCGCACGGAGCGGTTCGCTGCGTGAGCGTGTCGTGGGAGCCATCGACTCCGTGTGGACCTACCTCGACACGACAGAGGGGCGGGCGCTCACCGCGCTGCGCACCCTGCTGCCCCCGCGACGCTCGGACATCGCCGCCGAGTACCCGAGGACGGCGGCGGCCCTCGCCGCCCGCGAGCACGACTGGATTCAGGGCTTCGACTACCTGATGGAGGGCCTCGACCTCGATCCGGACAAGCTGTACCAGGTGCGCTGCCTGCTCCCGGCGGCCGTGCGAGGCCTGAGCAGCGAGCGCCAGCTCGGCTTCACGTCGGAGCTCGATGTCGCCCGTCGGGCGCTGGCCGAGACCCTCGTGGCCTTCTTGGCCCGAGGCTAGGGGACCAGCACGATCGACCCTGTGGTGCGGCGGGCCTGCAGGTCGCCGTGCGCCTGCTCGGCCTGATCGAGTGGGTACTGCGCGCCGACCCGGATCTTCACGGAGCCGTCCCGGATCGCCTCGAACACCTCGCCCGAGCGCCACAGCAGTTCGTCGCGGTCGCGGGTGTAGTGCGCGAGGGTCGGGCGGGTCAGGAACAGCGAGCCCGCCGGGTTGAGCCGCTGCGGATCGAACGGCGGCACCGGTCCGCTGGCCGCCCCGAACAGTGCGAGCGTGCCCCGGATCCGGACCGACGCGAGGCTGGCCTCGAAGGTGTCCGCGCCGACGCCGTCGAACGCCGCGGCCACGCCCTCCCCGTCGGTGAGCGCCCTGACCCGCTCCGCGAGGTCGTCGGTGTAGCGCAGCACCTCCGTCGCGCCTGCCTCCCGAGACAGCAGCTCCTTCTCGTCCGAGGACACGGTGGTGATCACGCGCGCGCCCCGCGCGACCGCGAGCTGCGTCAGCACCAGGCCGACCCCGCCCGCGCCCGCGTGCACCAGCACGGTGTCGCCGGGCTCGACGTAGTAGACCGAGTTCATCAGGTAGTGCGCCGTCATGCCCTGCAGGAGCACCGAGGCGGCGACGGGGGCGTCGACGCCGTCGGGCACCGGCACCGCCACCGCGGCGGGCACCACGACCTTCTCCGCGTAGCTGCCCGGTGCGGAGGACCATGCCACCCGGTCGCCGACGCGGACGCCAGCGACGTCGGAGCCGACGGCCTCGACGACGCCGCTGCCCTCGAGCCCGGGGACGTACGGCAGGTCGACGGCGTAGGCGCCGGTCCGGTAGTAGGTGTCGATGTAATTCACACCGATCGCGTCCGTGCGGACCAGCAGGTCGGCATCGCCCGGTACCGGGTCGGGGATCTCGGACATTCGGAGTACCTCGGGGCCGCCGAACTCGGTCACGGTGATTGCGCGCATGACCCTATTTCTACTCTCCAGTATTCTGACGCCATGACTGTGGACACCCAGGACTCCGGCGCGAGCGCTCCGGCCGTATCGCTGCCGCCGCGGACCCTCGCCGCGGTGAAGAAGTTCGTCGCCGAGCACGGCGGATCGGCCTCGGCGGTGATCCAGCCGGTCGGCCTCGACGGCGTGCGCATCACCCTCGTCGGCGCCGACGGCGTCCTCGGCGATCAGGTGGTCGACGACCTCGCGACCGCGAACGCCGTGGTGGCCGCTGTCGACAACGTGACCGCAGCCGAGTGGGAGCGCTCCATCACCAGCATCGCCACCCCGCGCGCCGGGCACTGGCGGAAGATGGCCGGCTGGGTGGCGAACCAGACGCGCTTCCCGAAGGCGCGCAACGGCCTCGGCTGAGCCAGACACAAACGAACGCGGGCGTCCCGGTCACTTGACCGGGACGTCCGCGTTGTCGTCTGGGGTCTGTCGACGGGTAGACCTACCAGATCAGGGAACGAAGAAGGTCCCGAAGCCTGGCGACGCGATCGCCTGTGGGTCGACGATGGCAACCACCTGACCTGCACCCGGATGGATGGTCACGGGCGCGGCGTTCAATGTCGGAAACGACGCGGATCCGGATGCGCCGGTGGCGAGACTGACCCAGTGGACAACCGCGCTGTGTGGGTTTCCGGATTCGGGAGTCCTGAGCACACTCAAGGTGGCGACGCCCGGTTGTTCGCCCACTGTCGCGGCGAGCCTGGGAGTGGGCAGCTCGACCAGCGGGATGAAGGGACTGACCTGGAACGGAATGGTGCTCGGCGCAGCTGCCGCGGGAGCAACCGCCAGCAAACCGACGGTCGAGAGGGACAAGGCTCCTGTGACAAGGACGCGTCTGACTCTTCTGGATGCGGTCATGCGGATTGACGCTACCCGCGGGACCGCCTCCCGTCGTGACCTACAACGGGTCCGTTGTTTCCTCGCTTCACCGTTCCTTCGGCCGTGATCAGCTGGATCTCGACTTCAGGGGCTCCCGCTCGACCGGGGCGAGCTCGCGGACCCGGCCCGCGGCATAGAGCGCGGCGGTCGCGGCCGTGCAGGCGCCCGCCAGCGCGACGTGCACCGTCACCAGCACGGCGGGGACGTGGGTCCAGAACTGGACCAGGCCGACGCAGGCCTGCGCCACCACCACTGCCACGACGACCTTGAGCCGAAGGGTCACCGCGGCCCTCGCGCCGACCGCGTACAGCCCGAACCCGAGCCCCACCAGCAGGGCGAGGTAGGCGACCAGCAGTTCGGCGTGCAGGTGCACCAGATTGGTGATGTCGAGGTCGAGCCGCTCGACCGTGCGCTCGGGGTTCTTGTCGCCCGCGTGCGGGCCCGCGCCCGTCACCATGGTGCCCGCGACCAGCGTCCCGGCCAGCGCGACGCCGGTCAGCGCGGTGAGCCAGCGCAGCTGCTTCGGCACGGTGATCACCTCGACGCCGTCGTCGGGCTGGTCGATCTTGTGGTACAGGATCACCGACAGCCAGACCATCGCCATCGACACCAGCAGGTGCACCGCGACGGTCCACCAGAGCAGTCCGGTCAGCACGGTGATGCCGCCGATCACCGCCTGCGCGACCGTCGAGAGCGGCATCAGCCAGGCGTAGGCGAGCACCTCGCGGCGCCGCGCGGCGCGGGTCACCGCGAGCACGACGGCCGCGGCCGTCGCCACCACCAGGAACGTCAGCAGCCGATTGCCGAACTCGATGGCCTGGTGGAACCACGGTGCGGTCGCCGTCCCGGTGGGCACGAAGCTGCCGGGGTGGCATTGCGGCCAGGTGGTGCAGCCGAGGCCGGACGCGGTCACCCGGACGACGGCGCCGGTCACGGCGATACCGCCCTGGGTCAGGATCACCGCGACGGCGATCCATTTCTGCACCGCCAAAGAGGGGAGCGGCAGACGGTTGACCAGGCTCAGGAACCCTCGATACAGCACGCCCCCGATGGTAGATGCCCGTCAACTACAGAGCGTCGTTGGGTCTGGCCGCGCCCGGCCGGCCTCAGCTGCCGGAACTCCCCGAACTGCCGAGGCTGCCGGAGCCGTTCGCCCCGACCTTGAGGATGCCGGTGATCGTGCCCTGCAGGTAGTCGCCCTGCGCGGTGATGAGCGCCGACATCTGCAGGGTGTCGTTCGCCGTGGTGCCGGGAAGTCCGGTGCGGCGCAGGATCGAGCCGGTGTTCGGGTCGACGACGGCGAACGCGTAGCCGTCGAGGGGTCCGCCGGTGCCGTCCCGCAGCACGGTGTAGAGGTGGCCGTCCGCGGTCGACAGGTGCGGCACCGCGGAGCTGCGCAGCGTGTTGTCCCACACCTGATGGCAGCCGGCGCCGTCGAGGTCGACGCGCGTCATGCCGCCGGTGAACGGTGCGGACGCGGGCACGGCCGGTCCGGCGCCCTCGGGCACCTTCGGGTAGGGGTAGCCGTAGGTGCTCGCGACGAAGACCGAGTTGCCGACGCCGATCGGGGAGTTCTCGCTGCCGGGTCCGCCCGAGCCGAGCACGGGGATCTTGCAGACCTCCTGGCCCGTGTCGGTGCGGTGCACGAGCAGGTTCACCCTGGTGTCGGCGCTGTCCACGATCGCGACGTACTCGTAGCCGCTGGTGGGGCCGAAGTAGGTCGGTGTTGACCCGGTGCCCCAGCTCAGCTGGCCCGGCTTGCGGGCCGATCCGCGGTCGTAGGTGCGGCGCCAGTCGATCTTCGGGGTGCCGTCCGCGGCGAGGCTGAGCTGGTACAGGGCGTGGGTGGTGGCCACCGAGGTGCCTGCCGGGGAGGTGGAGATGCTGTTCTGCACCTGCTCGCTGGCTGGGACCGCGACGGTCCTGGCGACCCCGGCCGAGTCGACGGAGCCGATCACCCCGCCGCCGGTCGCGAACCAGACGTTGCCCTGCCAGTCCGGCGTCAGCCCGGTCACCGCGTCGCCGTCGGGGATGGCTCCAGACAGGTCGACGGTGGAGTCTATGAACAGCGTGTTGTTCGTGTGGCCGACCCGCCGGAGCTTGCGTTCACCGTCGACCGCGACGAGCCGGTTCTGGTTGTCCAGGAACGCGTACACCCCGCCGAGGAGGCTGCCCTTGGCCAGCTTGAGCTGGGCGAGCGAGCCGCCGACCGGGACCGCGGGGGCGGCCGGATCGATCAGGTGCACCGTCGGGTCCTGGCCCAGCACGGAGGTGCAGAGCGCGACCACCAGTCCGTCGGAGCCCTGCAACACGGTCGGGCACGCGGCGAGGAGGGGGTACGAGGTCACGCCGACCGCTCCGGCGCCTGGCCCTGCCAGCGGCGTCGCGTCCGAGGAACCCGCGTCGCCGTGCATCGTCGCGGTGCCCGTCGGCCCGAGGAACGGATTGGGCTGTGCGAGCGGGCCCCATGCGGGCTGCGCGGAGGCGAGTCCGCCGCCGAGGGTGATCGCGGAGACGGCGGCCAAGGAGGCGAGGACGCGGAGTGTTTTCGGCACGGTTCCGCATACTGCCGGTTTTCGACGGAAATGAATACGTTTTGGAACTGATCCGTATCAGGTGAACTTGAACAGCCTGGTCGCGAGCCATGCCGCGACCGAACCCCAGACCACCAGCACCGCGACAGCGAACAGGTCGATCGACCCGCCGATCGCCTGCTGCAGGGCCTCGGCGAGGGCGCCGGAGGGGATCATCCGGGCGGCCGTGTGCAACGGTCCCGGGATGTCCTCGGCGAACACCACCGAGCCGATGCCAGCCATCACGAACCAGAGGACGTTCGCCAGCGCGAGCACGATCTCCGCCCGGAGGGTGCCGCCGAGCAACAGCCCCAACGAGGCGAACGTGACGGTTCCGAGCGCGATGATCAGCGCGCCGAGCAGCAGGCCGGTCGGCTCGGGCCGCCAGCCGAGCGCGTAGGCGATGCCGCCGAGCAGGACCGACTGCATCGCGACCACGATGATGACCGCGGCGCTCTTGCCCGCGATGATTCCCCAGCGCGGCAGCGGGGTCGCACCGAGCCGCTTGAGGGCGCCGTAGCGCCGGTCGAAACCGACAGCGATGGCCTGCCCGGTGAACGCGGTGGACATGATCGCCACCATCATCACGGCGGGCAGCACCGTGTCGACCCGGGGGTCGCCGAGGTCGCCGAACGGCAGCAGGCACAGCCCGATCAGGAGGGTGATCGGGATGAACATGGTGAGCAGCAGTTGCTCACCGTTGCGCAGCAGCAGCGTGAGCTCGAGCCGGGTCTGGGCCGCCAGCATGGGCAGTGGGGCACTCGGCCTCGGATCGGGGGTGAAGGTCCCCGCCTCGAACCTGTTGTCGGCGAGCCGGTCTTGCACGTTCATCCCCTCAGATCCCGTCCCGTGAGGTCGAGGAAGACGTCCTCGAGCCTGCGCTGATCGACCCGCAGTTCGGTGGCGAGCACGTCGAGCTCGGCACACCACGCGGTCACCGTCGCCAGCACCTTCGGGTCGACGACACCCTCGACCAGATACGAGCCGGGGGAGACCTCCCGTGGGGTGAAACCGGAGGGCAGTGCGGCGCGCAGCCCGCTCAGGTCCAGGTTTTCGGGCGCGAGGAACCGCAGCTGTCCGGCCGAACCGTGTCGCGTCAGTTCCGTCGGCGTGCCCTCGGCGACGATCCGGCCGTGGTCGATGATGATCAGGCGGTCGGCAAGTGCCTCCGCCTCGTCCATCAGGTGCGTGGTCAGCAACACCGCGACGCCGTCCCGGCGCAGCGCGTCGATGAGTTCCCAGACCAGGAGCCTGGCCTGTGCGTCGAGACCCGCGGTCGGTTCGTCCAGGAACACCAGCTCGGGCCTGCCGACGAGCGCGCAGGCCAGCGCGAGGCGCTGCTGCTGGCCGCCCGAGAGCCGGCGGTACGGGGTTCGGGCGGCGTCGGTGAGGCCGAGGGTCCGCAGCAGCCACGCCGGGTCGAGGGGATCGGCCGAGTACGCCGCCACCAGGTCCAGCATCTCGCCCGCCCGTGACCCCGGGTAGGCCCCGCCGCCCTGCAGCATGACGCCGACGCGGGCCCGGACCGCTCCGGAATCCGCGATCGGGTCGAGGCCGAAGACGCGCACGGTGCCGCTGTCGGGGCCGAGGAAGCCCTCGCACATCTCGACGGTGGTGGTCTTGCCGGCGCCGTTGGGGCCGAGCAACGCCAGCACCTCGCCGCGGTGCAGGGACAGATCGAGGCCGTCGACGGCCGTGACGCTGCCGAAGGACTTGACCACGCCGTCGAGGCGAAGAACCGGATGCGCCGTGGCGGACGCGGAAGAGCTCACGGGGTCCCAGCGTATTCGGCGGCCGATCCACTGCCGTTCGGTGCCCCGGTCCCGGCCCGCCACGGCAGCCGGTCGCGGGTGAGGAACATCGCCAGTCCCACCACGAGGATGGTGGCGACGGCGGCCTGGACGATCATGAACGGCTGGTATTCGCCGCCGTTGGGCATCACGATCAGACTCACCGCCGACGAGAAGACGATGGCCGGGATGCGGAAGACCGGCCGGGTCGCCCATGCGGCCAGCGGGATCACCGCCCACAGCAGGTACCACGGCTGGACCACGGGGAAGAGCAGCACCAGGACGCCGAGGGAGACGCCCAGCGCGCCCACCGGGTGCACCCGCCCGACGAGAACGGCGACGAGCATGCGCAGCGCGACGAAGGCCGCCGCGAGCGAGGCGATCGGCCGGGTCAGGTTGAGGACGGCGGTGGTGTGGTCGCCGAGTCCGAGGAACACCCCGGCCAGGCCGGTGCCGAGCCCGAGCAGCGTCGGCAGCGACATCCAGCTCCGCACCTCGTTCGCGGTGCCGAGGGTGCCGGGGGAGAGCCAGCCGAAGCCGAGGCCGCTGGCCAGGCTCACCACGAGGATGACAACCGCGGTCACCGCCATCAGTAGTCCGGCGGCCGCCAGCACGGACCGGACGGTGCCACCCCAGCGCCGCGCCAGGGCCATGCCGATGAACCCGAGCGCCAGCAGCGACGGGATCTTGACCGTCGCGGACAGCGCGATCAGGCCCGATCCGGCCAGCAGATACAGCAGGTTCCTGCCGCCCGCGGTGGCGCCGCGGGGGTCGAAGCGGATCGGGTCGGCGCTCTCGACGGCGCGCAGCGCCAGCTCCATGCCCGCCAGCATCAGGCCGAGCATCAGTGCCTCGTTGTGGATCCCGGCGACCAGGTGGAACAGCAGCAATGGGTTGGCGGCGCCGAGCCAGAGCGCGGTCACGCTCGCGACGCCGCACCGACGCGCCAGCCGGGGCAGCGCCCAGACGATCAGCGCGACGCCCACGAGTGCGAGCAACCGGTGCAGGAAGATGCCCGCGACGATGTTCTCGCCGGTGAGGGCGGAGATGCCGCGACCGATCCAGAGGAACAGCGGTCCGTACGGCGCTGGTGTGTCACGCCAGATGGTCGGCACGGTCCTGGTCAGGACGTGGTCGACGCCGAGGGCCTGTGCCGGCCCGATCGCATACGGGTCGAGTCCGCGCGCGGTGATCTCGCTCTGCGCGAGGTACGAGTAGACGTCCTTGCTGAACATCGGTGGCGCGACCGTGAGCGGGATCACCCACAGCAGCAGGGTGCGGTCCAGTTGGGAGCGGGTCAGCCGTCGGGGCGCGGTGCCCTCCCCGCGGTACCGGCCGATCGCGAACCTGCCCAGCAGCAGCCACGCGAGCACCACCATCACGCTGCCGGTCATGGTGAGTGTGAGCGCTGTCGCGCCGAGGCGCGCGGGCAGCCCGAGGATCCGCAGGCCCTGGACCGGGTTCTGCAGCACCGGCTGCGCGCCTGCCCCGAGTGCGCCGATCGCCATCAGGACGGCCCCTGTCGCGCCGAAACGCCTGATCCCGCGGAGCTGACCGGTCTCGCGCTTGTTGAGTCCGGGGGCCTCGGTCTCGTCGCCGTGCAGGCTCGACACCTCGAAGCCGTGGTGCGGGCCGTCGACGCCCAGCCCTCGCTTGGCGAGCGTCACCGCCCGTTCGCGGAATCGGGTCGCCGGGCCGGCGCTGGGGGTGTCACCGGAGTCCGGTGCGTCGTCGGTCTGCGGCACATGGGGCAGCGTAGCGGTGTAATACAGGGCACCCTTGGTGGACCAGCTCCGATAATTCCGTCACACTTGTGTTGTGAAATCGGCACCGGCTCGGGACGCGCGAAGTGAAGGCGCAGGTCATGCACCTGTTTCGCCTGCACTCAGCGGTGCCCCGACCGCGACCGTGGTGAGCCATGACGGGCACACCAGGGCCGCCGTCGTCCAGCTTCTCCTCGAACAGGGCCCGATCACGGCCCCCGAGGTCGGCGCGAAGCTCGGTCTGAGCGCCGCGGGTGTCCGACGTCACCTCGAGGCGCTGATCGACGCGGGCGAGGCACGTTCCTCGAACGCCGCGAGCTGGCAGCACAAGGGCCGCGGTCGCCCGGCGAAGCAGTTCCAGCTGACCGCCGCAGGCCGTTCGCGTCTCGGTCACTCCTACGACGATCTCGCCGGTGCGGCCATGCGGCACCTCCGCGAGGTCGGCGGTGAGGAGGCGATCGTCGAGTTCGCGCGGCGCCGGGTCCAGACGATCGTCGCCGACATCGATCCCGTCGCACCGCACACCCCAGGCGAGGTGGTGGACACCGCCGACGCCATCGCGGATGCGTTCACCTCGGCTGGCTTCGCGGCCACCACCCGGCCGGTGGGCAACGGCGTCCAGATCTGCCAGCACCACTGCCCGGTCTCGCACGTCGCCTCGGAGTTCCCCGAGCTGTGCGAGGCGGAGACGCAGGCCTTCGCCGAGTTGCTCGGCACCCACGTGCAGCGCCTGGCGACCATCGCCAACGGTGACTGCGCCTGCACCACCCACATACCGATAGCTCCACCAGACGAGCCTCGCTCGTCGTCAGACGCATCCCCGAAGTAAGCACCACCCACGCCGATGCCCAGCCCGCACCGGTACGCAACAAGACTCCGGAAGGAGCTCGCATGACAGTCACCCAAGATCAGGCAGCCGGCAGCACGGAGAAGTCGCCCGCACTGACGCAGGACGAGGCCATCGCCTCGCTCGGCCATTACGGCTACGGCTGGTCTGATTCCGACGTCGCGGGCGCCAGCGCGCAGCGCGGGCTGTCCGAGGCCGTCGTGCGGGACATCTCCGCGAAGAAGAACGAGCCCGAGTGGATGCTCGACATCCGGCTCAAGGCGCTCAAGACCTTCGACAAGAAGCCGATGCCGCACTGGGGCTCCAACCTCGAGGGCATCCACTTCGACAACATCAAGTACTTCGTGCGGTCCAGCGAGAAGCAGGCGGAGTCCTGGGAGGACCTGCCCGAGGACATCAAGAACACCTACGACAAGCTCGGCATCCCGGAGGCGGAGAAGCAGCGCCTGGTCGCCGGTGTCGCCGCGCAGTACGAGTCCGAGGTCGTCTACCACTCGATCCGTGAGGATCTCGAGAAGCAGGGCGTGATCTTCCTCGACACGGACACCGGGCTCAAGCAGCACCCGGAGCTGTTCAAGGAGTACTTCGGCTCCGTGATCCCCGCGGGCGACAACAAGTTCTCCGCGCTCAACACCGCGGTCTGGTCGGGCGGCTCCTTCATCTACGTGCCGCCGGGCGTGCACGTGGACATCCCGCTGCAGGCCTACTTCCGGATCAACACCGAGAACATGGGCCAGTTCGAGCGCACCCTGATCATCGTCGACGAGGGCGCCTCGGTGCACTACGTCGAGGGTTGCACCGCGCCGATCTACAAGTCCGATTCGCTGCACTCCGCGGTCGTGGAGATCATCGTGAAGAAGGGCGGCCACTGCCGCTACACGACCATCCAGAACTGGTCGAACAACGTCTACAACCTGGTGACCAAGCGCACCAAGGTGGACGCGGGCGGCTCGATGGAGTGGATCGACGGCAACATCGGATCCAAGGTCACCATGAAGTACCCGGCCGTGTGGATGATGGGCGAGCACGCTCGCGGCGAGGTCCTCTCGGTCGCGTTCGCCGGCGAGGGCCAGCACCAGGACACCGGCGCGAAGATGCTGCACCTGGCGCCGCACACCTCCTCGACCATCGTCAGCAAGTCGGTGGCCCGCGGCGGCGGCCGTGCCTCCTACCGTGGCCTGGTCCAGGTCAACAAGGGCGCGCACGGCTCCAAGTCGACCGTCAAGTGTGACGCCCTGCTGGTCGACCAGATCAGCCGTTCCGACACCTACCCCTACGTGGACATCCGCGAGGACGACGTGTCGATGGGTCACGAGGCGACCGTGTCGAAGGTCAGCGAAGACCAGTTGTTCTACCTGATGAGCCGCGGCCTCACCGAGGACGAGGCAATGGCCATGGTGGTGCGCGGGTTCGTCGAGCCCATCGCCAAGGAGCTGCCGATGGAATACGCCCTCGAGCTCAACCGCCTGATCGAACTGCAGATGGAAGGGGCCGTGGGTTAGTGGCCAACGCAAACGAGGCGACGACCGGGGTCAAGGCCGCCGTCGCCGGTGAGAACATCGTGCCCGCCACCAACAAGGGCGAGGTGTTCACCTCATACGACGTCAACGCCTTCGAGGTCCCCGCGGGACGCGACGAGGCGTGGCGCTTCACGCCGCTGCGCAGGCTGCGCGGCCTGCACGACGGCACCGCGGTCCGCTCCGGCGCCGCGACCGTCGAGGTCCAGGCGGTCGAGGGTGTCAGCGTCGAGACCGTCGGCCGTGACGATGCCCGTCTCGGTCAGGCCGGTGTGCCCGCCGACCGCATCGCCGCGCAGGCGTACTCCGGCTTCGAGTCGGCCACGGTGATCACCGTGGCCAAGGAGCACGAGGTCGCCGACGCCGTCAACGTCGTCGTGACCGGTCCCGGCGTGGACGAGGTGGCCTACGGCCACATCCAGGTCCGGCTCGAGGCCTTCGCGAAGGCCACGGTCGTGCTCGACCAGCGCGGCAGCGGCACCTACGCGGAGAACGTCGAGTTCATCGTCGGCGACAGCGCGAAGCTGACCGTGGTCGCCGTGCAGGACTGGGCGGACGACGCCGTGCACGTCGCGGCGCACCACTCCCGGCTCGGCCGCGACGCGGTCCTCCGCTACACCTCGGTGAGCCTGGGCGGCGACCTGGTGCGGCTGACCCCGATCGTGAAGTACGACGGACCCGGCGGCGACGCCGAGCTGCTCGGCCTGTACTTCGCCGATGCGGGCCAGTTCTTCGAGCAGCGCCTGCTGGTGGATCACTCGCAGCCGCACTGCAAGTCGAATGTCGTCTACAAGGGCGCGCTGCAGGGCGATCCGCACTCCGGCAAGCCGGACGCGCACACCGTCTGGGTTGGCGACGTGCTCATCCGCGCCGCGGCCGAGGGCACCGACACCTTCGAGCTCAACCGGAACCTGGTGCTCACCGACGGCGCCCGCGCCGACTCGGTGCCGAACCTCGAGATCGAGACCGGCGAGATCGTCGGTGCGGGCCACGCCAGCGCCACCGGCCGGTTCGACGACGAGCAGCTGTTCTACCTGCGTTCGCGGGGCATCCCGGAGGACCAGGCCCGTCGCCTGGTGGTCCGCGGGTTCTTCCACGAGATCATCAACCGCATTGCCGTCCCGGAGGTGCGCGAGCGCCTCGAAGCAGCCATCGAGGTCGAGCTCGCCGCGGTCGGCGTCTGAGATCGCCGCCGACAACACACTTCTCTAAGGAACATTGAATGACTACCGCTGAAAACTCCGTTCTCGAAATCAAGGACCTGCACGTCAACGTCGCGACCACCGACGAGAACGCCGAGCCGATCAACATCCTCAAGGGCGTGAACCTCACGGTCCGCTCGGGGGAGACCCACGCGATCATGGGCCCCAACGGCTCCGGCAAGTCGACCCTGTCGTACGCCATCGCCGGCCACCCCAAGTACGAGGTGACCTCCGGCAGCATCACCCTCAACGGCGAGAACGTGCTCGAGATGAGTGTCGACGAGCGGGCCCGCGCCGGCCTGTTCCTGGCCATGCAGTACCCGGTCGAGGTGCCCGGCGTCTCGATGTCGAACTTCCTGCGCACCGCAGCGACCGCGGTCCGCGGCGAGGCCCCCAAGCTCCGGCACTGGGTCAAGGAGGTCAAGGAGTCCCTGACCGAGCTCGAGATCGATCCGTCGTTCAGCGAGCGCAGCGTCAACGAGGGCTTCTCCGGCGGCGAGAAGAAGCGCCACGAGATCCTGCAGCTGGGGCTGCTCAAGCCGAAGATCGCGATCCTCGACGAGACCGACTCCGGCCTCGACGTGGACGCGCTGCGCATCGTCTCCGAGGGCGTCAACCGCTACAAGGAGCGCGAGCACGGCGGCGTCTTGCTGATCACGCACTACACCCGGATCCTGCGGTACATCACCCCGGAGTTCGTGCACGTCTTCGTCGGCGGCCAGATCGTCGAGTCCGGCGGCGCCGAGCTCGCCGACGAGCTCGAGGAGAACGGCTACGTCCGGTTCACGCAGGCTGCAGCGACAGGAGCCTAGTTCCATGACCACCTCGGTGAAGGAACTCGACATCACCAGGATCCGGAAGGACTTCCCGATCCTCGGCCGTACGGTGCGCGACGGTAAACCGTTGGTGTACCTGGATTCCGGGGCGACCTCGCAGCGCCCCGTCCAGGTGCTCGATGCCGAACGGGAGTTCCTCACCACCTGTAATGCGGCCGTGCACCGCGGGGCGCACCAGCTCGCGGAGGAGGCGACCGACGCGTACGAGGGTGCGCGCGCGGCGATCGCCGACTTCGTTGGGGCCGACGCCGACGAGCTGACGTTCACCAAGAACGCCACCGAGGCGCTCAACCTGGTGACCTATGTGCTCGGCGACCAGCGATTCGAGCGGCACCTGCGCCCTGGCGACGAGATCGTGATCACCGAGCTCGAGCACCACGCGAACCTGGTGCCGTGGCAGGAGCTGGCCCGGCGGACCGGTGCGACGCTGCGCTGGTACGGGGTGACCGACGACGGCCGCATCGACCTGGAGTCGCTGGAGCTGACCGACGCGGTGAAGGTGGTCTCCTTCACCCACCAGTCGAACGTGACGGGCGCCGTGGCGCCGGTGGCCGAGCTGGTCCGCCGGGCCAGGGCCGTCGGCGCGCTGGTCGTGCTGGACGCGTGCCAATCGGTGCCGCACATGCCGGTCGACTTCCACGCGCTGGACGTTGACTACGCGGCGTTCTCCGGGCACAAGATGCTCGGTCCGTCGGGTGTCGGCGTGCTCTACGGCAAGCGCGAGCTGCTCGCGTCGATGCCGCCGTTCATCACCGGCGGCTCGATGATCGAGACCGTCACGATGGAGGCGACCACCTACGCCGCCCCGCCGCAGCGTTTCGAGGCGGGCGTGCCGATGACCTCGCAGGTCGTCGCGCTCGGTGCGGCCGTGCACTACCTGAACGAGCTCGGCATGGACTCCGTCGCCGCGCACGAGCACGAGCTCACGGCGCTGGCGCTCGAACAGCTCGGTGCCATCGACGGCGTGCGGATCATCGGTCCGACCACCCCGGTGGACCGCGGCGGCGCGGTGTCCTTTGTGGTGGACGGCATCCACGCGCACGACCTCGGCCAGATCCTCGACGACGAGGGCATCGCGATCCGGGTCGGGCACCACTGCGCCTGGCCGTTGCATCGGCACTTCGGGGTTGCGGCGACCGCCCGTGCATCGTTTGCCCTCTACAACACCACCGACGAAGTGCACGCCCTGGCGGCGGCCATCCGTCGCGCGCAGGAGTTCTTCGGGGTGACGCCTGCCGCCGAGCCGGTCGTCGACGAGCCGGAGACCGCACCGATCGACGGGGCGTCGTAGACCATGCGGATGGAGCAGATGTACCAGGAGGTCATCCTGGATCACTACAAGCACCCGCACGGTCGGGGGCTGCGGGAGCCGTTCGGTGCCGAGGTGCACCACGTGAACCCGACCTGTGGTGACGAGGTGACGCTGCGGGTGGCACTGACCGACGACGGCCGGGTTGGCGACATCTCGTACGACGGGCAGGGCTGCTCGATCAGCCAGGCGTCGACCTCGGTGCTCACCGACCAGGTCGTCGGGTTGAGCGTGACCGAGGCGCTCGCGACGGTCGACGCTTTCGACGCGATGATCACCAGCCGCGGCAACATCGAGGGCGACGAAGACGTGCTCGGCGACGGGATCGCGTTTGTCGGCGTATCGAAGTACCCGGCCCGCGTGAAGTGCGCGTTGCTGGGATGGATGGCATTCAAGGATGCCGTTGTTCAAATAGTCGACGGCGCCGACGCTGCGCCGACGAAGAATGTCATCGGCACCGCAGTGCCGGTTCAGACCGGAGGATCGTCATCATGACCGAGACCCAGGCAAACGCCGAGTCCACCGAGGGCCAGGCCGTCCCGGAGTCCGCGCCCGCCGCCGATGAGCAGGCCGTGCTCGAGTTGACGCCCGAGCAGCAGGCCGTGATCGACGAGCTCGAGGAAGCGATGCGCGATGTCGTCGACCCCGAGCTCGGGATCAACGTGGTCGACCTCGGGCTGGTCTACGGCATTGCCGTGGACGACGAGGACATCGCCACCGTTGACATGACCCTCACCTCCGCCGCCTGCCCGCTGACCGATGTGATCGAGGAGCAGGCGCGCGGCGCGCTCGTCAAGAGCGGCCTCGTGAACGACCTGAAGATCAACTGGGTCTGGATGCCGCCGTGGGGCCCGGACAAGATCACCGAGGACGGCCGCGAGCAGCTGCGGGCGCTCGGCTTCACCGTCTGACCCGAACGTGACAGAGAAGGCGCCAGACCCGAGTGATCGGGTCTGGCGCCTTTGTCATGCGGTCACGCGGATCAGTTGACGTGCACCGTACCGGTGCAGGACGTGGTCGGGATGGCCCACAGCGCATTGCGGTTGACGGCGCTCCTGGTGATCTCGACGTCACCGGGGCCGCTGTTGAGCCGCAGGTTGACGGCGCTTCCCATGCCGATCGGCGTGGTGGCGGTGAGCGTGCCGGCCGCTCCGGTTGTCTTGTTGCGCCAGTCGAGGCGGGTGTCGGACAGGTAGGCGGGGGCGAAGAACCAGAGGCTCGACACGTCGGCGAGGGTGACGGTGCCGGTGCCCGGTCCGTCCTGATTGAAGAATGCCCTGCTGGCGATATAGGGCTGGTCGACGATGTACGGGCTCAGGCCGAAGCACGTGCTCATGGGTACAACCTGTGTCTCCGCTGCTGCGGAACCCGCGCCCGCGACGAGGCCCCCCGCGATGCCGGCCGATACGACGGCCGTGGTCGCCATGCGTCGAAAGGTGTTGCCGTTCATATGCGTTTCTCCCCTGTTTGTTGAAACTAAACGTTTCCGATCATGTCAGTCCTCCGATTCGATCCGGGGCGCCGACACCTGAAAGTCGAAAGAAACCGACAATTCGTTACGTGGAAGGCCGGAAAGGTATGCGGGGCCGGGACCGCGATGGGCGCGGCCCTCAGCCCCTGATCAGCAGGTACGCGGCCACGACGGACCCGACCGCGGCGCCCCCGTAGCACGCCACGGTGACGGCACCCCTGGCCCTCTGGAGCCGGAGTCCGTGCCAGAGGGTGAAGCGGAGCCGGTGCGCGGCGTGGAACAGCGCCAGTACGCAGAGGCCGATCAGCACGACGACGGTGATCGGGTGGCGCAGCACCGAGTGCAGGTGCGTGTACTCGGGGGCTGCGATCCAGCCCAGCGGAATCGCGATCCCGAACAGCAGGATGAGTACCGGGATCAGCAGGGCCGCGGCCATCCCGCCTGCGCTGAACGCCAGCCACGCCAGCGGTTCCGCAGTCGGCCTGCGGCTTTCGCGCCTGCTGGTCGTCATCGCAGGATCACCCACGCCGCGATCGCCGAGCACGCGGCCCACAGCGCGTAGTGCGCGGCGAGCACCGCGGCAGGCGGAACGGACCGCTTCCCCAACCGGACCACGATTGCCTTGGGCGCCAGGTTGAACCAGGTCACGGCGTGGAGCAGGACGAACGCCGTCGCAATCACGTTGAGCGCGATCACCCAGGGGCGCGCGCTCCAGTCGAGGAAGTCCCGGTAGGCGCCAGGGCCGTCGCCGACCGCCACCACCAGCAGGAGCGCCAACATGACGAACCACGCCACGAACAGGCACGACAGCTCGCGCAGCATGAACAGGAGGTACGACCTGCGCCGCAGCCACCACAGCCGGGGCACCGGCGGTCGGTAGGGACGCGCCGCCACAGTGCCTGCGGAACTCATCGCGCACCCCTCGGGAGCAGGAACTCCTTCAACGACCTCGACGCCGCCGTCAGCTTGTAGCGCTGGATGGCGCCTGCGGGGTCGACGCCCTTGGGGCACGCCACGCTGCATTCGCCGACGAAGGTGCAGGCCCACGCGCCCTCCGCCGAGGCCAGCACATCACGCCGGTCCTCGGCGCCCTCGTCCCGCGAGTCCAGGTTGTAGCGCTGGCCCAGTGCGATCACCGCGGGGCCGAGGAAGGTGGGCTCGAGCGCGTACACCGGGCAGGCCGAGTAGCACAGCATGCAGTTGATGCACATGCTGTACCGCTTGTACGCCTCCATCTCCTCCGGCGTCTGCGGGTACGCGCCCTCCTCGGGCTCGGACTCGTCCGAGCGGATCAGCCACGGTTTGACCTTGGGCAGCTTGGACATGAAGTCGCTGATGTCGACGACGAGGTCGCGGATCACCGGGAAGTTCCGCAGGGGCTCGACCCGAATCGATTCGGGCGCATAGTCGGTCAGGAACGTCGAGCAGGCCAGCTTCGGCTCGCCGTTGACCGTCATGCCGCAGCTGCCGCAGATCCCCATTCGGCAGGACCACCGATAGGAGAGCGTTCCGTCCAGCTGGTCCTTGATGTGGTTGAGGCCGTCGAGGACGGTCCACTCCTTGCGCAGCGGGACCCGATAGCACTGCGGTGCGGGCGTGGACTCCTGCTCCGGCCGGTACCGCATGACCTCGACGGCGATGGTGTCGTGCTCGGGCATCGCTCACCTCCCGTAGACCCGTTGGCCGGGTGGCCAGCGGGTGATCGTCACCGGCAGGTAGGTGATCCGGGCCTCGCCGCCCGGTTGCCTGTGGACCAGTGAATGAGCCAGGTACCTGTCGTCGTCGCGGTCGGGGAAGTCGGTGCGCTGATGCGCGCCGCGGGACTCCTCCCGCCGCAACGCGCTGCCGACGATGCACTCTGCGACGTCCAACATCCCCGAGAGCTCGAGAGTGGCGATCAGCTCGGTGTTGAACGTCCGGCTGTGGTCATCGATGACGGCGGCCGCGTAGCGCTGCTTCAGTTCTCGGATCCGATCGATCGCCGTGCGCAGGGTGCGCTCGTCCCGGTAGATGCCGGCACCGGCCTCCATCGCCTCCTGCATCCCGGTCCGGATGTCGGCGATGCGGTCCGGCCGTGCCCCGCCTGCGCCGTCGTGACGGGCGAGTTCCCGTTCGAGCCGGCGTTGCTCGTCGCGTCCCTGTGCCTCGATCGCCGCGGTGGGGCCGGAGGAGTGAGCTGTCGCGGCGTAGGTGGCGGCGGCCTGTCCGGCGCGGGCGCCGAAGACGAGCAGTTCCGGCAGCGAGTTCGAACCGAGACGGTTGGCGCCGTTGATGCTGACGCAGGCGACCTCGCCCGCGGCGTACAGCCCGTCCAGATCGGTGGCTCCGTGTAGATCGGTGTGGATCCCTCCCATCATGTAGTGCACGACCGGGCGTACCGGGACGAGCTCGTGGACCGGGTCGATGTTCTGGTAGCTCGCGCACAGTTCCCTGACGAACGGCAGTTTCGCGTCGATGACGTCGGCGCCGAGATGCCGTAGGTCCAGGTGGACGATCGGTCCGTCGGGCGTGTCGATCGTCCTGCCCTTCTGCTGCTCGTGCACGAAGGCCTGGGAGAGCCGGTCCCGTGGCCCCAGCTCCATGCTGCGCAGCACAGGCCCCGGTGTGGGTGTGCCGAGGTCGTAGTCCTGGAGGTAGCGATACCCGTCCTTGTTGATCAGCCAACCGCCCTCGGCCCGCGCGGCCTCGGTGATGAGGATGCCGGTGAACGGCAGTCCGGTCGGGTGGTACTGGACGAACTCCATGTCCTTCAGTCCGGCCCCGGCCCGGTAGGCCAGGGCCATCCCATCGCCGGTCTTGATGGTGGCGTTGGTGGTGAACGGGAACACCCTGCCGCAACCCCCGGTGCACACGATGACGGCGTCGGCGACGATCGTCTCGATCCGGCCGGTGGACAGCTCGATGGCCACCACCCCCATGACCCGTCCGTCGTCGACGAGCAGCGTGGTGGCGAACCACTCGTCGTAGCGCACGATGTCCGGGTAGGACAGCGCCTTCTGGAAGAGGGTGTGCAGCAGGTGAAATCCGGTCTTGTCGGCGGCGAACCAGGTGCGCTTCTTCTTCATCCCGCCGAACGCGCGAACGGCGATGTGCCCGTCCGGTTGCCTGCTCCACGGGCAGCCCCAGTGCTCCAGGCGGAGCAGTTCCTTCGGGGCTTCGCCGATGAACGCCTCGACGGCGTCCTGGTCGCAGAGCCAATCGCTGCCGGACACGGTGTCGTAGGCGTGCTCGTCGAGGGAGTCGTCGGGTGCGATGACCGCGGCGGCGCCGCCCTCCGCGGACACGGTGTGGCTGCGCATCGGGTAGACCTTCGACACGATCGCGACGCTCAGGCTCGGGTCCGATTCGGCGATCGAGATGGCCGCGCGCAGCCCGGCGCCACCGCCGCCGACGATGACGACCGAGTGGAATGCGGTCATCACTCAGGCCTCGTGGTTGCCACTGTGCTCATCTGTCAGCACCTTGCCGTCGTGCCGAATCGTCTTGATGCGCACCGATCCGTCGTGATACTCGTGGCGGATCACGCGGCAACCGCACTCATAGGTGCGGTCGTCGATGCGCAGGCCCTCGTCGTCGTTCTCCTGATGCCGGCGACCGCCCACGACGCGACCACACGGGGCCGTATCCGCGGTGATGGGGGAACTGGTGGTGCTCATCGCCGACCTCCGTGCCCTGGTGGACGGCCAAACCCCTGATCGGTCTCGGCCGGAAAGGCGGGCCGGGCGCCACCATCTGGGTGTGATCTGTTTCACATCGGACGATACGCCTCTTTGTGGGTGGCGAATCCCGGCGAGGGGCGTAAGTTAACCGGAGTTCGCATACGTCGGAGGGAAGATCTCGGTGGGTGATCGGGTGCGTGCGGCGGTTCTCGCGGAGTACGGCGGGCCCACGCAGATCAGGGAGATCCGGACCGGTGCCCTGCGGGAGCGGGAGATCCTGGTCCGGATGGCAGGTGTCGGCATCTGCCACACCGACCTGACGGCCGCGGCAGGGGCGATTCCGTTTCCGCTGCCCGCGGTGCTCGGGCACGAGGGGTCGGGCGTGGTGGAGTCGGTCGGCTCCTGCGTCGACACGGTCCGCGCAGGCGATCACGTCGTCCTCAGCTTCGCATCGTGTCAACAGTGTCCGAACTGCACCGGCGGCCACCCGGCGTACTGCACGGACTTCGCCGCGCTCAACTACTCGGGGCGCAGGCGGGACGGCAGCACCACGCTGCACTCGGGGTCGGGGGAGGTGCACGGCGGCTGGTTCGGGCAATCCTCGTTCGCGACGCACGCCGTGGTCGACGCCGCGGGCGCGGTCAAGGTTGCGGCCGATCTCCCGCTCGCGTTGCTCGGACCTCTCGGATGCGGCATCCAGACCGGCGCGGGCGCGGTGTTGCGGGTGTTGCGTCCGCGGCCCGGCTCCTCGGTGATCGTGTTCGGCGCCGGCGCGGTCGGACTGGGATCGGTCCTGGCGGCCGCCGCGACCGGGTGCGCGACCATCCTTGTCGTCGATCCGCTGCCCGCCCGGCGCGAGCTGGCCGTCAAGCTCGGCGCCACCGCCGCGCTGGACAGCGCCACTCCCGGGCTCGGCCGCGAACTGCGCAGGCTGACCGGCGGCGGCGCGGACCACAGCGTGGACACGGTCAGCAGCGAGGAGGTGCTGAACCTGGCGGTGTCGACCCTGCGCTCGCCGGGCAGCTGCGCGACGCTCGGCCTTCGCGGCCAACGCAATCCGGTGCTGATCGACCAGTCGAGCCTGCTGATGGGCCGCAGCGTGACCGGGGTCATCGAGGGCGACGTGGACCCCCAGACGTTCATCCCCGAGCTGATCGAGCTGTGGCGGGCGGGTCGGTTCCCGTTCGAGGAGATGATCACGACCTTCCCGTTCGAGGAGATCGAGGCTGCCCTCGCCGCAGCGTCGAGCGGGGCCGTGGTCAAGCCGGTGCTCACCTTCTGATACGTGCGATCGATCGCCCATATCCTCCCGACGAAAGGAACGCCGTGACCGGTCAGCAGAAGTTCTTCGAACTCCTCGGCAGCGCGGGGCCGGTGGATCCCCGTGTCCTCGACGAGCTGTGGGCGGCACTGCCGACCGTGCACATCGACGAGCTCGAGGGGCGGTGGCGGGGGAGCGGCTTCGAGACCGGTCATCGCACGGGTCGGCTGCTCGCCAGGTCGGGCTGGTACGGCAAGAACTTCGGATCGCGATTCGATGTGCAGCCGATGCTGTGCCGTGGGTCGGACGGCGAGCTCTACTCCGACGTGGCGGCAGGCAAGGGGGAGGCGAGCCTGTGGATGGTGGAGTTCAGGGGCGAGTGCACCGCGACGATGATCTACGACGGGATGCCGGTGTTCGACCACTTCAAGCGCGTCGACGACCGGACCCTGATGGGCATCATGAACGGCAAGGATGTGCTCGACGGTGGTGAGCACTTCTACTTTGCCCTGATGAGGGACGAGACCGACTAGCCGGACGACCGCGTCCTCCTTCGCCTACATCGGGGCGAGGCGTCGCAGCAGCTCGGTGGCCTCGTCTCGGTCCACGGGCTCGAAGAACCGTAGGTCGACGGCCTCGACCGCCTCGATCGCCCGCGGCGCCAGCTCGGCGCCGGTGTCGGTGGCCCGCAGCAACCTGGCCCTGGTGTCGGCTGGGTCGACGTGACGCTCGATCAGTCCCTTCTTCTCCAGCGTGCGCAGTACCTGCGAGGTCATCTTCACATCGGTTCCGGCCTGGCGCGCCACGGTGAGCTGGTTCGGGTTGTCGTCGTGGGTGTTGAGCCACCAGATGCAGGCCAGCAGGACGAACTGGACGTGGGTGAGTCCAAGGGGTTCGAGCGCCTCGGCGATGCCGCGCTGCCAGCGCAGTGTGGCGTGCCAGAGCAGGAACCCCGGGCTCTCACCTGGCTGAAGCGGCATGATCGAGCGCCTTCGCGACCAGTGCCGCCATGGTGTCAGGCCAGTCGCCGGTGACCGCGGGCCCGATCGCGGGTCCGGCCACGTCGGCGCCGGCCCCGGTGATCTCCATCCGGTAGGTGACGCGGGTGTCACCGCCGCCGAGGGGCTCGATGCGGTGCGCGGTGCGCAGTGTCAGCCCCTCGATCTCGGCCTCGTCTACGAACAGCCTGTTCTCGCTGACCTCGGCCAGGCGCAGGTGCACAGCCTCGTCGCCCGCTGGGGTCATGACGATCTCGGTGCCGTCGGCGAACTCGCCCAGGATCTCGATGTGTTCGATGTCGGCGTTCCAGGTGCCCCAGTTCTCGACGTCCGACCACAGGCGCCAGATCGATTCGGGGGTGGCGGCGGTGTCGACGCTGTGCTCGTACTCCCACATGGTGCTCTCCTCGGTAGATGATCTGCGTAGAGATTATCTGCGCGCAGACTATATGTCCAGAGGGTGGGCACGCGTTTCCTTGCGGGCGAATCAGCCGGTTTTGCGGGCGGGCGAGCGTTTGGCGGTTTTCTTCGCGGGAGCGGATTTCGGGGATTTCTCGGCCGTGTCCGTCTTCCCCGACTTCGCGGCGTCGACGCTGCGCTGCAGCGCGGCGACCAGGTCCACGACCTCGGCGTCCTCCTTGGCGGCGGCCACCGCCTCGGGCGGGGTCACCTTCTTGCCGCCGTTCTTGATCGCCTCGTCGAGCATCTTCTGCAGCTGGATCTGGTATTCGTCGGTGTACGACTCGGGCTCGAAGTCCTCGGACATCGACTCCACCAACGACTTTGCCATCGCCAGTTCCTTGTCGCTCGGCGCGGCCGTCTTGTCGAGGGTCTCGAACTCCGCGGCCCGTACTTCGTCGGGCCAGAGCAGTGTCTGGATGACCAGCACGCCGTCGCGCACCCGTAGTGCGGCGAGCCGGGTGCGCTGACGCAGCGTGAAGTGCACCAGCGCGGTGCGGTCGCTCTCGGTCAGCGTGGACGCGAGCAGCTGGTAGGCCTTGGGGGAGGCGGAGTCCGGCTCGAGGTAGTAGCTCTTCTCGAACAGGATCGGATCGATCTGCTCGGACGGCACGAACTGCAGGACCGGGATCTCGTGCTTCTCGGCGGCGGGCAGCTCGTCGAAGTCCTCGTCGGTGAGGATCACCTGCGTCCCGTCCTCGGACGAATAGGCCTTGTCGATATCGGCGAACTGGATGGTCTTGCCGCATTCCTGGCAGACACGGTTGTATTTGATGCGGCCGCCATCGGCGCCGTGGACCTGGTGGAACCTGATGTCGTGGTCCTCGGTCGCGGTGTAGACCTTCACCGGGACGTTCACGAGCCCGAACGCGATGGAGCCTTTCCAAATGGACCGCATGAAACCATGATGGTGCACAGGACGGGATCAGGCCAGGCAGTACCCGAAAATGGGTGGGCGGAGCATGAGTCACAACACCGCGGTGATGGTGGAGGGCAAACGCCTGTCCCTGACCAATCTGGACAAGGTTCTCTATCCCGAGACGGGGACCACCAAGGCGGAGATCCTGCAGTACTTCACCGCGGTCGGCCCACTCATGGTGCCGCTGCTCGCCGGTAGGCCGGTCACGAGAAAGCGCTGGCCGGACGGGGTGTCCGCGACCCCGTTCTTCCAGAAGAACGTGGACGCGTCGACACCGGACTGGGTCGATCGCCGGACCATGACGCACTCGTCGAAGACCATCACCTACCCGATCGTCGACGACCTGGCGTCGCTGGTGTACTTCGCCCAGGCGGGCTCGCTCGAGTTCCATGTGCCGCAATGGAGATTCGGCGCGGGTGGCGTACCGATGGACCCGGACCGCCTGGTGATCGACCTCGACCCGGGGCCGGGCGTCACCCTGGAGGAGTGCGCCGAGGTGGCTCTGCGGGTTCGGGACCGGCTTGCGGACAGCGGTCTGGGGGCACTGCCGGTGACCAGTGGCAGCAAGGGAATTCACCTGTACGCCGGGATCGGGGAGGGCTGGACGGCGGCGCGGTGTGTTGAGTTCGCGAAGAAGATCGCGGTCGAACTCGAACGGGAGACGCCGACGTCGGTGATCTCCAAGATGACCAGGGCCGAGCGCGCGGGCAAGGTGTTCGTGGACTGGAGCCAGAACTCGGCGTCGAAGACGACGGTGTCGCCCTATTCGCTCCGCGGTACCGCGAGCCCGAATGTGGCTGCCCCCCGCACCTGGGACGAGTTGACCCGGCCGGGACTGCGCCAGTTGGACTTCCATGAGGTCCTCGACCGGATCTCCGAGGGCGGCGCGCAGCCGGGGATCCCGCCTGCTCCCGCGCCCGAGCGCGCACGACCCCAACGGCGCTCGCGCGCCGCCCCCACGGGCGACCTGGCCCCGATGCTGGCATCCGCGGTGACCGTGGCGGACTTCACGTCTCGGGCGGACCCCGAGGTGTGGGCGCTGGAGCCGAAGCTGGACGGTATCCGCGCCCTTGTGCATTTCGACCACGACGCCGAGAGCGGCGTGTCCACCGTCCGACTGGTCAGCCGCAGTGGATCGGACCTCACCCCGGGCTATCCGGAGTTGCTGGACGTTCCGGAAGGCCTGCACGGTCATTCGGGCGTGCTGGACGGGGAGATCGTGGTCCTCGGTGAGGACGGCGCGCCGAGCTTCGGTCGGCTGCAGCAGCGGATGGGCCTGACCAAACCGCGCGATGTGCGGGCAGCGGCGGCGAAGAATCCGGTGCTGTTGGAGATCTTCGACGTCCTGCAGCTCGACGGGACGTCGCTGCGCGCCAAGGTGTACCGGGACCGGCGCAGGGTGCTGGACGCGATCCGCCTTGGCGAGGACGAGACCTGGCGGGTGCTCGAGTTGGCGCCCGCCGACCTCGGCGAGGCGCTCGAGTCCAGTCGGACCGCCCGGATGGAGGGCCTGGTGGCCAAGCGCTGGGACTCGACCTACCGGGCCGGTCGATCCGCGTCCTGGTTGAAGCTCAAGCACTACTCGGACCTGGAGGTGGTGGTGGGTGGCTGGCAGCAGGGTGAGGGACGTCGGGCCGGCGGCGTCGGATCACTGCTGCTCGGCGTGCCAGGCGGTGCCGACGGCCTGCGGTACGTCGGCAAGGTCGGGACCGGGTTCAGTGATGCCACCCTGACGCGGTTGGCGCGGCTGCTGGCGGACGCGTCCGCGGACAGCTCGCCCTTCGGTCACTCGGTTCCCGCGGTGGACGCTCGCGCGGCCCACTGGGTGCGCCCGGAAATCGTTGGGGAGGTGCGGTACTCGGAGCTGACCGGTGATGGGCGACTGCGTCACCCGAGCTGGCGAGGGCTCCGCCCGGACAAGGACCCGGACCAGGTCGCCGGCCTGGGCTGACGGCAGCAGGCCGGACGGCTGTCGGGGTGGCGTGTCGGAGTGGCTTGCTAGTTTTGTGTGGGCGGCTCCGATCGGGCACTGCTCGACGGTTCCTCCGAAAGGCGTTCTCTCACATGGTGATGGGTGCTACCCATGCTGTTTCCGGCGCGGTCGCGGGTCTTCTTGCCGCGCAGGTTCTTCCACCCGAATGGGGCGGGCCGACCTCGACGGCCGAGGTGTTCACCTTTGCCGGGGTGTGCGCGGGTGCGGCACTCCTGCCCGACCTCGACACGGCGCAGTCCACGGTCGCGAGGTCCTTCGGGCCGGTCAGTCAGCTGGTCGCCCGCGGCGTGGACGAGGTCTCGCTGTGGTACTACCGGCTCACCCGCGGACGGCGTGACCCCAAGCGCCGCGGCGGGCACCGGACACTCACGCACACAGCGTTGTTCGCGATCGCGTTGAGCGCGGGGATCTCGGCGCTCGTGATCGAGTTCGGGCGCCCGGCGATCATCGGAACCCTGTTCGTCACGCTCGGCCTGGCGCTGCGCGGCCTGGCCGGGAGCTGGGCCGCGCGCAACGGCTGGATCGCGGTCACCGTCGTCGCCGCGGCCCTCTCGGCCTTCACCTGGACCTGGTACCCGGACGAGGTGGGTTCCAGGGCGCTCGGTGTCGCGGTGGGGCTCGGGTGTGCGGTGCACTGTCTCGGCGATGCGATCACCAAGGAGGGCGTTCCGTTCCTGGCACCGCTGTTGCCCTGGGGCCGCAGGCGGTGGTGGGAACTGCGCCTGCCGTCGATGCTCTCGATCCGGGCCGGTGGCACGGTCGAACGGGTGGTGCTCGGTCCGTTGCTGACCGTTGTCGCGGTGGGGCTGGCGATCTGGGCGATCGACGGTGTGCCGGGCGCGGTCACCGAGGTCGTGGCAGAGATCCGGGCGTGGGGTTGACGGTCGGCAGGACCGCTCTCGCCAGCGTGCGCCGGACCGGGTTCGGGGCACGTCGGAACACCGCGGCCATCGCCAGGCTCACCGCTACCGGGTCGGCGCGCTCCGAGAGATAGGCCCGTTGGCGGCCGGTGGGCAGGTCGAAGAACGCCTCGAAGAACTCCGCGGTGAACTGGGGCGGCAGCCGGAGCAGCGCGCGCAACCCGACCTCGCGTAGCGCGCGGACCGCCAGGGCGGCCCCGGGCCACAGCGCGGCCCGCGGGTCGTTGCCTGCGACGATCGCGCCGACGACACCGTCGACGGCGGACAGCGAGGCGGCGACACTGTATCCGGTGCCGGGGTGCATGATCCCGGCGCGCGCGCCGAAGGTGGCCGTCGCGGCCGCCGCGCGCGGAACCTGCACCGGGAACCGCACCCTTTCGCGTTCCGCATGGGCGGCCACGGGCACACCCCGTGCGCGCAGCCTGGCCTCCAGGCGCGTGCGCAAGGCCTCCTGAGACAGCCCCGGCCTGCCCACCAGGCAGGTCTCCTCCAGCAGGACCCGGTCGCGGCCGAGGGGGACCGCGTAGAGGAACGACGGGGTCTCGTCCGGTGGTGCGCCGTTGTCCGCGCGCCAGTCCATGAACCACGCCTCGCCGTCCCCGAGGACCGGGCTCGCGGCCTCCCCGGACACGACGACGCCGAAGGCGGTCTGTTCGGCCAGCGCCGGTGCGGGCGTGGCGCCGCGCGCGTCGATCACCTGTCGGGCGCGCAGTCGGTTGCCGTCCAGGAGGATCACCCGGTCCGGTTCGACCTCGGCGGCGGTACCGGCGAGCACCCGGGCGGAGCCGAGGTCGAGAGCGGCCAGCAAGGCGTCGTTGTCGAGCACGCAGTACGGCCGGGTCAGCACCTGCTCGCGGGTCGTCCACACCCGGGGGTGCTCGACCCGAGCCGCGACCACCGCGGGCCCGTCGAGCCAGCCCGGCAGCTCGTCGCACCAGGCCGCATAGGTCGGGGTCCAGCGGCGGTCGGGGTGCGGATCGACCGCGACCACGTCGAGCCCGGCGGCGGCGGCCCGATGGGCCAGCGCCCGACCGGCGGGCCCCAGCCCGACCACCGCGAGATCGGCCACCGTTTCGCGGGAGGTCATCGGATCACAGGTGACCCACGACGTTGACGACGCGGCCGTTGGGGTCGCGGACGAAGAACCGGCGCACACCCCACTCCTCGTCCTGCAGCGGATGCACGATCTCCGCACCCGCCGCGACGACGGTCGCGTACACCGCGTCCACGTCGTCCACCTCGACGCTCATGTCGGGATGGACGGTCGCGGTGGCGTCCTCGCCCATCAGCGTCAGCTGGGCCGTCGGGTTCGACGGCGACGCCAGCGTGGTCACCCAGCCCAGGTTCATGACCTCGACGAAACCGAGGAGGCCGTAGAACCGGCGGCTCCCGTCCAGATCGTCGGACCGGATGTCCGGCACGACACGGCGAATGGTCACAGCGCCTCCTCCACGGCTACATCGAACCCGTCGAGAGCAGTCCGCCGTCCACCCGGACAGTCTCGCCGGTGATCCACGAGGCGGCGTCCGAGACCAGGAAGCCGACCAGGTTCGCGACGTCCTCGGGCGACCCGAGCCGCTTCATCGGGTAGCCGGCCGCGGCCTGATCCTCGCCCGCCGCGACGAGGGCGGCCGCGAACTGGGTCTTCACGATGCCGGGGGCGACGGCGTTGACCCGGATCTTCGGCCCGAGTTGCCAGGCCAGTTCCTCGGTCAGGCGGATCAGCGCCGCCTTCGAGGCGCCGTACGCGGCGATCACCCCCGTCGACCGGAGTCCGCCGACGCTCGCGAGGTTGACGACCGCGCCGCCGTGTTCGCCCATCCAGGCGTGGTACGCCTGCTGGATGTAGCCGAGCGCGGCGACCACGTTCACGTCGAAGATCTTCTTCACCGCGTTCAGATCCGCGTCCATCAGCGACCCGAAGACGGGGTTGATGCCGGTGTTGTTGACCAGGATGTCGAGCGACCCGAGCTCGGCCACGGTCCGCGTGACCGCCTCCGCGCGCGCATCGGCGTCGCCCGCATTGCCCGCGATGGGCAGCACGACGGCGCCCGCGACGGCGGCCCGCAGCTCCTGCGCGGCCGCCTCCAGCGGTTCCGGCTTGCGGGCCGTGATCGCGACCGCGGCGCCGCGCGCGAGGAACTCGGCCGCGATGGCCCGGCCGATGCCGCGGCTCGCGCCCGTGACCAGCGCCGTTTTTCCCTGTAGATCCCTCGTGAGAGTCATCTGCGGAACGTTAGCCGAATCACAACGCCGTGCAACTCCCGCCGGGAATGTCACGGTAAAGTGGATCGTTCTTGTGTCTCGTGTGCCGTCGGCGTTTGCCCGGCCACGCAAAGTTTCCGTTTCCGTTGAGGAGTTCTTGTTGATTACCGCCACCGACCTCGAAGTTCGTGCCGGTGTGCGGACCCTGCTCTCCGCGCCGGGCCCGGCCCTGCGGGTCCAGGCAGGCGACCGGATCGGTCTGGTCGGCCGCAACGGTGCGGGCAAGACCACCACGCTGCGCATCCTCGCGGGGGAGGGTGAGCCCTACGCCGGGTCGGTGATCCGCACCGGCGACCTCGGTTACCTCCCGCAGGACCCCAAAGAGGGCGATCTCAGCGTGCTCGCCAAGGACCGGGTGCTCTCCGCCCGCGGCCTCGACACCATCCTGCGGGACATGGAGAAGCTGCAGACGCTGATGGCCGAGCTGGTCGACGGCGCCGAGCTGGACAAGGCCGTGCGCAAGTACGGCGCCCTCGAGGACCGGTTCTCGTCCCTCGGCGGCTACGTCGCCGAGAGCGAGGCGGCCCGGATCTGCAGCAGCCTCGGGTTGGCGGATCGGATCCTCGCCCAGCCGCTGCGCACCCTTTCCGGTGGTCAGCGCCGCCGTGTCGAGCTGGCCCGCATCCTGTTCGCCGCCTCCGACGGATCCGGCGGCCGCTCGGACACCATCCTTCTGCTCGACGAGCCCACCAACCACCTCGACGCGGACTCGATCACCTGGCTGCGTGGGTTCCTGCAGAACCACGACGGCGGGCTGATCGTGATCAGCCACGACGTCGAGCTCCTCGGCGACGTGGTGAACCGGGTGTGGTTCCTCGACGCGGTCCGCGGGGAGGCCGACATCTACAACATGGGCTGGAAGAAGTACCTCGACGCCCGCGCCACCGACGAGCAGCGCCGCCGCCGTGAGCGCGCGAACGCGGAGAAGAAGGCGGGCGCGTTGCGGGTGCAGGCCGCCAAGCTCGGTGCGAAGGCGACGAAGGCGACCGCGGCGCAGAACATGGCCAAGCGGGCGGACAAGCTGATGGCCGCCCTCGACGAGGTCCGGGTCTCGGACAAGGTCGCGCACATCCGGTTCCCGGA